>WPAE01000437.1 GCA_009773205.1 Ignavibacteria bacterium
ACATCTGCAATTCTTTATATGTAACCCGGATTTTTGGAGAGCCACAAATCTGCTACCTCATTTTTGATATTTTTCAATATTCATTAGCATGCAAGCTTAACTATATTAGTGTATTTATTCTAAATTTCTTTCTTATTTTCCTAGAATTAACTATCAAATAATATATTTGACAAGAAAGTAATTATAGTGCGCTTTAATGATTTTAAATTAGGGTCACTCTTATAAATTTCTAGATATGTTGCTAGATATTGCTAGATATGCTAGAAATGCTAGATATGCTGGGAAAAATTTTTTCTAGCAAAGTTTACATCTCTACCGAGATCGCTTGATATTTTCTGTTTCGGAAGCCTTTTCAAATTTTTTCTGCTTCAGCAGCCATAGATTGGCAGGGTGGTGTAATTGTTTCAGTTTGGATCCTGCTAAAAAGTAGAATATATTATGGCCCAGGACTATCCTGTCAAAATCAATATAAATACGGCAATTCTGAAAAATATAGAAAAAATAAATCATCCAGTGCAAATTTAGAAGTTTTTAACGAATTCTAAGCTAAAATGCAGACAACAAGGTTCGAAAAGTGATTGCAAAGGGACCTAGGGGTGTGCAAGACGAGCGTCAAGTTTTCTGGATACTTGGATACTTGGATACTTGGATACTTTTTGAGTAACGATCCCGAGTATCCAAGTATCCAAATACTTGGATACTTGGATACATGGATACTTGGATACTTTTTGAGAAACGATCCCTAGTATACTTGGATACTTGGATACTTTTTTATACTAGTAGTAGAGCATACTTGGATACTTGGATACTTGGATACTCTTTGAGTAACGACCCCGAGTATCCAAGTATCCAAGTATCCAAATACTTGGATACTTGGATACTTGGATACTTTTTGAGAAACGATCCCTTGTATACTTGGATACTTGGATACTTTTTTATACTAGTAGTAGAGCGATGGGGAGTTCTGGCACATATTGGACTTTGATAAATTATATTAGTAGT
>WPAE01000117.1 GCA_009773205.1 Ignavibacteria bacterium
ATCGTGATCGCAGGGCCAACTCGTTCTGGGAAAACATCATTTGTAATTAAATGCCTTCGATCTTCTCTTATTTCTCCATTTCCAAACAGAATCATCTGTTTTTACAAGGAATGGCAACCAGCCTATGATGAATTAAAAGATTTTCTTCCAAATACAGAATTTAATGATGGAATTAACATGGAGACTTTGAACTCGATTACAGTTGCAGATAGGAATTTAGTGATTATTGATGATTTAATGAGTAGTGCTGGGGATTCCAAGCAAATTTCTCAACTTTTCACTCAGGAATCACATCATAAAAATTTAACAGTTATTTTCCTGGTTCAAAATCTGTTTTATCATGGAAAGGAAATGAGAAACATCAGCTTAAATGCGCACTATTTAGTGCTCTATAAAAACCCCAGAGATAAATCTCAAATTCGATTTTTGGCTCAACAAACTTTCCCTGAAAATTCAAAGTTTTTATGCAACGCTTATCAGAACGCAACTGAAGAACCTCATAGTTATTTGATTCTCGATTTTCATCCCGACACAAAGGAGGAATTCAGAGTTTTAACCAGAATATTTCCAGAAGAAGCAATTCGTTTTTACCTCCCTTCAAAGGTATAAAAGGGGTAAACCAAAATGGTTAAATCTAAAAGCAAATCTTTGAAAAGCACAATCAAATTTCTTTCTCGTTGTAAAGATCCGCGCATTATTTCTGAAATTATTTCAAAATCCCCTGATAACGTAATTAAAACAATTTGCAACGCTGCTTTGAATGCTGCTCAAGGTGAAGTTCCTTTGAAAAGGAAACAAAAACGAGTTCTTTCTGCCAACCGCCTTCTCATCTCCAAACTTATTCAAAAAGGGGAAACTGCATCTAGCAAAAAGAAGCTCCTCACCCAGACTGGTGGTAGTATTATAGTGCCTGCAATTTTATCCGCTGTTCTTGCAGCTCTTGGTTCTCGGATATTTAATTAATGGCTGGTAAATATAGAACAATGACGCTTATTGAGGAAGGCGAGCTGGAACGACTGCGACAGCGCCAGCTTAAGGAATATAATCCTGGGTTAAAATCTCTTGTTAGCATCCAAGATCAAATTGAAAAGATTTTAAATGATCCTGAATTTGATGATGAATCGAAGCATAAAGTTTTATGTCATCTTCAAGAAAAATTTGGATATTTGTATAAAAAGTTTCAAAATTCTGCCGCTAATATTCCAGTTCTTGAGCCTCTTGATCCAGCACCCGAAGATGCTGCACCAGCTGAGCAAGGAGATGATGCTCCCGATGGAAACGAGCCTGCTGATCCTTTTCATCTTATTAATCTTCCCCATGTTTATCAGCATAAACTTCATTTATTTAAAGATTTTCTTGAGGAGCATAAAGAGGAAATTTCTGTTAATGCTAATAATGAGCTTGTGCTTGATGGACTCACGATTCCAAATAGTTCTATGACAGATTTGATTCGCTCATTTTATCTTCGTAATCAAAACATGAACTTAATTGGGCTAGCCAATTTCCTTGGTAAACTTAGAGAGCTCAAAGTTAATCCTCATATCTTTTCCCACAAGGATGCAAAAAATTCCCTAAAAACTTTGAAGCATAAAGCATCTCAGAAAGGAGCTGGAAAAGCAAAGAAATTTCATAACCCCCCTCCTGGTAAAAAACCGCGCATGCTTCATGTGTTTCGATTTTAAGCGAATTCATTTTTTCAATTCATGTTCAAGTTTTTGAATGAAATTTGCAACATAAGAATCAGAATCAGAATACTTAAATGATTTGAATTTTGCTATGATGTTCCTCATTGGTACTCCATGTGCACGATGAATTAAAAAGAAAATGCAATAATGTGCACAAACATCTGAAAGAAGGGATTGAACTTGAACTTGGTTATAACGTGTTTTAGTAATTTTCTCAACGTAAAATCCTAAAGAATATGGGCTTTCTCCAAAGCTATCAAAGAAATCCAGTGAGTTTCCATCTGAATGAAAGAATGCTACCCAATGTGCGCCTTCTTCCCCACTAGGATCTGTATTTGCAACATAGCAACAGGGTGATAACATTTCAATTGCTGACGGAAGAGGAAGCCGATCTGAAGCGAATACTCCAAGAAAGGAAACTGGAGACTTAAGCAATGCATGAGTTAAGAGTTTCTCGATTTGTTGAGTATCCATTAGTTGATGCAAATCACGTTTTTATACTTGTCGATTTGAATCTCAGCTCCTTGTTGAGACAAAAGCAGTACGCTAATATTTGCACCAGTTGCAGCAGCAAACTTGACAGAGAGTCTAATTGAGCCAACTCGAGTTGGAGTATGCACAGTGCCAATAGGACCAGGGGTTATTTTAAACGCGTAAAGATTATAACCATTTTCCCATTCAGATGGAGTCAAATCCCAACATGTCGGCCCAATATCAAAACCTAACGCCTCCAAAACTCCATAATAACTGCTTATATAGTCATGGGTTTGATAATTTTGCTGATAAGCAAGGCGAGGAATTTGTTCGCCATTTGCTTGCATGCACAAATAATTTACTCCAAAATTTTCAAAATTAAAAGGGGATCTTTGGTACCCACCAGTCATATTGGCATCAGAAATCATAGCGAGAATAATGAGATCAGGGAGCTTACCTTGATACACATTATC
>WPAE01000438.1:0-785 GCA_009773205.1 Ignavibacteria bacterium
CAGGCCGAGGTAACCATGGTAACGGTGCCTGTTGCCATGGTGACAGTCAGTGTTCCCATGGAAACTCCGGCGTTCTGCCTCAAGTGGTCAAGCTTCGATCACGTGACACGGGATCGGCTGATGAGAACCCCCAGTTTTCCATACTACTGTGTTCCCCCTGCTGACCGGAATTTACGTAAACAAGGACACTACAATCGTCACGATGGGGAATTTTCCGTCGTAGGGAAATGCCTCCGACGCAAAAGAAAAACAACGCAAGTATCCGAATGTAAAGTCCTACGAAGTCAACGTCTACGACTCACAACATACAAAGGAAAAATTGTGCGGTGTAGAAACAGATTTCTGAAGCCCCCCCCCCAAAAAAAAATTTTGGTATGTTACAGAGGTGTATAACATGAAAAAGTCCTTGAAAATGGGAGAAAAATTGATAAAAAATCAATATTCCATTGAGAATTTTGCATGTAAATTTTAAAATTTTCAAATCTTAATTGGTTTTTCGCCCAAACACGCAAAGATTTGTCGTTAGGTTTGTTACTTTCTTTTAAAATTATTAAATCTTTTCAAAATTCCATCAAAATTGCCTTACTTTTTATTAAAATTCGCTTTTTCAAGTCAAAATTCGCTAAAATTTCATGAAAAGTTTCAAAATTTTGCAGTTTTCCATTGCTTTTTGGACTACTTTTTTAATATTTTCGCTAGCTTCGGGGGGCTCCGCCCCCCGAACCCCCTACAAATCCATATTTCCAAAATTTTCTAAAATTTTCCCTAAATTTTCGCGAAAATTT
>WPAE01000438.1:874-1241 GCA_009773205.1 Ignavibacteria bacterium
AAAAAATGCGAAATTTGTGATTTCTCCAATGTAAAAAAGTACCCCCCAAGCCTGCCGGGACCCCCCACCCATCCGCGAAATCCTGTATAAACTACTGCTGTTCATTATTCAATCTTCAAAACCCTTATATTTCTATTATTCTAGAATGAAATTTTAGAATGGTTGGTTAACATTTTTATGGATTCTTGCGATTGGTTACAATTAAGATATGTATTCCTCTTTAAGCGATCTCTGACAATGATCCCAAAAACCTATAGCAAGTTTCTGCTATGTGGGATTTATCGTGTATTTCTTCTGTTTGCCGGACTAGTAGATCCAGTCCGGCGATACTTCTCTTGGTGTAGGTCCATCTTTATCTTTGTTAGTA
>WPAE01000439.1 GCA_009773205.1 Ignavibacteria bacterium
CATTACTAGAGTAGTACAATAGATTAGAAAGAATAACCTAAACGCTACAATATAACATGAAAATTGGGCCTTGTTAGGGATGGTGGAATGTGTAAGTTATTTATATAAATTACATAACTTACATTTCTTACATAACTTACATTGCATACATAACTTACATGGTGTAAGAAATTTTTCCGAGAGTTTATAAATATTCATCATCTAATAAGGTGGCATTGAAATTCTCGATGAAAGATCTCACATACCATGCAGCATTAAGTAAATTATTCCTTTGAGCGCTAACAAATTAGCACAAGGCCCAATTTTCATGTTATATTGTAGCGTTTAGGTTATTCTTTCTAATCTATTGTACTACTCTAGTAATGTCACAAAAAGCCAAATTGATATCGTTGAGGTTAGAGGGGTTTGGCTGTTTCCGGTTAACGTTACATGGATGTGGTGAGGTAAGGGGTTTCTCAACACGAAGGGTTTCCGCTTCTAATTAAGTTATTTTGAGATATGTATTGCAATTCTCCATCTAGCCGTTCAGGGAGGTCGCTTCTAGGCACTCGCATTCGCATCGCTCGCGAATGCTAGTTGTAGCGCGTTGATCCACTAGCCGCATCTACAACGAAACTACACTGAGAAAGCAATACTGACCCAACGGCAGCCGCGCCGCAGACAATGCAACTCGATTTTTCTGGTGGGCAAGGGCACAGAAGCTTTAGGGGGGCCGGGGGGGGGCTGACTCCAATAGAGGAGGACCCTTCACCCACCCACCCCCGCGCTGACCAAAATCACGTAGCAAAAATTGGAATAGAAACGCGTTACAAGCCCCCTTTTGGATCCGCGACACCCTCACCCCATGCCTGGGAGTCCTACCCTGCTCAAGCCATCTATGCATTTCGTCTCTTGATCTTTATACTCTGGTTGCGGCGAGGCTGCTGGTTGGGCGAATAAAATGGTTCTATAGAGTAGCCCATGAACAGTAGAATGTAGCAGATATGGAGGAAAGTTATATTAGACTGCTTTACTAAATGCACTGTGATTTATTTTATCCCTGATACGTGCATATGGCGAGGTTACATTAGGTTACGCCAAGATTAACTTACATTTTTCCTGACATATGTAAGTTTTCTGTCAGAAATTTTTTTCTTACAGTGTAAGTTACATTGTAATTTACACATAACTTACACTGTAAGTTATCCATCCACCATCCCTA
>WPAE01000118.1 GCA_009773205.1 Ignavibacteria bacterium
TTTGTTAAATTTATTGAAAAATATCCAAAAATAGTGCATTTTCGCAATTGCCTTTGGAAATTTTTTCAATATTTTCGAAAAGTATTCCCCCTCCCTGAAAAAATCCTGGCTGCGCCCATGTGCGACCATACCCAAAATTTAATGTTTCCCAATAATTTTTCTCCATCGTTTCAAGCTGATTTCCCCCATTGATCTTTTCCCAAAATTTCTCGGATTTCAGCGTCTTACTCAGCTACTCTCTGCGAATCGAGGCCGTTTGCCATCCCTTCAAGGGATGTTGCCCAACTGTCACCACGTGGAGGTGGCCTCATGGCAGTCATTCTTCGGAAGGGAGGGGAATCGAGCTAAAACGGAAGGACTTATAAGAGGAAGCCAGGAAAGTTTTCAATTTTGCTAGAAATTCAATGCAAAATTACAATTTTATCAAAAATTTGTCAAATTTTGAAAATTCTATTGAAAATTTTGCGATTTTTTAAAAATTTCTCGAATTATTTGCCTCGAAAAATTGGCCTGAAAATTGTATTTTTCATTGATTTTTTATAAAAAATTTTGAAAACTCTCTGGCCTCCGGGCGCTCCGCCCCAGACCCCCCCCCATGCGGCGAGCACCCTACAAACCTTTCGCCATGTCCAAAAAAGTTTCCACCCAAGACCGTGTCAACGTATGCATAGATGTCGAATTGATGGGTGTCAATTTTAGGGTACGAGGGTAGAAAGGTACGATAAATGGGAAAAATTAATAAGTATGCATTTATAGGGGGTTCGGGGGGGGGCGGAGCCCCCCCCCCCGAAGCACACGATTTTATTAAAAATGGTCCAAATAAGCAATGGAAACCTCGTATATTTTGAAATTTTCATAAATTATCAAATAAAATTTGAGTTTTAGAAGCTAATTTAGTTAAAAATTAAAGTAATTTTGATGGCCTATAGAAGAGCTTTAGTAAATCATAGATGGGCACGGTAGGACCCCCCAGGGGGGTCGAGGGGGGCGGGTGGGGGGGGGGTCAAAATCGATTTTCGAAAACCTCATTTTTGAGCGTTTCGCGGTGAAATTTTTTCCTAGAGTTTCAAGGGGGTTCTCCGAGGGTTAAAAAGGGATAGTGTAAATTTGACTTGTAATGCATTTTTTCATAGAAAATTTTCATCAAGGTACACTATGGTTCCTTTCGTGATTTTACGTTGAAAAATTTTTGACCCCCCTAGGGGGGGGGTCAAAACGCAACCCCCCCCCAGAGGGGGTCAGGGGGTGTCAACCCCCCCTAACCCCCCTGTGCCCATGTATGGTAAATCTATAATAAATTAAGAAATCTAGCGGCAAAGATTGCGCGTTTGGGCTAAAAACATTAGGATATGAAATTTTTGAGACAATTGTTAAGGTTTAAATTAGAAAATCTCAATGGAAGATTGATTTTTTTCTCCATTTTTTGTCCCATTTTCTCGTGTTCCGGAAGCTGTTTGCGAATTTTTCGCCTTTTAATTTTCCCTTTTGCGGTTTGGGGGGGGGGATTTTTCTGGCTGGTGTGGAATTGGGGCGGGTTGGGGGGAGAGTTCCCCCCGTGTCAAGGTCTGGTCAACCCCCCTAACCATCCACCTGTGTAGAGGTGGTCAACTGTTATTAACACCTTGTTAATAACAGTTAATAACACCTGTTTATAAACTGTTAACAAAATTAATAACAAACATGTTATTAACAGACATAATGAGATAATTGTAAATTAAGTGAGGGAAGGTGGTTTTCATAAATCTAGCTACTCAAGTGGAGAGTACTTGTTCCTAACTTGATCACAGCAATTCTATATTTTTCAGTATATTTTTATCAATGTAAAACTACATTTTATTATGATATAACAAAAATGGAAAGAAACGATCTTTCTTATAGCTCACGATATTAAGATAGTGTTTTTATTTTAAAATTTAATTAAGCATTTTATCAAACATCTACTATTTTTCAAAAATTTTCCACGTAATTTCCCAAAATAACCATGTTGCGAAAAGTACTGATTTCGCATCACTCCCTGAACTTTTACGAAATTCATATGATCCTTGCAAGATGTTTAAATTATGTGAGGGAAGGTGGTTTTGCAATGTACCCTCCATTTTCTTGTTTGGGAAGTTATAATATCATTATCACTATGTTATAATATCATATCATTATGTATATAAATAAGAATGAGATTACACTTATTTAGAATTGAAAATCAAGATTTAATTTGCCATCATAGATGATATTTTAACTTTTTTGGAGTGATAAATTGCTAGAATAGGTTCGACGTTGCAAAACTTGACCAAACTGCAGTGTTATTCGTTTTAAAATTGTCTTTATTATTTTAGATATACGTGGCAGCTCAATTTTGAGCCAATACTTTAACAAAGTATCAGAAATAAGATAATAAATTGTTTACAATTGTTAACATGTTTATAAACTGTTAACAACTGTTAAAAATAATTAGGTGTTAACAAATATTGTTAACATTTTGACCACCTCTAGACCTGTGGCCATGTATGTGTTAGACCTAAAATGGCAGCGCTTGGTGGGCGACAAGCCGATGATGGATCCATGCTCGCTGGATCGAGGTCGACTCAGCCTGCAATCCAATTTGGTCGACAAATTGAGTACCATTTCGGCGGACCCCAGAACCGATGATTATATCGGATCATCTTGCTACCCGTACGGGGATCTGAAGCCCCTTGTTTGGGCACGCCGGGAGAGAGGCTGGAGGTCCTGCTCTGGGCTGTCTAGTCCGGATAATTTCGGCTGTTGGTACGTCCTGAGGGACGCGCCTGGCTGATATTGCATAGGTGGGCACAGGGGGGTTAACCCCCTGGACATATGGACCCCCTCAAACACCACCTGGCGGACCCCCCCCGCTGAGCAAAACACAAATTTACACTACCCATTTTGGACCCCCGCGAACCATACTGTACATAGAAGAAAATTTTCTATGCATAAATGAATTAAAAGTCAAATTTACACTATCATTTTTGACATTGGATAGGCTCCTTGAAACTTTAGAAAAAAATTTCGCCGCCAAACGCTTCAAAGGAGATTTTTATAAAATTGATTTTGACCTCCCACCCCCCCCCCTACTTCGACCCCCTGGGGGTCCGACCCTGCCCACCTATGTATTGCGCCGCGGGCCTCTTGATTCCGGAGTATGGCTGTTCCCGGGATTTGCTACCTCTATAAAGCGAGATTGCGAAGAAAGCACTCGTGGCTACGTGGCATTGATCGAATATGAGGTTAGCTAAAATATTGAGCATAATGAATTCAGCATATAAATAAACAGATAAAACAAATTTTTGTTAGTATCACTTAGCGATGTTCGCTATGGGGGAACTAGAGGTGGTCAACTGTTATTAACACCTTGTTAATAACAGTTAATAACACCTGCTTATAAACTGTTAACAAAATAAATAACAAACATGTTATTAACAGATATAGGAAAAGGGAGTTTAAACTCAAGAACAACCTAGCTGCATTAAAATGTCGTCAAGTTATCATAATGCGAAAATTGCAAATTCAGTGAGGGAAGGTGGTTTTCACAAATCTAGCTACTTAACTGGAGAGTTCTTGATCACATCAATGCTACTTTTTCAGTATATATTTAATCAATGTACAACTACATTTTATTATGGTATAACCATAAATTGAAAGGATCTTTCGGATATTAAGAGAGAATTTCACGATATGGAAATAGTAATTTTATTTTTAAATGATTTACCATTTTGTAAACATGTAGATGTTTGACAATTACCATTGTTCCCATGTTTAAAAATTTTTTCAAACGATTTTCAGAAATATCACTGTTGCGAGAAGTATTCGTTTCGCGTCACTCCCTGAAAATTTCCGAAATTCATATGAGCCTTGCAAGTTGCTCAAATTCCGAGAGGGAAGGTTGTTTTGCAAAGTAGCCTTCGTTTTTTGCTTAGGAAATAGAATAAAATAACATTATCGCAAGAAAAAAACGCATGTAGTAATTATACTCTTTGTTTAGAATTGTGTGTATATATATATATATAAATATAATTGTGGATACACGACCGCTCAATTTAGGCCAAATTTTTGAAAGAGTTAGAAATAAGAATATAAATTGTTAACATAATCGATCAATTCGACTGGTAGCCGACGAGGCTATGATGACGAGGCTATGATGGCACCCTCGCTTTATTGCGGTAGCAAATCCCCGGGAACAGCCAGACTCTGGAATCAAGAAGCCCGCAACACATCAGCCACGAGTGTCCTTCAGGAAGTAGCAACAGCCGAAATGGGCCAAGGAACCAGATTATCCGGACTAGGCTGCGCACTGTAGGACCGCCCGCTTGTCCCCTAACCTCATTAACCTCATATTCGATCAATGCGACAGGTAGCCAACTAGGGCTTTCGGCGCTTGTTCAGTTTTTACCCTCCTTACACCGATCAGTAGAACCTCACTAAGTGACATTAACAAAATTCATTATGCTCAATATTTATCTTATACATGCTTATACACATAGATGTCGAATTGCAAATTAAAACAAGTTTAAACTCGTAATATTACATCATAATGCGTTTAAAGAAACATAATGGAAAACTATAGTGCTATTGCTCAATTAAACAATTCACTCATGTCAAAATCACGCACTCAGATATCTAATTACTACAATTAAGATAGCTTATACATGCATCTGCATAAAAGTCGAATTGATTAGTGTCAAGTTTACTGTGCGAGAGTACGAGGCTTGATAAGCGTGGAATACATTTAACTGGGATATATTTTTTATAATCGTGAAATGGCTTTCCCCCTTTTCGCCATTTCACGATTATAAAAAATATATCCCAGTCAAATGTACGCCACGCTGGTTTTAATAGGTAAGCTATAAGCGATTGTAGTAATAAGATAATGTGAGTGATTTTGACATGAGTGAATTGTTTAATTGAGCAATAGCGGTATAGTTTTCCATTGTGTTTCTTCACACATACAATGATGTAATATTATGAGTTTTAATTTGTTTTATTTTGCAATTCGACATCTATATGTATAAGCTAAATATTGAGCATAATGAATTCAGCATATAAAGAAACATATAAAACAATTTTGATAATGTCACTTAGTGAGGTTCTACTGATCGCTGTAAGCGGGGGGGACTGAAGAATCGCCCGAATAATAGTATACCTAATAGATAGAAGTATACCTAGGAACCTAGAATGGTAACGTAGAAATTGGGTAGCGTCATCGAGGATCCTAAGTATACCGTGGGAATGAATCAGAATCGAAAATCGAGGATCTATAACGACGTCGAAATGCGAAACAAGCACCAGAGTAAAGTGCGAATTAGAAATATTGGGAAAACAAAAAGAATATTTAGGTAGATATTTACTCGGCCTTGCTACTAGATAGGTGAGTACCAAGGACGTAGTAGATA
>WPAE01000040.1 GCA_009773205.1 Ignavibacteria bacterium
CCGCCTCTTGAGGCGAATAAATAAAATTTGTTTTCAGAAACCTCGCTGCCCCGCCTGCCAAAGCAAAGCGGCGGGCAGGTTGCGGCGAGGAGATTCATCTCGGTTTCGAGAAACTTACTCACTCTAAAATTTTGTAGATCAAGGTGCTTTCCGCTTCTATTGTAATTGCAGCTTTACCATTAAAACTAGTTTCTTGGCTATTAAACAAATTTACAAGTCTGTTGTTCTCAGAAATCATTTTTTTCATTAACGCTAAATTAACTTCTTGTTTTACTTTCGAGTTGTTTACAATAATCATACACTTTTCATTTTGCAATGTTCTGAAATAAACATATACATCATTTACCGGTGGATAGTGTATTAGTTTGCCTTCTGCCAGCGACGGGTAATTTTTTCTCAAGCCGATTAATTTTTTGATATGATTAAATAACTCGTTCTCGTTTGGCTCTCTTCCATTTTCTGTAAATGCACTTCGCTTATGATCTGGGAAACCGCCTGGGAATGGTATTCTAAGAGTTCCATGATCATCGGTGCCAACAAGTCCAATTTCTGAGCCGTAGAACAATTGTGGAATTCCTCGTGTTGTTAAAAGAATATCATAAACTATTTTTGTTTTCTTGAGGTTTCCTTTTGTAAAATAAGCTACACGCGGAACGTCGTGGTTATCTGCAAATGTTACAAGCTGTGTTGGGTCGGCATACAAATAATCTTTTGCAATTACATTATAAACTTGATACAAGCCGGTACGCCCTTCAGCAAGGCTGATTAGCGCATCTCTTAGAGCAAAATCTGTAAGAGCGGGCAAGTTAGAATTAATTTTTCTGAACTTGCTATTTTGCTGGTAAGTGGAAAGCAAATCTGAATCGCCTGTCCAAACTTCGCCTACAATATTAATTGTAGGATATTCTTCTTTAACAATTTTTGCCCAATTAGAAATATAAGTTTGATCGTTGTAAGGATAAGTGTCTTCACGAATTCCATCAATACCGGCAAACTCTATCCACCAAATTGTATTTTGAGTAATGTAGTTTTGTACAAATGGATTGCGTTGGTTGATATCCGGCATAGAGCGTACAAACCAACCTTGCTCAACGTGTTTAATAGTTGCGCTGTCTGCATAAATATCGCTAAAAACCATTTTGTGATGATTAGCGCTAAGATGATTTTCTAAAGTTCCGTTTAGCCAATTATCTGTTGGCAAATTATTTAGCCATGGATGATCATCGCTTAAGTGATTAGCAACATGATCTAAAATTACTTTCATATTGCGCGAGCGAGCTTCATCAACAAATTTTTTATAGAGTAAGTTAGTTCCTAAGCGCGGGTCCACTTTGTAAAAATCTGTTGCTGCATAACCGTGATAAGAACGGAAAGTATTGTTTTCTACAACAGGTGTAAGCCAAAGCGCGGTAACGCCAAAATCTTTTAGATAATCTAATTTGTTAATTACACCTTGTATGTCTCCGCCGGCTCTTCCTTGTGCCGGAATTTTTTGCATATAATCCGTGTAGCCTGCAACAGAATCGTTTGTAACATCGCCGTTTGCAAATCTATCCGGCATTAATAAATAAATAACATCTTTTGAGTTGAATCCTTTGTAACGGTTTGTTTTGCTTTCGCGTTTCAGAATTGGAAAAGCAAATGAAGCTGTTTCTTTTCCTTTGCTAATGATTAGCCGATAATCTTTTGGTGAAATATTTGCCGGAATTATAATATCAATAAAAGCGTAAGAAGAGTTTTTAATTTTGTGCACGCATTCAATTTTAATTTTTGGATTATCAAACTTTGCTGAAATATCTGCAAGATTATTTCCATAAACCATCAATTGAATTTTATTTAGTTTCATTCCAGTCCACCAATTAGGCGGCTCAATTTTGCTGATAGAAATGTTTTGTGCTGAGAGAGTTATACAAAAAAGCAAAACCGCAAAGAATATTTTTTTCATTTCTTCCTCTTGAAACTACTTCTCTTATAAAATTGGTGCATTTAAGCCAAAGACAAAATTGTTGATTCCAAAATAATTCAACTTCCAAGTAAACTCTAATTTAAAAGGAAAGAGTGCCTGCCCAATTGCAAATCCAGCTTCGGCAAATGGTTTAGTAAATTCGATCGGGTTGCGCCCAATACCATAGCGGTTTATAAAAGGCAATATTGATCTACTTTCTTTCTTGGTTTCAACAATTGCAGCATTTAAGAAAACACTCATGTTCACTTGCCAGTCAATTAAAAAGTCTAAACGAAGCAAGCGGAAAAATTCATCCCCGAGATCATTATCAATTGACAGCACAACAGCATTATCGCCAAAGACTTCGTCTGTACGTAAAGTTCTAAATGAGCTGGATTGACTTGCCCCGCTAATATTTCCCGGAAGCGCATACATCATTTGAAAAGGAACTCTTCCGTTTGTAAAAAATCCGGTTAAGTTGAAGTTAGTTCTTGCAGCGCCGAAAGTTGGTATATATCCGTTAAGAGTAATTCTGTAAAGTTGAAAATCTAAACTGCTTTTTAAGAAAGAAGAATTGCTAAAAGTAAAATATCCGCCAAGTGTAAAATTAGCGCCGCCTTGATTAACTTTTCTTTTGAAGTAACCATCTTCTATGAACTTTCTAAAATCTAATTGGAAGTTTGTAGTTATGGCATTAATTCTAGTCTCGTAAATTTGCTGAACGGAATTATAAATTTTATCTGTGTTGATAATTGAGAAATCTGTGTTTACGTATGCCGAATTGTCAGTTCTATTTTGGTAGCCAATCCCAAAACTAAGCACCGGAAAAACTTGGCTCCATATTCCAGCGTTGAATCCTTTGGTATAATAGTAATCGCGGAAATCATATTTACCGATTAGGCTTACCAAGCTGGAAGTTAATTTGCTATAACGCATCGCTTCCGAAAATAAATCGGTCAGTTTATTAAACGCACGTAAAGTTAAATTGGATGTTCTATGCTCGCCAAGGTAATAAATGCCGGCAAATTCACCTTTAAATTTTTGGTCATCAAATCCGTATGATAAATCCATACGCAAGCTGCTTCGTTTATTAAATTGTTGAATTGCGTTGATTCCAAAATTTAATGTGTGTCCTTCTACTCTGTTAAATGAATAGATCGAAAGCGGGCCGGTTATTGATATGTTGTCTTCAATGTTTATTGTTGGTGAAAAAAGTGAAAACCTATCCCAAAACTTTTTTGGTTTCGATTCTATGCTGTCAATTCTCGCATACGCTTCGAGTTCTTCTTCCGTATTAGGAATTGTTTGGGTTGATTTCCAATAAAGCGAATCTTTCTTGTCTGCGTCAGATTTTACTTTTAATATTGTCATATCAAAAATATCTTTGCCGAGCGGGTTGTTTATTTGATAATCATAAAAAATTGTGTTCAGCTCAAAGCCAAATTTCACCAACCCAAGCGGGTTGCCTTCTACAGAAATTCTGTAATCAATTGGCATAACTATATTGTTTTCAAACTCTGTAAACTGCTGAAGAATATTTATCTTGTCAAATATCTTACCCGGATTTGCCGGCGTGTTTAAACCAACTTCTAGTTTAACTAAATTGTAAGTCTTATCGGCAATATAAATTGTTCCAACAAAACCAGGATCAATCTTGCGAAGAGGTTCAAACTTAATTTTGAAGACAGATTTTTTATCGAGAGCGAGCGTATCCTCGATAAAATAATCGTAGTAATCTATCGCATCATCGGCTATAGGGCTTAACAAAGGTCTGTTAAAAAAACGAATATCATCTCTATAAAAATTCTGTATAAGTCTTCCGCCTGTAAAAATATTAATTGCGCTGGGTGTATTTGCCGATTGTTTGCGTGCTATTATTTCGTCTTTGTATTCATTCGGCTTTCTAAAATAACCCTTGCTTTCGTTTTCTATTATTCCTGTAATTTTTAATTTGCTAGTGTCTTTACCGCCGCCAATACCAACACCAACGCTTGTGCCCGAAGCCGAGAAGTCTTTTGTAGTTTTAACAATGCCTTTTGTGTAAGCATTAAAAACATAAGAGTTGATTTTTTCATCACGATCATTCTTTGAAGTAATGACACGGCGTATAATTTCTAAAGCGGGATTTTCTCCGGGCAAAACAGTTACTTCCGGCAAATTTACTGGAACATGCGTTAATCCGATATTAACCGTCTCGTTGGAATTCAGCTTAACAGAAACTGTATCGGTAGTATATCCAATGTTTGAAACTATTAATTGATAATTTCCTTTTGTTAATCTCAATTCATAAAAACCTTCAACCGTAGCCGAGGTTCCAGAGAGCGTTCCGGCAATTCTAATATTTGAGTAAGCCAAACCTTGCTGTAAACTATTCTTATCGTAAACTTTTCCTTTCAGAACAAATTGTTGAGAAAACAATTGTGCATATGTAAGAAGTACTAAGAGAAAAATATTTAACTTCATAGAGATCCCAAATTAGCCGTTTGTTGTAAACGTATTGGTAAAAATAATCAAACAAATATAGCTTTGTCTTACTATGCTGATAAAAAATTATTACCTTTGACGAAAACTTTTGGCGGAATGTTTCTGTTATTAAATGAATCTCCTCGCCGCAACCTGCCCGCCGCTTTGCTTTGGCAGGCGGGGCAGCGAGGTTTCTGAAAACAAATTTTATTTATTCGCCTCAAGAGGTCTGGCGGATTAAAAGGAGTTCGAAGTGAAAGTACTTATTACAGGCGCAACCGGATTAATTGGGAAAAAGATAACACAAAAATTGGTTAGCAGAGGCGATGAGGTAATTGTATTAACTCGTTCGGTGATGCAAGCTAAAAAAATAATACCAAACGCTGTTGCTTACTTAGATTGGAAAACTGGTTTAATCCAAGAAAACATTTCCGGAGTTGATGCGGTTATAAACCTTGCCGGAGAAAATGTTATGGGCAGAAGATGGAATGATGAACACAAGAAATCTGTTTTGGAAAGTCGTGTCAATTCTACAAGAAGTTTAGTAGAATTTATTTCTCGTTTAGATAAAAAGCCCAAAGTTTTCATTTCTGCTTCTGCAATTGGTATTTATGGAAACGATAATGCCGAAGCCGACGAAAATTTTTTAGCCGCAGATGATTTTTTAGCTTACGTGGTAAAATCTTGGGAAGCTGAATCTTTAAAAGTTGATGAAATGGATATACGCAGAGTAAATGTTAGAGTAGGAATTGTGCTTGATAAAAAAGAAGGCGCTTTAGCCAAGATGGTTAAGCCATTTAAATATTTTGTAGGCGGTTCAATCGGTACCGGCAAACAATGGTTTTCATGGATCCATATTGAAGATATTGTGGGAATATTTTTATTTGCTTTAGATAATAATAATGTAAGCGGTGTCGTTAACGCTGCGGCACCAAATCCGGTTACAATGAAAGATTTTGCAAGTACACTTGGTAAAATAATGAACCGCCCTTCATTTTTTTCTGTGCCGGGGTTTGCACTAAAATTAATACTTGGAGAAGGAGCAGAATCAGTTTTGGGCGGAATAAAAATCGATTCAACCAAAATTGTTAATCTTGGCTACAAATTTTTGTATAGTGAGATTAACATGGCGCTTAAGCAAATAACCAAATACTAGAAAGTGTTGAGGGACTCTTTAGTAATTACCTGGAGCGAACTAATTTTCTAAAACAGAATCATACATTATTTCATTCAAACCACTGCCTAACAATAATTCTATGACGTGAAAAGCCAAAATTATTTGTTCCAGGCTGGGTGCTGCTAACGCCTTGTTGAACGGCATCACGGGAAAAAAGAACATCACCATTTCCATTCCCGATACAATTCCCCGAAGAAGGATTTGGAGATAGCCCTATCACGGCACCAATAATTACTGTATGAACGTGGATAATATCATCAGCGATAAGCAAACCCTTAAATGTTCCGCTGTTCAAATTTTTCATGACAGCATTTCTTGAGTTGTTATGAACTATCAAAATTCCACTTCCTGTAATATCCATAGATTGCCAAGTTTCGCCTGAAGGAAGCTCAACATAAGTAACTCCCTTAAGAGGATATGTTAACGATGCCGGATTTGTTGTGTATTGACTCCCATTATAACCACTTTGGGCAATCTGCTTTAATTTACCTGGAGGATATCCATTTGCAGTCCCTCCAAGTATTGAATCCGGTGTTGAAGGGTAGCCTCCTGGGTAAGTTTGGCTTACTGCATAATTGTTAGCCGGAGGATTTCTTGAAAGGGAATAATCTGTACCCGAAACTGTAGCTGCTAGTTTTGAATTACCGCTTCGTGAAAATGTGCTTGTTGTCCAAATTCCAAGCGTACCCGAACCACCAACCAAATTTCCATTAATATCATGATTGCGTCCGTCAACGTCAAGATTTCCGAGAGTTCTAATAGGATTGTTTGTTGAGATTGCTGCTTTAACAGTGTTAGGAAAGAACCCTCCTCCGCCCGTAGGAAGCTGTGTAAACACTTTTGATCTTTTAGAAGCCGACCCGTATGTAGCTATCACGTCAATCATAATATAATTCTGGGCATCCATTGTAGTATCTTTCACTTTGTATTGAGCTGAACCGTCAAAGATTGATGTTACGCTTTGAAATGTATTAGCTCGGAACGAGGTTGTATCTGCCACCCTCGAGATTAGCATTTGTGCAACACTGTTTGCAATGTTTTTGGCTACGTTGCTGTTGTAGTATGAATAAGATGATACAGAGGCATCTTTCAAAATCTCATTCATTCTGAAATTAGAGATTCCAAAAGTTACAATACTGCCAATTATAAGTATAAGTGCAAATCTTCCCACAACCGTTCTTTATTATTTTATGATAAATTACACATTTTTGGTGATTCTCAATTATTAAATTAAATTTATATTATAAAATTTTATTAAGATTAATCGAACCAATGAGCAATATTAAGTCTGTGACTAGCAAAACCAAATTTTTCTTCTGTTACAACCTCGCCAATACCATCAATGATTGCCTGCCGGGAAAACAAGACATCTCCGCTTCCATTACCAATCGAATTTCCTCCGGATGGTGATGGTGTTAAAGAAATAATTGCCCCAATAATTGTGGTATGAATATGAATAATGTCGTCTGCAATAATCAAGCCCCTGAAAGTACCGAGATTTTCATTTTTAATTACTGCGTCCCCGGTAGAATTATGAATTATGAGAATTCCGCTCCCGTCGATGTTTGACGAATTCCAAATTCCTCCGGAAGGAAGTTCAACATAAGTAACACTTTTAAGAGGATATGTTAACCAAGCTGGATTCGTCGTGTATTGACTTCCATTATAACCGCTTTGTGCAATCTGTTTTAATTTACCAGCCGGAAAACCTTTTGCAGCTCCACCAAGTATAGAATCAGGAGAATTTGGATAACCACCTGAATAAGTTTGGTTTGCCGAAATAACTCCCGCTGATGCCGGTTTAGCCGGTGCTTTATCAACACCAGAAACTGTTCCTCCTATATCAGATGAACCACTTTGCGAAATTGTATTGGTTGACCAGATACCAAGAGTACCAGAATTAGAAATTAGATTTCCATTCTTATCATGGTCCCTTCCATCCACATTCAGTGTACCAAGTGTTGATACTTTATTGTTCGTAGAAATTGCCGCCTTAACAGTTGGGGGGATGAATCCTCCATTTACCTGATTAGCAAACACCTTCACTTTTTTAGTTTGAGTTCCCGCCTTGGCAATTACATCTATTAGAATATAATCCTTTCCATCTAGGGTTGTGTCTTTAACTTTATACGACGCAGAACCGTTAAAAATATTGCTTACAGGAACCGATGTAGTTGCGCGGTATGTTGTCGAATCTGCCACTCTTGATAAAAGCATGTGGGCAACACTATTAGCAATGTTTTTTGCAACATTACTGTTGTAGTAAGAATAAGATGATCGGGAGGCATCATTCAAAATCTCATTCATTCTGAAATTAGAAATTCCAAATGTTACAATTCCGCCAGCTATAAGTATAAGTGCAAATTTTCCCATTGCTTACCTTAAATTCTTAGGTCTATAAACTCTTCGCAGTTCTGTTGGATTGTAGGAGTCATTCACCAAGAAAGGGAGTTCGAATTTTGTATAAACGCGGATCCCACGAATTTTGCTTCTGTTTACAGCACTTGAAAGTGAGCCATAATTAATTTGTACATTTAACGAATCATAATAGACAAGGTTGAACTCTCGAACCACACCCGCAATTCTTGATATAGCGCTGTTTACCTTTCTTTTTAGTTTCTTATCATTCGGATTTGGAGTTGAGTTCATTGAATCGGGGGTTGTTAAAGTATAATTAATTGTATCAACAACTCCATTGTTATCTATGTCGGCTCTAAAAATAATTGCATTTGAGTCGGCCTGAATAATTTTTTCTCCGATGCTTACCCGGTAACCAATTTTTGCGAAATCATGCTCTAGAATATCACCAACAGATACAGCATTTCTTTGATTGAAGGTCTGCTCGTGCATCTGCGTTGCCGCATCACCGATTTGTGAGTTGAGCCGAAGCAGAATTAGTATAATAAAGCCGGCAATTATTGTAGATCCTATTAGATCAAGTACGTGGTTCATAATATTAGTATGTTACAATGTGATAGAGCCGAACTGTGTCAGTATTCAAATAATTGTTGATTACCTTTACATCAATGCGTTTTGAAAATGTTCGTGTATTGCTTATTGTATTTGGATTCATTTTCTGTACATACCTTACTTTTACAAAAGTTTTATATTGTCCATATATAGAGAGAGTATCAATCTTTGAGTAGTTGTTAAAATCATCAATATCGTCGTATAGATGGATTGCTGTTTCTCCAGCGTCTGTGCCAATTGAACCAGCGGTTGTCAAAGAATCGGTTGATGTAACTGCTTTGGTAATCGTTTTCTCATCGAACGCACGAGTCATTATCTTTTCAAGCATTGATTCACCCACTCCTGTGGCAGTAATTAAAACTTCATTGTAATAATTCACATCTAATTTTGCTCGGTATGAACTATAAAAGCTCAATCCAAGAAGAGAAAGCATTACTAATCCACCTAATACAGTAATTAATTGTGCAGAGCCCATAGTTTTCTATTTCAGTTAGAAAGAAAATAAATAATTTCGACCATTAAAGCTACTCAACAATCGTGCAGGAAATTTTCCTTCGCTTTGTATCATTTTGAATAAATTTTTCATTAAAGCCATTAATTCGGAAAAATGTACACGTAATTATCGGTGTAACCAGCTCAAATTTTACAATTAAACCGAGTAATGTAAAGTTGTTATATTTAGAGCAGTAATAAGTCGGGTAATGAATGGATCCAATTAATCTGTTAGTTGCAATAAACCTATTTGTAACAACGAGCGCAAATTTTTCCGGCGCTAAAAAGGGTTTTAAGACTTCTATTACAAAAGTTGTAGAACGACCGGAAACTTTTCTGCAAAAAACTCCTCCAAATGTGGCGGCTTTAATTTTGGTTCTTACAATTCTTTCCATTTTTAAGATTGGAACTATGCCGGCAGAATTTGAACAAAATTACCAATCATTAAGAATAATTGGGCTAATTCTTTTTGTACTTTTTTCTTGGGTTCAAATAATTTCTTATAAAACACTTGGTAATAATTACGCTCAAGATATTGTAATAATGAAAGGGCATAATCTCGTTTCAAATGGAATATATCGTTTCATTAGGCATCCGCAGTACGTAAGCCAAGTGTTGAGCGATTTAGGCGCCGGATTAGCCTTAATGAGTTATTTGGTAACACCATTAGTTTTACTTGTAGAAATACCACTGTTCATAATGCGTGCAATTGCCGAAGAGAAAATGTTAAGCAAGCATTTCTGGAATGAACACATTGTTTATAAAAAACGCTCCGGTTTCATCATCCCATTTTTGGGTTAGAATGAAAAGTAAAATTCTAATACTGCTTCTTCTTGCTTTATGCGCTGTTTATCCGCAGAGATTGTATAAAATTTCTGCTCAATTAGGAGAGAAGAAAAGCGATATTTCTTACTTAGTTAGAAACGGCTTAGATTATGTTTCTTCTAAGGAACTCAGTGCTTTATTAGGCGGGAATATTTTCTTTAACTCAGAGACCGCTAAATTAGAATCGAATTTTGATAATTATTTATTAAAAGTTATAGCAAGAAGCCAGTTTATTGTTTTAACAAAAAAGCCCGATGGCGCGCCTAAATCATTCCAAATTCCACTTTCAACTTTGTTGATAAAAGATGATGTCTTCGTTCCGCTAATTTATATGATTGAGTATTACAATTTAGTTTCCGGCTTTCAGCTTACATACGAAAGTTTAGCGAAAAATTTAGTGATTGAGAAAGCAGAGGATTCGGGTGAGCAAAATACAGATACTACAGAATCTGTAATTAAAAAGTCATCGGCAGTTTCCTCAAAAAAATATGATGTTTATGATATCGTAATTGATGAGAAGGCAAACGGAACGTTAATTACACTTAAAACAAATAAGGCGTTACGTATTCCCAAAAGCTCAATTAATAATAACGTGTTGTATGTTTTTCTTTCCAACTCTTCAGTTCTTCCTAAATTAGCTTCAAGGGCAAAACCAACGGGCTTAGTAAGCAAGGTCAATCAAAAATTCATCAGCGCAAAAAATGTTCAGCTTGAGTTCACTCTTAAAGAAGGATATTCTAAAACAGAAACCTTTCTTGATCCCGAAACAAATTTCTTAATGATAACAATTCATAATAAGATGTTTGTTAAACCGGAAGAAGAAAATGCCGATAAATCTAAATGGAATTTTGACTGCGTGGTTATAGATGCCGGACACGGCGGAAAAGACCCAGGAACAATAGGTGTTACTGGAGTTAGAGAAAAAGATATAAATCTTGCCGTTGCTCTAAAGTTAGGAAAGCTTATCGAAAATAATTTGGATGGGGTTCGTGCAGTTTACACACGCAAAACAGATGAGTTTGTTGAACTTTATAAACGCGGAAAAATTGCCAACGAAGCGGGCGGAAAGCTTTTTATCTCAATTCACTGCAACTCTACAGAAACTAAAGATAATAATCACCGCGGATTTGAAGTGTATTTGCTTCGTCCCGGAAGGACTAAAGAAGCAATACGCATTGCTGAAGTTGAAAATAGTGTAATAAAGTATGAAGAAAATCCCGATAGATATGAAAAATTAACAGACGAGAATTTTATACTTGTAAGTATGGCTCATTCCCAATTTATGCGTTATTCAGAATCGTTTTCGGATTTTCTAAACCAAAGCTGGAAAAAGAGAGTTGCAATTCCTTCGCTTGGAATTAAGCAAGCCGGTTTTTATGTGCTTGTTGGCGCTTCAATGCCAAGTGTTTTAATAGAAAACGGATTTCTTTCTAACAGAAAAGATGAAGCTTATTTGGTAAGCAAAGAAGGACAAAACGCCGCAGCAGAAGCAATATTTAGTTCGATAAAGCAGTATAAAGAATTTTATGAAAGGGAGATTGGAAATTAGCCGCCGGCTATTAGCTGTCATCTCAAAAGAAACTTAAGATAAATAACTTCATGGATTTACAAATTTGGAGTTCTTCTCACAATCTTGCTTTAGAGATTTATGCTGTAACCAAAAAAAATCCTTTTGAAGAAAAATTTAGAATTACTTCGCAACTCCGAAGAATTTCATTGTCTATACCAATTAATCTAGCCGAAAGCTTCTTTGCACATTAACACTGCTTATTCCTAACTTTACAATACAAATTTTACAGAAAGGTTTTACAATAATGACAAACGCACAAAAATGGATGGCAGCTTTTCTTGGTCTCTTTTTAATTCTCTTTTTTTTAGGAACTATAACAAAGAAAGATGATGTAATCGAAACATTATCCCCGCAAATGATGCAGCAATCTCAACAAAATACTTCGCAGCATACAGATGGCTTTACATTAATTAAACAATCAGGATGCATTACTTGCCACGGCTCTAATTTACAAGGCTCTAAAATGGCTCCTGCGCTAACAGGTTTATCAGAGTACTGGACGCGCGAGAAATTGATTAATTATTTGCGCAATCCATCTTCGTTTGGCACCGACGAGCGTTTTGTTGAATACAAAGAAAAATACAAAAATGTTATTATGCCATCTTACAACAATATTGATGTAAAAGATTTGGGTCGTATGGCTGACTATATGCTCACGAAGTGATTAGTACCGAATATTTAGTGGTTAGACAAAGCCCCGCAATGCGGGGTTTTGCTTATCTCAAAAAGAAAAATTTTGAAAGTGAATATTTCTCTCTTGACTACTATGTCATATCTTGTTGCAGCAGCGCACGAATTAGCAAACTTAGAAAAATTTATTCACTGGGCTGTTAGTAGAACAACAAGAATTGAGATTGAAAACTTACTTGATGAAAATTTTTTGGTAGCTGGTTCTTCCGGCAAAAAACACAATCGAGAAATTGCTCAAAAGTTATTAGAGGCGCTCTATAGCGTGAAAAAACAATTTCAAACTAAGCCGCACTTCCTTATTTTTCCCACAACTAAATCAAATTAGAGTTCAGCATGAAAAGAATCTGTTTAACTTTTTGTCTTTTAGCTTTCTTTATCGCATCAACTGCAGCACAAATAAATATTTATGTAAAGAACCCAGGCTTTGAAGAGAGCGGAAAAGGATGGAAAATTTTTGGCAGCGGCAAAGTTGTCTTTGATGCCGAAGCAGCAAAGAATGGCAATCAGAGCATTTCAATCGAGCATTCAGATTGGATGAAAACGAAAGTTGAATCTGAAGAAGTAAACTTGAAAGTGGGACGTGTTTATAAACTAACCGGCTGGGCTAAGACCGAATCTGTTGTTTCAAACAATTATGAGCAATATCCAACCCCCGTTGCGGCTTGTATTACAATGGAATCTTTTCCATTTACAAATAACTCAACAGTCATTGGTGCTACAAATGATTGGAAGAAATTAGAAATTATGTTTACGGCTGTAAAATCTAAAGACAAAGTATGTTTAAATTTTGGTTACAACGGGGATGCAAAAGGAAAAGTATGGTTCGATGATATACAGCTCGAAGAAGTTACAGACATTACTCAATACATACCGCTTGAAACGATTCGATGGCACGGCAATGCTTTTAGATACGAAGACAAAGGATGGATTTTTGTTCACATTGAAGGAAAGCCATATCAGCGCGGCTATCAGTATGGCTTCTTGCTCGCCGAAGAAATAAAAACATTTATAGAAAAATTAGCCGTGAGTGAAAACGCGGGCGATCCGGCTTCCGCTTGGAAACAAAATCGTTTTGGAACAGACGCAATGTTCTTGCGAAAGTATGATGAAGAATATTTAACCGAAATGAAAGGAATTGCCGATGGCGCTGCAAAAGCCGGCGCAAAGGTTTTTGACCGCGCAGTAGATTTTTTAGACATAGTTGCAATAAATTCTTCCATTGATCTTGATTATGCAAAGAGCGCGTTAAGTGTTACGCCAAATCCGCTTACCGGAAAATCTTTTCTTGCAAACGAAGATGAACTAAACTTACCCGAGCGTTTACATAAGTGTTCTGCATTTCTTGCAAACAACTCGGCTACAAAAGATGGTAAAATTGTTTTCGGACAAATTTTTATGTGGGGCGCTTATACCGGTTATAATTGGAACGTAATTGTTGATGTTGTTCCAACAGAAGGAAATAGATTAGTTTATCAAACATTTCCTGGCGGAATTCACTCCGGCGCAGATTTCTACATGAATTCTGCAGGAATTATGATTGGTGAAACAACAGTCCAGCAAACACCATTCAATGAAAATGGAACTCCACAATCAAACAGAATACGCAAAGCCGCACAATATGCAAATAGCGTAGATGATGTTGTTAAAATTATGACAGAAAAGAACAATGGAATGTACACAAACGATTGGCTTATTGGTGATGTAAAGAAGAATGAAATTGCAATTTTTCTGCTTGGAACTAACAAATGGAAACTTTGGAGAAGCAGTAAACAAGAGTGGTATAACAACGCTAAAGATTTTTATTGGAGTAATAACAACAACAAAGATTTGGAAGTAAGAAAAGAATACATCGCGAACGCTGATGACGCACCGGTTGATATAGCTTTTCGCCCGGTCAACCGCGATTTGGCTTTCTGGAATTTTTATCAACAGAAAAAAGGAAGTATAGATTATCAAGCTGCAATAGAACTTTGGAACTCATCGCCAGTTAACAGACCGCATGCATGCGATGGAAAAATTACTACTTCGGAAATGGCAGAACAAATGGTGTTTCTGCTTCATAGCGGCAAAGTTACTTTGCGCGAGAAGATGGTTGGCGAAAACGGCAGAATGCCCGATTTGCAAAACGCAGTTCCAAGATTAACGCTTGGTTATACAGCGGCTTCGCCAATTTATTTTGCCGAAAAAATTAAAGAGCTTAAAAACAAATCTGTAGAACAGAATAAATCAGTTTTGTTACAAACAAATTATAATGAAGTAAAAGAAATGTATTCATTCGATAAAGAATCTTTGTGGAAAGGAACTGTTTATCCTGCAAGCGAAAAAGAAAACTGGTTTGTTAGTGGAACTGCGGCTTATTATAACATGCTAAAACAAATTCCGGCAGATGCAGACCGTGCATATAACTACGTTAAAGATGAATTAACAGAACTCAATTACAGACTTCTTTACATTAACTCGAAAGAAGGTTCTGTTGCGCCGCTTAATGCCAAAGTAGTTTACGATAAGTATAATAATTATCAGATGCCAAGAATTAAGGCTACATATATGTTTCATCAGTTAAGATTAATGCTTGGCAACCAAAAATTTTCTGTTGTAATGAAAAAAATTCATGAACAGTATAGAGAGAAAAATGTTAAAACAGAAGAGATACTCGCATTGATTGATAAGTTTGGCGGAAAAGTAGCTAAGGAATTTGCATTGCAATGGATAAACAGAGAAGACATTCCTCAAGTAAACGTATCAGCTTCGGTTGAACAACTGTTGGGTGATTATAAACTAAAATTAAGTATTGTACAAAACGAAAATCCGTATAAATTTTTTACAACTGTTGCCGTTGATTTTGCAAAAGAAAGAGTTATTAAACAAGTCGAAATAAAAGAAGCATCTCAATCTTTAGAGCTAACTTTCAAAGAGAAGCCTGTTAAAGTTACTTTCAATTATGGTAACGATATACCTGTTCAGAGAAATTATTTTTATACTTATCAAAATTTGTTTGATGACTTTGCAAATGTGTTGATAGTTTACGGAACTAATCAGCAAATAGAAGCTAACCACACAATAGCGCTGCGTTATCAAAAAGTAATTGCAGATAGATTTACCGAAGTTTTCGTGCCGATTAAAAAAGATGCGGAAGTATGCGCGGAAGAATTATCTAAAAATGATTTGGTTATCCTTGGCTCTCCTGATGAAAACAGTTTAGCAAAAACAATTTGCGATAAACTTGGCATAGAAACCGGCAAATACTTTTTCAAATGGATGGGAACAACTTACAATTATAATGATGACGGGTTGTATGTAACTCTGCCAAATCCATTCAACGAAAAGAAAACGGTTTACTTATTTTTGGCAAACAGCGCGCAGGAATTATATCAAATGACAAAGCGCCACACGCCCGCGCCGGCTTGGGCTTTATTCAAAGGCGATAAGATTGTAAAACGAGGATATCATCCGGTAAGCGAGTATGAGATTGGGTTACAGTAGGAAACCGGAATAGGAGTTGTTTTATAAACGCTTTCACTAATTAAAAACGTGGAGCATCAATAGAAACTAATGGAACGCAGATAACGCGGATATGGCGGATGTTCGCGGACTTTGATCAGCACTAATCCTTTTAACCCGCTTGCTGCAGACAAGTCGGTGTCATCAGCGTTCTTTTCATAATTTTCAGATTCTTTAATAACAAAACAAGAGCAATTAAATGTTGAGCATATTGAATAAAAAATTATTTGCCATATTGGCACTTTCGCTTTTTACATTAACTAATAGTTTTCCGCAGCAAAAAGAAATTGTTGCAAAAGCCGGTTCTGTTTCTATTACTAAAGAAGAATATGTAAAGAGATTTGAACTTTCGCCGCGGCCAAGACAAGACAATTATTTCGATTCTACATACTTAAAGAAAGAATTAGTAAAAACTTTGATTGCAGAGAAACTGCTGGCGCAAGAAGCAATAAAAAATGGATTAGATAAAACTAAAGAGTTTGTAGATGCGTACAACTTTATGCGCGATTTTTATCTGCGAGATATGCTTTATACAAAAGAAGTAAAAAGCAAGGTGGCTGCGCCAGATTCAGCTCTTGCCGAAGGCAAAGAGAGAATTAGAAGAACAATTAATACTAAATTTATTTTTTCAACTGATGAAAAAGAGATTACAGACATTTACGAATCAATAAAAAAGGGCGCTTCATTCGATTCTATATTAGCAGCAAGACCTGAAAACGATGAACAAAAAAACACTGCCGAAGTTACTTTTGGCTCTATGCATAAAAAAATGGAAGATGCAATATTCAGTCTTGAACCCGAACAAGTTACACCCGTTATTGAACTAAAGGAAGGCTGGTACATTTGTAAAGTTTATTCTGTATCAATAAAAAAATCTTTGGAAGAGAAAGACCTTAGCAAAGTTAAGAGCGTTGTGAAAGATAGAGTTGAGGATAAAATATATCATGAGTTTTACAAGAAGTTCTTTAAAGGCATAGTGGTTACCGCCGATAGAAAGTTGTTTAATTCTCTTTTTGAAGTTGTGGATTTATTCTTGATAGGAAATAAGCACACGCTGATTTTACACCAAAACAAGTTTACTATATATGAAACAGAAATTGAAAAAATTAGAAAGCTGTTAGACAAAAAAGACTTGGATAAACCTTTTATAAAATTTGAAATAAATCCGGTAACACTTAGCGCTTTTTTAGATTACATGAAACTTGCCGGGTTTGATTTTCTTCGCACAGAAAGCGGTTATTTAAAGCGCAGGTTAAACAATTACATATCAACTTATATCCAGAATCAGATAGTTGCACGTGAAGCGTTGAAGCGCGGTTACGATAAAATTCCTGATGTCGCAGTGGACCTTATAATATGGAGAGATAATTATCTTTCTAATTTAATGATGAAACAGAATTATAAATCTCAAGCTGTTACAGATGAAGACGCTTATACTTTCTATTCAAACAATAGCGGCATCATACCTCAACCTGATGAAGTTAAGTTTTCTAAAATTGTAACAGACGATCTCGATGTAATTCAAAAAGTTTTGGAAGATTCAGAAAAAGGCGCTGATTTTACTAAGCTGCAGGAACAATATTCGAAAATTGAAAATGATAGCTTATACCATCCGCTAAATCAGCAAGGAGATTTGTGGAAAGCGCTTGCATCAATGAAAGCAGGAGAAGTTTACGGCCCGTTAAAACTTGAAGACGACTTTGCGGTTATCAAGCTTATTGATAAGCGTGAAGGAAAAAAAGAACTGATCGAATCGTTTGAAGAAGCAAAACCGCAGCTCAGAAATATTTTACAAACAAAAAAGATGTATGAGCAACTTGATGAAGTTACCGCTAAACTTGCATTAGATAATGGAATACAAATTAACGAACAAATATTAAATTCTATAAAAGTAAACATGATAAATGTTATTGTGTTTAGAAGGTTTGGTTTCGGCGGTCAGCAGCTTGCTGTACCATACACGCCAAATTTTTCTACTTGGTATGAAAAGTATGAAAGATTAAAAAAAGCGCTTTCATTATAAATGAGCCGAATCTAACCCGCCCGCCGTTTTATGGAGGGCCCGCCCGCCGTTTTATGGAGGGTTGGGCGGGTAAGTAGAAAACAACATTTTTTAATAATGATCATGGCTTTTTAGAGTAGGCTCATAAATGATAAAGAAATTTCAAAACCACTTTAAGACTTTTTACTTCTCGGTGGCGGCTATTACTATTTTAGCTGTTGCTGTTCTTGCGTTTATGCTCTTTTGGGGCAATGGTTTGTTTAGACCGAACCCGGCTGCAACAAAAATTTACTTTGCCGATAATATTTCTCCAACGCATCAATTGTTGATTGATATGTTTAACGAGAAACATAAAGGGAGGATTGAAGTAGTTCCAATTAATCTGCCATTTGAAAAATTTAGCACTAACGAGCGAAAAGAATTGCTTATAAGATACTTAAGAAGTAAAAGCGATAGGATAGATATTTTTTCCGTTGATCACATTTGGGTGCCTCGGTTTGCTAAATGGACAGAGCCTTTAAATCGTTATATAACACAGCCGCAAAGAGAACGAATATTAGAACTGGTTTTACAGACATGTTATTATAAAGGTGATTTGGTTGCGCTGCCAAGTTACTTTGATCTTGGAATGCTTTATGTAAATACAGATTTTCTCAAAACACAGCCTGCTTACGAATCAATCAAAAAAGAATTGGATAATTTTATTACTTGGGAACGTTTTATTGAAATAAGTAAAAAAATGAATTTGCGCGGCAAGCCCTATTATCTTTTTCCAGCAGATGATTACGAAGGTTTAATGTGCAGTTTTGTGGAATTGTTAGAGCAGCAAAACAGTAAAATGTTTGATGGCGACACTGTAAAAATTACAACACCGCAGGCAGAAAAAGCATTACAGCTATTGGTTGATTTGGTTAATAAACACAACCTTGCTCCAAAATCTGTTCTTGATAGCAGAGAAAGTGAGTGCTATCATACTTACATTAACGAGAATGGCGTTTTTTTACGCGGCTGGTCCGGGCTTGATGATTGGTATAGAATCAACATAGCGCCGGTTGATGTGCTTACAAAATATTCTGCCGTGCCGCTTCCTTATTTCAAAGATGGCAAGCCTGCAAGCATTATTGGCGGCTGGAACATGATGCTCTCTAAATATTCATCAAACAAAAGCGAAGCCGTAGAGTTTATCAGATTTATGATAAGCGATGAAGCCCAGCAAATTATGTTTGATAAGGGCGGATATTTGCCCGTGAACAAAAATTTTTATTCCAACACAAAACTAAATGATAGTTTTAATGAAATTACTTTTTTGAAAAAAATTATTAGCACCGGTGTGCATAGACCGTTCTTAGATAAATACACAAGATGTTCCGATGTAATTGCACATTACTTAAATCTGGCACTTAAAAATAAGATTAGTCCTAAAGAATCTTTGGCAGCAGCAGAAAGAGTAATTAACGGCGGCGAGTTTTTTATAAAATAATTTATGACACAAAAAAACACTTTCATAGAAAGCCTAAAGCGCTATCATTTTGAGTTCAAGCACTTAACTGTATTGTTTGTAGGGTTGATAGTTTTTCAGCTTATACTTTCCTTTGTTCACAAGGCATCGTTAAGAGATTTTGTAGAGAACACGCAGGAGTGGTTTCAAAAACACTCTGCCGAAAAATTTGCCAATTTAAGTTCTACAACGTTAGAGCTTCTGCTAGAGACCACAAGATTAACCGCTTCGGCTAACGATGTTGACCGCCGCCGCGTTATTCAATTCTTTGATATTATTCTTAACCAGCAAGTTCTTCAGCAAAATGTTGAAGAGATTTGCCTGCTTGTAACTGATGGAAGTAAAATTTATGCAATTGATGATGGACACGTTCTCTATTCTTTCTTATATACGCGCCGGTTAGAACAGCCCGATGCTAGCCAAAGACATAAAGAAGCCATTAAACTTTATAAAAGTATTCGCAGCGAGCTTGAATCTACAGAGCAAATCGTAAATTTACTAAGCAACAAGCAGACATATCACATCTTTGTTCCCTTCGTTCCTAATGGTGAATTTATAGGTGCGCTTTATATGAGAAACACTGCTGACGTTTCTTTTATTCAAAGAGAAATTGTGTCCAACTATGAAGAGACATCAATTATTTACAGTGCACTTTTCTTGCTTGGGCTTCTTGCTATGTATTACATTTCGTCCTATACTGTTAAAGAACGAGATGAAGCGCAAAGTATGCTCTTGGAAGAACATGAGCGAAGCATAAAACAAAAAATTGATCATGATAAAGAAGCATTGTTTACTAAGAGAATTTATCACACGCATCATAAAGCCGAAAAGGTGATGGGCTTTATAAAAGATGATTTGCGTAAACTTTCGAACGAAAATATCAACGAGATTAAATACAGGGTAACCCGCTACTCAAATTTTATATCGCGTGTAATTTACGATATGAAATGGTACGATCCGCCAATTCAAACAATACGTAATCACGCATTCAAAACAAACATTAACGAAGTAGTTCACTTTATTATAGAAAATCTTTTTAATAGAACAGCTAGAAAATCCAGCTCGTTCAATATTAAGTTGGATTTAGACAACAATGTTCCTGTAGTACATATTAACGAATTTGTAATTTGGGAGATTATTGAGCCGCTGATACAAAACTGCATTGATCATGGCGGAGACCAAAACCTAACAATAACAATAAGAACTAAACACAAGCCGGAAGAAAAAACTTCGTTGTTAACTATAGATGACAACGGTCCCGGAATAGCTTCCGAGCTTATAGAAAGACACGAAAGCGGAATCAAAAAATTATTTTTAGAAAATGTTACAACCAAACCCGGAACGCAATCATCCGGTTATGGTTGTTATATTGCCTATGAAATTTCTAAGCAACGATGCGGATGGGATATTGATGTTGAAAATCTTGACGAAGGCGGCTGTAGATTTACGATTCGAATTCCGCAATGAATCTCCTCGCCGCAACCTGCCCGCCGCTTTGCTTTGGCAGGCGGGGCAGCGAGGTTTCTGAAAACAAATTTTATTTATTCGCCTCAAGAGGCCGGATTAAAAAAATGGAGAAAGAATGATTGAAGAAGAAATTAAAGTGCTGCTTATTGAAGATGAAGATTTTGATATGCGTAGAGTTGAAAACACGATCAAGCCTTTTAACAGCAAAATTAAAATTATTGATGTGGTTTCCGACGGCAAATCTGCAATTGAACTGCTTGAGAAAAAGAAAAATATCTACGATATAGTAATCATGGATTTTCAAATTGCAGGCGGTTTACGAGGCGACCTGCTGATAAAAAAAATTAAAGACTTCGATACAGCTTTACAGATTATTGTAATTACAAAAATGACCGTGAACATTACCGATTACGATTTTGCTCACGGATTAATTGAGGCAGGCGCTTTTTGGTATTGTACAAAATATCCAGGCGATATTGAAGAGTACATTTATCAGCCTACAGATTTTATTATGGCTATTTTCAATGCTTACGAAAGACGAAAGCTGATAAAAGAAAAACAGAAATCGAACCAGAAACTGAATAGAAATGTTGAAGATATTCTTGCAGGCAAAAAAATAATTGGTGTTTCGGAAACAGCAGTTAAGCTAAGAGAGCAAATTGCAAAATTTGCAAATAGCAGCGCCCCAATTCTAATTACCGGTTCCTCCGGAACGGGAAAAGAATTAATTGCCTATAATCTTCATTACACAAGCTCTCGCAAATACGAAAATTTTATTCCTATCAACTGCGGCAGCATTCCAGATCAATTAATTGAAAGCGAATTGTTTGGATACGAAAAAGGCGCATTTACCGGAGCTGAAAAAAGTAAGCCCGGTTTATTTGAACAGGCTAACAACGGCACAATATTTCTCGATGAAGTTTCCGAGCTTCCTCTTTCGGCTCAAGTAAAATTGCTTCGTGTTTTGCAGGAAGGCGAAGTTGAAAAAATTGGCAGAACGGAAAAAGTAAAAGTAAATGTGCGTGTGATTTCGGCTTCTAATAGAAATTTAGAAGAAGAGATTAAAGAGAAGCGCTTTCGCGAAGACCTTTATTACCGATTAAATGTAGTGCCAGTTTATGTTTCTCCACTAAGCCGCAGAAAAGAAGATGTTCATTATCTCGTTGATTATTTTATGAGCGAATACTCCAACGATATGGGAAAAGAAATGCCTGTAATTAAAGAAGACGCTATGAAGTATCTCGTTGATTATGATTGGCCCGGCAACATACGCGAGCTAAAAAACCTTGTTCAGCGTTTACTTTTCTTCGATGAGAAAATTATTGATTCTGTTATTATTGAAACTGCCTTAGGTAAAAAAATTCAAACTACAGAAACTTTTTTAGCAAGCGAGGGAATTAGTTTCAAATCGCAAGATGGAATTCTTTCCTTAAAGAATATGGAAAAGAATTTTCGTGAAAAATATTTTACTTATGTTAGACAGAGATCAGTATCCGATTCTGAAGCCGCAAAAAAACTTGGTTTAGCACCTCCTAATTACTACAGAATGTGCAAGGAGCTTGGACTTAAATAAATCAGTTCTCAATGGAAATAACAAAAATTTTCGTTCCACAGAAACCACTTTGTAGGACTATACCGAGAACTTCTATGTGGCGTCTATGAAAATTGGAGTTTTAAAAAATTTATTACACAGAGCTGGACAAAGAATGTTGATGTTTTTAGAGGCGCCATATTCTCAATGCTATATCGGATTAGAGTAAATTCTTGGCTTCCCAATAAATGAGCCAGGGCATTTTAACAATTTCTGGATACGATTTCCTGCCCGCCCGCCGTTTTATGGAGGGTTGGGCGGTTAAGTCGAAAACAACGTATTTAATTATGACCATGGCTTTTTAGAGTAGGCTCATAAATATTAAGTTACAATTTCTATCTCTTTTTGTTAATTTACGTAAAGTTATGCAGGCTAAATTCGACTTATGAGGAAACGATGGCAAAAAAACAGACCACTTCGATAACAAACGCAGCAGCACAAAAGAAAGAAACTGCTAAAGCTCCTAAAGCAGCAAAACTTTTTGATGAAGAATCAATGTATTTCAAAGCCATTTATGAAAATGTTGGTTTTGGAATTGTGTTATTTACTCCTGAAAGAAAAATAATTAAGATTAACAATGCACTTTGCCAAATGTTAGGTTACACAGAACAAGAAATTAAACAGCTTACAATTATCGGCATCAGCCATCCGCAAGATTTTGAGAAAGACAAAAAACTTTTTAAGGAATTGTGCGAAGGCAAACGCACTCAATATCAGTTAGATAAAAGATACCTAAAAAAAGATGGAGGCATTCTCTACGGTAAATTAAGCGTTAGTGTTGTAAAGAAATCAGCCGCAAAAGCTAAAGTACTTATCGCTTTTGTTGAGGACATTACCGAGCAAAAGGAGATTGCTTCCAAGTTTGAAGCTGAACAAAATCTTCTGCAAGCTTTGTTGAATAGCACGCCCGATAGCATTTACTTCAAAGATTTAAAGAGCAAGATTATTAAAGTTAACCCAGCTATGGCTCTTAAACACAATGTTAAAAACCCTAACGACTTAATAGGCAAAACAGATTTTGATATGTTTGGTGATGAACATGCAATTTCTGCTTTTAACGATGAACAAGAGATTATTGCTACCGGAAAAGCTATTATTTGTAAAGAGGAAAAAGAAGACTGGCAGGATGGAAAAACAACATGGGTTTCATCCAGCAAGATGCCTCTTTATGATCAGGATGGAATGGTTATAGGAACTTTCGGAATTTCTAGAGACATGACTGAAGAGATAGTTAGCAAGCAGCGAATTAAAGAAAGTGAATTTCTTTACCGCTCTCTATTTGAGAACTCCATTGATGGAATGTTTTTAATGAGGGATGTTGTTATAGACTGTAACCAAGCTGTCTGCGATATATTAAAATATAACCGCTTCGAACTAATTGGTCTCTCTCCCGCGCAGTTCTCGCCAAAATATCAGCCGGATGGGTTAACATCAGAAATATCCGCAACAAGAAAAATTAATGACGCAATGAACGGCATTCCACAAAGATTTGACTGGGTACATATTACAAAAAACGGCGAGCAAATTGATACCGAAGTAACTTTAAAAGCAGTTTCAATGGAAGGGAAAAATCTTATACAAGCAATTCTGAGAGATGTAACAGAACGTAATAGAAAAGAAAAGATTCAGCAGGCACTATTTGATATATCAGAATATGCTTACACCGCTTCAGATATGTACAGCTTGTTTCACAAGATACACGAAGTTGTTGGCGGATTAATGTCTGCTAAAAACTTCTATATCGCGTTGTATGATGAAAAAAGCGACACAATCTCATTTCCTTATTTTGTTGATGAGTTTGACCCGCCGCAGCCGCCTAAAAAAGTTGGAAAAGGATTAACAGAATATGTTTTAAGAACAGGTAAAGCTACTTTAATTGATGCTCATGGCGATTTAGAACTTCGCAGAAGCGGCGATGTTGAACTAATCGGCGCGCCTCAAGCCATTTGGCTTGGCGTTCCGTTAAAAATTTCTGATAAAACAATTGGAGTAATTGTTGTTCAAGATTATGAAAAAGAAACAGCTTTTGGGCAAGAAGAGTTATCAATTCTAATTTTCGTAGCCGAGCAGGTTGCGCAAGTAATTGCTCGCAAGCAAAGCTCGGATGAACTAAAAAAAGTTGCCGATGAATTAAAAATTCTCAATACTACTAAAGACAAATTTTTTTCTATCATAGCACACGATCTTAAAAACCCGTTTATTACCATTTTAGGTTTCTCGGATCTACTTTTAACAGATTACAGCGAACTAAGCGATGATGAGAGAAAATTTTACTTAGAAGAAATGAAAAAATCTGCTGAGGTTTCTCACAATCTGCTTCAAAATTTGCTGCAATGGTCTCGCTCTCAAACCGGCAGAATAGAGTTTCATCCTGCTGCAATTGCTTTAGCCAATTTAGTGAAAGTAAACATGGAGCTGTTAGAAACTACTGCCTCAAGAAAAAATATTTCAATTGTCTATGAAATTCAAAACAATATAAATGTTTTTGCCGATGAAGATATGCTTAATACTGTAATAAGAAATTTAATTACTAACGCTATTAAGTTTACCGGTGTAAACGGCATAATAACAATCCGCGCTGAAGAGCAAGGTAAATATGCCGAAATTAGCGTTACCGATACTGGTGTAGGTATGGATGATAAAGTTCTTTCTAATCTATTTAGATTAGATATTAGCCATACTTCTTTTGGTACAAATAAAGAAGCTGGAACCGGGCTTGGGTTAATACTTTGCAAAGAATTTATAGAGAAACAAGGCGGTAAGATTTGGGTCGAAAGCGAAATTGGCAAAGGAAGCAAGTTCATTTTTTATTTGCCGTTAGTAAGCAATGATTAACAGAGTGTTCTAACTAACCACAGTTTTTAATCCGCCAGAGGCGGACGAGGGTCAAATTCCCCGTCTCTTGAGGGCGAATAAATAAAATTTGTTTTCAGAAACCTCGCTGCCCCGCCTGCCAAAGCAAAGCGGCGGGCAGGTTGCGGCGAGGAGATTCATCACCAAGCTAAAAACTTTTAACCCAAAAAATTCATTAGAAATGATTTTTTTGCCGATGGCCGTCCCGAAAATCGGGACGGCGTTAACCCCGACAAGTCCCGCCATGCGGGATAAGATTTTAGTAAGTTTTTGAAAATTGAGAATTTCGATATAAGCTATTTACTCTAAATGACTTAATGCCTGCCCGCAGCAGGCGGGCTTGTCCGCCATCTTGTTGGGCGGGCTTGTCGGCCCCAAAGGGCAAATTTTCCTAACGGAAAATTTGGGTTTAACAGTGGTTAATTTTTACATTTTTCTAAATAAGCTTATTGGTGCTTCTAAAATAACTTAGGATTATTTCGGGAATCTATGTGCAGATAGGAAAAACACAATTCAAGACAATTTTATTTATCGGCATGCTCGCCATTTTCTTTACCGCGCTTCTTTTTCTTATAAAAGAAAATGAAGAAAAAAAGCTCATCAAAATTTTAGCTGAAGAAACTAATACAAAAAAGATACTTATAGATAATGTTTTGGATTTAGTTGGAAAAGGATTAGAATCTTGGGTGTTTAACGATACTTACTGGGATGAAATGGTTGCTTGCGTAGAAAATAAAAACACTAAATGGGGAAATGATATTATTGCAACGTCTCTGTTTACTTATAATGCACAAGCAGCTTGGCTTTACCAAACAGATTTTTCTCTTGCCTACTCAACAAATAGTCTTAACGACTTGAGCTTTATTAATTTTCCCCTTTCAAAAAGTGAATTAGCATCAATGTTTTCTAAAAAAAGTTTTAATCACTTTTTTATTAATACTAAAGCAGGTTTGTTAGAAGTAAGAACGGCTCCAGTTCAGCCAAGTTTAGATGTAAAACGAAAAACCACTCCGCGTGGTTACTTTATTGCAGGAAGACTATGGACTCAAGACTACTTAAACAACATTAACCTTCTTACAACAAGCAGAGCAGTAATAAATTTATTAGAAAGCCCACGCCAAGATTCTCGCTATAATCAAAAATACTCGATCAGTGTTTCTAAAGCACTAAATGATTTCGGCGGCAACCCTTTTGCAGAAATTATATTTGCAGGCGAATCAAAGATGTTAAGAGAATCTTCTATTGCATTAAACTGGCAGCTAACAACAGGCATTGTGCTTACTCTTGGTTTGTTGTTTGCGATTTCATTTTTTCTAATTAGATACGTCTTAACGCCGCTAAAGAAAATTTCTTATAGTTTAGAAAATGAAGAGTCAACTTATTTAGAGAATTTATCACGCGATAGGAATGAGTTTGGTAGAATTGCTCGAATGATAAAAGATTTTTTTAGGCAGAAAGAAGAATTGAAAGGGGCAAATGAAACAAAGGACAAGTTCATTTCGATTATAGCTCATGATTTGCGAGGACCATTTAACGGATTTTTAGGTTTAACAGAAATTCTTGCGAAAGAAGCAGAAACCATGACAACTGTAGAGGTAAAAAAATTAAGTGCCGAGCTGCATAAATCAGCCAAGACTCAATACCGCCTGCTTAGCGATTTGCTTCAATGGTCGCGCATTCAATCCGGCAGAATGGAATTTAACCCAACCAATATAAAATTAAATGATCTTGTAGAGCTATCATTCGAAGTACATAAACCAAATGCCGAGAGCAAAAATATTTTATTAATAAAAAATTTTGACAGCAATTTTGAAATTTACAGCGATTCTGAAATGATGCAGGTTGTAATTCGCAACTTGATTTCCAACGCGGTGAAATTTACAGAGTCTGGAGGCAGCGTAACAATTAGCGCAAAACAGAGTTTTAACTCGTCGGAGATTTTGATAACTGATACAGGGGTTGGAATACCAGAACAAGACATTCATAAATTGTTCCGAATTGACTTGCACCTTTCCACAGATGGTACAAATAACGAAAAAGGAACAGGGCTTGGTTTAGTTCTCTGCAAAGAAATTATAGAAAAACACTCAGGCAAAATTTCTGTAGAAAGCGCTGTTGGCAATGGTACAACTTTTATTATTTCTCTTCCATTAGCGCATTAGATGCATAAGGCACCGCTAAAAATTTTTGTTTTAAATATTTCATCCCGCTTTGCGCATTAGCGTCAACCTAATTTTTTGTAAGAAACATCTGAAATATTTACGCTAAGTCATGGTGAGTCTTCGACACAATCACTGCCTTCGCAGTGATTGGCTCAGACTGACATCCAGTACTCACGCCGCCGCGTCGGCTCATCAGGCGGGCGACTGGCTCAGCTTGCCTGCTGCAAGCAGGTGTGACAATAGATTAATTATTCAGATGTTTCAATTATTTTTGCTCAGAGTAATGAGAAGTATAATTATCTAATAAATTTCTAATTACCTTTTGATATTGGCTCCCGTGTTTTCGAGCTATTCCTTTAAAAAATGCAATACTTGATTTGCTCAAATTTAGCGTGATTTTAACCGTATTTTCTTTGAAGACCAATTCTTCTGGTTTAGGTAAGAAGTCTTTTATCACTTCTACTTCTCCCATCTTTTCATCGCTATATTTTATTTTCTTTTTCATATATCTGTTTTCCTTTTCTCCAATACCCAGATCCAATGATTCTAATTTTCTTATTTCTATACGTAAAACGAACAGTAACTATCTTTTCTGCAATTTTGCCAAAGCAGTAGAACCTCTCCTCACTCTCACTATGTTCCGAATCTTTAGCAATAATTCTATTTGAATCTAAAAAAGCATATTGAGCATCTTCAAAAGAAATGTTGTGTTTCTTTTGATTCAGCTTGTTTTTAATTTCGTCCCATTCAAAAGAAGATGGTTTCACCAAAATTACATCCTGTTCTTCCCTTTAAATATACATATATAAATATGGCTTATCAACCATATTTATTCGCCAGCTAACGGCGTTGTTGAGTATTGTTCCGATTAGTTTTGTATTTCTTATTGGTGTCTCGTAAAAAGCAACATGGTTAAAAACATTCCAGGCAGAAAAACCGATGTTGCTGATTGTCAATGGACCTGCCCGTCCGGCAGGCGGGTTCAACAATTACATTCCTATGGCTTACTGCGCGCTTCATTCATTCCTGATGACAACACTCGCAAGATTCGTTCTTATGTTCGACTCAGAAGAACTAATATCCGTCTTGGTGCAGATAATATTCAAAGAGCTCAAAAATCTTTAACCTCATGAACATCAAACTTCATTCCGTCATTAACCAGATCAACGGTGTAAGTGGTATGCGTATTATCAAAGCTATTCTTAATGGTGAACATGATCCACTTAAACTTGTTGATCCTTGGATATTCAAATACTCAAAAAGAAAAAAGATCTTGTTATTGAATCTCTTTACGGTAACTTTAGAGAAGAACAACTCTTTGCTCTTAAACAAGCCGTTGATGTTTACCTTTTTTATCTAAAGCATGTTAATGACTGCGACAAGCAAATTGAAAATCATCTCTCTCTAATAACTCAAGAGTTACCTCAGCCCGAAAAACTCAACAAACCTAAACCTATTCGCCATCACAAACCAAATATTGATGATCTACACATTAAGCTTATGCAGCTTACCGGCGGGAAAGATGCTTCTCAGATTACAGGACTTACTGATTCTACTCTTCTTCAGGTTATCTCTGAAGTTGGTACTGACTTATCCAGATTCCCGACAGAAAAGCATTTTACCAGTTGGTTATGGCTTTCTCCAAATTCTCATCAATCAGGATTAACAAACAAAAAGAAAAAGTTCAAACGCCATACTTCTGCAGGGCAAATCTTTCGCCTTGCTGCTCAAGCTATTGCACAAAGCAAACATCTGGCACTAACTTCTTTTTATCACAGGATCAAAGCCCGTAAAGGTTCTCTTGGGGCTATTAAAGCTACTGCACGGAAGATCGCAGTCATCTTCTATAATGTTATGACCAAAGGAATTGAGTTTGTTGAACAAGGTATCAAACAATACGAACAAAAAATCAAAGAACGACAAATAAAATATTTACACAAGCAAGCCGTCCGTTACGGCTTCTCGCTTACTCAGCTTCTTGAATGAGTAAGCTTGCCTGCTGCAAGCAGGTTCATTAGCAGACGCGGGTTATAAGGCGTTTTAATCTCGAATCAATCTTTCTTGTAATAGTTTTTGCATATCTCTACGACCATCGAAAACACAATGGATGAAAACTGCTTTCGCGATAATTTGATAAATAATGCGATATGGTTTGTATGTTAGTTCTAGGAAATCATCTATACCAAGTAGGCTTAATTCTGGAGGGACATGACCACGATTGGGATATTCTTGAAGAGATAAACATTTCTCATACAATTTTGAGTATAATTTTTCAGCTTTTTCTTCTGAATCATTGAAGAAAACATATTGATAGATTTCAAATAAATCTTTTTCAGCAGAAGAAACGATATTAACTTTGAACTTCACGTTGTCCCCGTTTAAAATCATTTATATGATTTCGAACATTTTCAAACGATTTTTCAAGTGTCTTATAATTACCTTTTTTGATTTCTCTTCCACTCAATGCAAGCATTTTTAACAGAGCAATACTCTCTTGCGTCTTCTCATACACTTTAACATCTTGAAGAATAACTTTTGCTTCGCCATTATGAGTAATAATTAATGTTTTCCGATTTTCTGCAACATCCCGAACAACCTCGGAGGCATGAGTTTTTAGATAACTAATTGGTTTTACAGCTTCACTAAATTTCATTTTATTCCCTTTCAGTTTGCGACTAGAATATAGCCCTTTAAGTAGTCTAAATCAATATCAATATCGAATCAACTCTCAAGCCTTATAACTATTAATCATACTGCGTAATAAGTTCATTTAAAGAACACAGATATGCAACTGGGTGTATATCTATGTTCCACTTGTTTTGTTTTTCTTTTAAAGTCTCAATATTTAAAAGCAGGTCGTGTATATCTATATTCTTTCTGTTTTTCAGTCTAATGGACTCTTGACACCCAGTCCTCTGTTCAGTACATGAACTGAACATTGTAAGATTTGATATTCTCAGGCAGGATACTTGTTAATCATGCCGTCCCATTAATATTGGAAATAAAATTTACTTTTAATAAAAAACTATTGCCGGCTAGAGGCTCCCCTAATATTTTCAGATTCGTGATTTTAATTGCTTCTATTTTGGGAGAGTCCACCAAAGGCTGCATTAAATGAAATTAATAACAATAGTATCAGAATAATCGATTTCGTTTTCATATCAGCCTCCGATAAAAGGTAAAAAGTCAAACTTAGTTGAAATTAAAGAGACTCTCATATTTTAAGCAACCAACTTTTGTTTTAGTTTAAGTTCTGTTTTTAATGCTTCTCT
>WPAE01000119.1 GCA_009773205.1 Ignavibacteria bacterium
TGTAATTAGCAAATTTAATTTCCCCACTTTTTCGCAAAAGTAAATCGTCAGTTTTAAAATAAGACAAGAACTTTCAATTTGTTTTTTTTTGCTTGATTCGGTTCATTCACGAAGCGTAGCGAAGTGAATGAACCGAATCAAGTGTTATTTTTCTGAAGATATTGTTTCAAAGATATTCTTACGATTTTCCATACGATAGCTGTTACCATCGAGTTTTATAACCTCACAGTGATAGAGTATTCTATCAAGCAAAGCTGTAGCAAGCACTTCATCATCTAATGTTTCGGCCCATTGTTTGGGAGATTTATTGGTAGTGATGATCAAGGAGCATTGCTCGTGAAGATGGTTTATGAGATTAAAGAGTGCTACTGCTTCATGTTTTTTAATTGGAAGCAACATAATATCATCTATAGCAATCAGATGGGCTTTCGTATAACGATTGTAGGTGCTTAGTGCTATAGCGGTCATTTCTTTCATCCTGAGTACGTTTAATAAATCTTCCATGGTAGTAAAATATGCTTTGTAACCCTTTATTACCGCATCATTCACTAAACCGGCAGCTATGAATGATTTGCCAGTCCCACTGGGCCCCATTAAAATGAGGTTATAGACCTGCTCTATCCAAAGTAGTTCCCGCAACTCCAGCATCTGCTTTTTATTGATGCCCGAACTGAAGTTGTAGTCGTATGTATCCAGATTGTGTACCCTGGGCAGATGTGCCAGCTTTATGCGCCTATCAAAGTCTGATTTCTGACGCTGTAGCACCTCTTTTTCCAACAAGTCGAAAGTATAGTCCTGATAAGTGGGCTTATCGATCTGGGCGTGGTGTATTAAATGTTCCGCCTGATTGCGTAACAATGTAAGCCGAAGATAATCGGCATGTTGTTTAATTTGCTTGATTTTGTCCATGTCACATTACTTTTTCATAGGTACTGATTTTACTTACCTGAGGTTCATAAAGATTTATTGTGTCCGGTTTTGTTATGTTGGTGTTAATCCAAGGTAAAACCACTTTCTTATCCTGCATGTGTTGTTTTTGATAGTGAATGCCAGTTAGTATTAAATTATTGGCGTTGTAAATATTGTTTTCCAGACAGAAATCAATAGCTTTGGCAATGAACTCAGGCTCAAGTTCAGTCAAGCGTTTATTTAGCAATAGCAAATTATCTCGCACATAGCGTTGTTTGTGTTTTTCAAGCAGCTCCATAAAAAGCTTTGCCTTTGGTGTATCTTGCATAATTGCAATCACTTGGGTTTTCAATACCGCAATGCTTTGACTTTTATCTCTGACATGATCGGTATTGCGTACAGTTACACCTTTGCCCAAACTAAGTTTATGACTTGTGAGTATATTCATGTTTTTATCAAAAAGCATAATATCATCCTGCTTCTGCTGTAAAAAAACTTGTGTATCTGCTCCCTTATACGTGCCAAGTGGTAGTGTATAAAAGTTACTCTTGTAGTTTATGGTATGATCCTTACGCACCGTGTATAGCTTGTACTCATTTGACTTTGATGCCAAGCATTGGACTGGAAGAGCCAAGAGGTAGTCACGTTCTATGAGCCATTCTTGATGTGGTATCTTTTTGATGCCGGAATGTTCTTTCCCATTGCCTGTTCGCCAAAGCCAACCCATAGCGGATGCATTAAGGTCATCCTCTCCATTATAAATACGCCCAGACAGAAAGTTGTGTTTTACATAACCTACCGCGTTCTCAACTTTACCTTTGCTCTCAGGGTCTGATTTGCGACAAAAAACAGCTTCAAAGTCCATTTGGTTACAGTAGGATCTAAACTCCTGTGTGAGTAATAGGTCTCCTAGATTCTCATCCACTATCAGCACACGATCCTGATCATAGATAATCTTTTTGGGTTGCCCGTTGAAGTACACAAAAGCCTTCTCATGTGCCTGAACTGTGGTATGAGATGTAAATGGCTGGCTCTGAAAGTAAACGTACTTCTGGCGTGAACGACATAGTACCATCACGAAAAAATACACTTTCTTCCTTGCTGATCCTGATGTTTGCATGTAATACTCCCCAAAATCTACTTGTGCCTGATCTCCATAAGCTGGTTCAGCAAGCTTCTCGTATTGGCGTAGCTTTTTCTGTTTCCCTTTGTCTATCTGGTGTCGCCTGCGTATGCTGTTTACAAAATTGTAGACGGTTTTGCTGTGAACATCTGGCAGATTGGCAAACTGTTCCTTTAGCCGGTCTTCGATCTGTGATGCAGAAAGATAGGGATAGCTCTCAAGCATATCTTTCACATAGTTGTAATAGCCTTGAAGCTTCTTGGGTAAATGACGCGTTTGCTCTATCCAATTATGAAAAACTTCTTCCTCCATACCTAAATATCTGCGTACAGTCGTTCGATCCAGACACAGCTCCCTGGAAATTTGACTCTTATTGAATCCTTTTAATGCTAATTCTTTAACTTTGTACCACATAAAGGCCTTTTTAAGGTGTTTGTTGTTAGTCTTCATATTTTAAAGTTTTGCGACCTTAAAGTTGAAGACTTTTTTATTGCCTAATCTGACGATTTACTTTTGCTAAAATTTGACTATGCAAAGTTGCTGATTACA
>WPAE01000120.1 GCA_009773205.1 Ignavibacteria bacterium
AAAATTGCAGAAAATGAATTATTTTAGCATATTATTCAAAAAATATAACAATTCCTGCCATAATCTTTTGCACGTTTGGACGAAAACACAAATAGTTGGGAAATTCTGAGAAGATTCTCGAAATTTCTGATGAAAATTCAATAGAAAAATTGAATTTTCTTCTATTTTTGGGAAAAGTTGTTGCTATAAATAGAGCTTTCGGAAATAACATCGTTAGAGGGGAGTTTGAACCCCCCACGCCACCCCCTCCGTACGCACTGGTTTCTTTCACCTCTTATTGATCATTCGGCATAGACAATTATAGTCGCTTTAGGCGGAATTATCAAGGTTTTTGCTTTCAGTATGAGCAGAGAATATAGAATTTTACCAATAACAGCGATGTATTTGCTATTCCGATGTGCTACAGACTATCTAATAGATTGTAACAAATATGGAGTCATACGTTAAAATTGATCGAATCTATTTGTCCTCAAGATCGCTGATATCAGTATTAATTCCGGACTTGGAAAAACATGAGAACATACAATGACACTCTAATCACTTTGCAATTAACCGGCCATAAAAAAGAGACTGCGCTTTCCATTCATTATCCTTTAGAGCTGAGTTACACCAGCAAGACTTTGCTGAAAACGGGGCCACTGACAGGCACGAGGGCGAGATAATCGAACAATGTTAGCGAATCATGTTCAAATTCATTTCAAACGCTCTTGAAATTGTTCGATTTTCGCAAATGAAGCACACAGCGGATATGCATAACAGGATTCCAGAAAGGTCATCACTTATTGTGCGGTGAAATTCTTGCGATCTAAATGGAATATGAGAAGCCCACGAGAGTCAAAACAATCCGAATGATCAAATCTCGCTCTTGCGATTTTTATTGTTATATCAAATCACACCCTTTGCGGATTTTAATGGAAAACTTAATATTCTGTTCCAACTTAAATTTAACCCAGATATGCACTATGTGATAAAATTCCAATGCTGTGAAAAAGCTAATGCTCAAATGCAAAAATCCTCTATAAAATTTCACATTCTTCGTGGAGCTGGCCGTATGGCCATTACTTAAAGAAACCACAATGGACAAATTATTTCATCAAAGATTTACAGGATAACTTGGATGAGTCAACTAATGCCTTAGTCGCGGGTGCATATTTTTACAATTCGTGTGTTCAAGTGCATTTCATGATTCAGTACGTTCCTCGTTGCAAACACCCTGTTTGGCATACAGGTTTTGAACAATCGGCTTTCCATTCGATATGGAAGCAGAAATTATCTCCACACAAGCTACCCTGCAGTGGACGATAAATATCCGCATATATTTCAAATCGAGGTAGAATTTACATGTTTGAAAGGCATTATTGATTTTCTGTCTGTGCCTTCTCTACTGAAAACAGGGAAGATCGTGTTGCCAGGTAAGATCTTCGTAGGAAACTTCATCAAACAATTAAGCAAGCCTAGTAGGGCTTCTTTGAACTTTTTCAATACTGTCGGCCGAATATTGTATGAAATCGATCCAAATATTGTTTCCAGATCGGACCGCCATACACTCGCTGTCGGTGAAAAAGAGATATGCAAACGTATATAGGTAGGCTAGTTTTGGTATTTTAAAGAGGGCAGACTCAATATTGTATCGAATGTGTAGGCTTTGATCGAAAATAATTTCGAACCCCTTCTCGGATACGGCATCTTGATGTGCAGTTGCAAGTCATCCCCTCCGGTGTATTTGTAATCGAGGCTGGTGGAAAATGAAAAAGGAAAATGTGGGAAATGGTGGACTGAAGGATTATCGAGAGAATAAGCGGATGAGAAATGACTGACAAAATTTAGATCCAACATATAAAGGAACAGAGTTAGTTGGCAAAATGAACAAATGAATCAATGATATAAGTATTTGTTTCGACGAAATGAATGTATTTTAATAAGAGAAAACAATCTTTAAATGCCGATGTCTCGTTTTATATTTCTCCCCTCAATAGAACTCCCGGGGAATTCTACCATAGGGTAGAATTCCCCCTGGAATTTTATATGAACAAGAAGTCGCATGTTAAATCCCCATCGCTACCTTATGCTAGATTTCCCCACTAAAATTAAGTGATAAGGTAGATTTCCCCCCATAGCATACTGTAGAATTGCATGTTAAAATGATATTATCATGTTTCTCTAATCATCTGATATTTGAGTGAAGTTAAACACAACTCACAAGCTTATGCAATATCAGAATAGATGGAGATTCAATTTCTATATCTGATTGTTTTTATATCTCCATTTACAATCTTGCATTATTGTGTACCAAATCGTCTCTCTCTTGCAAATCGCAGCTTACGTAATACATATCAGAATAGATGCTGAAAAATTATTTTAACAAAATACAAAATAAATGAAAATGATTGTGGAGCCTTCGCAATCTCTTTCGCATTTAATTTTGCTCTACGATTATCATCCGATGGCGTTGAGTTTAGTAGAACTCTGATGCGAGATCATCTTACTAATTGAGAGCATCTTCTCAATCGCATTGTTGTTGCCTTTCCTCAAACGAATTTGGTGCAAAATTCGTTGTGCAAATTTGAAAATTTTCCA
>WPAE01000440.1 GCA_009773205.1 Ignavibacteria bacterium
CCATCGACAATAGTTTGAATAGGGTTAAAATAACGATCATATTCTGCGACGACACTCATCTGCATGACTTGCGGCTCAAAGTAATCTAGCTCACTTAGCATTCCTTCCATTGTCCCTTTTAAAAATTAAATTTAGGTACTTTTGAATAATGTTTACTTGTTGATTTTCGCTTATGCTTATTGCGTTTATATACCCGTTTACGTCCACGTCTCCCTTGACCTTTTTGTTCAGCCTCTTCCTTTTTCTCTTCCTTTTTCTCTTCAAGTTTTTCTTGTATTTTCTTTGCCGCTTCGGAAACAACTGTCATCGCTGTTGGTGCAATTGCAGCTTTTGCAGCAGTAGCCCAATTTGACCCTTCGTCTCTTTTGTTTACCATATTACCGAAAAATGTAGCTGCTCCTCTAGCCACAACAGGAAGAACATTTCTAAAAAATCCTCTAAGAACATCACCAAAGCCGCTACCATATTGAATATATCGTGTCCCTCGATAAACAGGATATTCCCCGCCGCGTTGTGATTCGTATACTTGATAATACAAATTTGCTTGATCGGAATTTGCCATAATTTTGAATTATCCGTCCCAAAAATTTCCAGTTAACCTCGATAATTCGCCTTAAATATGAATCAGAGAGTCAAGCGCTTCCTTCGAAAATGCAGACGACAGACAACTTTTCCACTCGGATCAAAAGGAAAGAGTTCGCCCATATCGTTACAAATTCGAATTTCAAATGATCTTAAGCTATCTGTATTAACGGGAATATAATAAGGAGGATAAATTTGTTCGCCATCGCGTCCTTGAACGGGTAAAACTCCAAACAAAGGGGCTTCAATATCCCCGACAATTTGATATTTGATTATATCGCAATAAATGTACATTGAGTTGGAATCATTGCTGCACAGTGCTTTCTTTTGTTGAGCGTACAAGGGCGCACCAGAATATATGTTTTCATTAAATTTTTCGTGATAGATTCCGAGAAAATTAAAAAAATCTTCCTTAGCTGAAATAAAACTAACCTGATTATAATTCGGCGCTGTCCAAACTACTTTTTTTGTTATAGTGTCAAATTCTCCATTGAAGGCAAGTCGTTGGTCATTTTTAACGAAGGATCTAAACTCCTTAAGAAATTTATTCACTAATGTTTGTGGTGTATCATAATAACCCGTTGGGACTTGAAGATATAGGGCACACGAATTTCTCTTCCTGTCTTTGTTTGTTTGCAGCATAGCTTCTACTTCTGCCTTTAATTTTCTTACGCCTTGTATCCCGTCAACTAACAGAAACGAATCCTTAA
>WPAE01000121.1 GCA_009773205.1 Ignavibacteria bacterium
ATGCCTTGATTAAAAGCTTTCATCATTGCATCGTTTACTAAATCTTCATCAGTTGCATCCCAACTTTGATTTTTCAATTCAATGAATACTTTTAACTTGGAATCAACATTTGATGTAATGATTGTGTCGCTGAAACGTGATTCTCCAACTCCAACATTTAATTCTTGGAAAGCGGAATCGAATTTAATTTCGGGAGAATCTTCGAGTATGCTGTTGAAAGTTGAAAGAAGCACACCTTGAAAAGTTCGTTCATTGGCTTTGAATTCGAGCATTAGCTATTATCTAAAAATGTTTAAGTAAGGAAGCATATTTTTGATAGTCAATAATAGATTTTGAGGGAAAGTTTTCTATCCACCCAACCTCTTCATGACTCATTTTTTTTAATGAATCCGTATCTAAAGAGCCAAATTTAGTTTTCACAATTTCTAAAACATTTCTCTCATCAGGAGTGAAAAGAGAAAGGTCAACTTTATTATTAATAATTTCTTGATAGTCGTTATCAACTTTAACAAAATTAGTAACAATTAATTCACTACTCGACAGGAAATCAAATATATACTTATATTCATCAATTACAGGACCCATATCGATAGCAGCATAACGAAGACCAGATATACTGTAACCCCGCAGTTTGTAAGATAAAAAATCAGTATAGAATAAAAGTTTGTTCATTCTTACACGATAAGGAAAAGAATCTGCTAAATAATTGATCATAGCACTTAATTTTTCTAGACTAGGTTGTGCGAAACCATTAAATCTATTTGGCCTTTGGTTTAGATTTGTAATGTGACTAAGAATAGTGTGAGATGATTCTGATTTAATAAGAGAATTCAAATGACTAATAATCTTAGGTATTTCCGAATCTTTGAGTTGACTTTTTTTTTCTTCAATTAATTTCTTAAAATCGATGGGATTTCTTATTAAAAGCAAAAGAGAATTATTACTTTCACTCGGGACCTCACCATTTTCATAATTTCTATATTGATTTATGCCAAAACCAAGTATCTCAGACATTTTCTTTGCAGAGATATTATATGCTGATCTGATTTTTTGAATTTCAGATTGGAAAAGAATATTGTGCGCTGCGCGATATTGATTATATACTTGCTCTAATGTAATTGTATCTGTGTGTTCTTCAGTAAATTCTTGATTACATTTATTGCACTTATAAAAATAAGAGTTAACTTCAAACTCTTCCTTTCTGAAAGATAATTTTGCTGGTTCAATGTGTAAGGAAGCAATACCATCGCAATATGGACATTCGAGTTCGTGTTTCATATATACCTCACTTAAAAGGAAATTCTAGTGGAAATTCTGCAATGTGAAAAGAAATACAGATAACAGGTTTATTACTGTGACCAAGATTGATTTTAACATAAATATCTTTTTCTTTTACTTAAATTCCAAAAACCCAGTAATCTGGGCGAGTAGTATCGTTAGTATCTTTAATAGGTCCATCGACATAATCTTCAGGCTTCATACTCAAAATAAAATCAATTCTTTGACTATGTGTAATTTCAAGATCAGAAAGTGCTTGTCTGTTTTTATCTCTTTGCTCAAAAACGATGCTAAATACGTTGAGTTTTGTGTGCAAGTCATTTAGAAAACTTTCTACTTGTTCTTTGGTTGAATTTGGCATATCAAACTTATGAATTATTATCGTGAAAAGCAACGATAAAGTTTAATAAATGTTTATTAATTGTTATAAATACAACTATAAAGTTGAAGATTGTTATTTGAAATCCATTTTTAACAGTTTTTTAGATGGAGAAAGGACAGCAATGGATTTATTTAAAATCATTTCTCTAGTAACGAGTTTATCTTTCTCTCCAAATCGTTCATCAAAAGTGCCTTGCTCATTTAGGGTTACAATGTATTGAAAATTTTTCTTTTCTTTAAGTTTTTGTTCACATAACTGGAATAAGGAAATGAAATGGGATTTATCGAGCGAATCGAAAATGCCATCGTGAACAAGAAAACGAGGGCACGAAATATTCTGGTCTATGGCATTGAACAATAGAGCGAGATCGTAAACAAGGGTTCGACCTTGATTTTTACCATTAGAATAAACATCATCCGGCAAGACATTGATTTTAAGTTTTTGTTCTTCAGTATTTTTTGTGATTTCAAAAATATTGGGACTATTTAAAGCCCCAAAAATTGCTGTATAAATATCTTTGATACGGGAAGTGATATTCTCTATTTGGTCAGAATTATCTGAAATAAAATCATCGACTTTGTTTAATAGTTCCTTATCCTCTGATTTTAGCTTATTAATATCTTTATTTAACTCTCTAAACATATTGATTTTTGCTTGCAGCTCGGATTTCTTTGCAACCAAATCCGCATGTTTTTTGAAAACACTCTTAAAATCGGGAAGAGCATTTAGTTGAGAAAGTGTTTTCATTATTTGCTGCTGTTCATTAGTGAGTTCATCTTTATCATTATTACGATTATCAATTTTAAGCAGTAGTTGGGATTTTTGAAATTTTACAAAATCATCTCTGGAGTCGAAGACGAGTTTTCGGAATTCTTTAGCTTCTTCGAGAGTTTTCTTAATACC
>WPAE01000441.1:0-607 GCA_009773205.1 Ignavibacteria bacterium
ATCGAGATAGATCTCCAGGCTGTTGGTTTGGAACGCGGTTGTAACCGTCAACTGCTTGACTAAGCCCTCGCGCGTGCTTTGAGTTGTTGCAGCGAAGCCCAATGGATCCATTGCAAAATAATTCTAGAGAAGAAAAAATTGACAAAAATTAATTGGTGCATGGGGTTTATATAGGCTATTGAGGCAACCAGAGCAAATTCAATTTAAAAAACAAATATGGACTTACCAGAGCAAAGTTTCAACGAGAGTAGCTGCGGAAGTTGGAAGTAATTTCACTCTGCGAAATTCGAAAATCCAAACTTGAAAAAATAATTCTGGAAAATAAATTCAATTGCTAGAAAATAAATGCGATCAGGGGTTTATATAGGCTTCCGAATATGTAAACTAAATTTAGAAATATAATTATAGCCAATCAGAATTTGAAAAATATATGTGGGATACATAAATATTTAAAAATAGCTTGCATAATTTTAGCCAATCAAAATTCGAGAAATATATGTGGGGAGTTTAAGAAATTAAATATGTATTGCATAGGTATTGCGCAATAGTGACGTCATCCCTAACGTTGTCCCTAACGTTGTCCCTAACGTTGTCCCCAACGTTGTCC
>WPAE01000441.1:736-1505 GCA_009773205.1 Ignavibacteria bacterium
CCTAACGTTGTCCCTAACGTTGTCCCTAACGTTGTCCCCTAACATTGTCCCTTAACGTTGTCCCTAACGTTGTCCCTAACGTTGTCCCTTTACATTGTCCCCATACATTGTCCCCGGGGGAGGGGGGGGGGGCCAACGTAAGGGGACAACGTTGGGGACAACGTTGGGGACAACGTTATCCGCAGTGAGCCCATTATTGTTACTACTATGCTTCGTTGGTAGAATCCCTGCTAGTATTGAATTTAGACAATTTTTTGCTTAATTTTCCCCATTTCTTTCTGTTTTCAAGTTTCTAGAAGGCATATCCCGATTGAGCTGACCATGGAGATGATTACCCGTATGTAGCTATTTTCTCCATTGATTACGCCTGAATAAAATCAATCAACGAATATATTCGAATATATTCATTTGATAAAAATTTGATTTAAATTGTTTTTATTTCTAAATCTTCCAAATCAGTACAATTAGGCAAACCTCAAACCTTGATGTCAAATTTTGATTCAATTGAGATCATAGTGAAGATTTAATACCCGGCCAATTTCAATTTGTAATAAGCTGCTTCATCCACAACAAATCCGTTTGTATTTTGAAATTAGGAATGAATTGATGATGAAATTATGAATTCAGGCTCCAATTTCAAATGTTAGCTCATGTGGTATTTTTGATAGCAAACCCATTCTCTTGTAACTTCAAGCAAGAAGTATTCCGAATAATAATAAAACGAAGAGATTATGTGAATGTACAGTGCACAGAATATCAGAGATGTCAG
>WPAE01000442.1 GCA_009773205.1 Ignavibacteria bacterium
CATCTTTTGACAGCGGTACTAATGCGGTGCTTTATCGGTACTAATGCGGTGCTTTATCGGTACATTTTCAAGAATGTACCGCTATTGTACCGATTTCGAAGCAGGAATCTGCTCAAAAAAAATTTCGACATTCATCTTTTGACAGCGGTACTAATGCGGTGCTTTATCGGTACTAATGCGGTGCTTTATGGGTACATTTTCAAGAATGTACCGCTATTGTACCGATATCGACGCAAGAATCTGCTGAAAAAAAAGTTTCAACATTCATCTTTTGACAGCGGTACTAATGTTAAAAGTTCGCGATTGTCTAACATGTACTATATAAGAATGGAAAAAAATGTGTTTTGTTTTTAAATTTTAAAATGGAGTTACTTTTTAAACGAAACATACTATCATTAGTACTTTCAAATGATTCGAGCATTAAATTGGGCAAACGATCTGATCACTCTAAGTATAGCATTCATTTCAGAAATGTGTTTCACAATGAAGTGCTTGTGAAGAAATATCTCTACTGCATCACCTGTAAGAAGTTGATATCACATTATGATAGAAGTACCCATTCTCTGAGTAGACATTGTCTTTCACACTGGAAAGTGAAAACTTGTGCGATCTTTCGACGAAAATGAAGGACAGGTTCAAAATTGAAAAAATTTACAACTTTCGTAAGAGAAATGACAAATGGCATGCTCTAGTGAAATGGAGAGGACATGGTGCGAATAAGTCAAGTTTCATTCCTGTTGACGAACTGTTCAAATATTGGGACTCAAGCTCAATAAAATGTGCTCCAGCCAAATCGATGAATGAAGTCGATGGAACACATTTAGCTCCAAAGAAAAGACACCTTTCATTTTTACAAAAACAATCATTAAACTCACTACAATCACACATTTCTAAGGGTATATAAGTATGTAATTTTCTAAAATTCAATTACATTAATTTAACTAATGGATACTAAAAAATGTCGTCAAAAAACTTTTGTACCGAATGTTCTCAACTATTATTGGATAAATGTAATGCCTGTGGACAATTTCTTAGAACATCAAATTTTGAGGAAGATGAAAAAGAGACAAGTAAACAATCGTTATCGGACGACGAAGATTCAGAAGATGAGTACGAAATTCAAAAGGATGGAACCAAAAGGGCAATTTGTCGATGCTGCAATCGGAAATTGTCCCAGTGTCCAGAATGTGAAAAGGAATATGATTC
>WPAE01000122.1 GCA_009773205.1 Ignavibacteria bacterium
ATCCAAGAAAGAAAAAGGGAAACTTAAAATATCCACTTAATAAAAAGAGAGCTTTCTAAATGTACAGAATATGGCCCTTTCTTAAGTTGACAGCATTGCGCTGTAACAGGGCGGGCAAACCCCGAATAAAACTCGGGGCAAACGCTGATCTTTTGTGATAATTATGATTTAATAAGATCATAATAAATCATAAACATCTTAATAAATCTGCGTTCTATAAAAACGGAGTTATTATAAATGACAGTTTTAGAAACAATAATTATTTCGCTCATCAAAATAGTTTTAATAGTTGTTTTGATGCTGTTGACTGTAGCTTACCTTGTTTATTTTGAAAGAAAAATTAGTGCATGGGTGCAAAATCGTAAAGGGCCAAACAGAGTTGGCTGGCTTGGTTTGTTGCAGCCTTTTGCTGATGTATTCAAACTTCTCTTGAAAGAAGATATTGTTCCGGAAAAAGCTAACAAAACATTGCACACACTTGCGCCATTCATTGCTCTGTTTGTTGCGTTTGCTACTTACGCTGTAATTCCAATTGGTCCAGCGGTAGAACTTTTTGGTTACAAAATAAATTTAGTTGTTGCAGATGTTAACATTGGAATTCTCTACGTTCTCGCATTAACATCGCTTGGAGTTTACGGTATTACATTTGCTGGCTGGTCAAGCGGAAGCAAATATTCTTTGCTTGGCGGAATTCGTTCTACTGCGCAAATGATTTCTTACGAAATCTCCATGGGTTTTTCTATTGCCGGCGTAGTTATGCTTTCAGAATCTTTAAGCCCGGTCAAAATTGTCGAATCTCAATATGGCTGGATGTGGAACGCTGTTGTTCAACCAATTGGGTTTATTACTTTCTTGGTTTCTGCTTTTGCAGAGACAAACCGGTTACCGTTCGATTTACCTGAAGCAGAACCAGAACTTGTCGGCGGCTATCACACAGAGTACAGCTCGTTTAAGTTTGCCGGATTCTTTTTAGCTGAATACGCAAATATGATTGTTGCAAGTATGATGATTGTAACTTTGTATCTCGGCGGTTATCAAATTCCATACATAGATAAACTTGGGTTGAATCCTTCTATACAAGTTCTTTTACAAGTTGCAGCTTTCTTATTTAAGACAGCTTTCTTGTTGTTCTTCTTTATTTGGGTACGCTGGAGTTTGCCAAGATTCCGTTACGATCAACTAATGGATATAGGTTGGAAAGTTATGTTCCCGCTTTCATTATTAAATATTATTTGGGTTGCAGCTTTAATAATGATTTTTGGACTCTAAAACCGGAAGGAATAAAATGACTGAAAAGAAAAGATTAAAAGATTTAACGCTTCTGGAAAAGATGTACTTACCGCAAATTGTAAAAGGCTTGGCTTTAACATTGAAGCAGATGTTTTCTCCAAGTGTAACTTTACAATATCCCGAAGTTAAATTTGAACCGCCCTCATCTTACCGCGGCCGCCCGGTATTGGTTAAAGAACAAAATGAAACAGAAAGATGTGTTGCTTGCGGATTGTGTGCACGCGTTTGTCCAGCGTTGGCAATTGAAGTGCAAGCTGCTGAAACCGAACAAGAAAAAGAAAGATACCCTGAGAAGTTTGAGATAAATATGCTCCGCTGCATCTTCTGCGGCTTCTGCGAAGAAGTGTGCCCTGAGGAGGCAATTGTAATGAGCAAAGATTACGAATTGGTTTTTCATGATAGAGAAAGTGCTATTTATGGAAAAGATAAACTTCTTGTTCCGGTAAATGATTTGCAAGATAGAATAGACTATTTGAGAAAGTTTAAAAAGTAAAAATAAAATCTCGCCAAACTTGAGCGGGTTTTTATTTCTTCTACAATTGAAATTAGAGCAATTTCAAAAAATCGTCATTCGAAAGACCAGCATCTTTCAAAATTTTTGTTAGTATTCAAATCCCCAAATCTTCATTAGATGATCAGGAATAACCCTAACCTTACCATCAATATGCCTAAGAACAAAATGACTTCCTTTAGTTCGGGTTACTTTAACTCCTACTTTCTCTAAAACAGTTATAAGTTTTTTACCGCTGATTCTAGGAAGCTTTGACATAATTTACTTCTACTCTTTGAACTCCAATAAAATTAAAGCTGTTTATTTCTTCCTCTTCAACTTCCATATATAATTCAATAGCTTCTTTAATTCTTTCCATTAATTCATCCAGCGAACGAGCTTGTGTATGGCAGCCTTTTAATGCCGGCACTGACGCAACGTAGAATCCGTCATCATCTTTTTCAATTACTACGCTAAACTCTTTTTTCATATTTACCTCAAAGTCTTACACAGTGCAAATCTAACCAAGCAACAGTAGAGAAAGCAACAAGGACGAATTGACGATAGTCTTATGAAATTTTCTTAATTCTAAGATAAACAATTGGGCTTGGCACACTATTTCAAAAGTTCTCTCGTTGGCAGTTAATGGAATAGATACATATGAAACATCTTTTATGTTAAAAAGCAAGCTGCTTCAATAAGTAAGGGAGTAAAGATTTTGTCTTATTTCATATAATAATGTGTTTGATAAAGTCGTTAAT
>WPAE01000041.1 GCA_009773205.1 Ignavibacteria bacterium
TGAAATTAGGGCTCACAAAAGAATCATTGATATTCACAATTCAAACAACAAAACTGTTGATGCGCTTAGCAAGTTAGATATTCCTGCTGGCGTTGATATTGAGATAAAGTTATAGGAAGAATGAAATGCCTGGCTTGTTAGCTAAAAAATTAGGAATGACAAATATATTTACAGAGGACGGACAAGTAATTCCGGTAACAGTTTTAGAAGCTGGTCCTTGCAAGGTATATTCTGTTAAGACAAAAGAAAAAGACGGATATGAATCGCTTCAAATTGGTTTTGGTGTGAGGAAGGAAAAAAATGTAAACAAACCTTTAAAGGGATTTTATTCTAAGGTTGGTTTGAGCGCCCCTCAGTTGCTAAAAGAATTTAGAAATTTTGAGACATCTTCATTCAAAGTTGGCGACGAAGTTAACACAGAAATTTTCCAAATTGGTGATAAAGTAAAAGTATCCGGAAGAAATAAGGGAAAAGGTTTTCAGGGAGTTGTTAGAAGACACGGTTTTGCTGGTGTTGGCTCCGCTACTCACGGTCAAAGTGATAGACAGCGTGCACCTGGTTCAATCGGAGCTTCATCCTATCCTTCTCGTGTGTTCAAGGGACAGAGAATGGCCGGAAGAATGGGCTTCGAAAACACTACAATCAGAAACTTGAAAGTAGTAAAAATTATTGCAGATAAGAATATAATCATGGTAAAAGGGGCAGTGCCTGGATCCATTAATTCAATTGTTGCCATCAATAAATAAGTTTGATAGAGATGAAATTAGAGGTTTATAAAAAAGACGGTACAAAATCTGGAGAGAGTATAGAACTCTCAAAAGAAATTTTTGAAATCGAACCAAATGACCACGTATTATATTTAGCTGTTAAGGCGTACTTGGCTAATCAAAGGCAAGGTACACACAAAACTAAAGAAAGAAGTGAAGTACGTGGAGGCGGAAAGAAGCCTTGGAAGCAGAAAGGTCGCGGTGGCGCTCGCGCCGGAACATCGCGCTCTCCAATTTGGGTGGGCGGTGGTAGAATATTTGGACCAAAGCCGCATGGTTACCGCCAAAAACTTAACAAAAAAGTTTTGGCTTTAGCTAGAAAATCGGCTCTCTCTTACAAAGCAAAAGCAACGCAAATTGTTGTAGTAGAGGATTTCGATTTTGAAGCACCAAAGAGTAAAGAGTTTACTACTATTCTTACTGCTCTCAATTTAAAAGGAAAAAAGACATTATTCTTAACTGGTGGATACAAGAAAAATGTTTATTTGAGCGGAAGAAATATTGAAAGAGTAAATGTTCTTGAAGCAAATAAAGCATCTAAGTACAATTAACTAATCTGGTTTGAAAATGAAAAGTGTTTTAATACGCCCTTTGATAACTGAGAAGATGACAAAAATTAGCGAGAAGCACCCTAATAAGTTGGGTTTTATGGTTGCTGTAGAGGCTAATAAGATCGAAATAGCAAAGGCAATAAAAGAAAAATTCAGTGTAGATGTAGTTGCTGTGAATACGGTTCGACATCCTGGTAAATCCAGAACTCAGTTTACTAAAAAAGGACGTTTCGCAGGCAGAACATCAAAATATAAGAAAGCAGTCGTAACCTTAAAAGAAGGTCAAACGATAGACATATTTGGACAAGCATAGGTTGGAGCTTATTAATGGCAATTAGAAAATTAAAACCAAATACTCCTGGAACAAGATTTATGTCTATCTCTTCTTTTGAAGAGATTACTAAAACAACTCCGGAAAAATCTTTAACTACGGCTATTAAAAAGTCGGGCGGAAGGAACAATCTTGGTCGTGTAACTTCGAGACATCGAGGCGGCGGCCACAAGAGAAGATATAGAGTAATAGACTTTAAGAGAGATAAAAAAAATATAGCAGCAAAAGTTTTTTCAATTGAGTATGATCCGAATCGAACTTCACGTATAGCTTTGCTACATTATGTTGATGGTGAGAAAAGATACATAATTGCTCCAAATGGGCTTAAAGTTGGCGATACAGTGATGAGCGGAAGCGGCGTTGAAATTAAAGTTGGTAATGCACTTCCATTAAAGGAAATGCCGTTAGCTTCTTTTATTCATAATGTTGAATTAAAACCTGGCAAAGGCGGGCAGTTAGGAAGAACAGCAGGCGCTTCAATTCAATTGCTTGCAAAAGAGGGAAGTATGGCGTTGATAAAGATGCCATCGAGCGAAGTTAGAAAAGTTCCTATTAATTGTATGGCTACATACGGAACTGTAGGTAATTCGGATCATGAAAATATTAGTTTAGGTAAAGCAGGAAGAAGCAGATGGCTAGGAATACGTCCTCACGTACGCGGTGTTGCTATGAATCCAGTAGATCACCCAATGGGCGGTGGCGAAGGTAAAACTTCGGGAGGCGGGCACCCTGTATCTCCTTGGGGACAGAAAGCAAAAGGACTAAAAACTCGTAAGAGAAAAAACCCAACTAATAAATTTATTGTTAAGAGAAGAACTAAGTAAGAGTAAAATATGCCAAGATCAGTAAAAAAAGGTCCTTTCATTGATGTAAAGCTTCTTAAGAAGATTCAAACTCTCAATGAAAAAAATCAGAAGAAAATTATTAAGACTTGGTCAAGATCGAGTACAATTACTCCTGAGTTCGTTGGACACACAATAGCAGTTCATAATGGTAACAAAATGATTCCGGTTTATATTTCAGAAAATATGGTCGGTCATAAGTTAGGCGAATTTTCACCGACTCGAATTTTTAGAGGTCATCCGGGTACTAAAGCAGAAAAAGCAACCAAAGTAAAGTGATTAAGCCGTTGGTTTATAAAATTTAGGAAATAGAGAATGGAAGCAAAAGCTACTCACAAATATATTGGGTCCTCACCGCGTAAGATGAGATTGGTAATAGATTTAATTAGAGGAAAATCTGTTGATCAAGCAATAGAGATTTTACACTTCTCGCCAAAGCACCCGTCTAAACCGGCTGAGAAAGTTTTAAGGTCTGCTGTATCAAACTTGATGAACAAGGATGAAAATACAAAGCATGAAGTTTCTGATTTGTTTGTTAAAGAGGCATTCGTAAATCAAGGTCCAACTATTAAAAGAATTTCGCCGGCTCCAATGGGCCGCGCATACAGAATAAGAAAAAGATCTAATCACGTTACAATTGTTGTAGCAACAAAAAAGTAATCGGAGGAAGTTTTGGGTCAGAAGACTAATCCAACAGGTTTAAGAGTCGGAGTTATTAAAGGATGGGATTCAAATTGGTACGAAAACAAAAGTTACGCACCAAAGTTGCTCGAGGATAAGAAGCTTAGAACTTATATCCGCAAAAGATTACAGAATGCTGGTATTTCGTCTATCAAGATAGACAGAACTTCTAAAAACGTGATTTTAACAATTCACACTTCTAGACCTGGCGTTGTAATTGGTAAAAGCGGAAAAGAAATAGCACAAATTGAAGAAGAATTAAAGAAAATTACAGATAAAGAAGTTAAAATTCAGATTACAGAAGTAAAAAGACCGGAGCTTGATGCATACTTAGTTGCAGAAAATATTGCTAAGCAAATTGAAGGCAGAGTTTCTTTCCGCCGCGCTATGAAGCAGGCTATTACATCTGCAATGAGAATGGGTGCTGAAGGAATTAGAATTATGTGTGCTGGTCGTTTGGGCGGTGCAGAAATGGCTAGAACCGAGCAGTACAAAGAAGGAAGAATACCGCTGCATACTTTAAGAGCAGATATTGATTACGCACATGGCAGAGCAGAAACAATTTATGGTTCAATAGGAATTAAAGTTTGGGTCTGCCGAGGTGAAATTTTAGGTAAACGTTCAACCGACTAAAGAATACAAAGAGTTTTGAGGAGTTTTTTCAATGTTAATGCCGAAAAGAGTAAAATTTAGAAAAGCGCAAAGAGGTAGAAGAAAAGGAAAAGCTACGCGCGGTCACCTTGTAAATTTTGGTGATTTCGGTTTGAAAGCTTTAGAACCAGCTTGGATAACAAGCCGTCAGATTGAAGCATGCCGTGTTGCATTGTCTAGGCAGATGAAGCGAGATGGTAAAGTATGGATTAGAATCTTTCCTGATAAACCTGTTTCTAAAAAGCCGCTTGAAACAAGAATGGGTAAAGGCAAAGGCGCTCCTGAGTTTTGGGTTGCAGTTATTAAGCCTGGAAGAATTATGTTTGAAATTGGCGGTGTAGATAAAACTGTTGCACACGAAGCTTTAGTTCTTGCAGCTCATAAGTTACCAATAAAAACAAAGATTGTACAAAGACCTGATTTAGAATCATAACAAGGTTTGACAGAAAATGAAGATATATCAAATAAGAGAAATGACTACAGACGAACTCAAAAAAAGAGTTCTTGAAGAAGAAAAAAATTTGGTTGATTTAAGATTTCAACTTGAACTTAAGAACTTAACTAATACAGCAAAGGTTTCTAACACAAGAAAAGACATTGCTAAAATGAAGACAATTCTTAAGGAAAGAGAAATGCAGGAAGCAAAATCCTCTAAGGAAGTTAAATAAGGAGAATTTGGGTTTAAATGGAAACTAGAAGTTTAAGAAAAACTAAGATTGGTACGGTTGTAAGCAATAAAATGGAGAAGAGCATAATTGTTGCAATCGAAAGACGAGTTGCCCACCCAATCTATAGAAAGTATTTCAAAAAAACTACTAAGCTTATGGCTCATGATGAAAAAAATGAGTGCGGATTAGGCGACGTTGTCAAGATTATGGAAACTCGTCCTTTGAGCAAAAGTAAAAAATGGCGTTTAGTTGAAATAGTTGAAAAAGCCAAGTAATAAAACTTGCCCGCCAGAGGCGGATTTGATGAGGAGCAGTTTGTTATGGTACAAGAAGAAACCAATTTAGTAGTAGCGGATAATTCTGGAGCGAAAAAAGTTCGCTGTATAAGAGTATTAGGTGGTAGTAACCGCCGGTACGCATCATTAGGTGATATTATAGTTGTTAGTGTTAAAACCGCAATTCCCGGCGGCGGTGTTAAGAAAGGCGAAGTTTCGCGTGCAGTAATAGTAAGAACCAAAAAAGAAGTTAGAAGAAAAGACGGCTCTTACATACGCTTCGATGAAAACGCTGCTGTACTTCTTAATGCACAAGGCGAACCAAGAGGAACTCGTATTTTTGGGCCGGTTGCAAGAGAATTGCGCGATAAAAAATTTATGAAGATAATTTCTCTGGCTCCAGAGGTATTATAAGGATAAGAGAAAAATGAAAATAAGAAAGAACGATAGCGTAGTAGTAATTTCTGGAAACAACAAAGGTAAAACTGGTAAGGTTTTGAAGGTTTTTGTAGATAAAAACCGAGTGATTGTTGAAGGCGTAAACATCCGCAAGCGTCACACGAAACCATCTCAGAAGAACCCGCAGGGAGGCATTACTGAAAAGGAAGCCCCGGTCAATGTTTCTAATGTAATGATTCTCGATCCAAAAAGCGGAAAGGGAACTAGAATCGGTGCTAAACTCATTATAGATGAAAAAACCGGTAAAAAGAAAAGTGTTAGAGTAAGCAAATCAAGCGGCGAAATGCTTGGCTAATAAATAGGGATTCACGATGGCAAAAGAACAAAAAGTTAAAAAAGAGCAGAAACCAAAAAAAGATACAGCTCCAAAAGAAACACAACCGGCTGTAAAAGTTGTTGAAGAAAAAATTCCTGCTCGCTTAAAAGAAAAATTTAGCAAAGAAATTGTACCTAAATTAAAAGAGCAGCTTGGTTATAAAACTTTGATGCAAGTTCCAAAACTGAGTAAGATAGTTCTTAATATGGGTGTTGGACAGGCAACTCAGGATCAAAAAATTATAGAAGAGGCTGTTAAAGATTTAGAAACAATAACCGGCCAAAAAATTTCTGTACGTACTGCCAAGCAAGCTATCTCCAATTTCAAGCTTCGAGAAGGCATGAAAATTGGAGCAAAAGTAACCTTGAGACGCGAAAGAATGTATGAGTTCTTGGATAGATTTTTAACCATTGCACTACCTCGTATGCGCGATTTTAAGGGTGTTTCGGATAAATCTTTTGACGGACGTGGCAATTACACTATCGGGTTAAAAGAACAAATTATTTTTCCTGAAATTAACACAGATAAAGTTACGCGCGTTCTTGGAATGGACATAACTTTTGTAACTACTGCTAATACAGATAAAGAAGCATACGAGCTCCTTTCAGCTTTTGGTATGCCGTTCAGAAAGAAAGAATAATCTAAAGGGAAATCATGGCAAGAAAAAGTTTATTAGCTCGCGAAGTTAAAAAACGTAAATTACACGAAAAGTACGCCGAGAAGAGAAAAGAGTTAAAAGAAAAAGGTGATTATGATGCTCTTCAGCTTCTTCCAAGAAATTCTTCTGTTACAAGATTAAAAAACAGATGTCAAATGACCGGAAGGCCAAGAGCTTACTATAGAAAGTTTGGTGTGTCACGTTTAGTGTTGCGCGAAATGGCTTTGCGCGGTGAAATTCCTGGACTTAAAAAATCAAGTTGGTAATTGAAGGAGAGAATGTAAATGCCAGCAACAGATCCGATTGCAGATTTCTTAACACGTGTTAGAAATGCAGTTAAAGCAAGAAAAAAATATGTAGAAATACCATCTTCTAAAATGAAAATTGGTCTTGCTGAAATATTAAAATCACAAAAGTTTATCAAAGATTATAACGTAATTGAAGATAATAAACAGAATATTTTGAAAGTACATCTTCAGTATGTAAACGGCGTTCCCTCTATTACCGGATTAAAGAGAATCAGCACTCCCGGTTTAAGAACATACGTTGGCAATGATGAAGTTCCGCGAGTTCTTGGCGGTTTGGGAATTTCGATACTTTCAACACCAAAGGGTTTGCTAACAGATAAACAAGCAAAGAAAGAATCGGTTGGCGGCGAATTAGTCTGCCAAGTTTGGTAAAAATTTTATACGAGGAAAACTAAAGTGTCACGTATTGGTAAAAAACCAGTTAAAATTGTAAACATTAAAGGTAAATTAGGCGAAATGTCAATCAAAATTCATCCTAATATGAAAGTTGAACAGCAAGGTGATGAGTTTGTAGTTACAAGACCTGACGATTCCAAGGAAAATAAATCCTTACATGGATTAACGCGCGCGCTAATTCAAAATATTGTGAAAGGTGTTAGCGAAGGTTTTACTAAACAGCTTGATATAGTTGGCGTTGGTTACAAAGCTGAAGCAAAGGGCGAGGCAGTTTTATTCAACTTAGGTTATTCGCATCCAATTTATTTTTTCCCTCCAACTGGTATTAAATTAGAAGTTGTTACTCCAACTCAAGTAAGAGTTAGTGGTTATGATAAAGAATTGGTTGGAATGGTGGCTGCAAAAATTCGATCCTTTAAAAAACCGGAACCTTATAAGGGCAAAGGTGTTAAGTATTCAACTGAAAAGATTATTCGCAAAGCTGGAAAGACAGCTGGTAAGTAAGAGGAGAGTTTAAATGTTTTTACGAGATAATAAAGCAAAAGCTAAAAAGCACTTTAGAGTACGCAAAAAAGTTACTGGAACTGGCGAAAGACCTAGACTTTGTGTTTACCGCAGCTTAAATAATATTTATGCGCAGGTAATTGATGATACAAAAGGTGTAACTCTTACAGAAGCATCTTCTTTTTCTAAGGAATTAGCTGAAGAACTTAAAGCTGCAAAGGGTAAAGTATCTAAGAGCAAAATGGTAGGTGTTCTGGTAGCAAAGAAGGCAAAGGAAAAAGGAATTACATCGGTCGTATTTGATCGCGGCGGTTTACAGTATCATGGAAGAGTAAAAGCTGTAGCCGAAGGCGCCAGAGAAGGTGGCTTAATAGTTTAGTTCGCTTTACCGGCGAGCTTATAGCCGGGTCGTCTAATGGCAGGACAACGCCCTTTGGAGGCGTCTGTGTAGGTTCGAATCCTGCCCCGGCTGCAAAGATTGTGAGCTTTATAATTGAAGCAAAGAAAAAACAAAGTTCGTAAACAGGAGAGACAAAATTGAATTTGAAGTACAAAAAAGTTTCGGGTCTTGAAAATCTTAAAGAGAAAATAGTTCATATCAACAGAGTTGCTAAAGTTGTTAAAGGCGGTCGCCGTTTTAGCTTCAATGCTATTGTTGTTGTTGGCGATGGCAACGGACATGTTGGTGTTGGTCTAGGAAAAGCAAACGAAGTTACCGATGCAATTTCCAAAGGAATTGACGATGCTAAGAAAAATGTTTATAGAGTTCCTCTCTTAAAAGGTACAGTTCCGCATCCTATTCAAGGAAAATTTGGCGCAGGTAAAGTATTGTTAAAACCTGCTACACCTGGTACCGGCTTAATTGCTGGCGGAGGAGTTCGCGCTGTTCTTGAAGCGGCGGGCGTATCCGATATCCTTACTAAATCGTTAGGTTCTAGTAATCCTCATAACCAAGTAAAAGCCACATTAATTGCTTTATTAAGTTTGATGGATGCTCGTACTATGGCTGCTAAACGTAAAATGTCTGTTTCAGAGTTATTTAATTCGTAATTGAGGAAATGATGACAAAGAAGATTAAAATTACTCAAACCGGAAGCATTATTGACAGGCCGGTTCCACAAAAAAGAACAATTGAAGCTTTAGGTCTAGCACGACCAAAACACTTTGTAGTGAAAAACGATACTCCTCAAATTAGAGGTATGATAAGAAAAGTATCGCATCTTGTTAAAGTAGAAGAAATTGAAGCGTAAGAGGAATAAATGGATATTTTAAGTAATCTCAGACCTGCAAAAGGTTCACACAAAAAAGTTAAGAGAATTGGACGTGGCGAAGGCAGTGGGCATGGCGGAACGGCTACACGTGGTGAAAATGGTCAGCGTTCACGCTCTGGCGCAAAATTTCGCGCTTGGTTCGAGGGCGGTCAAATGCCATTACAAAGACGCGTTCCTAAACGCGGGTTTCATTCACCTTTTAGAGTAGAATATCAAGTTGTTAATCTTAGTACATTACAAAAATTGGTTGATGATAAAAAAATTACAGACGGCGTTATTAACGCAGTAAGTCTTTATAAAGGTGGCGCAATTTCTAAAGCCGCTGCACCATTTAAGATTTTAGGAAACGGCGAACTTAAAGCAAAGTTGAACGTAGAAGCTCATAAGTTTTCTGCTTCTGCAAAAGAAAAAATTGAATCAATTGGCGGAACAATTAAAGAGATTAATGGTTAATGGCAAAGCTACAAGAAACCTTCCGTAATATTTTTAAGATTCACGAGCTAAGGCAGCGTATTTTATATACAGTAGCTTTACTCATTATTGTGAGAATTGGCTCTCATATTACCTTACCCGGTATTGATACAGTTGCTCTCAATGCCTCAACAGCGAATTCATCTGCAAACAGTTTGTTTGGGTTTTATGATTTTTTTGTAGGCGGTGCTTTTAAAAATGCTGCAATTTTTGCTTTAGGCATTATGCCTTATATTTCTGCTTCTATCGTTTTGCAAATTGGTGGAGCCGTAGTTCCTTATTTGCAGAAATTACAAAAAGAAGGCGAAGATGGTAGAAAGAAAATCAATCAGCTAACTCGCTATCTAACAGTTTTAATTAGTTTACTTCAAGCGTGGGGAACAACTTCTTTAGTACATTACAGCTTAAACGCCGTTCCTGAGGCTGTGTATGGTTTTTCTTGGGTTGTTTCTACGGTTATCATTCTTACAGCAGGAACTATGTTCTTGATGTGGATAGGTGAACAAATTACTGAAAAAGGATTAGGGAACGGTATTTCACTAATCATTTTTATTGGTATTATAGTTGGGTTTCCATTTGCTCTGCTTGATGAATACCAGTTGATTGCCTCTGGGCAGCGTAACCTGATAATAGAAATTGTTATGATTGCTTTAATGGTACTAATTATTGCAGCTGTAATATTTGTTACTCAAGGTACAAGAAGAATTCCTGTTCAGTATGCCAAACGTGTGGTCGGAAGAAAAGTTTATGGCGGCGTAACACAGTATATTCCGCTAAGAGTTAATACTGCTGGTGTTATGCCTATTATTTTTGCACAGTCAATAGTATTTATTCCTTCTACTTTGCTTGGCTTTTTCCCTAACAACGAGTTTCTCTCGAGCATAGCTAGATATGTAGCTTACGGCTCTGTTTTTTATACTGTTACCGAAGCTCTATTGATTATTTTCTTTACCTATTTTTATACTGCAATAGCTTTCAATCCACAAGATGTTTCTGATAATATGAAAAAGCAAGGCGGCTTCATTCCTGGTATTCGTCCTGGTAAACAAACTGCCGATTTCATAGATAATATTTTGACAAAAATTACACTGCCCGGTTCAGTATTCTTAGCAATAGTTGCAATACTTCCGGTGTTTGTTCATAATTTAGGTGTATCGCAAAGCTTCTCTGCATTTTTTGGAGGCACTAGTTTGCTGATTATCGTTGGTGTTGCATTAGATACACTTCAACAAATTGAATCTCATTTACTAATGAGACATTACGACGGATTCATGAAATCCGGAAAAATAAAAGGTAGAAGAGCGTAGTTTTACTGTGATTTTAATTAAGAGCAAAAGCGAAATAGACAAAATTCGCGAAAGCTGTAAAATAGTTGCAGAAACTTTACAATTAATGAAGCGTTACACCAAACCTGGCGTAACGACACTTGAGCTGGATAAGATTGCAGAAGATTATATCCGAAGCAACGATGCCAGTCCAGCTTTCAAAGGTTACTCGCAATCGGGTTCTTTTGATTATCCGGGCACAATTTGTTCTTCAGTTGATGATGAGGTTGTTCACGGGATTCCCGGCAACAGAGTTCTTAATGAAGGTGAAATAATTTCTATTGATGTTGGCGTTGAGAAGAATGGATATTTTGGTGATGCGGCTTTAACAATTGCTGTAGGTATTATATCGGATGCCAAACGAAAATTAATGGATGTTACTGAAAAATCTCTTTATTTAGGAATTGAACAAGCCGTAGATAAAAATAGAATTGGAGATGTTTCTTTTGCTATCCAAAACTATGTAGAATCTTTTGGTTTTGGAGTTGTTAGAGATTTATGCGGACACGGTTGCGGAAGATTTTTACATGAAGAGCCACAGATTCCAAATTATGGTAAAAAGAATTCGGGCACGGTTTTGAAGAATGGAATGACTTTAGCAATTGAACCTATGATTAATGCAGGTACATATAAAGTTTACGTAGCCGAAGATGGATGGACAGTTTATACAGCAGATGGAGAACCCTCTGCTCATTTTGAACATACAATAACAATAATAGACGGTAATCCGGAGATTTTAACATTTAGCTAATGGCAAAACAAGGACCAATTAAAGTAGATGGTGTAATAAGCGAAACGTTGCCAAATGCAACTTTCAAAGTACGTTTAGATAACGGTCACGAAATATTAGCACACATATCCGGCAAAATGCGAATGCATTTTATAAAAATTTTGGTTGGTGATAAGGTAGCAATAGAACTTTCACCTTACGATTTGAACAAAGGTAGAATCACTTACAGATACAAATAACGGAGTTTTAGAATGAAGGTTAGAGCTTCAGTCAAAAAGATGTGCGAACATTGCAAGATTATTAGAAGAAAAGGCGTTGTACGCGTAATCTGCAAGAATCCAAAACATAAACAAAGACAAGGTTAAAATTAGGAGGTTATAGATTTGGCTCGTTTAGCTGGTATCGATTTACCGAAAAATAAAAAAGCTTATATCGGATTGACCTACATATTCGGTATTGGTGAAAAGTCATCAACGGATATTTTAGCAAAAGCTAATGTTAATCCTAATAAAAAAATATCCGAGCTTTCTGAAGAAGAATTAGCAAAGATTCGTTCTATAATGACTAATGAATATAAAGTTGAAGGAATTAGCAAAGATTCGTTCTATAATGACTAATGAATATAAAGTTGAAGGCGCCTTAAGAAGCGAAGTTCAGCAAAATATTAAGAGATTAATGGATATTGGAACCTACAGAGGAATTAGGCACAGAAGAGGTTTACCTGCGCGCGGACAGAGAACAAGAACGAACTCGAGAACCAGAAAAGGTAAACGTAAAACTGTAGCTGGCAAGAAGAAAACACCAGCTAAGAAGTAATAATTAATTTTTATTGTGAGGAGTAAAATTGGCTAAAGTTGTTAAAAAGACAAGAAAAAAAGTTCACGTTGATTCTGTTGGAGTTGCGCATATCAAGGCTTCATTCAACAACGTGATTGTTACGATTACTGACATTTACGGCAATACAATTTCGTGGTCTTCTGCCGGTAAAAATGGATTTAAGGGTTCGCGTAAGAACACACCATTTGCTTCGCAAGTTACAGCCGAAGCCGCTGCTAAAGAAGCGCACACTCTTGGATTAAGAAAAGTTGATGTACTTGTTAAAGGGCCTGGTTCTGGCCGTGAAGCAGCTATAAGAGCTTTGAATACTGCTGGATTGGAAATATTATCTATTAAAGATCAAACTCCAATTCCTCATAATGGATGCAGACCACCAAAACGTAGAAGAGTTTAATAGGAGAATTTTTAGATGGCAAGATACACTGGTTCAAGTTGCAAATTGTGCAGAAGAGAAAAGACGAAACTTTTTCTTAAAGGCAGTAAATGTCTTTCAGAAAAATGCCCGCTTGAAAAAAGAAATTATGCGCCGGGTCAACATGGACTTTCCAGACGCACCAAGTTTTCAGAGTATGGTGTTCAATTAAGAGAAAAGCAGAAAGTAAAAAGAATTTACGGATTGTTAGAAACACAGTTTCGCAATTACTTTGAAAAAGCTAACCGCCAAAAAGGCGTTACAGGTACAAATCTTTTAAAACTTTTGGAAAGAAGATTGGACAATGTTGTATTCCGACTTGGTTTTGCACCTTCAAGAAAAGCTGCACGCCAGCTTGTTTTGCACGGGCATTTCACAATCAACAACCAATTAGTTGATATTCCTTCTTATTTGCTTGCTGCCGGAGATGTAATTACAGTTCGTGAGAAGAGCAAAAAGTTAGATACAATTCACAATTCTTTAAGAAGAACCAAAGAAAACGTTTATTCCTGGCTTTCTGTGGATAAAGCTTCTTTAAGCGGTACATTTATGAATGTTCCGGAAAGAGAAGATATACCATTGACCGCTAACGAACAACTCATAGTTGAGTTGTATAATAAGTAAAAAATTATAAAGAGGATACTATAAATGAGTAATCCATTCATTAAAATGCCGGAAGGAATTATTGTTGATGACTCTTCCAGCAATGAGAAGTTCGGAAGATTTTTTGTACAACCACTTGAAAGAGGTTTTGCCGTTACTTTAGGTAATGCTATGAGAAGAGTTATGCTTTCTTCTTTAACTGGCGCTGCTTTTACGGCTGTTAAGATTGAAGGTGTTTTGCATGAGTTTTCTACGATTCCCGGAGTGGTTGAAGATGTAACAGAAATCATTCTTAACTTAAAAAAAGTTAGAATGAGACTTAATAATAAAAAAACTACCAGCTGCGAAATTTCATTAAATGGAGCGAAAGTACTTACTGCTGTTGATATTCAGAAAGCATGCCCGGATATTGAAATTCTTAACCCACAGCAACACATTGCACGCCTTAATGCAGAAGCAAAGCTGAATATAGAGTTTCGAATTGGGATTGGTAAAGGTTATGTGCCAAGCAGCGAACAAAAAATTACCGAATCTACTATAGGTACTATCCCAATAGACTCTATCTTTACTCCAATTGTTAATGTGCGCTACGATATTGAAAACGTTCGTATTGGAGAAAGGAACGATTTTGAAAAATTGACTCTCGAAATTACTACTGATGGTTCAATTTCTCCATCCGAAGCTTTATCCAATTCTGCCAAGATTTTGAAAGATCACGTCGCCTTGTTTATCAATTTCGAGTCTGAACCGGAAGAAGAAAAAGTAGAAAATGAAAAAGATTTGGAAGCTGAACGACTTCGTAAAATTTTATTAACAAGTGTTGATGATTTGGAATTAAGCGTTCGCTCACATAACTGTTTAAAAGCAGCAAATATTAAACATTTGGCCGATCTTGTACGTAAAGACGAAAGCGAAATGCTGAAGTTCAGAAATTTTGGGCGCAAGTCTTTAGCTGAATTGCTCGAAATTGTTGATAACTACGGACTTGAGTTTGGAATGGACGTAGATAAGTATATTAAAGATAAACCAGAAAACAACTAGTATTTCCAGAAGGTTGAAGAATGAGACACAGTGTTAGAGGAAGAAAACTTGGTAGAACTGCAAGTCATAGAGCAGCAACTTTAAGATTGCTGGCTACCGCATTATTTAAGAATAAAAAAATTAAAACTACTTTGGCTAAAGCAAAAGAACTAAAGAAGTATGCTGAGCCGATGATTACAAGAGCTAAGACTGATTCTGTTCATGCAAGAAGAATTATTGCTGCAGATATTCAAGATAAAGCTGTTGTAAAAGAATTGTTTGGCGAAATTGCTGCAAAAGTTGGAGACCGTCCTGGTGGCTATACGCGTGTTGTTCGTTTAGGACAAAGAAAAGGGGACGGTGCTGAGATGGCTGTAATAGAATTAGTTGATTTCACTGGAATTGTAAAACCAAAAGCTCCAAAGAAAACCAAAGCAGAAAATAAATCTGAAACCCCTAAGGAAGAAAAGAAAGAGAAAAAAGCTGAAAAAGAAAGCTAAGCTCTCTTTTCAACTATTCGGTATGAACTTTAAAAAATCCCGTTAATTGCGGGATTTTTTTTGTTGATCCTAAATTAGTTCCAGAGTTTTTTAACAACTCTAAAAATTACTACCGTGCTCGTAGCAAAAACCGCAAGTAGAAGAAAAGCAAGCTCATATCTGCCATAAAGAAAATTCCCTACTGTAAATAATGCAGACCAAATCATTACGCAACCGGAGACCCAGCCAAGTAATCCTAATGGGATGTTGTTCTTTGACTCTTCCAATTCATTTTCAGTAATATTTGCTTCAATCCTAATTTTGTTCCATCCGGGACCAAATGGACGAACTTTTTTGTAAAACTCTGCCAGCACTTTTGCATCTGTTTGGGGGCTTACAAAAGAAGCTGTAACCCAGCAAATTGTTGTAAAAATAACAGTTATAACCAGAGAAATGTGAACTGATAGTTCAAATCCGGTTTTGTTAAGCATAAGCAAGACAATTGAAACAAGAAAAGAACTAACCATAGCAGTTACTTCTGCCCAAGCATTAATGCGCCACCAAAACCATCTTAGCAAGTACAATAATCCGGTCCCAGCGCCAATCTGCAAAATTATTTGAAATGCTTCTAGTGCGGAATCTAAAAGGAAAACAAGTGCGGAGGAAACAAAAAACAGAATTACTGTAGCAACTCTTCCAGCTAAAACATAGTGTTTTTCGCTTGCATCGGTTTTGATAAATCTTCTGTAAAAATCGTGGACTAAATAAGAAGCGCCCCAATTTAGGTGTGTAAGAATTGTTGATGAATTAGCAGCAATCAATCCGCCAACCATTAAACCAATAAATCCAACAGGAATAAATTTTAACATAGCCGGATAGGCAATATCATGCCCTAAAAGTTTAGGATCAAGATTTGGGAATGCGGACTGAATGTCTTTCAACTCTGGATAAACAATAATAGAAGCAAGAGCAACAATAATCCATGGCCAAGGACGAAGAACATAATGGGCAACATTAAAAAACAGAACAGCCCCGAGCGCATCTTTTTCGGATTTAGAAGCGAGCATTCTTTGAGCAATGTAACTTCCACCGCCAGGCTCTGCTCCAGGATACCAAACTGCCCACCATTGAACTGCAATTGGCATAATAAAGACAGCAACTGCTATATCCCAGTTGTTAGAAAAATCTGGAAGAATATTTAGATAATTAATTCCACTTGGGCCCGAAATATTCGAAATTTTATCTACCAAGCCGCTTAAACCTCCAACTTGCGGTAACTGCAAAGCAAAATAGGCCGCGGCAATTACGGCAGTCATCTTTATAAAGAATTGAATCATATCAATTACTAAAACGCCCCACAAGCCGGAGTGTGTTGCAAATGCAACGTTCAAAACCCCTACAATTACAAGTGTTTGCCAACGGTCCAACCCGAAAAGAATTCCTGCAATTTTACATGCAGCTAAGTTTACGGTAGCCATAATAATTGCGTTAAAAAATAAGCCAAGATAAACGGAGCGAAAGCCGCGCACAAATCCAGCAGCTTTTCCAGAGTAGCGTAATTCATAAAATTCTAAATCAGTCATAACTCCGGAGCGGCGCCACAATCGGGCGTAAAAGAAAACGGTAGAAACGCCTGTTAATACAAAAGCCCACCAAACCCAATTGCCTGCAACACCATTAGTTCTAACGATATCTGTTACAAGATTAGGCGTATCGCTGCTGAATGTTGTAGCCACCATTGAAAGACCTGCGAGCCACCACGGGACCGAGCGCCCAGAAGCAAAAAATTCAGATGTGTTTTTTCCTGCTCTCTTTCCGTAAAAAAGCGCTGGTACAAAACAGATGATTAGTGTGGTAAGTACTATTAGCCAATCAATGAGTTCAAGCTTCATAAGCAAATCCAATTAGGTTTTGAAAAAGATGAACTTGTGGTTGAGATAATTTTGTATCTCTCTTAGAAAGTTATAAAAAATCAGATTTGAAACATACTTATAAATGAGCCTACTCTAAAAAGCCTCAAATTGAGTTTTTGCACTTTGAATTTGAGCAATAATCAAAGCATTTTTTCATCCGAAATACCTTTTTATAAAAGTTTGTTTACTAGATGAAGAAAATTGAATTTGTAAAAGCAGTTTATAAATTGAATGAATTACCAAAAGACTTATTACCGGAAATCGTTTTATGCGGCAGATCAAATGTTGGAAAATCCTCTTTTATTAATTCGCTGCTAAATTCTAAAGTAGCTAAAACAAGTTCTACTCCAGGCAAGACTAGATCAATTAATTATTATAAAGTTGAAAATAAATTTTACTTTGTTGATTTGCCCGGCTTCGGTTACGCTAAAGTTTCAAAACAAGAGCGTGATGATTGGAAAAAACTGCTTCATAATTTCTTTGAGCTAAAAAGAACAACTCAAGTGGTTTTTCATCTTATTGATAGCCGCCACGAACCTATGCAGACAGACATTGAGTTAAATGATTTTATACACTTGTTAGGACTGCCTTATTTTGTGTTTCTTAACAAGGCAGATAAGCTAAACCAGAAAGAAATGGCGGATAGCAAACGTGTTGCAGTAAAATGTTTTCCAGAACTAATACTAGGCGAAAATTTATTTCACTTTTCTACTGTTAAGGGTAACGGAAAAAAAGAAACACTTGCTTTAATCTATAGACTCTTTCTCTCATGAAAAATTCTCCGAACTTTATTATTATTGATTATAGAAATAAAATTATTGTAACATCACTAAACGGTTGGTAATGAATGAGTTTAGACGATAAGAGTAAAAGACGTTTATTAACATTTTCTGTAATTCTAATCTTTCTTGCTATTCCATTTTTTACCGAAGATATAATTTACCGAGTAATTGCGGCGGTAATTCTTGTAATCTATGTTGGTTTTATAATCTTTTTACGCGATTCAAGCAAACAAGAAGAATTGCCACAGATAGTTGATAACCGTCTCGAAGAACCAACGATTTACCGCACTAATACTTATGAAACAGACAGCGGAGAAGATTTTAAGATTGTATCGAAGAATAAGACTATTGAAATAATTACTTCGGATAATTTTCATACTAACATTCCCAAAAGCGAAAGGGGCGATGTTTTTAAGCCTGCAGATTTTAAAAAGAATTTTGAAAGTATTGTACTTGAAGAACTGCCTAAAGACATAAATCAAGATGAGCAGTTTGGTTTTGTATTAGAGAAAATTTTAAGCGTTATTAAGGATGCTTATACGGCTCATACGGCTGCATTTTTTTGGTATAACTCCAAGCGCAAAAGACTTACTTTAGAAAGGTATGTGTCCGTTTCAACTCAAATTACAAAGCAGAAATTCGAATTAGAGAATGATATACTAGGAAAGATTGTTCAGACAGAGGAACCGGAAATCCTTACTGACATAACCTCAAACGCAGAAGTTGATAACCTTCGTTATTATAATCAGCCTCAAGGAATAAAGAGTTTTGTTGGTATTCCACTTTTTTATGGTAAGGCATTAACAGGAATATTAGTATTAGACTCCAAAATGAATGACGCTTTCGGTATAGAGCAGGTTTATTCACTTGGCAAAATTGTTCGTGTTATTTCTGTAATTATAAACTTGTTTGAAGAAAAGTTTGCTGAGTCTCAAGCTGAGCAGCGTTTAAAAACTCTTGTTGAAATATTTTCTTACGAGAGGAAGTATGAATCTGAAAGTGAACTCTTTCAAGCAATAGAAACTGCCGTTCATGGGCTTCTTGACTGGGATGTTTTTACAATAGTTACATATGAGCCGGTTGAACATAAATTTAAAACGGCAAAGATTGTAAACAAAACTTCGCTTAAGTATATAGGACACGGATTAGTAATTGACCTTACGGGCACTTTAGTAGGCAGAGCAATTTTAAGCAGCACTCCAGTAAAAATTGATGATACATCGAGCGCTGATATTCCGCCTCGATTTGCAAAAAATGAAGGATTTAATTTTGATGGTTCTTTCTTGGCAGTTCCTTTAGTTTATGATGAACAAAATTATGGCGTGCTTTGCTTCGAGAGTTTAAAGAAAAATGTTTATTCAAATAGTGAAGTAGCGTTCATTAAAAGCGCTACTAAGATTTTTGCGTTTGTACTTCATTCATATTCTTCTTTAACAATTCTACGCTCGTTTGTGTCTCACGATATTGAGACCAAAGCGCTCAATTATGATTCTTTCTTAGAACGATTTACAGTTGATTTGGTTAAAAGTAGAGACCTTACTTTGCAAGGCGCAGTTGCGCTTATAAAAGTTGATGAACTGTTAGAACAGCAGTCATTGTTCGAAGGCGATCCTTTCCCAAAAGTTTTTCGTGCAGTTGCTCAAATGATACGTGAAGAAATGACTCCGTTTAATTTGTTTGGACGCATTAATGAAAAAGTTTTTGCTGTTTACTTCTTTAATACAACTCCAAAAGATGTTTTCTTGTGGGCAGAAAAGCTGAGAATAAAAATTGCTCGCAAACCAATAGCGGTTGTTTCAAAACAATCTACTTTTACGGTTTCTATTGGTGTTGCTTCAACAATTGGAAAGATTGACGCACGGGAAATTATTGACAATGCCCAACTCGCTTTGAAAAAAGCAATAGAGAAAGGCGGCAATTCGGTTAAAAGCACCAACTAAAGGAATGTAAGTGAATAATTTTATTGTAATCATACTCGATAGCGTTGGTATTGGCGAACTGCCAGATGCCGCAATGTATGGCGATAAAGGAAGCGATACTTTAGGTAACTTGGCAAAAAAAGTTGGCGGATTAAATCTTCCCAATCTTCAAAAATTTGGTCTGGGAAATATCAATACAATTCTTGGTGTTGAGCCCGCTGAGTATCCTTTAGCTTCTTTCGGCAAACTTGCAGAACAATCTTTAGGAAAAGATTCTACAACAGGACATTGGGAAATTGGCGGCGTAATTACAAGGAAAGAATTTCCTGTTTATCCAAACGGTTTCCCTAAAGAGCTAATTGATAAGTTTCTTGTTGAAACCGGACTAAATGGAATACTTGGCAATTGCACTGCTTCTGGTACAGAAATTATTGAGAGACTTGGAGAAGAACATTGCAAAACCGGATTCCCAATAGTTTATACTTCTGCCGATAGTGTATTTCAGATTGCAGCGCATGAAGAAATTATTCCTATAGAACGACAGTATGAAATCTGTAAAATTGCGCGCGAAAAAGTTCTGATTAACGTACACGAAGTTGGCAGAATTATTGCACGCCCTTTTATTACCCAAAACGGAATCTTTACTCGAACAACAAACCGTAAAGACTTTTCTATAGATCCATCTTCACCTACAATCTTAAACTACCTTTCAGAAAACGGCATAGAGACTTACGGCGTTGGTAAGATTAACGATTTGTTTAATTACAGCGGAATAAAACATCAGATAAAAAGTAAATCCAACAACGAAGGGATTGATAAAATAATTGATGCAAACAAAAAGGCTAATAACAGTTTCATAATGGTAAACCTTGTAGATTTTGATGTTTACTACGGACATAGAAACGACCCCGAAGGATATTATAAAACGCTGCAAGAGTTTGATGTAAGGCTTCCAGAAATTGTTGATGCAATGGATGACAGCGACCAATTAATTCTTACCGCCGATCACGGCAATGATACTACAGATATTTCTACAGACCACACAAGAGAATATGTGCCGCTGCTTTACTTCAGAAAAAGTACTATAGGAAAAAACCTTGGCACAAGAAGCACTTTTGCAGATGTAGCGCAAACGGCAGCTCATTTTTTCGAGGTTAGTAATGGATTAGAAGGGAAGAGTTTTTTGAATGAATGAAAAATCTGTACAAGCTAAAAAGATAAAATATTTTTCTGACGATATGATCTTCAACAGAATTAAGGAATTACAAAAATTGCCTGATAAAGTTGTTTCAGATTTCTTAAAGTCAAAAGGGAAACTTACTCAAACCGATTTTGCTCGCAGAATTAAAGTATGAAAGCAAAACAAGAGTTCTTGATTGAAACTGATATCATTATTGAACATTTAATACAAAGCAACATATCCGAGCATTCAATTTTAGAACTTGCAATGCTAAAAGGCATTTGCTTTACATCAGTTATAGTTGCATCGGAATTGTATTTTAATTGCAAGGACAATGAAGAAAAAAAAGCAGTGGATTCTGTTATTTATGCGATGAACGTGCTTGGGATTCATCCAAGATATAGTTTGAACATTTCGTATTTTTTTGATAAAGTTGCGACCGTGCGAGACGCTCTTATGTGTTCTATTGCAAAAAATAATAAGCTGCCGATTTTAACAAACCAAGTTGAGCGATTTAGCTGCAGCGGATTGGAAATAATCTCACCAAATGAACTGAGAGGATAATTTGTTATTAGGAAAAGTTATTGGAACTGTGTGGTCAACCAGAAAAGATGAAGCATTGGTTGGCGCAAAATTTTTAATTGTACGCCAGTTGGATTTGGACTACAACCCAAAAGATTCTACCGTAATTGCCGTTGATAGCGTTGGAGCCGGAGTTGGAGAAGTTGTTATTGTTGCTCAAGGAAGTTCTGCAAGACAGACAACAATTACTAAGAACAAACCGGTGGACGCAGTTATTATGGCTATTGTTGATAAACTCGATATTTCTATTAAAGACAACAACAAAAAAACAGTGGATGCTTAATGTACTTGGGGCAAGTGATTGGCTCAATCTGGGCTACAAAAAAATATGAATCTGTAACAGGCTACAAAATGCTGTTTGTTCAGCCGATTAATTCTTCACTTGAAAAAACAGGCGAGCCTTTGATTGCTTTAGATACTGTTGGCGCCGGCGCCGGCGAAATAATTTTTTATGTAACTGCAAGCGAAGCTGTTATCCCTCTTGATGTTGATATGGCTCCGGTTGATGCTACTATTGTGGGGATTGTAGATTCCATTAATGTTGAGCGCAAGTAGGAGGCAGTTTGAAAATCTCGAAACAATTCACTAACAGAGAAAGTCAATCATTAGATAGATATCTTCAAGAAATTGGCAAGGTAGATCTGCTTACTCCCGATGAGGAAATTCAACTTGCTATTGAAATAAAAAATAATGACCGCTTAGCTTTGGAAAAATTAGTGAAAGCAAACTTGCGATTTGTGGTCTCTGTTGCTAAGCAATATCAAAACCAAGGATTAACTTTGGGCGATTTAATTAACGAAGGTAATCTTGGTTTAATTAAAGCAGCTCACAGATACGATGTTACAAGGGGCTTCAAATTCATTTCTTATGCTGTGTGGTGGATTCGCCAATCAATTCTTCAAGCGCTTGCCGAGCAATCCAGAATTGTTAGGCTGCCTCTTAACAGAGTAGGCGCACTTAACAAGATTGGAAAAGCTTACAGCAGTCTTGAGCAAGAATATGAACGGGAACCAAGCACTGAAGAATTAGCTCAAGAGCTTCAGATGGATATTAGTGAAGTTTCTGACACACTTAAAATAGCTGGACGTGCAGTTTCTATGGACGCTCCGTTAGCTTTAGGCGAAGAAAATAGACTGATTGATATTCTCGAAAGCGATGAACAGCCTTCTCCAGACCACTCGCTAATGTCCGAATCCTTAAAAAGAGAGATCGAACGCGCTCTTTCTACTTTATCCGAAAGAGAAGCAGAAGTTGTTAAGCTTTATTTTGGGTTAAGCAAAGAGCACTCGCTAACTTTAGAAGAAATAGGTGAGAAATTTCATTTAACAAGAGAAAGAGTTAGACAGATAAAAGAAAAAGCAATTCGCAGATTGCGACATGCATCACGCAGTAAAAATTTAAGAGCTTATTTAGGATAGTATAAATGGTTTACTTCTTCAAAAAAGTAATGTTAGGGTTCTGTTTCTTTATTTTGCTGTCAGCTTGTTCACCATCTTCAAGTGCGCAGCGTTACGGCTCTAAACAGAACAATACAACTTTAAGCCAAAAGAAAGCCGCAGTTAAGAAACCAAATATTACTGCCCGAAATGTTGAACAAGTTATACCAGATTCTTCTGAAGCCGAATTTGATGAAGCTCCGCCGCAAGAAAGCATTATTGATAGAAAACAATTTATTGCTAATTATAGAAATTACATCAACCCGGATGTGCCGCTCGGCTTCCGAGAAGAAATTCTTTTACAAGTAATAAAATATCTTGAAACACCTTACAAGTTTGGAGGCAACACTGAAAATGGAATTGATTGTTCCGGTTTTACTTTACAAGTCTATGAAAAATCTACCGGACTGAAACTTCCTCGTTCTGCGAGAGAACAATTTACTATCGGCGAAAAAATTGAGAGAGATGATTTAGCATTTGGTGATCTGGTTTTCTTTAACACACGAAGAAGATCAAACCCCGGACACGTTGGCATTTACATTGGGGACGATCAGTTTATTCATTCCAGCACTTCGCTTGGTGTAGCAATTTCTTCTATGCAAGAACCGTATTATAAAAAACGATACGTTGGCGCTAGAAGAGTTGAAGGTGATGAAATAGGCGAATAGAAATTACCTGGGAGGGTTTATGTACTACATTCTATTTTTCTAGTAAAGAGACACGTAAATTGTTCTATTACGAAAGACGAGTAATATTTTTCTAAAATTTGCATTTCTACTTTTCGACTAATATTTTTCGTTCGCTTTTTTTGCGGAAGTGGTGAAATTGGCATACACGCTACTTTGAGGGGGTAGTGCCCGTTAGGGCGTGCGGGTTCAAGTCCCGCCTTCCGCACCAATTCTTTTTTCGCTTATTTATGTTCACTGCTCATTTCTTTATATTCGTACCTAATTTTTCAATTATAGGTTAGGTATTGGTGCTAAACTTGCCGCTGCTTACAAACGAATCTCTTCTTAACTCGCTTTTACTTGGCTTTTTTATTGCCTTTGCTATTGTGTTTCTTTCTTATAGAGTAAAGTTTTTAACATTTAGTGGTTCTGTTGCTACTTTTTTTCTTGCTGGTACAATTTTTAGCCTTGGCGGAGTTAAATGGAGCGTGCCAATTTTAACATTCTTTATTCTCACAAGTATTCTTTCCAAACTTCGCAAAAAGAAAAACGCAGAGATAGAATTGTTTTTTGAAAAGAGCAGCGTTAGAGATCATTTCCAAGTTTTAGCAAATGGCGGCATAAGCGGCGTTTTAGTTGTTTTGAATTTTTTCTTTCCTGATGAAATTTTTTATTTATTGTATCTTTCTTCGCTTTCGGCAGTTTGCGCCGATACTTGGGCGACCGAAATAGGAACTTGGAAAAGAACAGTCACGTATAACATTTTGAACTTGAAACCAATTGAACAAGGAGTTTCAGGCGGAATCTCTTTGGTAGGTACATTTGGATCTTTTGTTGGCGCATTGATAATTACTTTCTCTGGTGTGTACTGGAATAGTTTGCCTCTTACTCAATATTTTTTATTGATAATTTTTACCGGAATGCTCGGAAGTATTTTTGATAGTTTTCTCGGCGCAACCGTGCAATCTCAGAATAAATGTAATGTCTGCCGCAAAGTTGTAGAGCGCGAAATTCATTGCGGCAAGGAAGCTGATTACCACAGCGGATGGAAATGGATTAACAACGATATGGTAAACTTTATAAGCGGAGCTGCAAGCGCCGCAGTTTTGATAATTCTCGTAAACATTTTGAATTGAGATAATGAAAAAAATTATAGTTCTTTTTATTTCGCTTACTTGCATTTTTGCGCAACCTGTAACGGAAAAGTTCTCGCAAGCGCACAAAGCTTTTGAGGATAATAATTATTCTTTGGCATTGAAACTTTTTAAAGAAATTAACGCCGAGGGCAAGTTAGAACAGCAGCAGTTAGCAGCGGCTAAATTCTTCTCTGCAGAGTGCTTTCTAAATTTAGATCAATTAGATGCTGCTGCTGTTGAGTTTGAAATATTTCTGGATGAATATAAATTATCGAATTACAGAGCGACCGCACTTTACAAACTTGGCAGTATCTACTTTACTAAAAGAGAATACAGAAAAGCACGTGAACGATTAGCTGCACTTACTTCAGAATTTCCATTCAGCGAGTTTCATGGCTCTTCATTTTATTGGATGGGCGAAACTTATGCCTCCGAAAACAAATTTGTAGAAGCAGAAGAAAACTTTCGTGAAGCAATTGCAAATAAGAGAACGAATAAATATGTAGTTAATTCAATTTATTCACTTGCTCAGCTTTATGAAAAATCCAGCAGTTACAGCCAAGCAATATCAAAATATGATGAACTGCTTACTTATTACAAGTTAAGTCCGCTTGCACCTAAAGCACAATTACGAATTGGCGTTTGCTACTTTTACCAGCAAGATTATGATAATGCAATTTTAGAATTAACAGACTCCGAAATAAAGTTTCTTTCGTTAGACGAAATAGCAGAGGCAAAATTCTTCCTTGCTAATTCTCATGCACGTTTGCAAGAATATGATGAAGCTTCGCAGATATTAAATGAATTAGTCTCAAATGTAACAGACCAACAATTTCTAAACCGAATCCAGTTCAGTAAAGCGTGGATAGATTTTCAGCAAACAAAATACATTGATGCTTTTACCAAGTTTAAGTCTTTGAGTGAATCATCTACAGATTCTCTTAAAATATTGTCTCTTTTCTGGAGTGGAGAATGCAAGCGATATTTAGGCGATTCAAAATCTGCCGATACAATTTTCAAAAATTTTATTGATAAATATCCTTCGCATAGATTAGCGGCTAAAGCTCAACTTGGAAGAGGCTCTGTTTTTATTTCTCAGAACAATTCTGCCGATGCCGAAGAAGCGTTACGAAACGCAACAATTTCAACTGATAAGCAGACTAAAACTAAAGCTTACACAATGCTTGGAGAATTGAGATTGAGCGCTAAGCGGTACAATGATGCATCAAGATATTTTTCTGAAGCAATAAAGCTTAATCCGGATCAGCAAGATTTAAGAAACAGAGCGCAGCTTGGTTATGCAGTTTCAGAATACTTCTTGAATAAGCTTAGCGATGCAGAAAAAAATCTAACTGAGCTTAAAGACAGAGATAAATCTTTTGAAAGCGATAAGGTTAATTTTTATTTGGCAGAAATTTCCTTTGCTTCGAAAAAGTACAGCGCGGCTCTAAAACACTATAATCTTATAAAGACAACTGATAAACCCATTCTTCGCCAAACCATATTAGGTAAAGCATACACGCATTTCAATATGAAGGATTTTGCTAATTCAATTTTCTTTTTCAATGAATATATAGAAAAGCATAGCACAGAAAAAAATTTGGCTGAAGTGAAACTAAGGTTAGCAGATAGTTATTTTGGCTCTAAGAACTTCGATAAAGCAGCTTCAATCTATAAAGAATTATTTTCCAGAGACAGGCTTAACGCGGATAACGATTTAGCATTTTATCAATACTGTCAGTCTTTATTCAAAGCTGGAAAAACAGACGAAGCAAAAGATGCCTTTGAAGAATTGCAGCACAAATTTCCAAGGTCAAAATATACCGATGAAGCACAGTATGTTATCGGCTGGATAGATTTTCAGAAAAGTGATTACAATTCAGCAATTGCAGCTTATCGTAATTTAATAAAGCGCTATCCTCATTCAGAATTAAATCCAATTGCCATTTACAACATTGGAGACGCATTTTTCAATCTGGGCAGTTATGATTCTTCAATTGTTTATTATTCACGAGTTTTAGAGATGTATCCAAACTCTCAGTATGTTCTTGATGCTGTAACCGGAATTCAGTACGCATATGTTGCAAAAGACCAGCCGGAAAACGCAATCTCGTTTATTGATTCTTTTGTTTCCGCGAATGTCAATTCAAAGTTTAATGATCAGATGTTTTTTAAGAAAGGCGATCTATACTATTCAATTGATAATTATAATGCAGCAGCTAACATTTATAAAGAGTTTATTTCAAAATACCCTTCGAGTAGTTTAATTGCTAATGCTTATTTCTGGATAGGAAAATGTGCTGCTAATTTAAGGAATGAAACTGAAGCAATTAAGAATTACAATTTAGCAAAGCAGCGCTCTCCAAAATCGGATATTGGAATTTCTGCTACGCTGCAACTCGCTAAAATATATTTTGATAAAAAGCAGTTTGAGAGCGCTATTTTGGTATTGGATGAAACTATAGCGTTAAATTCAACTTCGAATCAAGTGGCTGAAATGCTATTTACTAAAGGAGAAAATGAGTCTAAAGCAAATAAAAAAGAAGAAGCGGTTTCTACTTTTGAGCAAATTGCAAATTACTACGAAGGAACAATATTTGCCGCTAAAGCTAACGTTGAGCTTGGGAAAATTATGATCGAAAATAAAAATTTTGTTGAAGCTCAAGAATATCTTCGGGTGGTAAGCGAAAAAAGACTGGATGATGTTGGCGCACAAGCCCAGTATTTTTTAGGTGTTTCTTTTTTCAAACAAGGCAGTTTTAACGAAGCAGTTACAGCGTTTGTAAGAACACGTTCTATTTTTTCTGCTTACGATGAGTGGCACACAAAATCTTTGTTAATGCTTGGTGACTGCTTTGTTCAGTTAAACGAAAAGACAAAAGCAAAGGAAATGTACCGCGCGGTTTTAGCACGCAATCCCGAAGGTGAGTATGCAGCCGAAGCAAAAAGAAAGTTGAGAGGTTTATGATGAAACAGTTATTTGTAATTGTGTTGCTTTTTACTTCGCTAATGTACTCTCAAAGTGAACAGCCTAATATTGAATTGCCAGACTTTATTATTACAGGAAAGCAGACAGTAGAAATCCCAGCAGCAATCAAACCTCGGACAGAGTTGATTTCGATATTGTCTAAAGACTTCTTTACTCCGCAGTTTTCATCAGAAGATTTACCATTTCTTATTACATCAATACCTTCTGCCGTTTATCCAAGTATAAAAGAAACGGAAAAGTATTTTGATGGGAACGTAAAAATTATGTTAGGCAAGGAAACAATGCCTTTCGGCTTGCTGAATCTTTCACATAGTTTTGCTTATTATTTATTCAACTTAAAAGCTTGGGGAGCAAACATTAGCGAATATAAACCTTACGCCGGTTATAATAATTCAGGTATTGTGCTTACAAATGATTTTTCTATCAGCACACGCTCGAACTTTTTGCCCGGTACTAAAGTTTTAGCAGAGGCAAAGTATTACCGCGATTCATATCATTTATATGGCTCAAGAAAACCGGAGCAATTAAGAGAAAAAAATAACGGCGAAGCAGGCATTTCGGTTTCGAGCATGTACAGCAAGATTTTTAATTTTGCTTTTGGAGCTTCGGGCAATTTGCTTTCACTTAACGAAAATAGTTTGAAAGAAACTAACTTAACTGCATTTGGCAAATTGAATTTCCGGTGGTACAAGTTAATGTTTGGCGGAAAAGCCGAAATAAATAGGCAAATGCTTAACAATAATTTAAGCGGCAAGGGCAGCTATGATAATTTGAGTACCGAAACTTATGTAGAATTTATTCCTTTTAGCGGATTTTGGATTAACGGTGGATTTTATTTCAATACAAATTCTACAAACAACATGTTTGCTCCTTTTGCAACTGCAGAATTAATGTTGGATAAAGGATTAGTTCTTGGCGCAGAGTTTAAGCCAAGAGTTGAATTCTTCAGTTTGAAAAACATTTTCGATAAGAATTTATTTGCAACTCTCAGTGTAACAGATAATGTGTTTACTAAATACAATAACAATCTTAGCATAGCAATTCGTTACGAATTTCAAAAACTCTTTTCGGTTTCACTCTCTGCTAATTATTCTAAGATTGATAACTATCTGTACTACGAAGATTTGCTACATATCGGCAAGTTTGATATCCGAACAGCAAACGATGTACAAGTTCTTAAAACAAAACTGAAGGTATATTTGCAGCCTGCTCCATTTGGTAATTTATTTGCAGAAGCTGTTTTTCAAGGTGTTACCAACGGTAATGATAAATTAATTCCTTACGAACCAACTTTTATTTCCTCGCTTGCGTATAACTATTCATTTAATAAAGTTTGGGGTTTTGGGCTTAAGTACAAAATTGCACTCGGCGCTTACACAGATATTATGAACACACAGAAGATTGATAACTATGTTGATATTTCTGCTTCGAGCTGGTATGAATTATTTAGTGGTTTTAAATTAACAACGTACTTTCAAAACATCTTGAATAGAAGTAACTTTGCTTGGAAACAATACCAGGAAAAACCATTCGACTATTTGATAGGCTTTGAGTATAGTTGGTAAAAAAATATGAAGCCAGACGAATTACATAAACGGGTTGCCGAAATACTTGGCGTATCCGCTTCGCAGAAACACTTAGCATTTGATGTGCTGATTGAATCTGTATCTGGCATTCTTACCGAAGGCATCACTCTAAAAATTCCACGTATTGGATTTTTTCAGCTTAAAACGGATTCTCAAAAAGATAATTTTACAAAGCAGTTAATGTTTTCTTCGCTCCCCGAAGACTTTGATCCATCGGAAAAAATTCTTTACCACACATTTGATGTAAGCACAAAGTATAAAAACTCCGCAGAAATTGATTCACAGGTTTTCAGCATTGGTGTGGGAAAGCCGTTACTGCCTTTGCACGATGAAGAAAGTCTGCACGATTCTGAAACTTCCTTTGCGATGCTCAGAAAGTCTATTGAAGAGCGTGTAAGAGAAATTTTAGCCGAATCGGATCAGATTCCAAACCTTAATATTTGGGAAGATTTATATTATAACAACGAAGATGATTTACACTTTGAGGAAGATATTTCTTCAAAACTTTTTGATTTGACTAAAGATTTACATTTTAATGAGGGAAGAATTATTGTAGATGCAGAAATTGAGCCGCAGCACCAAAACTTTTTGAATTCGCTGCTTTATAATGAAAAGCCCGAAGCCAGCGAAGAGTTTTTTGCCGAAGAGAAAAAGGAAGAATTTTCTTTCAACGGAAATTACGGTCGAGAGCAGTTTGCTGCTGATGATTTATATATAATTGATGAAACACAGCCAGAAAAAAATCTTTCTGTTGCTGATTTACTCGGCGATGTTGACTTGGAGCCGAAAGTTGTTTTAGATGATGACTTTAAGCAAGAGGTAATGAATATAGAACTTAAGCAGGTTATAGAAAATGTTCCAATCTTAGAAGATAAAATAGAAATTTCGATTCCAGATAATTTTACTTCACAGGTTAAAATTGATTCTACTGATGAAATTTCTTCTCATTATTTTGTTGAAGAAATTGAATTTGGTAAAGAACTTGGGGTTGTAAAAGTAAAGAGTTCTGTGCCAACCGAAGAAGAAACTGAAGTTGATATTGAAAGCATCGAGAGCGCTGCTGTTTCAGATTCACACAGCGGCGAGGTTCTCCGAAGTCTGTTAAACGATGAGGAGCTTCCAGAGTCTGAAAATAGAAACTCTGAAATTACCATTGAACCGCCAACTTCTGCTAAAGAGCTGCTAATTACTCTTAAAGAAAATATAAATGATGCAGATAAAAATGCTTGGGTTATTGCAGAAGAAGATCTTAAGGGAATAATAAATGATGAGTTGAAAGAGTATGATCACGAAAAAATTGCTAATGATAATTCCCGAGTACTGAATGATCTACTCGAAGATGCTTTTCATAGAAAAGTTGATATGGATTCCACCGATGAATCTGAAGAAGAAATTTCTGTTGATATTGCAAATGAACAAAACGCGAGTACAGAAAAAATTGAATGGAGCTGGGGAGACGAACTAAAAGAAGAGTTCGGCATTGGACAGGAAGAAGCCATTGAGATCTTACCGGAAAGCTCTTTACAATATGAAGAGGACGAAGCTGTACAATCTGAAACAGATAACCACAAATTTGATATAGAAAAAACACGGCGGGATTTATTTTCAAAGTTAGAAAAAACCCTTGCCCAAGAAATTACTTCACTTCATGAAAATTATGATAATTCGTTTAATCATAAACATGTACAACAGCATACTCAATTTGAAAAATATGCTAATCTTAAACCTGAGTTAAATACAGAACTTAGAAAGACAAAAACTCATGTGGAGGAAACAAAGCCGGTTGTTGAATTTAAGGATGAAAAAGTTATCCTTGATTTCAAAACACCGCCGCCCCGTTATGAATTTATAGAAGAAACGACTGCGCAAAATATTGAGCAAGATTTTCCTGATGAACCAGTTTTAACGAAGCCAAAGAGAATGACAATTTTGTTAGAGCGGACCGAGATAGAATCAGCTGTAACAAATGCCGCAGAAGCACAAGGCGCTCTGTATGAAGAAGTGGCAACACCTAAGAAGTATCAAAATCATTTTGGAAAACTATTTGTTATAACGCTTGCCTTTTTTATTGTTGTAACTTCTATTGCAGTTTATCTCTATATCAGAAATATATCCTCAGTTAATCAAGTTGAGGCTGATCAAACTTCTCAATTTGATAATCAAGTAGTTCCATCTACAGTTGATGATAATGCAGCAGTCCAAAATATAAGAGAATCACTTGGGTTAAATCCAGATGATTTTAGTGAATTTCCTACTACTGCAACTCCACCAGAACCAATTAAAGAGGGAAATACTGTTGATGTTACAAAACTGTTACAAAAAGCCACTGATAATACCAAGCCCAAGAATGAAGAAATTGTGGAACAAGCGCAGCAAGAAGATTTAAGGAACAAATCTTTAGCTGCCAATACTGCTAAGCCCGCGGGCGAAACTCGTTTAAGTAATATGGTTTTCTTTGATGGAAAATCTTACAACTTTCAAATTTCTTCTTGGAAAAATAAATTGCTTGCGCAAAACGAAGTTGACCGTTTGCGTTCGCTCGGTTTTAACGCATTCTTAGTCGAAGCGTTTTTGCCGGATAAAGGTGGCACTTGGTATAGAATAAGAATCGGCTCTTTTAAGTCAGAGCAAGAAGCAGTAGCTTTCAAGAAAAAAAATAGTTTCTAATTATTATGGAAGAACATGAATCTTACTGAAATAATTTTGAAGAACGGGCTGATGATTTTACCCATTTTCATTGTATTAGTCTTAGTTATTCTTATTGTAGTAGAAAAATTTATTGTGATAAAAAAATCCAAGGTTAATGTTGGTTCTTTTACAATTAAGATTAGAGGCTTGCTAAAACGCAAGGAAATTAATGAAGCAATTAATTATTGCACAGAAGAAAGATCTGCGGTAGCCAACATTCTTAAGAGAGGCTTGAGAAAATATAAATTTGGCAGAAAAAGAATTGTAGAAGCATTTGAAACTGCATCTAAACTCGAGATACTAAAACTTGAGAAGAATTTATCACCTCTCGCAACTCTTTCTAAACTAGCTCCTTTGATCGGCTTTCTTGGAACCATAGTAAGTTTGACTTTTGGATATTTCAAGCTGCAAGAAGCGCAAGCAGCAATTGATTTAACAAATTTTAATAACGAAATAATCGGTGCAGCTGCTTCATCTATTATGGGAATTATTGTTGGCATCATTGCTCTCGTATCTTACAATGTTTTGGTATCGGCAATAAAAAAAATAGTTTTTGAAATGGAAATGGTAGCTACCGAAGTTATTGATGTACTCGATGATTCTGTTGCCTATTTTGCTGATACAGATATAACAGATGAGGAAGTTGAAAAGTGAAATTTGAATCTTCGATAAATTACCTGAAAGGAATTAGTTATTCTTCTTTTGCAGCAGTAATTCTGTTAGCCGCTTTCCTTTATTTAGCAACTGATAAAGTTTCCGAAAAATCTTTTGCGAATGCTGAAACAGCAAAACAAAATATTGAGCTGCAGAAAAAAATAAATGAGCAGGCAAATAAGATTCCACAAGTTAAAGCGGTTAATCTAAAAACAGTTGAGAGTAATTCTAATGCCGAATCTGCTGTTGCCCAAGAAACTGAAAAGAAAGACGAAGTTAGAAAAATTAGCCAAAGAGAATTAGGGTTCGATTTAGATTTTGGTTCTGACCAGCCCAGAATAATTAAGAATTTTGTTTTGCCCGAAGCAAAGAACTTAGGAAGCGGAAGAGTAATCATGAAATTTCGGTTTTCGATTAGACCGGATGGTTCTGTCTCAAAAGTATTTCCGACTATGAAAGGCGATCCGGCTTTAGAATTGACAACAATGAACTTACTTAGAAAATGGCGCTTTGAAAAACTACCTGCGGCAGCAGATCAGATTGATCAAAAAGTAGAAATTAGTTTTCGGCCACAGTAGCTTCTTTATCATCTGCATAATAAAACTTGTAAAAAAAGTACTCAACAATTGATAGAAGTGTTAACGAAATTGTATCTGCATCAAAATGAATTCCAAATCCTTTTGCTTCAAAAAATAATTTAACAACAGATGTTGCAATAGACCAGCCAACGGCAAACAAGACTATCACTAAAGCTAAATTTAAAATGCTGTGGAGAGTGATTCTTCCTGCCATTTTTTTGTAAAAATGTATGCAACAAATACTAAGTGAGCTGCAAAAATTAAAGCCGAAATCATGCTAAGCTTCCGAAGATTTATTTTTACTGTTTAGAATTTGCGCGCCTATTAATCCTCCAACTATACCAAAAATGGAATTAACAATAAGGTTATTAAATAAAATTGTAAAAGTATAAAGCCACGAGAAACCTGTTTCCATTAGTTCTTTACGTACAGTTTGAAAAATTTCCATTACTTGGTTTTTTAATTCTGGACTTAGAGGAAAATCTGCAATCATTCTTTGAAGTTCTGGGAAGGCAACAATAACATCATTTTGACGGGTGATAAAAGTTACAAAAACTTCAAAGACTGTTCCAAAGAAAGCGGCTGTTAATCCAGTAAATAATCCAAAGACAAGTGCTTTTTTCATAGGAATTTTGTTTGTGGATTTGGATGCCTTTTGGTCCAGCCATAAAGAAAGAAATGCTGCGCCGGGAATTATCAAACAGCATGCAAAACTTTTAATTAAAGGAACTACTTGCAGAACTCCAGCAGCGAAGCCGCAAACCGCAGGTGAAATAAATTTTTTCAATTCTTTTTACTGTTTAATTCTTGAATTAGTTTTTTCAGAGCTGAGTAAAAATATAAAAATCCTGCTGAACCTAAAAGAAAGCCTGTAATGAAAGCTAAACTTTTTGAGTAGCTGTAAATGCCAAAAGCGCAAAGGAAAACATCTGCCAGCATTGGTGCAGAAGCAAATATAATAATTTTTAGAGGCGGTTCATTTCTATACAGAAAAAAAAGAGCTGCGATACTTGATATAAATAAACCGACGTAAATTCCTGCACATCTTGAACAAACTAGCGAATGATAAACTGAATCGCCGAGTAATTTACTTTGCTGTTGATGGCAAACTAAAGAATAAGAGTTATGCATTAAGGGAACGAATAAAGTTAGTTGTGGAATTATGGGAACTAGCCATTCTAAAAAGACACCAAGAAGCCAAAATGCGAGTAAAAGAGTTACCGAAAAGCGAACTGCCAAACTCATAGGGTTTAATGCTGGAGTTGAAAAACAAAAATTGTAGAGCCTGTTAAAACATATAACTTAGATTTGAAAACACAAGCATCAACAATATCCTCCGTTATGTTTGGGTTTAACAAATTCATTTGCAGATTTGGTTCTGCTACAACTTTAGCTGCCAAAACATTTTTTTCATTCACGATTACAATGTTGTTAAAAAGAGAATTAAGGTTCTTCACTTCAAAAGGAAGTGGTACCTTCCGTATTCCATTTCCAAACTGATCGAATATGAAAAGAGTATTTTTCTCAGCGGTAATCAAGTTGAGATTATTATCTAAACTCAACTTAAGCGGATTAGTTAAACGGAACGTGCCGGCATCTACGCCTCCAATTTCAGAAATAAATTCTCCTCTAAGATTAAATTTTAGAATCCGTTGATTGTCAGAATCGAGTATATAGAAATCTCCTTGATTAGAAGTAGCAACAGAAGAAGGATATTTAAAAGCAAAACGTTCATCGGCAGAGTTTTGCGTAGAAATTTGCGAGAGAAAATTTAAGTCCTTATCAAAAATTTGTATGCGGTTGTTGTTTTTATCGGCGACATAAACATTTAGTACATTAGCAAAAACATCGGCCGGATTATCGAACGAGCTGTTATCCCAGCCATATCCGCCAATTGTTTTTATCACGTTACCAAGTGTATCTAACTTGATTATTTCGTTTTTCAAATCATCACTTACAAATATTATTCCATAAGGATTTATCGAAAAGCTCCGCGCAGAACTAAAACTACCAATCTCTCCGGCGGGTATTAAATTTTGCCCATAATTTACGATTGTAACTATGAGTAAAAATAACATGTAAACTTTGTTTTTCATTTTATACTTGGTTTGGGTTTAACTTAAATAACAATAAAAACTTAGGCACGGTTTCTGAAAGAAAACTCTTAATAAAAATAGTGAAATTTATTAAATTTGTTATGAATTAGAACTCCTTAAAGGATTGAGGAAACAATGAAAAAAAATATTTATGCATTTCTATTTCTCATACTTGTTATTTCCTCTTGTAAGCTAAAAGAAGACACAACGGGCCCAGATACAGATAAGCCCGGCGCAATATCAACTACAATTAAAGTCTTAACTCCAAACGGCAACGAAGTTTTATCGGAAGGTTCATCCTACCAAATTACTTGGAGCGGAACGGGAACATCCCACGTGAAAATACAATACAGTGTTGATAACGGAACTTCTTGGTCTTTAATTGTAGATAGTTTGAAAAACACCGGAGTATATAGCTGGTTTCCAATTCCAAACACAATTTCTAATCAATGCAGAGTGCAAGTTACCAGCGTTGATGGTAAAAGCACAGATGCAAGCGATAATGTTTTTTCGATTATTAGAAACAGCAATCAGAGCTTAAAAATTTCTTCTCCAAAAGAAAAGGAAGAGTGGGAAGGTGGAAGCGCTAAACAAATTAAGTGGTTCAGTTCTGGTATTGATTCTGTAAAAATTGAATATACAACTAACAATGGCATCAGGTGGAATTTGGTTGCCGTAGATAAAAAAAATACCGGTATTTATTATTGGGAGCCGGTGCCAAATACTCCATCCACCTTAGCACGTGTTAGAATTATGGATGCAAAAGATGGAGAGCCATCTTCAGAGAGCGAATTATTTAATATTCTTCCAGAGCCAAAGATTAAAGTATTAGCCCCAAATGGCGGAGAAAGAATTATTTCTAACACTAGTAGAAAAATTGAATGGATATCAGAAAACATTGAAAATGTTAAATTAGCTTATACAACTAACAACGGATTCAATTGGGTTGTAATCAAAGAATCTGTTCCATCTACAGGATTTTATACTTGGGACCCAGTTCCAAATGCAAATTCGCAGCTTTGTAAGATTCGTGTTTTTGATGCAAAAGATGGCGAGCCTTCGGATGTTTCTGACAGCACATTTACAATAACAAACCAAATTACTCAAACGCTCGAAGTTACTTCACCTAACGGTAATGAGAGATGGCAGGCAGGTACAAACCAGCAGATTACTTGGAGATCCAGCGGCATTGCAAAAGTTAAGATTGATTTTACTTCTAACAACGGCTTAACCTGGAATACAATTATTGATAAACTTGCTAATACCGGCGCTTATGAATGGAATGTCCCGAATTCGTTTTCCACCCAATGTTTAATAAGAATTACAGATGCAGATGATGGTGATCCGGTTGATCAGAGCAACGGCTTGTTTAGAATTGTACCTAAACCGGAGTTAGCAGTTCTTTCTCCAAATGGAGGTGAGACTTGGACAGCCGGCAAAACTGATACTATAAAGTGGAAATCTACTGGAGTAGAAAACGTAACAATTGAATATACTCCTAACAATGGAATTAACTGGTTTACAATAATTGAAAAAACTCCTTCGAGCGGAAGCTATGTAACAAGTTTTTCGACTGCTGGAACTCAATTCAAGATCAGAATTACTGATAAAGAAAATGGTTCGCCACAAGATGAGAGCGATGGGACATTTACTGTAACTCCAGAGCCAAAAATTGTAGTGCTTGAACCAAATGGAAAAGAAGAGTGGTATTCCGGGTCATCGAACAATATAAAATGGACTTCTACAAATATTGAGAATGTAAAAATTGAATACACAACAAATAATGGCGCAAGCTGGAGTGTTATAATTTCATCAACACCAAGTACAGGCGTTTATGCCTGGAAAAACATTCCGAGCAATATTAGCTCTTTACAATGCCGAATAAGAGTGAGTGATGCTATTGATGGCATTCCTTCTGATGTTTCTGATGAAAACTTTAGCATACTTACTTATGGCGTTCAGTTAATTAAAGTTACCAAACCTAACGGCGGAGAAAGCTGGGTTGCAGGTTCAACTCAAGTGATAACTTGGGACGCTGCCGGTATTCAAAATGTCAAGATTGAATACACGCTTAATAATGGCATTCAGTGGAATGTAATAACCAACAGCACGCCAAGCACGGGTTATTTTACTTGGGCTCAAATACCAACTACAAGTTCCACAAATTGTAAAATTAGAATAAGTGATGCTGCCGATAACTCTCCTTCGGATGAGAGCGATCAATTTTTTACCATAGAACCGGAGCCAATTATTAAAGTAATTACTCCTAAAGGTGGAGAAGTATGGACAAGCGGCACAACTCAAGAAATTAGATGGGAATCTCAGAATGTAGCCAATGTTAAGATTGAGTATACTACCGATGCAGGCGCTAACTGGAATACTATAATTGGTTCTACTCCAAGCATCGGGTATTTTGTTTGGAAATCAATTCCGAATATTAATTCTCTTCAATGCAGAATAAGAATAAGCGATGCAGCAGATGGAAATCCATTTGCAGTTTCAGAAAATAATTTTCAGATATCTAACCAAGTTACGCAGAGTATAAGAGTTACATCTCCAAACGGTGGAGAAAATTGGAGAGAGCGGCAGTCGCAAGCTATTAAATGGGATTCTCAAGGAATCACATCTGTTAACATAGAATTTACAACAAATAATGGAAATACTTGGACTTCTATTGTAACCAATCACTTGAGTTCAGGTTCATATCAATGGCAAATACCTGCCGGAATAAATTCTATTCAGTGTAAAGTTCGAGTTTCTGATGCAGCAGATAATGATCCATCTGATGAAAGTAATTCATCTTTTTCAATTCAGCTTACGCCAGAAATAACGAAAATAAATTTTCCAACAAACGGAGCTAATATAATTGCCGGCGAACAGATCAATATCCAGTGGGTTTCCAAAGGCATAAGAAAAGTTAGAATTAGATATAACAGAAATGATTTAACTCAAACTGCTGATTGGTTTACTTTGGTTGATAGCGTAGACAATTCCGGCTCGTTCCCAACTACATTTAAGCATGATCCACTTGCAACTACTTATGTAGTAGAAATAAGTGCAACAGATGGTAGTGCATCATTATTAAGTGGCAGTTTCAAAGTATTGCCTCCACCTTCTGTAACTCTTATTGCTCCAAATGGCGGAGAGCAATGGTTAGTATCAAAGAGAGATGCGGCTCCAACTGACTTAATCAACTATCATCCTTATGAAATTAAGTGGAAGGCTACTAATGCTGAAAAAGTAAAAATCGAATGGTCAACTAATGGCGGCGGAAAATGGTATACGGTTCCCGATGCTGAATCAACCGAAAATGATGGCTCCTTTATATGGGCGCCTGGCAGAATAGTTAAAGATTTTGATACTAATGGTAATCCGATAGTTCCCGATAGTTCTGATAACTGTTTAATTAGAATTAGCAGTTCAGGTGGTGCTTCAGATATGTCGAATGATGTTTTCTCAATTCACAAGAGCAAAAAAATTCGAATTAAGTACCCCAACTCAGGGGAAGATTTTTATCCACCAGAGGATTTGACAAATCCCAAAGCATCAAAAAATTGGCCAATGTTAATTGATTGGACTAGTTATGCTGTTACATCGGTAAATATTTATTACAGTTTAGATAACGGCGTAACATGGAAGGCACTAGCTACTAATTACCAATCTACAGGTGCATTTGCCTGGGATTTTGTTTTCGGTGCATTAGCAGAAAGTAGAATTTCTACTCAAGGATTAATAAAAATTGAAGATGCAGCTCTTGAATCACCCACTTTACCTCCAGGCAAGAGGATTTGGGATGTGAACGATGTACCTTTCTGGTTAAATATAAAAAAGACAAGTGGAAAAGTTATTCCGCTTGAAAACCAAATTAAAAGCAGCATTAAAAAATAATTTTATAAGTGAGTAAGCAAGTTTTATATTTGATGAGTAAAAATGCCCTGTGGTGTAATTGGCAACACGTCTGACTCTGGATCAGGAGACTTCAGGTTCGACCCCTGACGGGGCAGCAATAAAAGGTTTGAAAATGATTTGTTTTCAAACCTTTTTCTTTTTAGCACCGGCAGGAAACCCGATTA
>WPAE01000443.1 GCA_009773205.1 Ignavibacteria bacterium
TAGGTATAGTTGGCCTAATAGCGACTTTAGCCCGACCATACCCCAAAATAAAATTTTTAACATTTGGTATCGACCTATCTCCAAAACTCTCGAATTTTTTGGGTAAATCGAAAGATCGCTCGTTGCGGCCCAGGGTCCCACGTAAGAATCTGCAATAAAATATGTGGGGACGCAAGGTAAGGTATAGTTGGCCTAATAGCAACTTTAGCCCGACCATACCCCAAAATAAAATTTTTAACATTTGGTTTCGACCTATCTCCAAAACTCTCGAATTTTTGGGGTAAGTCGAATGAGCGCTAGGTGCGGCCCATGGTCCCACGTAAGAATCTGCAATAAAATAGGTGGGGACGCAAGGTCTAGGTATAGTTGGCCTAATAGCGACTTTAGCCCGACCATACTCCAAAATAAAATTTTTAACATTTGGTATCGAACTATCTCCAAAACTCTCGAATTTTTGGGGTAAATCCAAAGATCTCTAGGTGCGGGCCATGGTCCCACGTAAGAATCTGCAATAAAATAGGTGGGGACGCAAGGTCTAGGTATAGTTGGCCTAATAGCGACTTTAGCCCGACCTTACCCCAAAATAAATTTTTAACATTTGGTATCGACCTATCTCCAAAACTCTCGAATTTTTGGGGTAAGTCGAAAGATCCCTAGGTGCGGGCCATGGTCCCACGTAGGAATCTGCAATAAGATAGGTGGGGACGCAAGGTCTAGGTATAGTTGGCCTAATAGCGACTTTATCCCGACCATACTCCAAAATAGGTCTAGGTATAGTTGGCCTAATAGCGACTTTATCCCGACCATACTCCAAAATAAAAATTTTAACATTTAGTATCGACCTATCTCCAAAACTCTCGAATTTTTGGGGTAAGTCGAAAGACCGCTCGGTGGGGCCCAGGGTCCCACGTAGGAATCTGCAATAAAATATGTGGGGACGCAAGGTCTAGGTATAGTTGGCCTAATAGCAACTTTAGCCCGACCATACCCCAAAATAAAATTTTTAACATTTGGTATCGACCTATCTCCAAAACTCTCGAATTTTTGTGGTAGCTCGAATGATCGCTAGGTGCGGCCCATGGTCCCACGTAGGAATCTGCAATAAGATAGGTGGGGACGCAAGGTCTAGGTATAGTTGGCCTAATAGCGACTTTATCCCGACCATACTCCAAAAT
>WPAE01000444.1:0-606 GCA_009773205.1 Ignavibacteria bacterium
GTTGCGAGTCCCTTCGCGGAGGGGGTTGCGCCTGCGATGGCATCGGCTGTGTCGTCAAACTGCTTCGCGGAGCGTTGTGAGGGCCGTGATGACCATCGCCAGGTAGGCTCCCGCGTGGGGGCGGCAAAGGTGGCCCTACGCCAGTTGGAGCCTGCCCTCCCAGTGCCGTCGCTGACGCGGATGCGCGAACAGTTTCCTCCGCGGCCACTTCCATCGCCGGGGAATCAACCTCCGCCATCACCCTTCCTCCCTCCGTCGCCTTACCTTTCCCTTTTCCCCTTTCCTTAGCTCTTCCTCTACCGTGGGACATCTACTCTAGGCCCAAAAGGGGCCTCTACGCGTGCGGGACGAACAACAACGAAAACAACAGCGTGCGGAACGAACAACAATGAAAACAACAGAAAACTAGTCCGCTACGGGGCGGGGAAGGGAAGGGGGGAAAAACAAACCTTCCTCACTCCTTTCTTGTTGTGGATTTGTTGTGCTTCTTCTTTTCGCCTGTAGAGGTAAGTGCAGAAGTTTAGGACCAGGCACCAATTTGTGTTACGGAACTTTCCCGAGGCAACTAGGCGAAGGGGGTGGAACCTTCGCGAAGGAGACCTGAGT
>WPAE01000444.1:652-1900 GCA_009773205.1 Ignavibacteria bacterium
AATGTAGATCTGAAGACGGCAGATCTGTGTGACGGCTGACTAACCGGAGTCAGAATGGCAAAACGGTGCCATTATAAGCATAACGGAGCTTATTCGCATTAATCATCATTTAGTAATTTATTATTAGTATGAGTATGAATAGGGTGTACGGCTTCCAGCAGCGGAATTACTTATATAGGAAATTAGAAGTACAGTAACATATACTTTTAGCTTATTTATGATTGTCATGCGCTAAGCCAAACTATGTATGGAATTAGGAATGCATAGAAGGAATAATCATGTGCGATGAACAGGTTTTACGTACCTGAACACTGTTCACCTGAATTAGAGATTCCGAGAACAACTTCTTAACTAAGATGGATAATTGCGGGGACTATCGCTAAAGAAGTTGAGCTAATAGATATTCAAGTAATTAGCAGGTTTATAACAGAACAGGTTTTACATACCTGAACACTGTTCACCTGAATTAGAGATTCTGAGAACAACTTCTTAACTAAGATGGATAATTGCGGGGACTATCGCTAAAGAAGTTGAGCTAATAGATATTCAAGTAATTAGTAGGTTTATAACAGTAGGTTTATAACAGTTAACCTTTTGGAAAAATTTTAATCAAAGATTAGGAGGATATTGATAATGTCAGAATCTCAAATAATCATTTAAAAAATTCCAATAGAAAAAGAGTGGCCTAACGTCTACCCTATATAGCACGTTAGTCTAGATTGGATAGCGTCAATTACGATTACCTCCGGTTACCTCTTAATTGGATAGCGTCATTCAGGATCCTAGCAAGTTAGTGCGCCTTGAATAATAGTAAGTGACATAAAAGTTACAGTGCCAAACACAAAATAGGAGGATGGAAAAAGCAAGACGAAGCTACTATAATTGACTATAATTAACTTATGTAAAGAGTCGATTTGCTTTGAAAGTGAACTTTTTGAAAGATCTGCGTGTTTTGAGAAGTATTTGAGTAAGAAGGTCCAAAGGTTCCGAATCATAAGCAGTTTTAAGTTGCAATTTAAAACCAGAAGTGCGCGATGTGTAGTTCAGATCATGTTTGCATAATTTTCAGATCAGCCCGGTAAGGACATTTAGCTTAGATTTCAAAAGGTCGTAGCTCACTTCTGCAGCAAATGCCAATGTTGCAATAACGCTATCTTGGAAGGAAAGATACGACGTTTAAAAAAGTACGATAGATCAGGATTGTAACCAAAATTGCACATAGCTATTACACAGTGGCGTACGCAGGGG
>WPAE01000123.1 GCA_009773205.1 Ignavibacteria bacterium
AGTAGAGACTCAACCAAAATAAAAGAATAAGAAAATAGATGACCTCAAAAATGACCAAATCTGAACAGAATGAACTTGCAAAATTTTTACAAAATTTTTTCAAATTTTATTTTTTAATAAAAATGATACCATTAGATAGAGAATCTTTCAAAACCTATTTTAAACCATCTAACATAATTTTAATGATTGATACAACTTGCCAAAGGCTCAAAAAACACAGAGGTTCTACTTTTAAGGTTTTCTATTCAAGGTAAATTTTTATCCAACTGACCCGCCGTGAGTTGCAATTCGAGAACGTTAGACCTATTTTACGCCCACGCAAATGGTTGTTTACACTGAGGTTCTACTTTTCGGGTTTGCTATTCGAGGTTAAAATTTCACACTGACCCGCCGAGGGTTGCAATTCGAGAACGTGAGAGCGATTTCGAGGTTTGCTATTCAAGACTACTAGACCATAACAATTTACCCGGTGATGTTATTTGAGGTTATTAAACACATTTACAACCCAGCTTCAGTTTTTTAAGAATTAATTAACACAAAAAATAATTAATTAACACAAAAAATAATTAATTACTGTTTGCGGACACTGTTAAATTGCTTACGGACTTACTTTTATGCTTGCGGATAATTATTAATCGCATACGGACTGACTTTTATGCTTGCGGATAATTATTAATTGCTTACGGACTGACTTTTAATCTTGCGGATAATTATTAATTGCTTACGGACTGACTTTTAATCTTGCGGATAATTAATTAATGGTTACGGACTTACTTTTATGATCGCGGATAATTAATTAATGCTTGTGGACAACGAATTACTGCATACGGATAATTAATAATGCTTACGGATAATAAGTAATGCTTACGGGTAATTACAGTACGGTTATAATAATTGCGTAAATATTATTAATGTTATGCGTACTCTTAGTGACACACGATCACGAGCACACCAGCAAGCATGAGATCACCAACATCTGGCGAACACCTGTTGCCACTTGATTGCGAAATCCATTAGCTATTGTTTCCATCCACTTCACAATTCTCGGAATTTGCATTACACATAATCAACAACATCTGGCGCGCACGTGTTTCCAATAAATTGCGAAATCAATTATCTTTTGTTTCCACCCACTTCACAATTCCCGGAATTTCCATTTTGTTATTATCAACAACATCTGGCGAACACCTGTTACCACTTGAGTTCCAAAACCATAACTTTTGTTTCCACCCACTTCACAATTCCCGGAATTTGCATTACACATCTGTTTCCACTTTAAAAAAATTTCGAGTGCCAAATGCAATTATCCTTTGAGCCAAACAATTACCGACTTTGATTACTTCATTATCAACAACATCTGGCGAACACCTGTTGGAATAGTATATAGTAGCGTGTTTTCCAGTTTAAATTAATTTTTGCTTTATTTAATTTTTTGAATTTGTCTTAATATCTTTCTGTATGTATTATGTACTTTTTACTTACTTATTTTATACTTTGAATTTTACTGAACTATATTATTATACTTACTTATTTTATTACTTTACTATTTTACTTCACCCCGTGCCGGTCCCTCCAACCCGACTATGTCTCTGTGCCGGCCTTTTAATCCAATTAACTTTAACTACTTATTATACTTATTTTACTCTACCCCGTGCCGGTCCCTCCAACCCGACTATGACTCTGTGCCGGTCTCTTAATCCCATTAACTTTAAATACTAATTATTACTTGATATATTTATGCTTTTATGCTAATTATCCCCGTGCCGGTCCCTCCAACCCGACTATGTCTCTGTGCAGGCCTCTTAATTCCATATACTTTAACTACTTATTTAACTAATATTTACATTCTATTGTATTCTTACTCTTACTGCAACGCCCGAAGAAGTTAAAGTAAAGTTAGGCTAAGTTTACAATAAGACCAAGTCAATGAAGATTAGGAATACCCCGAAGAAGTTAAAGTAAAGTTTTCAATTAGTCGAAGTAAACAAAAAAGACCAAGTTACTCTCGATAAGGATTACTCCGAAGAAGTCAAAGTCAACCAAGATGCTCAAGTAGGAAACGGATTTTTGTTAATTTTAATTTTATTTCACTTATTCATTCTGGCCTGCTCTTGCTGCTAACATCACTCGCGCTGTGCCACCACTAAGTTCGTCGCCTCTGCATTCGATTACACTAAGGTATGTGGCGCCCTGCCGGTGAACGGAAGTGGTAAAGTCACAGCCTCCTCGTGGCGGGTGCTGGATCATAACCAATGTGACTAGCCCCTGTGCTCAAATAAATTGCACAGTTAGGATAGGATAATTTTTTTAAAACAAAAAACAAACTCCTCCGGTTTAGTGACACCAAAAGGTGAAACTCTCGAACCAACACCCTACCGAGCATAAGATGTTCACCCTACCCGTTACACCACAGCGGCATACTTTAACATTAATTTATTTACATCTTAAAAACAAACATCATCACTCTCTTTTCATTGTTCATAGAAAAATTTTAGAAAATGGAATCCGTAAGTGGCCCGTAT
>WPAE01000042.1 GCA_009773205.1 Ignavibacteria bacterium
AAACGGCGAAGTTGGTTTGATGGACTTTGGTCCAATACAAATCTTTTTAGTTGGCCATTTGTTGTTTCAAATGATTTTCTCTAATGACAATTCTGGGTTTAAAATAAAATCTACTTCAGTTCCAAAAGATTTGGTAATTGAACCTGTTTTCAATTTATAGTCTGCATTGGAATTGAAGAGATGAAACATTACGGCAGTTTTAATTTCTTTTGATAATGAAAGTCCTGCTCTAACAAAATAATCAGATAATCCTAAACCGTAAGTATCGTTTGGCATATTTACAAAGTAATCCATATAGCCATAAAATTTATGGTTTGTGCCATAAATAGTATTAAACACTTTGTATTGATTATCCGTTAACTTATCATCACCGCTAAGATAATCCAGCCCGGCTCCTAAAAATGGTTTTGAAGGAAGATCGAAAGTATAATTTAGATTAAGTGAAAATAAGAATGCAGAAATATCGTAATTAATCTTGTTAATATTTTGATCCCCAAATTGATAATAAAATTCTGCCTCATGGCTAAAATTTCCTATATCGCCTTTAGTATAAACGCCGGTTGTAAACCTACTTGTAGTTTTGGCTGGAATTTGTTTTTGCCAAATTATAATTGGCTGAATTTTATAATTCTTAATCAAGTTTAAGTCTAAAGACAAGCCATAAATATTTTGATCTAGAGTATCGCCAAGAAGTAGATTTTCGGCTTCTTTATAAGCAAAAAATTGTGCGTCAAGTTTCTCGGTTTTATATCCCGCGTGAATACCATCAAATCTTCTTCCTGTGTTTCCCCAATTTGCAACTCCAACTAAACGCTCGTTATTAAAAGAAAGCTCCATTCTGCCAATAGTTAAGCTTAGCTTAGAAGCAAAAATATTATTTAATCTAAAAAAGGCTTGGTGCAAATCAATGTTTTTCAGATCTGCAACAGTACTTTTTGCGCCGCCAAAATGTCTAGAATCTTGAATTTGAATAAAAGCCGTTAAATCATCCGACGGTGTAAATCTTGCGCCAAGTCTTGTTCTGAGCAAAGCAAATGTAGAAGCACTGTTGTTATTGTTAAAATCTAAGTTGCTAAATTCAAAACGAGGTCTAATTTGCGCGTTAATCTTAATGTTGTCTTGTGCAAAACTAAAAGCAGCTCCGCTAAATAAAATAATAATTGAAATAATAATTTTTTTCATTTTTTCTCCAATGTGTTTTGATATTAATACTGCTGCAAACTTCCCTGTCTTTCTTTTGCTTTTTTATCCCATTCAGGGAATACGTTATTAATCAAATTCTTTTTATCGGCTTTAAGCTCTTCCATTTTAAGACCAATAAATTTTTGTGCTTTATCTTTGGTAGAAATATCTGGAAATGCGATAGGATACTTAACGCCTTTTTTAGTTAAGAGCAGCGCAAGCTCTCTTCTTGCTTCTTCAGCTTTTTGAATCGAAGTTCCCAAAACTCTAAATGCTTCAACCGGTGCATGAAAACCAAGCCCGTTTGTTGCAGCAACATAATCCCATCTCCATTGAGAGTGTCTGATTAATTTAAGAATCGGTTTCATTTCCGCCTCAGTTGCACCGTTATCCCAAGCAGCTTTAGCTTCTATATGTGCCTTGGCTAATGCTTTTTCTGCAATTTTTCTGTTCTCTTCTAATTTATCTTGAGTTTCTACAACATCCCTAATCAAGTTCTCAGTTTTTTCTCTATGGCAAACCATACACGAGTTTTCGATGTTAGCAAGCGGGCTTTGAATATGGTGGTCTGTAAACTTAACGCCACCCTCTGTCTTATATGGCATGTGGCAATCGGCACAAGAAACACCTCTTTTTGCGTGAATACCGGTTTTGAACATTTCGTACTCTGGATGTTGAGCTTTAAGCATTGGAGCTTTGCTTAGAGAATGAGTCCAATCTGAAAACTCAATGTCATCGTAATACTTTTCCATATCTTCTGCTGTAAAACCATTATCCCAAGGAAAAACTAAATATTTAGCTCCTTCAACTTTTTTAGAATCGAAATAATATTCAACGTGGCATTGAGCGCAAACTAAAGAACGCATCTCGTTATGTGAAAAATCGCTCATCTTTTTACCTTGTCGTTCAAAAGCTTCAACTAAGGCAGGTCTTGTAATTCTTAAGTGCATAGTTTTAGGATCGTGGCAATCTTGGCAGCCTATAGGATTAACAAAATCATGTCCTGTATTTTTCCAAGTACCGCTATAATAACCGGCAACACCTTTACTATTCATAACTCTTGGAACGTCTGTGCTTTTGCATGTCCAGCAAGTAGCCGGCTGAGTGCTTTGTTTTTCTCCGCCTGTTCTAAGAGAATTTCTAGTGTCTTTAATTGCATAGGCATGACCGCGCCCTTGCTTGTAATCTCTAGAAAAGCCAAAACCTGCCCAAAGGATAACAAGTTCAGGATATTTTTCTAGATAATCTATCGTTGCACTTCCACCATGTTTACTGGCAAATGAAGTATCGCGCGTGTTCATATAAGTTTCAAATTGTCTTGGGTAATTTTCTCCCCAAACTTCGTTGCGCGGTTCCCATTCTGCAATTGGCTTCACTTGTTGAAGCGTAAAAGATTCGCCTCTTCTTTCAACAATTGATGAAGCAAAAAGCCCAACAAGAAATACTATCACAACTGTAGCGCCAAAAAGCACCCAGCCAAGTATCGGTTTTTCTTTAATTCTTTCTTGAATAGTTTTCATTTTAACCTCTTCCTGTTTCTTTTAGTTTTCTTAGTTTGTAATTTTTTCTAACCACTCTGGAACAACCGGCTTTAACTGAGGCACAATTGCATGCGGCGTTGATGATAGGCTATGCACTCTTCCGTGCGGTGTCTCGCGGTGGCAATCCCAGCAATACTTTTCTGTTTGGTCTTGTACGTTCCTATTGTTAATAGCTCTTAAAGCAACCGGATGAATTAAATTAGAATGACATCTAATGCAGTTTTCCTGCACAGCATCTTTTCCGGCTTGCTTTATCCGTATTACCTGTGGTTCCCATCTCATTGTAAAATATGTGGCGTGCCTTAATCCATCATTTGCTTTGAACCAATATTTTCTTATCAAATTATCTTGAGGAACATGGCAGTCATTGCACGTTGCTACTTTACCATGACTTCCCCTTTCCCATGTTGCATATTGCGGGGTCATTACGTGGCAGTTAACGCATGTCTTTGGATTATCCGATAAGTATGATGCGGCATTAGAGATATAAACAATGTAGAAACCGAGTCCAAAAAAAATTCCAAATGTTATTAACACCGGAACTCTCCATCTGTCCGGCGGAATAATCTTAAAGACAAGTTTCTTTAAGAAATTAGTCCTGCCGGATTGGCTATCTTCCATTCTCCACTCCTTTTTCTGATTCTTTATTCAGTTTGTTGATATCCGAAATACTTCTTGGGTGTCCAATTGAATTTATATTTTTATAAAGTTCTATATAGATTTCTTTAGGAATCTTGTTGTGCCAATTGCCTGTTATCATTCCAAACCCTGTTATTGCAACAAACAAAAGAACTACTCCAAAGGCAACTGTTTTTTTATTAATTTTTTTCTCGTTTCCAATCAGTTTTAACTCAAGAGTATCTTTAACTGGGCAAACATCAACACAGTTCAAACATGTTGTGCATTCATCCGAGCGAACAGTAAGTACCTTATCAACTTTTATGAATGAAGGACACGCTTTGGCACATAATGCGCAGTCTATGCAGCTAACCGGATTGCGCTTAATTTTTGCCGGGCTTAATAAACTCGTAATTCCAAGCAGAGCGCCGTACGGACATAAATATCTGCACCAAAAATTTCTATAAATTATAGAGAGCAGAAAAAGAACTCCAATAACTATTAGCGAGAACTGTGATATGTTTGCAAAAAAATACCACATTTTAACATCTGCCATAATATTGTAAGCTCCGTCAAGAAAATATTCCAGTGCTAAACTTGTCATAGAAAATATAGAGAAAGCAAAAAAGAAAAGCAGTAAGTATTTTAAAGAGCGGAGAACGTAATCTAAATATTTCCAAATTTTTATTCTGCGCTTAAAAAATTTTTTATGAATTTTTTCGCCGAACTCCCCAACAAATTCTGATAGGGTTCCAATAGGGCACATCCAGCTGCAAAATGATTTACCAAAGGCTAAAGACACTCCTACTATTGCAAGAAAAATAAAAAAACCTGCAGGGTGTATTGGATGAATGTTTCCGCTTAGAATAAAATAATAAACGCTCATTAGTGCGCTTATAGGAAGAAATCCTTCTACACCAGGCGGTCTATAACTAAAATCTGCTGCTCCGGCAGTTTCTAAAAACAACACAAACTGAGAAAACTCTATTCCTATCCAAATACACAGCAAAGCAAAAAGTAGCTGCACAATAAAACGGATTTTCTGAATTGGTTTCTCTAAATTCTTAATAATTTTTTCTTTCTTTTCCATCTAATTACTTTCTATTCTAATCGGAACAATATTTCTGATTAAAACATAATAAGATATTATGGTATTGTCAATCAGAAAAATTCATCTGATTAAAAAATTTTTTTTGCTTTTCTAACAGAGAATCGTTATTTTTTAATCGGAATAAAAATTCTTTTTATGAAAGGGAACCAGTATGATTAGAAAAATCATTCAAATAGAAGAAGAAAAATGCGATGGCTGCGGCGTTTGCGTGCCGGAGTGTTTTGAGGGCGCCTTACAAATAATTGATGGCAAGGTGCGCTTAATAAGCGATCTGTTTTGCGACGGCTTGGGGGCTTGTTTGGGACACTGCCCCACAGGCGCTTTAACAATTGTTGAAAGAGAAGCCGAACCTTACGATGAAAGAAAAGTTATGGATTACATTGTAAAGGGTGGCCCGAATGTTATTAAGGCTCATTTAAAACACTTACGCGATCACAAAGAGTTTGAGTTTTTAACTCAGGCTATAGATTACTTAAATGATCACGGTATAGCTATTCCTGCGATTGAAGAAGTTAAAGAAGAAAAGCATGCTTCGCATGGCTGCACCGGCTCTATTGCGCAAAGTTTTGAAAGCAATGAAGTTGATGAAGATGGACAAAGGCAGTCTCATTTAACACAGTGGCCAATTCAAATGCATTTGGTTTCGCCAACGGCTGCGTATTACAGAAATTCGGATTTACTGTTAGCCGCCGATTGCTGTGCATTTTCTTACGGCGATTTTCATAAAGATTTTATGAAGGGAAAATCTGTTGCAATTGCCTGCCCAAAGTTAGACGCCAACAAACAAGTGTATCTCGATAAGTTGATTACTATGATCAATGATGCAAACATTAAATCAATAACTGTAGCTATAATGCAAGTGCCCTGCTGCAGCGGGTTAGCTCAGTTAGCACAGCAAGCAAGAGAACATACCGGAAGGGAAATTCCAGTTTCTGTTGTTGTTATAGGCGTTCAAGGCGAAATTTTACAAAATGTTGAATTATAGAAAGAAAGGTTAGACGTGAGTGAATTAATTAACAACAGCAGAAATAGAATTGATGAATTAAAGAAGTTGATTCTTGAACTGCACGAAGGAAAAGACGCAGCAGAAACAAGCGAAAAACTTAAGCAGGTAATGGGAAGCGTTCCTTACGGCGAAGTTGTTCAAGCTGAAGAAGAGTTAATAAAAGACGGACTTGAGCGGGAAGAGATTTTGAAGTTTTGCGATCTTCACTCCGAAGCACTGAAAGCGAGTCTTGATACTTCGAATGCTAAGCATGTTCCGGAAGGACATCCGGTTGATATTTTCAAAAAAGAAAATAGTGAGCTTACTAAGCTGATAGACCAAATAAAGCAAGTGTTTGCAGAGGCGTTATTAAGAGATAAAACAAGCAGTGCAGATGATCTTATTCTTAAAACAAGAGGTTTGTTCAATTCTTTAATGGATGTTGAAAAGCATTATTTGCGCAAAGAGAATTTGGTTTTTCCTTACATGGAAAAATATAATATAACCGGACCGCCAATGGTTATGTGGGGAAAACATGATGAAACACGATCTTTTCTTAAATCCTCTTTTTCACTTTTTGATGAAGCACAGAATGTAGATGTGCAGAGTTTTCTGGATTTTGTTGATTTAATGTTTCAACCTACACTTAAATCTATAGAAGAGATGATTTACAAAGAAGAGAATATTCTTTTACCGATGTGTATGGATACTTTTACAGAGATTGACTGGTATGAAATATTAAAACAGAGCGAAGATTTTGGCTACTGCTTGTACTACCCAGAAGCAAAATGGAAACCGGCATTTGCAGAAAATGAAACTATTGCGTCAGAACCTAGCGATAGAATACGATTTGAAACCGGGTCTTTTACACGCGAAGAGTTAGAAGCTGTGATTAATACACTTCCCGTTGACATAACTTTTGTAGATAAAGATGATAAAGTGAGATTTTTCTCGAATGGAAAAAGTAGAATTTTTGCCCGGCCAAAAGCAGTTTTGGGCAGACAGGTTCAGTTTTGTCACCCGCCTTCAAGCGTGCATATTGTAAATCAAATTGTAGATGATTTCAAAAGCGGCAAGCAAGATGCGGCAAAATTTTGGATAAACATGCATGGCAAATTTATTCACATAGCTTACTATGCTGTTAGAAGTAACAATAATGAGTATTTGGGCACGGTAGAAGTATCTCAAGAGTTAGATGAATACAGAAACATTTCTGGCGAAAGGAGAATTTTGCAGTATGACAACTAAGTTAGAAGTTACGCCGCAAACAATTGTAGGAGATTTATTAAACGCATATCCCGAGCTTGAAGATAAGTTAATTGAAATAGCTCCTGTTTTTTCTAAGCTGAAGAATCCAATTCTTAGAAGAACAATAGCAAAGGTTACTACATTAAAGCAGGCATCTGTAGTAGCAAATATTTCTGTTGCTGTATTAATTAACACTCTTCGCAAGGCTGTAAACCAAGACGAGCTAAAGGTGAACGAAGAAAACAAAAAAAGTGAAACTGTTCCTAATTGGATTTCTAAAGAGAAAATAAAAGTTGAATACGATGCTTGTTTAGATTTGGAAAACGGAGTTCATCCAGCAGGTAAAGTAACAAAAGAAATTCTTGGTTTAGAAAATGATGAAATCTATCTGCTGATAACTCCATTTGTTCCAGCGCCGCTAATTAAAATTGTTGAAGAGAAAGGTTTTAAAACTTTTTCTGAAAAAGCAGGCGAGACTATAGTTTACAATTACATCTCTAAGAAGTAACGGAAATGTTAGACAATAAGAACTTTTATAATAGCGCTTCTTCTTTTTATGATCAGATGATAAACTTTGAAGCTAACTTAAGAGTGAGAAGAGATGCATTTGCAAAGCTATTTCCTTCCACAGGAATTGTAGCTGACCTTGGCTGCGGCACCGGTGTTGATTCAATTGCCTTAGCTTTAAACGGGCATACTGTTACCGGTTTTGATCCTTCGCCGCAAATGTTAGAAACTGCAAAGATTAACTCAGAAAAATATTCGCTAAGGATTGAGTTTGCAGAAAGCACGATACTTTCTACTCCGGTTAGTTTTAACTCACATTTCGATTATGCAATTTCGCTTGGTAATACTTTTGCTAATGTTGAAGGAACAACAATTTACTCAACTGTTCAAAAACTCTATGACATATTAAAACCAAATGGAAAAGGCTTAATCCACATTTTAAATTATGCGCTGATTGCCGAGCAGAAGGAAAGAATTATTAGTATAAAGCCGGATGAGGAAAATTACTTTGTACGGTTTTACGATTTCATTAACGGACAAATCAATTTTAACATTCTTCGCTTTTCTAAAACGGATAATTCCAGCTTTACGTTGCTAACAACACAAGTTTACGGCTACAAAAAAGATTTGCTTGCAAAAGTTTGTGAATCGGTTGGTTTTAAGGACATAAAATACACGTCTGATTTAGAAGGAAATCCTTTTGATATTTTATCGTCGAAGGATTTGTTTATTTTGGCAGCGAAATAAGTACAACGGCAGCAACCCTTAACTGGGTTAAAAACAGGGAGTTATAGTTAAAAATCTTTTTTATTAAAGCATCTTAATCCTAAATAGCCGTCGCTGAAAAAAAGTCAGCTAATTTTTAAAAATACGAGAGATTGATATTTTGATAAGTGAAGAAGCTAAAGTATTTATCAGCAATTCGATTTTTTAACAATTCCAAAATTTGCAAAAAGAAAACTGCATAGAGTTTTCTTAGGATGAATCTCCTTGCCGCAACCTGCCCGCCGCTTTGCTTTGGCAGGCGGGGCAGCGAGGTTTCTGAAAACAAATTTTATTTATTGGACTCAAGAGGTGGGGAATTTGACCCTCGTCCGCCTTTGGCGGATTATATCCGCAAGCTGCTAATAATGCATTAATATGATCGCCATCTTTGCCTTTGAGTAAATTTCTATCAAGCCGATTGTCAGATTTTATTTGTTTGTAACTTCTTCATTATCTCCCGATATACTCTTTCTAAATATGTTTTCAACTTCCTTGTCGTCTTTTTTGCCCGTTTCATCTGCTTAGCGTGTGCATCTCCGGTTTGTTCGGTCCTTGCTTTTTTGGATACAAACTTATAGCTCTGTCTTAACGGAATTTCTCTCTTATTTGCTTGCTTATTCTTCTCTTTCAGCAACGACAAATTATTAGTTTACTAAACCTGTTGTCAGCCAGTATCTTAACTTAATCCTGCTGATTCTTAGTTTTTTTCATGCTTTCATTTGGTATCACTTGAGACTACTTACTATTAGCACAAATGTCCTTATTTCATTAGAACCATTTTTAGTGTTGAAGAAAAGTTTTCGGTTCTCAATGTATAGAAATACACGCCGCTGGATAATTGAAAATTGTGGATGGAGAATTGAGAATTATATATACCTGCATTTTTAAACTCATCTACTAACGTTGCAACTTCTCTTCCTAAAACATTGTAAACTTTTAGAGTTACGTGGCTTGCTGATTGCAATTTGTAGCTTATAACTGTTGTTGGATTGAATGGATTGGGGTAGTTTTGGCTCAATGTAAATTCGTTCGGTAATTCTTCGCTGTATTTTATCGAAGTTGGTGTTATAGTTGATTTGTAAACCCCAGTAGATTGAACATTTACCGTCCCACCAGTAAGTAAATGATTGTATAAATACAGGGATGTATTGCTTGCCGCCATAAATCCAAATACAGTTGCTAATTGAATATCTGGTAACCCGGTGAGTACAACAGGGGCCCAAGTTTGTCCTTCATCTTTTGAAGAATGCAAAGTTGTCTTATTACTTATTAATCCTCTTGTTGCTGCAAAAATTGTATTATCTGTAGAAAGCATCGTTGTTGGGATCTGGAATGAGCCAGCATCTGGAATGCCGTTATTTATAGCATCCCAATCTTTTTTGGGCTTACTCCACTTATATATACCTGCACTAGATGATAAACCAAAAATTGATCCTTTATACTGAAACAATCCGGTTATTGCCGCTTGAGGATTTTTTACATTCCAAGTAAGACCATCATCGGTAGAAACTATAGCTCCAGTGCCCAAAATAACAGCAATTATGTGCTCGTTAGATGCCGCAATGCTAACTAAATTTCCGCTTGCAGATGTACTAATGATTGTTTCCTTCCAAGAAGTTCCATTGTCTGTAGATTTGTAATAGGACTTTCTGTTAGAAGATGCGTACAGAATATTTCCATCCGAGCTTAAGCCAAGAATGGCACCATTACCAGTTACATTTGGAATAGTAGATTTTTGGCTCCAATTTGCTCCATCATCTTTAGAAACATAAAAATGGTAGCTGTTTCCTCCTAATGTTGATGTTACAGCAAATATTTCGTTCTGGTGAACGTGCATATAATAAACATCATAAGGAAATTTGTTGGCTATGTCCACCCAGTTTAAAGCCCCATCAGTTGAGCGGTAAAGTTTAAATCCGCTTTGGTTTCCATACAGAAAAACAGCAGAATTATGTGCGAGCATTTTTCCTGAATTACCAACATTTAGCCCCGTTGGCTTTACCCATTGAGCATAAATACCAACAGTAACAACTAAAAACAAAACTATTAATTTTATTTTCATATTTCCTCCGAGAAGTTATATTGTTTTATTCTTTTAAGGACGCCTCTAAAAATTGTTGTTTTAAAAAATTTCATCACGCAAAGCGGAACTAAGAAAAAAGCAATCCGCTTCGGCGGACAGCAAAGACCTCCGTGGCGGATTGTTATTTTTATAGAAGCCCATAATACAAAGACGGATTTGTGCAATTAACGCAACCCTCTCTGAAGCGTTGACAAATCTGTATGATGTTTTAACTCTAACTGTTTGGAATTAGTTCACTTTTGCAGTTTAGTGTTAAACCCAAATTTTCCGTTAGGAAAATTTGCCCTTTGGGCCGACAAGCATTAAGTCCTTTAGGGTAAATAGGTTATGTCGAAACTCTCAATTTTCAACACTGGGGTTAACCCCGATAGTAAGACGTTACGAAAAAACGTCTTACTATCGGCCTTCGGCAAAAAAATCATTTCTAATGAATTTTTTGGGTTAAACAATTTCTGAAAGGAAATAGCATTTTCTTCCTAAGGCTATTGATAGCCTACCCCAAAACAAGTTTTGTTACACATGGTTTCTAACTTCTTTGCGTAAAAGCAGTTTCATTTTACATTTTACAATCCAAGTGCTTTCAGGTATCCTTGGTTAGCAGTGCAGTTTTTGAATTTGATATTTTCTAACAAATCTGACAAAGCCTTTTTTACAACTTCGCGTGGTGGTTTTGCCTTTCTCATTTCCTCAAAATTTTTCTTAGGAGTTTCCGCATACTTTATAATTTCATCCCACTCTTTTGTTTTTGCAAACTGAACCATTCCGCGCGGTGAATCCATTTTTTTATAAGGCCAGAAGCACCAGCCAAATTCATGTTTTTCCAGTAACTTTCTGAAAGTATCAATCCACGCATCTTCATTTTCGCCGCTTTCGCCCATATACATAGGAACATTGTATTTGCTTACAAAATCAATTACGTCTTGAATTTCTTTTTGTTCAGGCGGCATCCAATATCTATGAAAGGTGTAGGCAAGATTATTTTCGTACGGCGCGCCGAACATTTTAAAATTAGTATTCCACTGAGCGCCACCTAATAATATTATATGATTCTTATCCACTTCTCTAATTGCAGCAGAAATCATTTTGTAAACCGGCTCAAGAAGTAAATTCAACTCTTCCTTATTTTCCATGTAATGAGGAATCGGTTCATTTAGTAGATCGTAACCAATAACAATTGTTTCATCTTTGTAGCGCTCTGCTAATTTTTTCCATAATGCGATAGTAGTTTTTTGAGCTTGCTCATCTTCAAACAACCAAGGATAGCTCCAGCTATCGTCTATATTGTCACCTGTTTGTCCGCCCGGCGCTGCGTGAAGATCCAAAATAACATAAAGATTTTCTTCCTTGCACCATTTTACGGCATCATCAAGCCGACGAAATCCTTCTTCTAACCAAATTTCGGGGTGATCTTCAACTAAGAATAATTTGAAATTGAACGGAAGGCGAATATGATTCAAGCCGGATTCTTTTATAAAACGAATATCTTCTTTTGTGATGTAGTTATCTCTAAAGCTCTTCCAGAATTTTCTTGTTTCATCAGCGCCAACTAATTCTTTAATCGTGTTATCAATCAAGCGAAAAGAGTTTACATTCTGAAACTTAAACATATAACCTTCCGGATTTAGCCAGTTGCCGAGATTAATTCCTCTAAGCAGAATCTTGTTTCCGTTCGGCTCAACAAAATATTTTCCTTCAACTCTAACAAATTCGCCTGATTGAGCAAATCCAACGGCGGCAACCAAAAACAACAAACAAATAAAAGCGAATAATCTTTTCATGTTTCACCAAATTATTTTTTGAATTCCCTTTGGTCTAAAGTATGCTTCAAAAGCCACTCATAAATTTCTGGATTGTTGTAGGTTTCTGTCCAAGAATCGTGACCGGCATCTGGATAAACAGTAAATTTAACATTGCCGTTGAATGATTTTATTCTTGCTACTAAATCTTCTGTTGATTTGATCGGCACAACAAAATCCTTAGCGCCGTGGAAAGTCCAAATTGGTAAATTGCCAATCAAATTAGCCGCAAAAGAATCGCCCCAGCCGCAAATAGGAATTACTGCGGCAAGTCGGTTGGAAATTTCTGTTGCCAAACGCCACGTCCCATTTCCGCCCATGCTTAATCCGGTTACGTAAATTCTATTGTAATCAACTTTGTATTTAGAAATTATTTCATCAATTAAAGCGGAAAGCCATTCGTGGTTCCAGCGTAAATTTGCTGGACACTGAGGAGATACTACAATAAACGGAAAATCTTTTCCTTGTTCAATTAGTTTTGCTGGTCCGTGAGCTTTTACTTGTTCAAGATTATTGCCGCGCTCGCCAGCGCCGTGCAAGAAAAGCAAAAGCGGTAGTTTTTCTTTTGCATCATAATCTTTAGGCAGGTACAATAGATAATCCAACGCAACTTCCTTTTCATACTTTCCAGAAAAGCTCCGCTCAACCTGCTTTGCTGTTTCACTCTTTGTAACAAGCGATGAAGTGCAGCCGGCAAGAGAGAAAGCTACCGCCGCAATTATCAATGTGATTGTTTTAATGTTTGTCTTCATAAATTATCTACTCAACTACTGTGAAAGAACTTTCCTTTACATCAACAGAGTTTGTGCCGATAAAAACTTTAAAATCTCCCGGCTCAACAACATAATTCATGTTGAGATCGTAGAATTTTAATTTTTCTGGTGTTATAGTAAAAGTAACCCTCTTTGATTCGCCAGGTTTAAGATTAATTTTTGCGAAGTCCTTCAACTCTTTAACCGGACGAGTTACGCTTCCAACCAAATCGCGAATGTAAAGCTGAACAACTTCTTTACCTTCTAATTTACCAGTGTTCTTTACATCAACTGTTACAGTAAGCGCTTCATCTTTCTTGATAGAAGATTTACTCAATACGGGATTAGAATATTCAAATGTAGTGTAGCTTAATCCGAAACCAAATGGATAAAGCGGCGTATTTTCTAAATCCATATAGTAAGATGTAAAACGATCTTTTGGATTATAAGGTCTTCCGGTGTTTTTGTGATTGTAGTAAATAGGTACTTGCCCAACATAACGAGGGAAAGTAACAGGCAGTTTACCGCTCGGATTAACATCTCCGAACAAAACATCGGCAATTACAAAGCCGGCACTAATTCCAGGATACCAAGCTTCAATAATTGCATCAACATTTTCTTGCAGCCAAGTAATTGTAAGCGGTCTGCCGTTCATTAAAACAACAACAATAGGCTTACCGGTTTTTTTAAGTTCTTTAATTAAATCTTCCTGCACACCGGGCAAATCCAATTTAGCTCGTGAGCTTGCTTCGGCACTCATACCTCGGTGTTCGCCTACAAAAGCAATAACAACTTGAGACTCGTTTGCCGCTTTAATTGCATCGGCAAAACCGCTTTTATCATTATCAAGAAAAGAACATCCTTTGGCGTAATTAATTTTTATATTCTTGCCAATCTTTTTTGTCAATCCTTCATAAACAGAAACAACGTCGCTGCTATCACCAAGAGCAGACCATCCGCCAAGCGGATCATCCTTAGATTTTACAAGCGGTCCAATCAAAGCAATAGATTTTAGAGATTTGCTAAGCGGCAAAGTATTCTTTTCGTTTTTTAACAGAACGAGTGTTTCTTGCGCAACTTCTCTTGTAGCATCAACAATTTCTTTGCTTTTGATAGTTTTCTTTTCTCGTTCAACATTACTGTATTTATAAGGGTCATCAAACAAGCCAAGTTTAAATTTGGCAATCAGTACACGGCGTACAGCATCATCAACAAACTTAATATCAACATTACCTTCTTTAACTAACTCAGCTAAGTGGTAAAAGTAAGCGCTTGTTTCCATATCCATATCAACGGTGGCTTTAATTCCAAGTTCTGCTGCTTGCTTTCTATCTTTAGCAACACCGTGAGGTATTAGCTCGCCAATCGAATTCCAATCGCTAACAACAAAGGCATCGCTTTTCCATTCGCCGCGCAAAATATCGGTCATCAAAAATTTACAAGCCGAAGCGGGAACACCGCCAATTTCATTAAACGAAGCCATCAAAGAACCAACTCCGGCTTCAATTGCCGCTTTAAATGGCGGCAGATAATAATCGCGCAAATTTCTTTCTGATAAATCTACTGTGTTGTAATCCCGTCCGCCCTCTGCGCCGCCGTAAGCAGCAAAATGTTTTGCACAAGCTAAAATTGTATTGTGTGCAGAAAGATCATCTCCTTGATAGCCTTTAACGCGTGCTACAGCCATTAACGAACCTAAATATGGGTCCTCGCCGCTTCCTTCCACTATTCTTCCCCATCGTGGATCGCGCGCAATATCAACCATTGGGTTAAACGTCCAATTTATTCCGGCAGATGAAGCTTCTATTGCCTGCATACGTGCAGATTTTTCAATTAACGAAGGATTCCAAGAGCTTGCTTCGCCAATTGGAACCGGAAAAGTAGAGAAGTAACCATGAATTACATCTAAACCAAATAACAAAGGAATTTTTAATCTAGACTGCTCTACTGCAATTCTTTGAAGTTTCATAGTTTTTTCTGAGCTTACAACATTTAAGAAAGAACCAATTTTTCCCTGCTTTAACAACTCGTCGCTTGTTTCTGCGGGTCTTCCTTGCGCTGCGCCTGTTGCCCAATCTCCACTGTATTGAACAAGCTGCCCAACTTTTTCTTCGAGTGTCATTAATGCTAAAACCGAATCTGCTCTTTGAACTATTGTTTTGTTCTGTGCAAAGAAAGTTGAACTCATCAAAAGGAATAAAAGAAATATTTTCATCGCCTAATTTCTCCTTAAAACAAGAGGCTTGTTAAAGCCTCTTATATAATAGTTAATAAGTTAATCCAAAACCGAACGGGAAGAGAGGATCGTAATTTGCATCGCCAATGTTAATTGGAATCTGCTTCATGTTTTTTGGCCAAGAATGAGGAAGCTTTCCAGTAGGTTTGAAATCTCCAAATAGAACATCTGCTATGCCCTGTCCCTCGGTGCCGGGAAGCCAAGCAGCAATAAACGCATTAGATTTTCTTAATTCGTTTTCAACGATCATAGGTCTGCCGGAGATAAGCAATACAACAACCGGTACTCCGGAGGCGCTGGCTTTTTCAATTGCTTCTACATCTTCTTTAGCTAAACTTAAATCTTCACGATCGCCAAACATTTCTGCGTAAGGAGTTTCGCCAACTACAACAAGGCAGACATCTGCGCCTTCAGCACCGGTTCCATCCAAAGAAGATGTAACTTTTGTCCCTTTTGAAACCGTGTTCTTAACTGCTTGCAGAACTGTTGTTCCGCCGCTTATTACATTGCCACTTTTACTCTGCCAAATAATTGTCCAGCCGCCGCATTGATTTCCAATATCATCAGCGCTTTTTCCTGTAACGTGAATTCTTTTTAATTGTTTAGATAATGGCAGTATGTTGTTATCGTTTTTTAGCAACACTAAAGATTGTCGCACTGCATCACGCGCAACTTCTCTATGTTCCGCCGAGCCGACTTCTTTTGTAAGTTTTCTATCAACTTTGTAGTTTTCCCATAGATTCATTTCGAACTTAACTTTTAGTATTCTTTGTACGGCATCATCTATTCTGTTCATCGAAACTTTGCCTTCGTTTACCAATTCTATCAAGTAAGTAATAAACTGTAAATAATTGTTTGCTCTATCAGGTCCGAATGGAATCATAGCCATATCCATTCCAGCGTTAATAGATTTTTCAATTGCTGTTTTATAATCTTTGTCTAACTGATCAATTCCCGCCCAATCAGAAACAACAAATCCTTTAAAGCCAAGTTCGCCTTTTAGCAAATCTGTAATTAAGTATTTATGTCCGTGTACTTTCTCACCGTTCCAACTGTTGAAAGTAATCATAATATTTTTTGCGCCGGCTTTAATAGTTTCAATATAACCGGGCAGATGAATTTTTCTTAGAGCTGCTTCATCAATTTCTGTATTTCCCTGATCTATTCCATTTGTTGTTCCGCCATCACCTATAAAGTGTTTAACGCTTGCAAGCACGGCGTTTTTGTTTGATAAATCTTTAGTCTGCATTCCTTTAACGTATGCAACGCCAAGATTTTTTACGAGTTCTGGGTCTTCGCCAAAACTTTCGTACGTTCTTCCCCAGCGTTCGTTAAGTGCAACTGCAACACAAGGGGCAAAATCCCATTGAATTCCTGTTCCTTTAATTTCTTTGGCTGTAATAGCTGCTATTTTTTCAACAAGCTGAGGGTTGCGTGTTGCGCCTAAACCAATATTATGCGGAAAAATTGTTGCCCCGTCAACATTATTGTGTCCGTGAACTGCATCAATTCCCCAAAGGATTGGGATAGCTAAGCGCGATTTTAGAGCAATGTTTTGATATTTCTCGTAAGTATCTGCCCAGCCTTTAGCGGTAATATCGGGCACTTCGGTATCGCCGCCGCAGAGAAGCGAGCCAATTGCATACTTGGCTATATCTTTAGGCGTTTTTTTAATTGCGTCTAAATCAACTTGTGTCATTTGCCCAATTTTTTCTTCTAGAGTCATTTTTGCAAGAAGCTCATTAACTTTTTTATTAAGAGCATCTTCATTTGTCTTTTGTGAGTAGACAAAAGACGAGGCAATAAGCATAACTATCATTAACAATGTAAATTTCATTCGTTCCTCTTTGTTTGTTTTTATAAAAACCTTTTCGATTATTTCATTACTTTGATTAAGCGGAGTTCAAAAGAAAATATGAGGAAGAGGAAAGCCCCTTCCTCGAATTACTAAATTTTTTTCAGCTCATTCCAGATTAAAGCGCTTGAACCAAGCACGGCAGCACTTGCCCCAGGCAGAGAAGATGGAATTACTTTAACTTTATTCTGGAAAATGTTAAGCATATATTCTTCCATGTAGCGCTTTGTTGGTGGTATAATTAACTCCCCGGCTAAAGCTAATCCGCCAAAAAGAATTATTGCTTCGGGGCTTAAATAGGCTACGGAATCTGCAAGTTTTAAACCAAGCACTTTTGCAGTGTAATCGAAAGCTGCAAAAGCAAGTTTATCTCCTTTTTTGGCGGCATCTGCAATATCTTTTGCAGAAAGAGAAGCAAAGTTTTTAGAGCGAAGAGTGCTTGGAGTATTTGTGGTTCCAATCAATTCAAAAACGGTTCTGCGTATTCCAGTTGCGGAAACATAAGCCTCTAAACATCCTTTTCTACCACATCCACATTCTCTTCCGTTTGGATCAAGAATAGTGTGTCCAATTTCTCCAGCAAAACCATCTGCACCATAAACTAATTGTCCGTTTACAACTATACCGCTTCCCAATCCGGTTCCAAGAGTAATAACTATAAAATCCTTCATTCCCCTTGCGGCGCCAAAGATCATTTCGCCAATTGCAGCAGCGTTTGCATCGTTAGTAATTGCTGCCGGAAGCGAAGAATGTTTTTTTACAATCTTTAAAACATTAACGCTGCCCCAATTTAAGTTTGGAGGAGAATCAACTGTGCCTTTGTAATAGTTTGCATTTGGCGCACCAATTCCAATTCCAACTAATTCATATTTCTTTGCATACTTTTTAAATGAATAATTAATCTCTTTGAATAGCCTTTCAAACAACTGATCTGCTTTTTGTTCTGCGCGTGTTGGGATAGATGATTCAAAAATTATTTTTCCAGCCTCGCTTACAAATCCGAAAACCGTATTGGTCCCGCCAACATCAACACCAACGGCTACTTTAGTATTTTCCATTAAAATCTTCCTTATTCATTTCCGCACAAGCAGCGGAATCAACATTTATGATTGTATTATCTTAACGCCGGTTTATAACCTTTGAATCCATAATAAGCAATGTAGAGATAACACAAAACCGGAAGAAAGAAAGCGAGCTGAATTCCGATTGTATCGGCAAAGTAACCTTGAAGAACAGGAATTAAAGCGCCGCCAACAATTGCAGTGCACAAAATTCCAGATGCCTGCCCTGTGTGTTTTCCTAAGCCATCAATTGCTAATGTAAATATAGTAGGGAACATGATTGAATTGAAAAGGCCAACGGCAAGAATTGACCACATAGCAACTTGACCGAATGAAAACATAGAAATGATAACAAGAACAGCAGCAATCAATGCGTTAACCATCAAGTATAAATTAGGTTTTACTTTTGTTGTTAGATAAGCGCCTATAAATCTGCCAACCATTGCGGCTCCCCAATAAAAAGACACATACTTACCTGCATCAACTTCTTTTAAGCCCGCAATTTCCGGTTGAGCGAAATAATTTACAAGAAAAGAGCCGATGGAAACTTCGCCGCCTACGTAAACGAAAATTGCAACAGCGCCAAGTACTAAATGTTTGTAACCCCATGCGCTATGGTGTTTATCCTGCAAACTTTCTCCATCTCCGCCGCTTGAACCAACTTCGGAAGCTTCAATCTTTGGCAGCTTAATAACCGCAAACATTGCGGCAATTAGAAAAAGCACAGCAGCTAAACCTAAATAAGGCGCTTGCACTGCGCTAGCTTCCGCCAACTTATATGCAGAAATTTCATCCATAGTCATAACTTTTAATTCATCTGCTGTTTTAACTGCAAGAGAAAGAATTAAGATAGAACCAAACAATGGGGCAATTGTTGTCCCTAATGAATTAAATGCTTGAGTGAGAATTAGTCTGCTGGATGCGGTTTCCGGCTTTCCAAGTATTGCAACGTAAGGGTTTGCAGCAACTTGTAATAAAGTGATTCCGCTTGCTAATACGAACAATGCAACTAAAAACATCATATATGATTGATAACCAGCAGCGGGATAAAACATTAAGCATCCAATGCCGGCTGTTATTAGACCTATTACAATTCCATTTTTGTAACCAAGTTTTTCAACTAACATACCAGATGGAAGCGAAACTACAGCATACGCTGTAAAGAAACTGAACTGAATCATCATAACTTGGGTATAGTTAAGAGTAAAAACTGCTTTCAAGTGAGGAATTAAAATATCATTCAAGCAGGTGATGAATCCCCACATAAAGAAAAGTGTAGTTAGCACAGTTAGCGCAAAAGAATAATTCTGCCCGCTTCCATTTGTTTTGGCAGATGTTGCTGTTGGTGCAGTAGAAGCCATTAATCACTCCAAGTTAGTTTAGTTGCCAGCATTTAATTTATAACAGAATTGAAAATCGAGGCAAAAACTATGCCTTGTAAAACGATTGCTATGCTAACTAAAATTAAGTTTATATAGAATATATGCGGTGTGTATAAATCTGAGAAATGAAAAATATCTGAAGTTTATTAATATGATAAGTTCGCTTATTAATTTGATAAGAGAGGTTGTAAAATTGAAACGAAGACTGTATCGGTTGTTAGGCCTTCGTTGATGAATCTCCTCGCCGCAACCTGCCCGCCGCTTTGCTTTGGCAGGCGGGGCAGCGAGGTTTCTGAAAACAAATTTTATTTATTCGCCTCAAGAGGTTAAATTATTTCTTTTCTGCCAGCTTTAACTCAACAGAGTAATTAAGCGGCTCCGGCATTTGAAATCTTGGCATGTTTCCGCCGCCTGGTCTCATTCCGCCGCCTTGCATCATTCCAGGACCAGTGCCTCTTCCAGCTTGAGATTCAACTTGTTCGGTTTCAAATTTAACTTGTAAATTATCGCCGGGCAGCGACGCAATTTGAAAAGCAAAATCATCGTGAACCGCCAAAGGTACTTGAAGTTCGTACACAAATTTTCCTTCTATATAACCGAGTCTAGCTTTTATTCCATCTTTATTTTCAGCAGGTAAAAGCGAAAGAGAATATTTATCTGAGTTTAAGATTTGTATTTCGTTTTGCTTTTCGATCATCATATTAACTATCTTATCCAAACCGCCCTGCAGAAACATTTCTCTTCCTAAACTTTGCATTTGTTCGCGCGGCATGTTCTTTATTGGGAGTGGATACTTGATGCCAAAAGTATTTTCGCTTCCGCTCGATGGAATAAACCAGGTAATAAATCCGCCTCTTGTCATTTGCATCACTTTCATTCTGTCTTCTGTAACCAAGCACATGTAAAAAAACTTATCGTCATTAGTAAACCCAAGAGAAATTTTCTGATCAGGTAAAAGTTTAAGATTGTTTTTCCAATCTTGGTAATTGCCATCAATAGTAATTTCATTCGAGCGCCAATTATTTTGAACAACATTTGACGAGCCGCAAGCCGATAAAAAAATTACGACTAAAATACTAGTTAACAGCTTTAGCAGATTTTTTCTTTTCATCATAACCTCAAAGAAGTTTCTATATCAATTTACAAATAACTCATTTAATAAGGTAAACATTATGTTTTCTATGGATAGAAGGTTAATTATAAAAATGCGCACTTTTAGTAGATTTGAGAAAAAGAGGAAAGATTGATAGCTAGAAACATCTAAAATATTTACGCTAAGTCATGGTGAGCCTTCGACACAATCACTGCCTTCGCAGTGATTGGCTCAGACTGACATACAGTACTCAATATTTTTTTGTCATGGTGATCATTCGGCAAGCTCATGACAGGGTTTGTCGAACCATGACACTACAAACGAAATGGCCACACTTCCTGCCTCCCGTCTCCCGTCTCGCCTTCGGCTAGCCGAGGCGGACGCCTTCGGCTCATCAGGCGGGCGACTGGCTCAGCTTGCCTGCTGCAAGCAGGTGTGACAATAGATTAATTATTCAGATGTTTCGCTGATTATTATTTCATGGATTTGGTGTAAGTGTACAGGAATTAAAAAAAGGAAGAGTAGAAAAATATTGCAGCGGTTTGAATGAGCAGGTCTTGGTGGCTAATTAATCTTTTAACACATCTCTCATTTTCTTTTTAGAATAATTATATTTAGTTGGAAAAGAGAGTAACCCAGCAAAATGAGAATTTATCTAACCGGTTTTATGACAAGCGGCAAAAGCACTATCGGACCAATCCTGGCTAATGTACTTGGATTGGAATTCTTTGATCTTGATCATGAAGTTGAAATTGAAGAGAAATTAACTGTAGTTGAAATTTTTGAAAAACACGGCGAACAATACTTTCGAGAATCAGAAGCTAAATTGTTAAATAAACTTTCTGAGATAGATAACATAGTTGTTTCTTTGGGCGGCGGAACAATAACCAACAAGAGCAATTTTGAGATGATGAAAAGCACTGGAAAAATTATTTATCTAAAAGTATCTGCTAATACGCTGCTTAAACGCCTTAAACATAAAACTGATAGACCAATCTTCCGAGATATGGTGCTTGGCAATTATAAGGAAGAAGAATTCTTGAAACGCATAAGAGACTTGCTAGAAAAAAGAAAAGAGCTTTATGAAAGAGCGGATATAATTATTGATACTGAAATAACTCCATTAGGTCAAACAATAGACAGAATCGCAAAAAATATAAAGCATGTATTCCATGAAAAAAATAGAAGTTAAAGCCACGTCGAAGAATTATCCGGTTTATGTCGGTCAAAATATTTTTGAGCAGATACCTGTGCTGATTGAAAAAAAGAGTCTGCACAAGAATGTATTCATTGTAGTAGATGAAAACGTTCTCGGTTATCACTTAAAAAGAATTAAGAATATAATAAGCGAAAAGATGAGCAAGGTTGTTGTAGTTGAATATATTGCTAACGAAAAAAGTAAAAGCAGCAAGTCTGTTGAAGAATTATATGAATGCTTAATCAAAAATAATTTTGGAAGAGACACTCTTATAATTGCTATTGGCGGAGGAATAACGGGGGATATAGTTGGGTTTGCTGCTTCTACTTTTGGGCGCGGCGTTCAATTTGTTCAAGTGCCAACTACACTTTTAGCGGCTGTTGATAGTTCGGTAGGCGGTAAAACCGGCATTAATTACAGAAAAACAAAAAACCTTATCGGCTCATTTTATCAACCCGAGTTTGTTTTGATTGACACAACATTCTTTAAAACATTAAAAGAAGAAGAAGTTGTATGCGGCATTGGCGAGATAATGAAGTATGCTTTTCTCGGTGATGAAAAATTCTATTACGCAGTTTGTGCTTCGCTGCAAAATATTCTTAAACAAAAACATCAGCAAACACAAAATATTATTGAAGCTTGTGTTAACATGAAAGCTTCTGTAGTAAAAGCTGATGAAACAGAAAGCGGGCTGCGTAAAATTTTAAATCTCGGTCATACTTTTGCACACGCACTCGAAGTTGAGCAAGATCATAAAATAAAACATGGGCATGCGGTAATTGTTGGTTTAACTTGCGCACTTTACCTATCATACTTCAAAGGCATACTTAGCGCTCAGAAATTAATAGAGTATATCGAACTTCCGTTGTCGCTTCAAAATAGAATATCAATTGATAAATGCAACATAGAAACAGTTTATAAGATTATGCAGCGCGATAAAAAAAGCCGGGAAGGGAAAATTAAATTTGTTTTGCTTTCATCTCCAGGTGTTTTATATCTTGATTTAGAAGCAGAAAAAGAAACTGTAATTACCGCACTCGAGGATGGAATTTCTCACTTTATTTAACTCTGATGAGATATAATAGTTTATCATTAATAATATTCTTGGCTGCATTAAATCTTTTTGCGCAGGCAGAAAGAGAAACTCGTGCAGTTTGGTTAGCTACAAACCACAGGTTGGATTGGCCGCCGCCAACTTACAATGCCGAAAAGCAGAAGAAAGCGCTTACTGATATATTTGATAATTTAAAATCCAAAAACTTCAATACGGTTTATTTTCAGGCAAGAAGCAGCGGAACGGTTATGTTCAATTCTTCTTTCGAACCATTTTCTCAGTATTTAACAGGCATAGTTGGAAAAGAACCTTCATTCGATCCATTGAAGTTTGCAGTTGAAGAAGCGCATAAAAGAGGTCTCGAAATTCATGCTTGGGTTAATGCCTGCTTAGTAAATAACGGAACAGAAAGCGAGGTGTTAAAAAACAAAAATCATCTTTCACAATCTAAACCGGAATGGATTGTTGAAGATGTTAGAGACAGGCAAAAGTCTTTGTGGATAGATCCCGGTTTGCCAGAAGCCAGAAATTATCTTGTGGATTTAATTCTGGAAATGGTAGAAAATTATGATGTTGACGGAGTTCATCTTGATTATATCCGCTATCCGGGAAGAATTTTTGATGATGACTTTTCATTTAAAATTCATGGAGGTGGATTAAGTCGGGATGAATTTCGGAGAAACAACATTACTGCAATTGTTGAAGATGTCTATCATCAAGTGAAATCAGTAAAGCCTTTTGTTAAGATTGGCGCAGCGCCTATTGGTGTTTATAAAAATCTTGCTGGAATGAGAGCCTTGGAAAGTTTTTACGATCTTTATCAAGATTCTTTCGGTTGGATGAAAAAAGGAATAGTAGATTATTTAACGCCGCAGATTTATTGGGGATTGAATGAAAACACGCGCTTCGATTTGTTAGCAAAAGATTGGAAAGACAATGCAGGCAAAAGCGGCGTTGTTTTAGGAATTGGAGCTTATAAAGAAAATGTTAAAGACGAGATCGAAGAAATGATTTTGCTTGCAAGAAAAATAAACGCCGATGGAGTTTCTTTCTTTCGTTACCAGCACATAAAGGATGTTAATTTCCATGCGTATAAATACAAAGTGTTTCCAAAAGCTCTTAAAGAGCTAAATGAAACTAAACCGACTTCGCCTTCCAATTTAACCGCAATACTAAATGCTGATAAAAAGCATTTTTCTTTGAAATGGTACGAAGGAAAAATTACAAGCGAGAATGACAGTGCGAGTTATTACTCGGTTTATAATTTGCAAAACGCAAACACACGATTATCTAAAGAATATCTTTTTGATGTAGTATCGGCTCCAAGTAATAATTTAATGCTCGCAATTGATAAACCTAAAAAAGTAAATTATTTCTTCGCGATTAAATCTATAAACAAACTTTGGAATGAAAGCGCTGAACCAACCAACACTGCTAAAGTGCAAGTATCAGCAATGAAAGAATTAGCCGAATTGAATAGAGAAATAAGTAAACCGTTATTGATTAAGAAAGCTGATAATATTGCACTAATTGTACTTGAATCCAGTGAAAGAGAGCAGATAGAATTGTACGGCATAAAAGGGAAAGATATCATTCATATCAGCTCAGATTCACTTTCCATAGGGAAAAATGTGCTGCGGGTTTCCGCAGAACTCAAACGTTACGATAGATTAAAAATCGGTTTTGGCAAAACACAAAAAGAGGTTGAGTTAAAGATGCAATAAAAGCCCATCCCGCCAAAAAGCATCGGGCAAGCCCAACCCTTCCCGAGTGGAAGGGCTTAAAGCACAGTCAAAATTTTTTTTCGATTAAATAATATTCACAAAAATTTAATTTCTCCTGTTCTTTGGTAATCAATTTGATATCGTCAATTCCTTTTGAAAATTCTTAAATTACAGATGCCCTATTTTGCGGTATAACTTTCTAAGGTAGAGGCATCAAATACCGAGAACAAATTTACAGATCAACTACTATGTCTAAAAAAAATCAATTGAAAAAAAAGCAGATAAGCAAGAACAGATTTATGCAGCTTTCGGTTGTTATCATTCTCGCAGCGTTTATTGCTTACTTTGTTCTATCTAATTTACTATTAACAAAAGCTCCGGTAAATCCGGAATTGGAAAGCGCCGTGAAAGGAAAAACAGCATACTCATTCACTAAAGAGGGTGAACTTTCTTTTACAAATAAAGATGGAGAATCAATTACGAGCATAGACATTGAGATTGCAGATGATCATCAGCAGCGTGCAACCGGCTTAATGTTTCGAGATAATATGGAGGAAGCTCAAGGAATGCTTTTTATTTTCGATGCTGAGGAACCACAGGCGTTTTGGATGTTAAACACTATTCTTTCTCTCGATATAATTTATGTTAATTCTAAAATGGAAATTGTAAGTATTGTTAAAAATACAAAACCATTTGATAATACATCGCTTCCTTCTATAAAACCAGCTAAGTATGTTGTTGAAGTTATTGCAGGTTACTGTGATAAATTTGGAATAAAAGAGGGAGATAAAATTGTTTGGCGAAGAAGCTGAGTAACAGGAAAACAAAATAGTGTGAAGCGCATATAATGCTGCTTTCAACCAGCTATTTCAGTCTTTTATCAATTAAGTAAACAGCAAAAAAATGCTGCGTTAAATTAATTACTCAAGTTGACCGCCTCAAAAATAAAACCGTTGAAACGGTTAACGTCATTTGTTTTTTATTCCAAAACCCACGAATAAATTCGTGGGTTAATAATTTTCACACAATCTCTAAATTAGTGGTTAACTTAATACTTGTGGTAATCTATCTAAGCTTATAGAAAGTATTCTGCCTACCAAATATCAAAGCGATTTTTCTATTGGCTGTCTATTGCACTTTCTGCTTGATTAAGATGGCGCAGTTCATGTGCGATTGTTAGCATCATTACTTCACCAAGAGTAAATTTCATAAGCTCAAAAGTTGGCCAAGGAACTTTAATTCTTTTCAACTGTTCTGAATCAACAGAAACCAAAATTTTCAGAAACTCCTCTTGCAGCGAGAAAAAATCATCAATTATATCTTTACCATAATTCTTTTCCTCGCTCATCATGCTCTTGGGAGATTTGATTTTGACTTTAACTTTTGGTCCGCTTAAACCTATAAACATCTTTGCAAATAAACGAGCGCTAATTTTTGTTTCTTCATCTATTAAAACAACAGAACGTTTTGGCAGTTTAGGAATATTGCTCAAATATATTTGCGCAGCAATGTTTAAATGTTCTACACACTCGGCAGCAGACCACTTTTTTTTGTTCTGTCTATTATTAAACTCTTCAACAGAAACATCTATCAATAGTTTGTTAACAACTTCCTTAATCTGCTCAAAATGATTGACCATTTCCTCTTGTGTCATCGAAACAAGACTCATATCAAGCCCTTTCTTTTATTCACTTATAATTTACCAAATTGTAAAACATATTTTTACAAGAATAAATTTTTCTAATTTGCCGTGCATTTATCATCTCAAATTATAGATAAGAATACTTATGAAGATTAGAAAACTACTTTTGTTTCTGCTCGTTTCAACTATTTGTTTGGCGAATAACACAGACAAAGAAAAATTTCTTACAGTTGCCGAAAAATCTAACTTCGAATCTACAGGCCGCTACGAAGATGTAATTAATTTCTTTAACCAGCTACAGAAGCTTTCTGGCAGCTTAAGAATTGAATCAATGGGAACAAGCACAAACGGCTTGGATATTCCTTTAATTGTTATGGGTAACCCGCTTCTTAAATCTTATAGAGAATTAAGGAAAGACAAGCGTATTGTAGTGTATCTGCAGGCAAATATTCATGCCGACGAGGTTGAAGGAAAAGAAGCAGTACAAATGCTCGCGCGCGATATACTGCTTAAAGAAACGCCGGATTATTTAAAAGATGTAATTCTTTTGATAGCCCCTATTTTTAATTGCGATGGGAATGAACCCATAAGCAAGCAAAACCGAACGCATCAAAATGGGCCAATAAATGGAGTTGGCGTTCGCTACAACGGGCAAATGCTAGATCTTAACCGCGATGCAATGAAAGCTGAAACGCCTGAAGTAAGTGGATTGATAACAAACGTTTTGAATAAATGGGACCCGGCATTAACGATAGATATTCACACAACTAACGGTTCGTATCATACCGAGCCAACAACTTACACTTGGATGGTTAATCCAAATACAGACCGAAATTTAATTAATTACATGCGCGACAAAATGATGCCTTGGGTAAAGAACGATTTGATTACTAACCACAAATGGCAAAATCTATTTTATGGAGAATTTATAGATCAGCGCTATCCGGAAAAAGGTTGGGTTTATCATGCAGTTCAGCCGCGCTACATTGTTAATTACATTGGTTTACGAAACCGTTTAGCAATATTAACTGAAAATTATGTTTACGCGGATTTCAAAACGCGCGTTATGGGAACATACTATTTGCTTAAATCTGTCTTAGAATATGCCGTTGCAAATAAAGATGAAATTGAAAAGATGCTAAAAGACGCAGATGAAAAAAACATAGCGCGAGGTTTGAATCCTTCCGAAAAAGATTCTGTTGCTATTGAGTTTGAGAATAAGCCAAGCTCAACTCCTGAAGTTATTAATGCTTATGAAATTGAACTATATAAAGATGCCAACGGACTGGAGCGTTACAAACCAACAGAAAGAACAAAAACTGTTTCCGTTCCTTATTACGTAGATTATTTTCCGAAGCGAAGCATACGGTTCCCTTTTGCTTACCTAATTACTCAGCCGGATAAAAAAGTACTCGGCTTATTAAAAACGCATGGAATAAAAATAGAAAGACTTGAAAAACCAGTTTCTCTTGTTGTGCAGACAATTAAAACAAAAGAATTAAAACCAGCACAACGGTTGAACCAAGGGCATTACACAAACACAATTAAAGTTGATTATGTAAATGAGATAAAAGAGTTTGCTGCAGGAACGATAGTAGTTAGAACAGCACAACCTCTTGCAAATGTTGCAGCTTACTTGCTGGAGCCGGAAACCGATGATGGCTTGCTTCACTGGAATTTTTGGGATAAGTATCTCGTGCCGCAATGGGGCAGTTCTTTTCTCCCTTTTCCTGTTACTAAAGTTATAACCAAACAAGAAATGGTAACAATTGAATTGAAATAAGGGCGCCTCTAAAAATATCAATTTCCTTTGTCCCGCTTTCGGGATGAAATATTTTAAAACAAAAGTTTTTAGAGGTGCCCATAATTAAACAAAGCATAGTTCAAGGCGCAGGGCTTTCTTAGTTTGATCTGGCGTAAAAACTATTTGAGCAAGACCAACTTCTTTGTTTCGCTGAAGCTGCCACTTTGTAATCTATAAAAATATATTCCGCTGGAAATCTCTCGGCTTCGCCCAGAAAAATTTGAGACAAGCTCGAGATGACGTGCGTTAAAAGTTATTTTGTAATTTCCAGCACTTTTGTATTCATCAACAAGCGTTGCCACTTCTCTTCCTAAAACATCGTAAACTTTTAATTCTACTATTGCCGCTTTTGGAATTGAATACTCAATTGTAGTTTCTGGATTAAACGGGTTTGGGTAGTTTTGTGAGAGACTGAAGAACGTTGGAACATTTTTTTCAATTGTAATATTTGTTGGAGCGTGATCAGTAATGCTGGCAATAAAGATGCCTCCATCCCATAGATTTCCACCTAAAATAATGTTTTGTTTTACTTGTATTGCATACCTTATATCATTCTTTCCCACAGCATCATTTAAGTTATACTGCCATATTACATTGCCATATTTATCAAATTTAACCAGAAAATTATTTATTAAGGCATTACAATAACCATAATAATCTATCCAGCACTTTGGTACAGCGCTCTTTTGAGAATATGTATTTTTCCAAAGTGTTTTCCCATTTGTATCGACCTTAATTATAAATTGAGACTCAATATTGTTTCCAACAGCAAAAATATTATTATCAATATCTATACAAAGATCCCGCGGGTATATTTTATCTTGTGAGGTCCATATTACTATACCATCACTGTTTGATTTTTCAATACCCTGAGTTACAAGATTTTCGTTGATATCTAGATAAAATTTTTGTGCTCCTAAATTGATCTCATTATTCTTTTTCCAAAGTGCATGTCCATTTGAACTAACTTTTAAAATACTAGGATAAACACCGCTTTTTGATGAATCAATCCACGCATATCCTTGCAAAAACAAATTGTTATTTTTATCGCTAATTATCTGGGAGACAAAATTTCGCATCTCCGGTAAGTACTTATCCCAGATTACATCCCCATTTTCTGTGTATTTAGTCAGTATATACTCGTTTTGCCAAATACTGCCAACTATGATTTGTTTTGTCGGTAATACATATAAGAAATCCGGCACTGTCAATCCTTTGTAAAATAGTTTTAATTCCCATTTTAATTTTCCATTATAATCATATTTGCGTAAGTGGGAACCCAGTTCATAAAAATTACCTTCTTGATCAAAAATAATATTTGTTTTTATGTCGTTTTCATTAAAGTATTGATGTTTTAAAAAAGATGAACTGTTTTTGGAGATTTTCTCAACGTAATTTGGTGCTGAACCCGAAAGATTGTTCACATTAATTAAGATATTTTCATTTTTATCAACATTTAGATTTGAAAGGTAAAGTCCATTTGTTTTATGGACAGATATCCAATTAATACTTGGTGTGGGTTGAGCAATTGAAAACGTCACAAAGAATAGTAAAAAGGAAATAAATATATTTTTCAATTTGTGTTCTCCTATTTCATCAAGACAAACTTCTTTGTTTCGCTGAAGCTGCCACTTTGTAATCTATAAAAATATATTCCGCTGGAAATCTCTCGACTTCGCCCAGAAAAATTTGAGACAAGCTCGAGATGACGTGCGTTAAAAGTTATTTTGTAATTTCCAGCACTTTTGTATTCATCAACAAGCGTTGCTACTTCTCTTCCTAAAACATCGTAAACTTTTAATTCTACAATTGCCGCTTTTGGAATTGAATACTCAATTGTAGTTTCTGGATTAAACGGATTTGGATAGTTGTTTGACAAAGAAAAATTAAACGGAAGATTTTCTTCAGCGCTTATATCAGAAATTGTTTGATTGAAAACTTCAAATTCGTACATAGAATAGCCATAAGTAGTTCCCCGCTTAGTTCCTGTTAAGCGAATATATCTTGCATTCTCTTCTACTTTCCATTTTTCGATGCTTCCGGTACCATTCTTCTGATCAACAATTTTTTTCCAGGCAGCAGCATCGCTAGATGTTTCAATAATATACTCTTTACCGTAAGCGGCTTCCCAAGTAATTTTTATTTCGTTAAACTTTTGCTGCGAACCAAGATCAACCATAAATGTTTGCGGATCAGTAAACAGCGAAGACCATCGAGTTGAATAATTTCCGTCAACGGCATAATCGCCAAGATACTCAAGCGATTCTATAGATGAAGCGGTTACGTTTTTTTTCATTGCCATATTAACAGCAGGCTTATCATAAACTTGCAGTGTTACAGTCTTAAAATTATTGTTCTCAACGGTTTCAGTTATTGAGTTTTTATCATCAACAATTGCTTCAATTGTGTATGTGCCAGCTTTTTCCGCTATCCAATAATTAATTTGATTGTCTGAAGTCTCTCCAAAATTAGCGCACACCAAAGCCATTCCGCCTTTAGGAATTGAATCTGCCATCTGAATAGAACGGCTTACGGTTTTTCCGTTTACCTTAAAAGAAACTTCGTGAAAAGTAGAAGCTGGACTCGGACCTGTACCACGATTCAAAATTGTTGCAAGAAAAATTACTTTTTCTCCTTCAAGCGGATAGCGTGGAACTGTATAAATATTAGCTATTTGCAAGTCTGGTTTTGGTGGTCTGTTGATAATATCGAACTTACCGGTGAAAACTAAATTTTCTGATGAATTGCCAATGTAAAACGTATATGGTCCCGGATCAATTTCGTAACTGTTGCTTTGCAGTCTAAAATAGTAAAGCTCGTTTGGTGTAACTGTGAACGTAACTGTTTTGGTTTGCAGTGGTTCTAAATAAATTTTCTGAAAGCCTTTTAAATCCTTTTTGTTTCTTGTAATAAACCCTGTGCTGCCTGAAATATAAAACTGAACTACTTCTTCGCCGGCAATATTTCCTTTATTTGTTACATCAACAGAGAACCAAATATTATCATCCCAGTAAGCACGTCCGCTATGCGACATTTTAAAATTGCTAAAACCAAATGTGGTGTAACTTAATCCGTAACCAAATGGATATTGAGGAGTAGTGCCGTTTTTATCAAGCCAGCGGTAACCGCCGCCAACATTGCTATCTAAGTTGTTAGAATTTCTATCCGGCAGTTGAGAATCTGACTGCGGCATTGATACCGGAAGCTTTCCGCTTGGATTATAATCTCCAAACAAAACTTGGGCTATTGCGTTACCTCCTTCTTGTCCTGGATAAAATCCGTAGATTAATCCTTTAATATCATTTACAAAAGGTGTAACTGTGCAAATTCCGCCGCTTATTAAAACCACTACTATATTTTTATTTGCTGATGCGAGCAGTTTGATCAAATCTTTTTGTCTGCCGGGAAGTTCGATTGAATTATTTGCTCTATCAAATCCTTCACCTTCTTGTGTTTTATCGAGTCCGCCAACAAAAATTACTACATCAGCTTGACTTGCATAATTGAGAGCGTTAGAAATATCGCTTGCATAAGTAGTTCCGGTAATTTCGCATCCTTTAGCGTAAAACACTTTAGCGGCGCCAACATATTTTTCAATTCCTTCTTTTGGAGAAACTTTGTAGAAAGGATCAACCCAGCTGCTGCCGCTTCCATCTGTTTGCATTTCTGCTGCGTTTGGTCCAATAACCGCAATTTTTGTAATTGTGTTTTTGTTAAGAGGTAAAATGTTTTCTTGATTCTTAAGCAGCACTAAGCTTTTCTTTCCGGCTTCAAGAGTAAGCAGTTGATGTTTAGTACTGTTGATATCGCCTGGATCTCCTTGCGGATAATAACCAATCATCCCAGATAAAAACTTCGTGCGTAAAACCCTTCTAACAGCTTGATCAACAACGCTTTCTGTCAGCTTTCCTGTATTAACTAAATTCAAAATTCCTGTAGCAGAGTCTTGAAAAAGTGTTGAGCCCATTTCAATATCGCAGCCGGCTTTAAGTGCTTCCTCAGGATTTGTATATATAGAATTCCAATCGCTTACAACATAAAAAGGAAATCCCCACTTTGCCCTTAAATTTGTAGTAAGTAGTGTGGAATTTTTTGAGGCGCTTTTAGCGCTATTTGTACCTGTTAAGCTTAGTGAGTTGTAAGAACTCATTACGCTAAAGGCGCCGCCGTTTTGAATTGCTTCTCTAAATTGCAGTCCGTGCTGCTCTAAAAGATTTCTTTGTGAGAGTGTGTAATTGTTAGTAGTTCTTCCTTCCTGCCTGTATTCACCATAAAAATGCTTAATAGTTGCCAGCGTTGGTGTAGATTGAATACCTTGAACAAAAGCCACATTAATTTTTGAATTTAGAAATGGGTCCTCACCTGTAGTTTCAGGAGAGCGTCCGTTGCGAGGATCGAGAGTTAAATCCAAACAAGGGCCGAGCGCTTGGTGAATTCCCTTTCCGCGAAATTCTTTTCCCATGGCTTCGCCAACTCTGTAAGCAATGTCAACATCCCAGGTCGCAGCTATTGCCATTCCAACTGGAAAAGAAGTTGCCAATCCGCTTCTAACACCGTGCGGTCCATCCGCCATAATAAAACCCGGAATGTTTAAGCGTGTGTTACTCTGTGTATTAAAAGAACCTTCCTGATGAAGCTGCTTCACCTTTTCAGATAAAGACATTTGTGAAATTAGTTCTGTGATTTTTTGTTCAAGTGTTTGTGCCGTTAGGTTTGTTAATGCAGCTAAAAATAAAATCAAGAAAATTAGATTGAGAAAGTGGTTGTGTTGCAAACGAATCATTTAACAACTCCAGATTAGCATTAAAAATTTCATTTCTAAAATAATAGATTATTTAGTCTAATACTGTTTTCTTGGTTTATTAAACTAAATACAGATATAACAAGAAAGTTTGTTAATAATTTGCAGCAAGCAACAAGATTTAAAGCAATTTAGTTTAACCATTATTTTCTACCAGAAAGTTGGGATAAAAAAGAAAATCCGCTTTACAGTTGCCTATAAAGCGGATAGGGGAGTATGTATGGGATTAAAACCTTAGCTTCTGTTTCTAACAAATCTGTTATGTTTCTTTATGCCCAGTTCTTGATCGCTTTTTTTAGTTGCCGAAGAACGTCCTTTCTTTTTGGGGGCAGCAACAAATCCATCGCTCAAGTAAAGATTGTAATTTCTAAGAAGATTTTTTTAATCTGCACGTTCGACACCAAGACTGCACAGAAGGTTTAATCCGCCTGACGGACGGGCAGGTTCCCCGCCGCCCCGCCTGCCAAAGCGGCTGGCGGGTTGCGGCTGAACATGTTTCGGGGCTTGCCACGAGGTTCATATCATAGATTCAAAATTTTCTTTTAGGAAAACTCTGGTTAATCTTAATTTGATGGAATGAAACTCGGTATTATAGATTCGAGTTTTTTAGAATCCTTTATCTATAGTTTGAAGGCATTTTGAGAACGAGCCTGGAAGTTCTGCTGTAAATGTGAGTTCGTTTCCTTTGATTGTTACTGTAAGGCTTTTGGCATGTAACATTAACCGTGGAAAGTTTTCTTGAAATGATTTTTCGCCGTAGCGAAGATCGCCGACAATTGGGTGACCGATATAATACAGATGTACTCGTAACTGATGGCGCCTGCCAGTATCTGGGTTTAGCTCTAACAAAGTAAAAGAAGGAAATCTCTTAATTGTTTCATAAACCGTTTTGCTTGGCTTACCATTGTTATCATCAACGCCCATTCTGCCGGAACCAAATTCGCGGATCGGTTTGTTAATTTTACCACGATCTTTTCTTACTTCTCCGTGAACAAGGGCAAGATAAGTTTTGTTTACTCTTCGCTCTGCAAATTGTTTGTTTAGTTCTTTATGCGCCGATTCATTTTTAGCATAAATAATTACACCGCTTACTTCTTTATCAAGCCGGTGAACAACCAAAACTTTTTGATTAAGCCTGTTTGATAATGTTGTATGCAAATCTTCATTCTCTCCGGCGTTATCGTGAATGGAAGCTAAACCTTCGGGTTTATTTACAACAACTATATTATCATCTTCGTAAAGTATTTTTATTTCAATCATTATTTCTGCCTAATTAGTTAATCGTGTTTTTCATATTTATTCTTTGCAGAAAGGTGAATTTCTTCGATTGCTTGTTAAACTAATTCCTTCATATAAATTTTATTAACACGAACACGAGGAATTATTACAAGGGCATCTCTAAAAACTTTTGTTTTAAAATATTTCATCCCGCAAAGCGGGACAAAGAAAAAGCAAAGTCCGCAAAGAATATTGATATTTTTAGAGATACCCACAATTTTATTACAGACTAATTCCGCATCTTATTCAAGCCAACTTAGTCTCAAATAAAACTTTCTTCAGTTACTTCACTTCCAGGCAATATATAACTTTATCTAAAACTTGAGTTTTTACAAATCCCATTTTACGGAGATAGGCTTCATGTTTTACGCTTCCTGGATCGCTGTAAATTCTTTTAACTTTTTTCTGCTTAAAAATTTCAGCAAAAACATAATTGCCCATCTTGAAATCTCTGTAACCTGGAATTGCAAAATCGAGCTTCATATAAACTAAATCATCATCCAAGTATTCAGAAATTACAACGCCGGCTGGAACTGTATCTCGTAGAACAAACATTACATGGTAATTTTCATTTGGCTCGAATAAGAAAGTGGGAATAAATTTCTGGATTTCTTTTTCATGAAATTTCAAAAAGTAACTTAGGTATTCAGAGTTTGTTTTCACTTCCAAAATCCTAAAGTATTCTTTAGCGCCAAATATTTGCATTAGATAATAAATATTTATCAAGGCTATAAATCCGTTCAAAAGAAAAACAGGCATTGCATCTATTAGAAACCCGTATAAAGAAAAACACGAGGAGCCAATCAAATTGATAATTCTAAGTTTTACTATAGAACTCATCATTAAAGAAATTGCAACAATTACTGAAGCTGCATAACCAAAAATTTCTAAAAGCGTCACTTTATTCTCTTTCTATTTTAATAGTAAAGTTTTCTGCTTATTAATAAAACTATCTTTTATTTCGTTCTATTTATTTGCTTGCATTTTGCTCAAACTGCATGCTCTAAAATTTTAATCCGCCAGAGGCGGACGAGGGTCAAATTCCCCGCCTCTTGAGGCGAATAAATAAAATTTGTTTTCAGAAACCTCGCTGCCCCGCCTGCCAAAGATTCATTGCAAATTGTTTGCTCTTTTCACCTGAGTATTTGCAACTGTTTGCATTATGAAGGCAACAGCAAAACATTTAAATATTAAGCCTTGCCCTTTATAAAGTAATCGGAAATTATTTTGTCCATTAACAGATCTAACTTCTCGTTGAAGTGATTGTCTATTTTTCTACGAACATAAAAATCAGCAATCTCTGAAGCGCCTTGTTCAAACTTAATTGCCGGATTAAACTCAGGAACAATTTTTCTAATCTTAGAATTATCAAATTTTACATTGTGCGCCTTATCGCCAAGAAGTCCATCGCCCCATTCATCATCGTACTTCTTAATAAATGAACTGGGAATATGTGCGGCTTTTAATTCATAACCGGCGCTGTGAGCAATCAACTCAGCTATTTCATTCCAAGTTAATGTTTCATCGGTAGTAATATGATACGCCTCTCCAATTGTTGAGCTGTTACCGAGTAAGCCGACAAATCCTTTTGCAAAATCCTTGGCATGAGTTAAAGTCCACGTTGCATTTCCATCATCGTGAATAATAATTGGTTTGCCGTGTTTCATTCTATGAAAAGGGAGGTAATTCTCTTTCAGCGGATTTTTTGTTTCATCGTAAGTGTGTGAGGGACGAACAATTGTAAAGGGAAAATCATTTTCTTTATAAACTTTCAGCAAAAACTTTTCGCAGGCAATCTTTGCACGAGAGTAAAGCCAAAAAGGATTATCGAGCGGCGTTTCTTCTGTAATTGGAAGTTTGAGAACCGGCTTTTGATAAACCGAAGCTGTGCTTATAAAAATATATTGCCCTGTTTTGTATTTGAAGAATTCATAATCGTTTTTAACGTGCTCTTCGTTATAAGCAATCCAATCTACAACAACATCAAACTTTTGGTTGGTGAGCGCATTCCGTGTAGAATTATAATTTCGAATATCTGCATTTATAATTTCTGCTTTGCTAGGCGGTTTGCGAAAAGATTTTCCTCGATTAAGAAGAACCAAATCCATTCCCTTATCAACACATAGTTTGGAACATTCTGAGCTTATTACTCCAGTTCCGCCGATAAATAGCACTCTCATTTTATTCTTCATGAATTGAGGCGTAAAAATACAATTAATTGATGCGATTGAACAATGCTATATTTTGTTCAAAAAATTTATCTTTACGCCAACTAAAGAATGAGCAATGAACATCGAAAGAAACAACCTAATAATAAGCGATGAAGAAGTACTTAGACCAACACGCGTTGAAGTTGTTCTTAACTTACTATCAGAAAATTTCCACAAGATAAAAGCAGCTACAAAAAATGCTTTGGTAATGCCGATTTTGAAAGCCAACGCGTACGGACATGGATTAGTTTGCGTAGCTCAATTAATGGAAGAATTGAAAGCCGATTACCTTGGCGTTGCAGTTCTTGAAGAAGGTATCCATTTACGCAATGCAGGAATTACAATTCCAATTTTAGTTTTGGGCGGAATTTGGGGAAATCAAATTCCTCTTTTCATAGAGCATGATTTATCTATTACTGCATCTTCTGTAGGAAAGTTAAATCAGATTGAAGAAGTTGCGGCGCAAATAAAAAAGCGCGCACGCGTTCATCTTAAAATTGATACAGGCATGGAACGAATTGGCGTTCATTACTACAGCGCCGAAAAATTATTAGAAGCAAGCTTGAACTGCAAAAACGTAGATGTAATTGGAATATACTCTCACTTTGCAAACTCAGACTCGCGAGATTTATCTTTTACTAAAACTCAGCTCGAAAGATTTTTAGAAACATGTTCTTTTTACGAGAAGCATTCGCTTGCTTCGCCAATAAAACATATTGCAAACAGCGGCGCAATTTTGCAGATACCAGATGCAAATCTTGATCTTGTTCGCCCCGGAATTTTACTTTACGGAGTTTATCCATCTCAAGAAGTTAAAAAAACAATTGAAGTAAAACCCGCGCTAAGTTGGAAATCGCTTGTGGTTTATTTCAAAATTATTAAAGCAGGAAGCACAGTAGGCTACGGTATGAAATGGAAAGCAGAGCATGATATACGCGCTGTTACCGTTCCGCTTGGTTATGGTGATGGATATATGCGAAGCATGTCTCACAAAGCCGAAGTGTTAATTCGAGGAAAGCGGTATCAGTCAGTTGGTGTAATTTCTATGGATCAAATAGTTGTAAACTTAGAACAAGACTCGGCGTACAATGGCGATGAAGTTACCTTGATTGGGCGTGATGGAGAAAACTCCATCACTGTTGAAGAACTTGCAGATTGGGCGGGAACAATTCCTTACGAAATACTAACCAACATTAACACGCGTGTGCCGCGGGTTTATATAGACTAAACTCCAGCTAAAGCGTAAGACATTAATTTCAATTCCAGCGCATCTAAGTCTTGGCGAATTTTCTCTCTAATCTTTTCTGTTTCTTCTGCGATATCTGGAATCATACTCTTGTAGTAATTAATTCCATCAATCAAGTTGGCGCGGAATGTATTAAAGAACTCTTCTTTCTGAGCAGTAACAAAATCAACGCGTTCATCAATTTTCTTCTGCAAATAATCTATATACAGAGAAAGTTCTTTAACAAACATGTTTGGTCTGTTTGGATGCGTAATTAAATTTATTCTGCCGTAAATATGATCAACCATTTCTTTAAGCGAAGCAACTTTTGAAAAGTAAGCAAGGTTTGGTCCAGGACAAATTGCAACGGCTAAACTTTGCTTTGCATCTGTAATACCTTTTGCAATTAATGTAGAAGCGGATAGACCTTCGCACAAGCAATTTTTATCACTCGCGTTTTTCAAAGCTGCATTGTATTTATCGTTCAGTTCCGAGTTATCTTTTATTGTATCAAGTTTTTTGAAGTAAGCGGTTGAAGCTGTACAAATAGGCTTATCCGTAAAATCTTTATTAAACTGCAAAAATTTCTTTGGACATGAACTTCCAGGTTTTCCGTTTTCCATTCTTTCTAGACGTTCAACATCTTTTCCGCTGTTGCGTAAACTATTAAATGGAACTCCAAGCGGCGAAGAATTACTCAAATAATAATCTTCTTCTTTTGCTTCCGATAATTGTTTTAATGTATTCTCATCAACATTCATAACTTCTGGTACGAGAAGAAAAGGACTTCCCCAGCCAACAGATTTAACATCGTAATTGCGCAGGAGAAACTCGTGTTCTGTTGAAAGTCCAACGCCGCCCTGCACGGTAACATTTACATTCAGCTTGTTTTCATCAGCAATAATTTCTTTTTTGTAAAGTGCAGGCATTAATAATTCTTTAACCGAAACAAGCAGTTCTTGCTTTCGATTTTTGAATTCTTCTAAAATTGGACCAAGCAAAAGTCCATCGGTTGCAAATGCGTGTCCGCCGCAGTTCAATCCGCTTTCAATTCTATATTCGGAAACCCATAAACCTTTTTTGGCTAAAAATTTTCCTTGAATAAGCGCCGAGCGGAAATCGCTTACCTTTACAATAATTTTCTTTTTAAAACTTCCATCTTCTCTCGGATGAAAATCCTTGAATGACTCAATATAGCTGAACAGTTTCGGATTCATTCCGGCAGAAAAAATTATAGAGCTTTCCAGTTCGCTCATCGCAAATCCGCGTAAAGCTGCGTGAGCATTGTTATATTCACTCGGTAAAGGCGTTCCATCGGAAGCATAGTTCGAGTTATCAAGCTTCGTCATAATATTAACATCAATTGCACCGTGCTTAATGTTTTCGCGAAGATATTTTTGCAGCTCAGTTTTTAGCGGTTCTTCTTTAGCGGCAAGCATTTCATGATATTTCTGTTTCAAACAAGAAACGTCCGGAAGCATTTCGAAGTACTTAGTAATTTCGCTTCCTTTTTCAAAATCGGAACATCTTACTTTTTCAAATTGTTCTTTAACAATTTCATTCATAAGATTTAAATATGCTGTAATTCTTTTTGCGCGCGAATCTTCTTCTTTTGCATTTATTGGCTCAAAAGGCTTATTCATTTTTTGATGATAATGTTTTCTAAGTTGTTCTAAAAGAATATCATCAACAATTGAGATTACAGAAGAAATTCCATACTTGGCAACTTTTGCGGGAGCATCTGCAGAGTAACCAACGCCCAGTACTGGAATGTGAAATGTATGTCCAAATACTTTCATTAAAAATTCCTAAAAATTATGAGAATTAAGAAAAAACCAGGATGAGATAAAGAGAAATTCCTTTCTGCGTAAAGTCATTAGTTTTATAAAAAACTTCTGTTTCTACTGCAAAAGTACGTAAATATTTTTTAATCTTTCTTCTTTCGAAATATAGATAAGCCGCCAAAGCCGCTTATAATAGCAATGTAAAAACCAAAATCGTACCACCAGCCTGTATTGTTAATTTCGTAAACTCTTAGTTCTGGATTAAACAAGCCCATTATTAATGAAATTGGCGCTATCCATCCGTGCCATATTCCGGTAAAGAATCCCGCAAAATTTTTAGTGCTATACTCGCCGCCGCCGGGCATACACGCTGTTAAGAGAAAAACAAAACTTATTACAATAATTAGATAGCCGAATTTCCCTGTTTTCATTTTTAGTTTCCTTAAAGATTAGAGCACCGTTAATCCGCCAGAGGCGGACGAGGGTCAAATTCCCCGCCTCTTGAGGCGAATAAATAAAATTTGTTTTCAGAAACCTCGCTGCCCCGCCTGCCAAAGCAACGATTATTATCATCAGAAAAAAATTGTGAACGATTCTAACAATTTTGCTTTCTATGAGTGTTGAATACCAATGTCTTCGTACCACAAAGCTGGTTTGTCTTTAATAAATTTTGTCATCATGTTAATACAAGTTTCATCTTGAAGAACCTCAACTTCAACTCCGCGCAATTTAAGATGTTCTTCTTCTCCTGTAAAAGTTTTGTTTTCGCCAATTACTACTTTTGGAATTCCGTAAAGTAAAATAGCGCCGCTGCACATTGGGCAAGGCGAAAGAGTAGTGTATAAAACACATTCTTTGTAAACTGATGCGGTTTGCCTTCCGGCATTTTCAAAAGCATCCATTTCGCCATGAAGAATTACGCTCCCTTTTTGCATGCGGCGGTTGTGTCCGCGTCCTAACACTTTTCCATTGTAAACAAGAACAGAACCAATCGGAATTCCATTTTCTTCCAAACCTTTCTGTGCTTCTTCAATTGCAGCTCGCATAAACAGATCCATAAAAACTCCATGTTATTAGTGTAGAACGTAGAGTAAAGAGCAAAGAGTGTAAGACTAAAAAAAACTTTTAGTCCCATCGTTCTACACTCTTCGTTCTTCCTGCCTCGCGTTGCGCAAGGCAAGGCGGGAATTCTACACTCGTTAGTGTACATTCATTGTACTGCCGCCAATAAATTCGCGGAGAACAGAATCTCCCGGGATAGCGGAATCATCCTCTATCGGTTCAATAGCTTCCAGCATTTTTCTAACACGAGCAGCACGTGTGTAAGCATCTTCTCTTAGTGGATCACCTTTGTACTTTTTTTCCCATTCCTTAAACAATTCATAAAGTTTGGGACGGTAAATAGATACTTCAAATGGCAGAGATGTATTAACAATATAATCTGCTGAAGAGCAGTAAGGAAGAATAGTTCTTTTTTCTGATGAACGGACATAATGCCAGTGAAGTAAAGTTTGTTCGGGGTTGTAAGCGCGGTGAACCGAGTCGCGTAGCATTCTGCGGATTAATCTTAAATCTGTCCAGCGAATGTATTGTCCATCAGGCATTTTCATTTGTAAGAGTGGCTCGAGATAGAGCTTAAACTTTTGCGAGGCGGAAATTTCGCGGCTGAACTCGGGGTATAATCCGTGAAGGCTGTCTATTAAAAGAACTTCGTTATCATGAAGTTGAAGCGGCGTGCGGTTATCGAAACGTTTGCCCTGTTTAAAATCATAGTAAGGAATTAGAACTTCTTCGCCGGCGGCAAGACGTTTTAGATGATCGTTAATTAAATCGAGATCGAGAGCTTGGGGAGTTTCAAAATCGTAATCGCCAAATTCATCTTTTGGATGCATTTCGAGATCGAAGAAATAATTATCTACCACAAGTGCTGCAAACTTCATCCCCATTTTATTTAAGCGCTGTTCTAGTTTAAAAGTAGTTGTAGTTTTTCCGGAAGAGGATGGACCGCTAACCATAACCATTTTCAATTCTGAAGAGCGTTCTTTAATTAACTCGGCAGCAGTATCAATCTGTGTTTCGTAAAAAGATTCGGCTTCGTGAACAATCTGCGGAAACTGCCCCCGCCTAATTCTAGAATTTATTCCTTCTACAGTATTTAAATCATGTTCTACAGCCCAATCGAGCGAGCGCCAAACTTTCTTCCAAGGAATTAACTCGTTTGGCTTTGAAAAGTGACGGCTGTTTTCTCTTCTTCGTTTTGCCGCTTCTTCTCTATACAAAATAAATTCCTTAGCAACTTTAGCATGTCCATTCTCAATCAAAACCTTCTCAATAATATCTTGAATTTCTTCTACGTGTGGCTTGTAATCTTCGCTGTACGTTTCCTCGAGCATTTCTATTACTTGCTTAGCAAGCTCTGCTGCCTTAGCTTTATCTCTGCCACCAACAGAAACGGCTGCACGGTAAATTACATTAGAAACTCTATCGGCATTAAATGGTACTACAGCGCCGCTTCTTTTGATCACGTACTTAAATTTGCTCATTAACTGCTCCAAATTTTTCTGTCTAAAAATAATATTCTTACTCGTAAAGATTATGTTATTTTGGATAACCAACCGTTTGCGCTAAAATAATTTTTTGTTCCGGCTTAAGTTTTAAAGCCTCTCCAAGGTTCTGTACATCAATTAATCCTCGAACAACAACATTCAAACCTTGCGAAGCGGCGTATAGATAAACGTTTTGAACCATAAAACCTGCGGTTGCGCTCGTCCATATTAGTTTTGTTTGCTCGCTGTCGTTTGATTTTATACGGGAGAAATCAGCTACGTAAACCAAATTTAGCGGAGCTGCTTTAACAAATTCTTGAATGCCGCACAGCGCGCGCAAATCTCCAACGGAAATTAGTTTTAGTGAGCTTTCTTTTGCATCGTAAACATAAGCAGCATTTTCTAAAACAACGTAAGCATCAACCTCCTGCCAATTTCTTGCTGAAGGAGAAGTTCTTTTCCCGCTTTCCAATCTGTTAACTCCGCATGCTGCCCATAATAAATTTGAAAGCTCTTGCAGCGGCAATGGTTTTGTATCGAACACTCTGCTTGAACTTCGCAATTTAAGTGCCTGCATTAAGGGCATTCCAATTTCTGTTTGAGCGCCCGGAAGTTGAATTGTTTTTTCTTGAGAAAATATTTGCATCGAAATTAATAGTAAGGCAACAATCAGTTTTTTCATATACACCCTGTTTATTTATTTCTTGTTAAATAAAAAGTACAGATTGATTGAATAATTAACAGCCAACTATTTTTATTACGTCTTCTTTGTTTGGAACGATGCATAGAAACTCGAATGGTTCATCATCAATTGTTTTGTAAGAATGTGGTACGCCTGCGGGAATGAAAAGCACATCATTCTTTTTTACTTCGTACAAATTTTCCCCTATTACAACTTGCGCTTTTCCGCCAAGGACCAATTGTTCATGCTCTACAGAGTTTGTGTGCATCGGCATTTCGCCACCCGGCTCAATTGAAAACTTTCTCATTGCAAAGGTTGGCGCATCTTGAGAACTAATTAAAATCTGTTTTGTTGTTCCAGTTCCAACTTTGACTTCCTCTTTTGTAAATTCATTTATATTCTTTACAAACATATTTTCTCCGTTGATATTTGTTTAAGCACGATACATTTTCGTTTTATGATTAATCATAAACAAAAAAACTTAAAAACTTGTTTCCACAGAGTTAGAAAGCAACAGTCTATTTCTAAAATCATCAAAATTTATTTCTAATGCGCCAAACATTTTTAAGTGTTCTGTCTGATATTGCACGTCTAATAAAGTAAAATTCTTTTCTCGCAGGTGTAAAATTAAATGTACAAGCGCACATTTAGATGCCTGCGAAACTTTTGAGAACATTGATTCTCCAAAGAAAGCTCCTTTGTAAGTTACTCCATAAAGACCGCCAACAAGCCCATCGTCTTTAAATACTTCTACAGAGTGAAGATGACCAAGTTTTTTCAATCCCTTGTAGGCTTCTATTAGCTCATCAGAAATCCACGTTGTTTCTCTTTTTGCGCAGTTTCGAATTACTGAAATGATTGACGTATCAATTTTGTAGATAAATTCAGAATAACAATAAAATTTTCTTAATGATCGTGGAAAGTTGAAATTTTCAAGTGGAATTATTGTTCGTATTTCGGGCAGATACCAATTTATTTTTTTGTTTTCATCAGCCATCGGAAAAGCACCTTGAGAATACATTAAAATCATATACTCAGCTTTCAGCAAGTCTTTTTCAGACAGCAGCATTTTATTCATGGGCTTTTACTTCGTAAGAAACTATATCGTAACCTTTTTTAGTTTCTAAAGCAGCAAACACTATCCCGATTATCACGAAACTCATTCCTAGAAGAAAAGTTGTAATAATTATAAAATTTAGTTTGCTTAGTGAAAGCACCGATGAAACTCCAAGCACCAACGAAGTTGCAACGAATAGTGCAATAGAAATTGTATAGCAAAGAACAGAATTGCGTACGAGTTTAGCTCGGTAGGTTAGTGCTCTAATCTGAACAGCGATACTTTCTAAACGTACATTATCATCTGTGGTTGGAGCTTTTTCTCCTATTTTAAGCACAAGCCGCCGCTTTTCTTCATTCAACAAACGGATCCTATTTACAACGAGAGAATATTTATTGTTGATACCAAGAAGCAGCAGTCCACATGCATTTATCATAACTGCCGGCGCAAGCATTAATTGAATAATCTGTACTGCATTTAGCGTCATGTTTCCAAACAAATCCATAATTCATTTCCTCCTTTATTTTCGCGCGAAGCCTGTCTCGCCTGAAGCAAGCTCGGGATGACTATTAACGCTTGTTTAATTTTCAATTCTGTCATGTTAAACTTGGCAAACCACAACACTTTTCAATTCGTCATGGTGAGCTTGGCAAACCGCAACACTTTTCAATTCGTCATGGTGAGCTTGCCGAACCACAACACTTTTCAATTCGTCATGGTGAGCTTGCCGAACCACAACTACTTTTTAATTTTTACCTCAAGCCATTTTTCTAAAGTTGAGTAAATAAGTTCTTTGTTCGCCGTATCAAAACTTCTGATATTTGTTCCGTGATGTCCATCTTTTCTAACCATTTTAAGGGCGTTTGTTTTTCCGGATAATTCAACTGCGGTTGCAGACCAGGTATCAAGTTCACCGTAAATAAAAATCATGTTGTTACTGTTTGATTTTAACCACTCGCTAACATCTTTTAATAAAGTGTTATCAAATTTTGGTCTTAGTTTTTCCGGTATCCAAAAAATACTTGAGCCATCTTTTACTTCAACTAACAAATCTTTAAACGGCTCTAAATCGTAATCATAATAACCGATCTCTTTGTAAAACTGAATATACGATGGAAGAAACTGTTGAACGCCCTGCTCAGTGTACCAGCTGTAACCGCTTACTTTTTTCATGTGCTCGAACATTAATTTAGCATCAGCGCTTGGCAGAGGAACATCTTCGCATTTAGCAACACCAAACTGCCAGAAAGAAAAAGAATACTCAAGTGCCCAAATCTCAAAAAGAAAATCCCAATCAAATGCTAATCTGATATTTTGTTTTTCAACATCTTGCATCAGCAGAGGCATAATTTCCTCTCGTCTTTGCAGAAATGCACGTTGATAATCCAATATCTTTTTGCGGCATTCATCGCTTCCAACCGTTTTTAAAAATTTAGTTATACGCCGATCTTCCATTTCGTAATTAACCGGAGCTACGTACGGAACAGCAACATCAACATCGTTTGGATAAAAGCGTTTATAGAAGATAGCAGTCTGACCGCCTTTGCTAATTCCAGTGCTAATCCACTTTCCGTTGTAAATCTTTTTAAATAGCTGAACAATTGCATGGTGATCATCAGCGGCTTGCCTAACAGTCAAATAATTCCAATCTAATTTTTCAGGTACAGATTGTCCAAAGTATCTATGTTCCACTAAAACCTGGTTGCCTTGTAAAATTCTTGTTAATTCATAAGGTCTGTTGAAATCTGCAGAATATCCTTCCAGAGCAAGAACGGTTGGAAGCGATTGGTTCTTGTGAAGTAAATAAACTTTTTGTTTGAATGTTTCACTTTTAGGATTGTTATGGTCAACCTTCTGGAAAATCATAATTTGATAACCCTCGCTGAAAGATGTATCTGTTTTAATTGGCGTTATGCTTTCAACTTCCTTAAAGGATTTTAATTTTTTGTAAAGCTCTGTTTCTTGCTGAGATAAAATTATTGATGCGACAAAAAAGAACACAACTAAAAACAAATAATACTTTTTCAGCTTCATATTAATTCCGTGATTATTAGTACACAAATTTATGAAGAGTAGTTCTTATATCATTATATAAATTTGGCTATTTTAGAGAAAGGAGTTTGATATGAAATTTACAGAAATAAAAAACGCGCTATCAAGTAAAGCGGTTGGAATAGCCGGATGCGGCGGATTAGGCTCTAACTGCGCTGTTGCTCTTACCAGAGTTGGAATTGGCAAACTTGTAATTGCAGATTTTGATGTAATAGAGGAAAGCAATCTTAACCGCCAATATTTTTTCTTTGAACAAATTGGCAAGTACAAAGCGCCAACACTCAAAGAAAACCTTCTCCGCATAAATCCAAAAGCAAATGTAAGCGACCACATAATTAAACTTACTCCAAACAATATAGTTGATATATACAAAGACTGCGATGTAATTGTTGAGGCGTTTGACAAAGCCGAAATGAAAGAGATGATTGTTGAAACTGTTCTCTCGCACTTTCCTGCAAAGCCAATTATTTGCGGAGTTGGTCTTGCGGGCTGGGGCGGCAACAACTTGATTAAAACCGAACAGTTCCGCAAGCTTTACATTGTAGGCGATAGAACAAGTGAAACAAGCGAAAACGATCCGCCGATTGCGCCTCGCGTTGGAGCTGTATCTAACATGATGGCAAATGTTGTTTTAGAAATTTTATTAGGTAAAGACAAATGAAAATAACGTTGAATAATAATACAGAAATTCTTGAGACTGCTGAAACCGAGTTAACAATTACTCAGTTGCTGCAAATAAAGAAGTATTCTTTTAAAAACTTGGTTGTAAAGATTAACGGCGATTTAGTAAAACGTGGTACATACGATTTAGCTAAATTTAAAGATGGTGATACCGTTGATGTTATTCATATGATTAGCGGCGGATAAACAGTACATCCCCGCTAAAGAAACACGGGCAAAGTCGAGAAATAGAAACAAAAGTTGGTTTCTACTCATCACAAGGAATTCATAATCTAACTTCTAAAGAAGCATTTTCTTTATGTGAAGAAGGCGCACTGCTTTTAGACATTCGCGAAGAGTATATGAATCTCTACAAACGATTCGATGTTAAACGCGCAATGCAAATTCCTAAAAGTTGTCTTCAGAAAGAAATTGCCAAAGGATAAAACAATTATAGTTGCTGATGCAGCCGGCATTTTTAGCAAAGATGCTTGTCTTTTATTAATTGAAAATGGTTTTATGAAAGTAGAAAACTTAGCTGCCGGTATTGTAGAATGGGAACAAGATGGAATGCCTCTTGTTTTTGATAACAAAGAAAAACTTTCCGGTTCGTGTATGTGCCAATTAAAACCAAGAAATGCGTAAAAAGAAATAGAACGCCGATGACACGCCCGCCGGACTAATCGCCTCGCAAGATACGAGTCGCCCGCCTTGCCGAAGACGCAAGACGAGGCAGGAAGCGGGCATCGTTCTAGGCGGGGATTTGGCAGATTAAGGCGGATATAAAACAAATCACTTTCTAAAAAGCTCCATATATTCTTCAAATAAATACATCCTATTTCTCTTGAAACCTGTAAGCTCTGTATGAATTCCCAAGCGAACAAAATCATTTATTATTGTGTTAGCAGTTTGTTTTGAAATTTTTAACTCATCAACCAGATAGCTTACCTGTATAAACGGATTTTTGTAAAGGTAGTTTATTACTCTTGGTTCATCTTAAAGATGCGTACTTTTTTCAGTTCATTTGTAAGTTAAAATCGCATACATCAAAGTATGCATTATGATGATCTATTAATTTTTGTAGGTAGAAAACTTCTATATTGAAATTGAGGAACGTATATGCCCGCTTTGAAGTCTTTAATCCGCCAGAGATAATGCCATATGGCACAAATATAGGCGGACGAGGGTCAAATTCCCCGCCTCTTGAGGCGAATAAATAAAATTTGTTTTCAGA
>WPAE01000445.1:0-555 GCA_009773205.1 Ignavibacteria bacterium
CGTTTGGGCTAAAAACCATTCGGATATGAAATTTTTGAGAAAATTTTTAAGTTTTACATTAGAAAATCTCAATGGAAAATTGATTTTTTGACCATTTTTTCTCCTATTTTCTATGGTTCCTGAGGCTGTTGGCGAATTTTTTGCCTTTTACTTTTTTCTTTTGCGGTTTGGGGGAGGGGGGAATTTTTCCGGCTTGTGTGGAATTCTGGCGGGTTGGGGGGGGGGGGAGTTCCCACCCCCCGTGTCAACGTCTGGTGGCTACTGACTTCTTTCCATCTTGACTTTTTGCAAAATATATAGACTTGCTGACCTGAAATAACGATATTTGAATTTAACCGCACACCCTTTGTCCAGGTAGTTAGGTAAAACCTTAAAACAGAGTTTCTTACCATGAGGCACAAGCCTTTGTCAAAAAGAAGACATAGGCCATTGGCAAAACAGTAGAGACAAGCCATTGTCCAAAAAGCGCCATAAAAAGAATCAAACAATTGTTTGACTGTTTTTGTAGCGCTTATTGACAAAAGCTGTGCTCTTTTAAATTAAAAAAATCACGTG
>WPAE01000445.1:574-1330 GCA_009773205.1 Ignavibacteria bacterium
TTTAAATTAAAAAAATCACGTGCAACTTGTGCGATCTAAGTCCATAGATAACCGATAGTATTTTCGATCTATACGTATTTCACTCGATCTATCTCAAGTAATTGAACAGATAAACTATCGGAGCAAAGGTGCTCAGCAATTCTCAGTGTCCGCATCACGAAAAACACAAAAGTAGAGAAAATTTCAACCTTCGAAAAAATGATTGCCAGGTCGGAACCATCCAAAATGCTAATTTCTCAACTACAGAGCTTCGAGCCGAACCACCACTGTTTTTGTTCATTTATATGTTTGTAGTGTATGAAGAAGAACTAATTAAATAATCAAAATTTAACATTCGAAAATGTTCGAGGGTGTCCCCTTGGATTATTAGGGGTGATTTTTTAGGGAACCCTCCTGGGCTTACACAGAGTGTACCTACCTAATTTCAGCGCATTGGGGACAATCATGTTATGCATTGAATTACTACCTAGACATATTATCGAAATTATGATACATATTTAAGTATCGTTACTAATAAGGAAGCAAAGATGTTTGAAACAAAACAATAACAATAATAGATATAAGCGTTATGAGAAATAAGTGAAGGGTGGGAGCCCGCTAAAAAATGTTGTGCCCAAATAGACTAGTCGCCACTAGTCTATTTGGGCACAACATTTTTCAGCGTGAGTGTCTGTTGGCAGAGAGGAAACGAAGAAGATCTCTAATGATACCCTGCAGGTGTAAACCCCATGAAAGGGGATAACCAACAGCAAACGC
>WPAE01000124.1 GCA_009773205.1 Ignavibacteria bacterium
ACTCGGTTGCATCTTTCGGCTTCATCGAGATAGGGAGTGGACATAAATATTGTAATGCCTTCTTTTAAAAGATTAGATAGAATCTTCCAAAAATCTCTTCTTGAAACCGGATCTACTCCAGTTGTTGGTTCATCTAAAAATATTATTTTCGGTTTATGAATTAATGTGCAAGCCAACGCAAGTTTTTGTTTCATTCCGCCGGAAAGTTTATCAGCAAGTCGGTCTCTAAAGGGTGTTAGTCTTGTAAACTCAAGCAGTTCATCTCTTCGTTCTTCAAAGTGTTTTACCCCATGTATGTCTGCAAAGAATTCAATGTTCTCATCAATGGTTAAATCACCGTAAAGTGAAAATTTTTGAGAAAGATAACCGATTTCGTCCTTTATTAAATTCTTTTGTGACAACAGATCATACCCAAGAACCTTTGCATAACCGCTATCGGGGTTGAGTAATCCTACTAACATCCTTATTGTCGTTGTTTTCCCGGCGCCGTCCGGTCCAACCAATCCAAACATTTCACCACGGTTCACATTATAATTTACACCATCAACGGCTAATACCGAACCGTAACTCTTTTTCAAATCGTTTATTTTTATTACTGTGTCCATTATTGACTCGTTATTTTTATAATATGATTTTAGCATCAGCCGGCATACCCGGCTTCAGATCAAAATCTTTGTTTGGTATTTCAATCTTAACAGCAAACACCAACTTAGTTCGCTCGTCCTTTGTCTGAATGTTTTTTGGAGTAAACTCTGCTTCGGGAGAGATGTAAGTTACCTTGCCTTCATATTTCTTATCCGGATAAGTATCAATTGTTATTTCCGATATTTGTCCAAGTTTTATCTTTCCTAATTCCGCCTCAGAGACATAAATAATCAAATTGACGCTCGATAGATTTGATATTTTCACAAGTGAAGACATAGGTGAGACTGTTTCACCAACTTCAACAAACTTTTTAACTACAAAACCATTCATTGGAGAAATTATATAGCTATCTCGAATATTCTTTTTTAAAAGATCGACAGACGCTTTCGCTTTTCTCAAATTAGCTTTTGCTTGTTCAATTTCTTCGGGTCTAAATATTTTTTTTACTTTCTCATAATTTTCTTTTGCTGATGAGAATTGAGCAATTGACACTTGGTATCGTGCAGTCATATCTTCATATTGCTTTCGTGTTATGGATTTACTTTCCCACAACTTCGTATATCTTTCGAAATCGCTTTTAGCCAGATTGAAATTAATTTCGGTTTGCTTCATCATTTCTTCGGCTTGCTTAATATCCTCAGACCTTGCGCCTTTTAGCATCAGCTTAAGTTGTGTCTCAGTTATTTGTTCCGACGCAGTTGCCTGTTCAAGCTGGAATCCTAGCGCTTCATGGTCAATTACTAGTATTGTATCACCAGCATTAACTTGTATGCCTTCATCAGCAATTATTGATTTTATTTCACCTGCATTCTTTGAACTGATTGTAACATTTGTTGATTCAATCGTGCCTGTGGCTTCAATTTTAGAATTGCCTTCTCCTCCACTACATGCATAGACTGATATAAGTAGAATTATTGCGCTAATTATTTTAGTTGTTTTCATCATTCATCCTTTTATTTATTGCTAATAATTTTTTCCCTTTTTTTGTAAGTATTCCATCTAGAAGAATATCAAAGATGGATTGAAAAACTGTTTGACAATCTGATTTGTTATGCACTAAATAGCTTTTTTCTGTCGATATAGTCAGAGAGGTGCTGAAAAGCTTTATTATTAATTCGTTTGGATAATCAACAATGAGGTCATGTTTTTTCGAATGGTTTAATAAAAGATTGATAAGCGGTATTACTCTCTCTTTTCTAAAAAAAACTATCTCTTTCCAAAGATTCGGATATTCTTTTTTTAAATTATGTAACGATGAATCATTAAATAACCGAATATAACTTTCTATCATTTCCCCCAGATTTTCTATCTTCATTGCCATCGAACTCTTTTCTTGTATTAATTGGATCAGTCTTTGATACGCCTTTGTCAGCTCACCAATAAAAATAGACCTGGCAATTTCTTCTTTAGATGAAAAGACTTTGTAGACAGTCTTCTTGCTAATAGCAAGATTAGAAGTAATCTCTTCAAGAGTAATCTTTTTATAACCTTCGTCCATCATTTTGTCGTTTATAAAATCCCTTATTAAAACTTTGTATTCTTTAGTATTCATCTTTATGATCAGCAACTTTTATGTTAGTTAACATTCACTAACATAATAATTAAAAAAAATAGTTCATTTGATTGTTAATAATTTTTCAATTGTACTAACAGCTTTCTTCCCGCGCTGTGAAAGTGAAAAAGAAAAACCACCCATTCTCCATTCCAGAATAACCAAACGAATAAATCCTAGAATTATCGTTACTAATTCATTTGTTTCCACTTCAATTACATGGTTCTTTGTCCGTGCTTCATCAATTAGACTCTTAATTAATTTTTTTCTTTTTTCAATAATTGTT
>WPAE01000446.1 GCA_009773205.1 Ignavibacteria bacterium
GAGAAAGCTTTTGCCTTTGCTAACTCGCGCGCGCGCCGCCGCCGGCCGCCAGCCGGGCGCCGCGCCGCCGCCGGCCGCCAGCCGGGCGCCGCGCCGCCGCCGCCCACCGGCCGCTGTCTCAAAAAGCTTTGCCGCTTGCTTACTAAAAAACTATTTACTACCAACGTTGGTGCCGTGGTAGGGGTCTTCCTCTCCTACAACAGTCGTTAAAAAACTATTTACTACCAACGTTGGTCCCGTCGAAGTGGTCTTCCTCTACTTCAATATCTTCGACTACTGGTATCAAGGTACGTACTCGTGCCGTATGTTTTTTTTTATTTATTTATTTATTCCTTCAATGCATTATACAATCTTTTCAAATTGATAATGAAATGTATTACTTAGCAAATGAATAATGGAAACTGAATCAGATATGTAATGAACTTCTGTTAAATTTAATCACTCTAATTGTTTTCTTTCAAATCAGTTGCAATAGTTTCTTCTACTTTCTCATTCGCACTTCTTTTTTGTGCTTGTCCACAATTGTCAGACCTGCTTGAACTCATTGTTTTCTTCTTATGCTTCTCCTCGAATCTCTTCTTCATTGAGCCTTTAATGTGATGTTTCTCCTCGTGTTTCCTTTTATTCTTCTTGATTGTGATATTTTCAAATCCGACCTTCTCAATTCGCTTGACACATTCTTTGTTCAGTTTGTGCTTCGAAAGCTCATGCTTTGTTAAGTTGCTGGCTCCCTTATCTCTTCTCTGTGTCACTAAATGTTTAACTGGTACTTTGTCAACATAAATTGAACTGAATGTAGGATGAGCCTGTGACAAAGCAGTGTCCTTTCGGAATTGCACTCTCTCAGGTGCGAAGTTGATTATTGTTTGAATCTCTTTCTTTGTTTGTTGATACATTGTTAAATCATTAATAAAATTAAAACTAAACTGTTTCACGACCTCACACTCCTTTATATACTATTGCTTTGCAAGTAGTCTACACAAGTGAGGAGATCTATGGTTTAGTGATCAGTGTTCAAGTTAGTTAGTTGCTAACCCTAGAACTGTAGGATTGTTTTTTCCATTAGATGCACTCGACATTGCTGTTCGCAAATGTCATGAGTGTAGTTTAGGTCCAGTAGATGCACTCGACCTTGCAGTTCGCAAAGGTCATTAGTGTAGATTACGTCATGGTTTTTCCAAAACTAAACATGTACATGAACTGTTTGTGAGCGATGTTCACAAATGAACTAGAAGTGGGGCCTATATGCTAATGTGTATTAACTTGTAACACA
>WPAE01000125.1 GCA_009773205.1 Ignavibacteria bacterium
GTACTAACGTTGTGACATTGATTCTGCCATAGCTCCCTAACAAAGAATTCATTTATATTGCCCTTGAATCAGATTATAGAGGACCCTATCTGGTTTATTTCAGATAAAATTGGGCTAGAACGGACTGGCCAGTTTCAAGCTGTTTTTTAAATGGCAATCTAACCAAGCAAGCTAGTGTACTAAGGTGACCCTATTGATTCTCCCCTAGCTACCAAACAAAGAATTTATTGCTCATCCTTGTGTCAGATTATAGATAACCGTATCTCGTTTATTTGCTATAGAATTTGGCTCAAACGGACTGGCCAGTTACAACCGGCTTTTTATATGCTTCCTTAACGAATGAGATACTAAACGCTCCAAAACGACGCTTTTATTTCAAAATTGGACGAAAAATCTTCAATTGGCATGATTTGTTTGAAATGTGTCCCTTTACTGGCGGCTCTTTATCCAAACCAGTCGGATTTATACGCTAAATCCGCTCATATCTACGTCTTGAATTTATGCTGGATTTTTCGGTTGAGTAGCTGTGAAAATGTTTAGGCTTTCCGATTTTTCGTGGAGGAACGAAATTTTACTACTGGGAAAAGCCCTAAAATTTGGGTTAATTTTTTAAAAAATGTGCACTAAAATCAAAACTATTTGGTGTTATTGAGAAAATTCTAGAAAAATGCCAAATTTCGTGAAATTTTTTTCTTTATTTTCGGGCAGACAAACGTTTTTTCAATATGGGAAAAACAAGAAATATAATTTGGACAAGCTATCATGTGGTGTTCTGGTGGCAGACCCCCGGAAGGTAGAAATATTTTCAAGAAATTTGTCGATATCGGTAATTTAAAATTAAAAATTTTGATCGGTTGATAAAAATTGATAGAAATTTTTTGAATGATTTACAATAGTAAATTATAATTATTACAGGATTCCGTTGATTTTTCGACAAAATTTTTGATAAATTCGCTAGCTGCGGAGCTCCGCCATCCGATTACATACAAATGCATATTACTAAACTTTTGCCTAAATTTCGGAAAAAATAGTTAAATTTTAAAATATTTTGTAAAAATTGCATATATTCCAAAAAAATTACCAAAAATGGAAATATTTGCCGGAAATTTAATTTTCAAAATTGAAACTTAAAACCGGAAAAGTTGAATAATAATTATTTCTTTTTTTATTTTCGATTGATTAGATTAGGACTTTAAGGACAAGTTGAGGCCGTTAGCCACCCCAAAAGAGGGTGTTTCCAACTGCCACCACGTGGAGGTGGCCTCATGGCAGTCATTTACAAATAAGCAAGGGTGGTGGTCAGAGGCGTCGCTAGGATTTTTCGGGGAGGGGGACGCCCGGGCACTAAACGGCTATCAGGCGCTCCCCCCCGCATGGGGTCCGGGGGCGAAGGCACCCCGGACGGTAGCGAAGTTTCATTTTTTAAAACGATTCAAGCTATAAGGAAATGAATCCTTTTTCATAAATATCAACATTTTTCTTGCACAAAAAATCAATTTTTTCTACGAAAAATTGAACAGATTACAAAACTTTCTTATTTTTTCGAAAAACTATTTTAAAATTTTCAGTTTTGGTGGGCATGGTTGGACCCCCATGGGAGGGGGCGGGGGAGGGGGAGGGGGAACAAAATCGATTTCCGAAAATTCTCATTTTAAGGCGTTTCGCGGCGAAATTGTTTCTAGTTTCAAGGATGCGCTCCGATGGTCAAAAATGGAGTGTAAATGCATTTTTGCATAGAAAATTGTCATCTACGTTCGTTCTGGTTCAAGCGGGTTGTGTAATTTTGCCTCTAGCTTGTATACTATCATACGTGGGCAGGGTAGGTCGGGTTGGGGGGGGGGATTGGTTCGGCTCGGACCCCCTGTCAAAACGTGTTTTGCATTTTCGCACGGACCCCAAGTCAAAATCGATTTTTGTTTCCCGGACCCCCTTCAAAATCAATATAAATTAAGCTTTTCTGAAGAAAAACAGTAGTAAATAGAGTTAAGCCTATTTAGATGTCATCGATTTTTAGCGAATTCTACCATAAAAGTCATTAAAATGCTCTTATAATCTGTTGGTATGAACATTTTAATCTTGCCACGGACCCCCTGCCGACCGTCGGACCCCCTGCCGACCGTCGGACCTCCTATCCTACCTATTTTTCGCCTCATTGGACACCCTATACCGTTACCGCCCGGACCCCTTGCCTGATTTTCGCCGGACCCGCGGCAGTTGGGGGGGATTCCCCCATCCCCCCCGCGCCCACGTATGCTTACTATTACAATTTTTCGCACCTCTGTTTTGGTCGCCGGGGGTCTGCCACCAGGGGAGTTGTGGGGGTGCAGTGGGGTCAACCCCAACCCCCCCCCCCGACATAACAAGCGTCAAATTTTCTGGAGAGTTGGAGGTTATCTGAAAATCTGAAAGGATAAGCCAGCTAATAGGAACTATATCCCTTGTCTGGCAACCAAGCAGAGCACGT
>WPAE01000447.1 GCA_009773205.1 Ignavibacteria bacterium
CCAAAATTTATAACGGTAGGCTTCATATTCTCTGGTAAAATTATCCTGTTTAAAAGACTTTATTTTACTCTCTCGTTAATCTCTTCTCTATTTCTAAAATTAGCCTTCATATTTTCTAGTTAAAGCATACCTTTAAACAGTGTTTTCTTTAAACTCTCGATTTTCTATCCTGCTTTTTCAATGATATTATAGATAATATCTTGTTATATTATGCTGTTCATAAGACATTACTTTACTCTCACATTAATCTATCCTCATTTACTAAAACTAGACTGCATATTGTCTTGTTAAATAATCCCGTTTAAAAGACTTTACTTTACCCTCTAGATAGTCTTCATATTCTATAATTACATAATCATTTAAAAGACTTTACTTTCCTCTCTCGTTAATCTCTCCTCTATTTCTATAATTAGACTTCATATTCTGTTTTGAAATCATGCCGGTTAAAACACTTTACTTTAATCTCTCGATAATCTATCCTCTTTTTACTATGAAAGTCTTCATAATTTATTATTAAATAATCATTTAAAAGACTTTAATTTGATCTCTCGTTAATCTCTCCTCTATTTCTATAATTAGACTTCATAAAAGACTTTACTTTAATCTTTCGATAATCTCTACAAAATTTATAACGGTAGGCTTCATATTCTCTGGGTAATTAAAACTATTTAAAAGACTTTACTTTAATCTAGTTAATCTCTTCTCTATTTCTAAAATTAGTATTCTATTATCTTGTTAAAGCATACCTTTTAACAGTGTTTTCTTTATACCAATGATATTATAGATAATATCTTGTTATATTATTTTGTTCAAAAGACATTACTTTACTCTCCCATTAATCAATCCTCATTTACTAAAACTAGACTGCATATTGTCTTGTTAAATAATCCCGTTTAAAAGACTTTACATTACCATCTAGATAGTCTTCATATTCTATAATTAAATAATCATTTAAAAGACTTTACTTTACTCTCTCGTTAATCTCTCCTCTTTTTCTATAATTAGACTTCATATTCTGTTTTGAACTCAACCAGTTTAAAAGACTTTACTTTAATCTCTCGATAATCTATTCATCCCATTTAAATCACTTTTATTTAATCTCTCGATAATCTATCCTCTTTTTACTATGAAAGTCTTCATAATTTATTATTAAATAATCATTTAAAAGACTTTAATTTGCTCTCTCGTTAATCTCTCCTCTATTTCTATAATTAGACTTCAAATGCTGTTGTTAAATCATCCCGGTTAAAAGACTTTACTTTAATCTCTCGATTAACTATCATAAATTTATAACGGTAGGCTTCATATTCGCTGGTAAATTAATCCTCTTTAAAAGACTTTACTTTACTCTATTTAATCTCTTCTCTATTTATAAATTAGTCTTCAATTTTCTTGTTAAAGCATACCTTTAAACAGTGTTTTCTTTACTTTCTCGATATATTATCCTCCTTTTTCAATGATATTATAGATAATATCTTGTTATATTATCTTGT
>WPAE01000043.1 GCA_009773205.1 Ignavibacteria bacterium
CAATTCATCCTTACGGTTCCACATTTTTCCTCCGTCGCGAACAATATTTGGCATTGAGGCATCAATTATAACATCGTTGGGAACGTGCAGATTTGTTTTTCCAATTCTCGAATCAACCATCGCAAGCTCAGGTTGAGTTTCAAAGGCTTTGTTTATATCGGCTTCAATTTCGTACCTCTTTTCATCGGGAAGTTTTTTCAACTTCTCAAGTACGTCCATCAATCCGTTGTTTACATTTGCACCTATTTCCTTTAATGTTTGTGCATGTTTCTCAAGAGCATCTTTGAAATAAACCGAAACAGCGTGCCCAAACATTATCGGGTCAGAAACTTTCATCATTGTTGCTTTTAAGTGAAGAGAAAGGAGAACACTGTCTTTCTTTGCTTCTTCAATTTGCTCTGCATAAAATTTCCTTAATTCTTTAATGTTCATTACTGAGGCGTCAACTACTTCACCCTTTATCAGCTTCACTTTTTCTTTAAGTGAAGTAATGTTTCCGAGTGAATCAACAAACTCAATTTTTGCAATCTCATCGTTGCTCATCGTAACAGATTTCTCAGTTCCATAAAAATCTTTTTGATTCATGTGAGCAACACGCGCTTTAGAACCGGAATCTGGCCAAGGTTTCATCATTTTGTGGGGATATTTTTGAGCAAACTTTTTAACCGATGCCGAAGCACGACGGTCAGAATTTCCTTCTCTTAAAACGGGATTAACTGCCGAGCCAAGAATCTTAGCGTATTTAGCTTTAATGTTTTTTTCTTCTTCTGTTTTTGGAACTTCGGGATAATCCGGTAGAATGTAACCTTTTGCTTGTAATTCCTTAATTGCTGCTGTTAATTGCGGAACCGAGGCGCTTATGTTTGGCAGTTTGATGATGTTTGCCTCGGGCGTTTTTGCAAGTTCTCCAAGCTCCGCGAGATAATCTGGAATCTTTTGTTCATCAGTAAGATGCTCCGGAAAATTGGCGATAATTCTGCCAGCTAACGAAATATCTTTTAACTCAACTTCAATACCTGTTTCTTTTACAAAAGATTTTACAACCGGCAAAAAGCAATATGCTGCCAACGCCGGTGCTTCGTCTATTTTAGTCCAAACAATTTTTGCGCTCATTTACTTTTCCAAATTTATTTATAAACCAACTTCTTCTTCTGCGTAAGTGTTTTCTGTTTCCAATACTTTTACTTTTATAGATTTTATGTTCTTAGGCAAGTTTGTTTCTTTGATCTTATTCAACAAATACAAACAAATATTCTCAGCGGTTGATTGAAAATCTACTACAACTTTGCGCGAGCTAATTTTATCCAAGAACTCAAAAACTTCTTTATCTTCAGAGTAAACCATAAATGCGTGGTCAAGCTCATCAATTATCGGCTGAATGATCGTCTTCATATCATAATAATCTAAAACCATTCCGTTTGCATCCGGCTCGCCGCTAATTTCTACCATACATTTATAAGAATGCCCGTGCAGGTTTTTACACTTTCCTTCGTGAAACGGAAGTCTGTGCCCCATTTCCCAACTATATTCTTTAGCAATTTTCATTTAAACACCTTTTGTTTTAGGATCCCAAATATACTTATGCAATTGAAGCTGGAATCTTACGTGTAAATTATCTTCTAAAATCCATTCAATCAAAGTTTGCGGGCTCAGCTCTCCAAAGACGGTGGAAAAAAGTATAGAGCATTTTTGGTATAAGTTGAATTCTTCCATTTTCTCTTTTGCCCATTGGTAATCTTCTTTTGTTCCAATTACAAATTTTATTTCATCTATTTGTTTTAGATGATAAGCATTTTCATAAAGATTTTTTTTCATCATACCGCTGGAAGGGCATTTGAGATCGAGTATAATCATCACTCGTTTATCAACATTTTCAATAGGCAAACTTCCGCCGGTTTCCAGCATAACTTCGTATCCTTCATCGCAAAGCCTTTTCAGCAAATCAAGGCATTCTTTTTGAAACAACGGCTCGCCGCCGGTTACTTCTACCAGATTGCACTCTAACATTTTAATTTCGGAAAGAATTTCTTCAATTTCCATTTCCGTTCCATCGTAAAAAGAATATTCGGAATCGCAATATGAGCAGCGGAGATTGCAATAAGTTAAACGTATAAAAGTACACGGAAGTCCTGCTTTTGAACTTTCGCCTTGTATAGATTTATATATTTCGTTGATTTTAATCAATTTTTTATCTTCCTACTTTCAACACAAAAATACTAATAGCATTTCGCTAATAAAATGGTTGTAATAAGATTTAGCTCTACATTTCATAGCTCCAGTATGGAAAAGAAAAAGCCTCTGGTTGTGATCGCCAAAATAGTTGAAAAAAGCACCGTTGGGTGAAAAATAACAATAAGAAAAAAATTAGATGCTGAAAAAGAGAAAACTAATAAAGATTGCGTAATGTAAAGCTTAGAAGAAAACGAAAGAGTTAAAGAAACAAACAGTCTTTTCTTAAACTACAGTTACTGGTTAGTTGCCGCTAATTTGAAGAAAGAAGATACAACACACAAGAAGTAATAATCTCGAACCAGAGATAGCGCCGATAATTCCGTAGAAATAATATATCTACCAGTAGAGAATGCCGAATAACAAAATTCGTTTTGGCAGATGTCGCGCAACTCGCCTTCTTTGGTGCCGCAACTTTTAGCAACTCTAACCAATCACTCGGCTGGTAAGAGCTTTTGGTGAAGAGTTTCATTCTAATCTATCATGAACGAAAAGCTGTTTTGCTTCTCTTTTTACACACCATGTTGGTTTTGAGAACTTGTACCTTTTGCTAATCTAAGCTCAGAAGTGGCGACCGATTTTCATGCTAATCGCCAAGCTTTTTCTGTTCTATATGCTGGTTGAGCTTAATTAACTCGGGGCGGTCTCTAAACAAACAAAGTATGTCATCAAGCAGAAAAATTTCTTTCTTATGGTAAAGCGAGTCGTAAATGAATTTAATTAATTCATAATCTTCTTCTGTATCAACTGTCCATCTATGAAATGAAATATCCTCGGTGTTCGAAAAATTTTTCTGAGTAAATAATTCCGGGCGCTGGTAAATGAACGGAGTAACATGTTCTCTTTCGTAAGGAAGAACTGCTTCGAAGTGAGCGCGCTCAAGTACAGAAAACGAAAAAATTTCCGCGTCTAATCCACGCGGAAATGTTCTTGTTATACAATTGCTCAAATAATCTGCTTTACCAAGATGGTAAGTTTCTATCATCTTGCCAATTATTGTTGGGTCAATAACCGGGCAATCGGCAGTAACTCTTATAATGGTTTGCGCATTGATTTTTTTTGCTGCTTCATAATAACGTCTTAATACATCGTTAGAACTGCCGCGGTAAAATGGAATTTTATATTCTTCGCAGAAAGATTGAATTGAGTTATCTTCTGGAAGAATAGTTGTAGCAACAATTATTTCATCAACATTTTGTGAGTGAGACAATCTATTCCAAACATGCCATAGAATTGGTTTACCGCAAAGTTCCTTTAACACTTTGCCGGGAAGCCTTGTAGAACCAAGCCGCGCTTGAATAATAACAGCAGTTGTTTTGTCGGGCGCTATACTACTCAATCAAATTCCAATTTATTGGTGTGCCTTTAACAATATTTTGAACAGCTTTTTTACCAAGTATCTTGTGTAACTCTTTTGGCGGCAATCCGCCAGCCGGACGAATTGATTTTACGTTATCTTCTGTAAGTATTTCGCCATTGAGAATATCTTTTACTGCAAATAATGATCTTGAGAAATGCCTGCTTTTTTTAATTTTCTCTGTTAATTCAAAAGTAGGTTTTCCCAAAGATTTTTCAGCTTCTCTAATTACCGTAACTAATTGCTTAAATTCATTTGGTTCTAAAGAAAATGAAGAATCTGGTCCGCCGATTGCTTTATCCAAAATAAAATGTTTTTCAATAATTTTTGCGCCTAAAGCAACAGCAGTAATTGAAGCTGTTACTCCCAAAGTATGATCTGATAAACCGGCAACCACTTTGTATTTTTCTTTTAAGTAAGGAATAGAAAGAAGATTTGCTTCTTCAATTGGAGCAGGGTATTCCGATGTACATTTAAGCAAAGCAATCTGATCGTTTCCCATTTTTTTACAAGATTCAACTGCCTCTTTAATTTCATCTTCGGTAGAAATTCCGGTAGAAATAATAATTGGCTTGCCTTTCGAAGCAGTATATTCAATCAATGGAATATCAACGATTTCGAAGGAAGCAATTTTGTAAGCGGGCACATTCATCTTTTCTAAAAAATCTACTGCGGTTTTATCGAACGGAGAAGAGAAGCAAATTAAACCAATGCTTTCGGCATATTCTTTTAGCTTCGGCTGCCACTCCCAAGGAGTATATGCTTGCTGGTAAAGTTTGTAAAGTGTAGTTCCGTCCCAAATCGTTCCATGCGTAATCTGGAAATATTCGTTGTCGCAATCTATCGTAATCGTATCGGCAGTATAAGTCTGAAGTTTAACAGCATCTGCGCCGCATTCTTTAATTGCCTTTATGCTTTTTAACGCAATCTCGAAATTTTGATTGTGGTTAGCAGATAACTCCGCAATAATAAAAACGGGATTGTTTTCACCAATCAATCTGTTATTGATATTAAACTTCATTGTTTCTTACCAACCTAAAAACCAAGAACTCGTTATTGTTAATATTTTCTGTATGAGAAAATACATAGCCGGCTTTTATAAAAGTATTTATTGAGGGTTCGTTGTTTTTGTTAATCTTGGCGGTTATGTTGTTTATAGAAGCGAATTTCTCGAAGTATAGTTTAGCAGAATTCATAAGTAATTGGGTTGATAAGCCTTTTCCGCGAAACTCTTGTGAGATGCTTATGCCAATTATTGCTTCATCAATGTTTGTATCTATTCTTATTTGCCCAATGAACCGACTTTCTTTTGTAAAGGCGAGCAGAAAAAAGCAATTGCTGTTATTAAGTTTGTTAGAGAGCCAGCTTAAGTGTTCTTCCCAAGCAATTATATTTTGGTTAATAGAATTTGCTCGAACTGAATCTTCGTTTGATAAATCGAAAATAAGATTTGCATCATTAAAGGCTGCGTTTCTTAAAAGAATTGTCTCGTTATTTTCTGTAGAAAAACTAAAATGCTCGTTACTATCAAATGAAGTATCCATCTTAATTAATTACCTCGGTCTTTGTAGTTTGCAAACAATTACTTCTTGGTTGTTGATAGTTGTTCTTTCGGCTAAAACATAACCTGCTTGAGTAAAAAGTGCAAGCGATTGTGAATCTTGCGGCTTCACGAAAGCGTGTATGTAGCCTACGTTTGGCTTTTCATAGAAGCATTTATACGAAGCATTAAATACAACTAATTTTGTGTTTCCTTTGCCGCGCCAGTCTTGATGGATGCTTGTGTTTATCTCGGCGTAATATCCTTTTATATCAAATCTTATTTGACCAATAAATTGATCTGAAGTTGTAAATGCAAGAAGGAAGTAACAATCATCATCCATTAATTTACCGCTGAACCAATCAAGGTAATCTCCCCATTTAAGAGGCATTTCGTAAATTGAAGTTGCTCTAACTAATTTGTCATTAATCAGATTAAAGAGTAAAGCAGAATCTCTATTAATAGTTTTTCTAAAATAAAAACCGCTTTTGCCAGCATATTTTTCTATTAAATGCTGAACAACTCTTTTTGCACCGCTGCCATCTACTTTTTGTCTCCCTATTTTTGCAGCTAATTCTCTCGGCTGTTTCTTACGGAAGCTATTTATCAAAAGCAATAAACGATTTTCTAAATTTGGCTGATTGTGTGTAAGCTCAGCTTGTAAAAACTTTTCTTTAACCCAGCCGTTCATGTTTAATATCTGGTTTTTTGCGACACAAATTGCAATTGTTGGAACGCCAACTCTCGCAAGTTCAACAATTGTTTGTCCGCCGGTTGTTAAGGCAAGATCGCTGTCGTGCATCAACTTAACAAGTTCTTGAGGCAGAGGAGCTTTGTAGATTTCTGTGTTTACATCTTTTGCTTGCTCTATCTGGTCTTCGTTTATAAAGCCGCCGCCAACAATTACACGCTTGCGCATATTTGGAAAATTTCGTGAAAGCATGCGTAAAACTCTTGGCGTTAAGTTTTCGATATCTTGACCGCCGAAGGTTAACAAGATGTTTTGAATATCGAGTCTGAATGGACGCTCGCCAACCTCCCAAAACTCTTTTCGAAGTGAGGCGTATTTTGTTCCTAAGAGCAAAGTGCGCTCCGATTTAGGAAAATAGCCCAAAGTTTCAGCATTAATAAGTCCGTTAATAATTATGCCGTTTGGAAATTCCAACCGAACAAAATCATCAATAAAAACGGGAGTAGGAGTAACAAGAGAAATTCTGTTATAAAATTCTTTAGGCGCTAAGTAAGAATCAACAATTACTACATCGCTGTTGATAATCTTTCTAAAAAGAGTGTCTTGATTTTCTAACCAATTAATAATTTCGTGATTTGTATCTGCTAAGAAAGATAAACTGCCTTCATCTCCATTAACATAAAAAGCGGGAATAATATTTCTAAGTTCAAACGCTTGATATAAAGCGAGGCAGCGAGTTATGTGCCCGTAGCCAGTTTTATCGTATCCTTCTGTAATAATTGAGACTTTCATTTAACACAAGCATTCAATTAGTTTGTAGGAAATATATTCCAAGTCGCTTTTATCAAGTGAAGCATACATAGGAATAGATATTTCGCGCTCGTAAAATTTTTCTGCAATTGGTAAGCTGCCAGGCTTAAAGCCAAAGTTTTTTCTGTAGAATGGCTGCAGATGAACCGGCACATAATGAACTTGAGCAAGAATTCTGTTGGCTCTTAATCTTGCAAAGTAATCTTTGCGCGTAATGTTTATTTCGTCAAACTTTATTTGAAGCGGATAAAGGTGATATGCATGTTTAACGTTTGACGCAACTTGAGGCAAAATTAATCTTTCATCTTTCGCCAAAGCTGCATCATAATACTTTGCAATTTCTCTTCTCTTTTCTACAAACGAGCTTAGTTTTGAAAGCTGGGTTAGCCCTAGCGCACATTGAAAATCTGTAATCCGGTAATTGAATCCGACTTCGTGCATTTCGTAATACCAAGGACCATCATTCTTTTCCAAAACGGATTCGTCTTTAGTCATTCCGTGCGTTCTTAGAGTTCTAACGCGCTTATCTAATTCAAAATTATTTGATAATACTGCGCCGCCCTCTCCGGTGGTAAAATGTTTCACGGGATGAAAACTCATATTTACAGCATCTGCAAATTTGGCGGCGTATTGAACATCGTTATTGTACTCTGCACCGGGCGCATGGCAGAAATCGTTTACCAACTGAAAGCCAAATTTATCTTGAAGTGATTTTAGCTTTTCCCAATTACACGGATGTCCGGCGTAATCAACCGCTACAACGGCTTTCACATTTTTACCTTTCGATGCGTACCGTTTTAACTTCTCTTCTAATTTATTGGTATCTAAAGTGTAAGTAGTTTCATCAATATCCACAAAATCTGGAGTTGCGCCTATATAAACAGCACAATTTGCGCTTGCTAAAAAAGTTATTGGAGAGGTAATAATTATGTCATCCTTTTTCCAATCTAATCCTAAAGCTATAAGATGCAGGCTTGCTGTGCCATTAGCGGTTGCACACGCATTCTTGCTGCCAAATTTCTCGGCGAGCGTAGATTCAAATTTTTGAACCGATGGACCTTGAGTTAACCAATCGCCCTTGAGTGTTTCAACAACTGCGCGAATGTCATCATCATCAATTAACTGCTTTCCGTATGAGTAAATTTTGTTCAGCGAAACTCCTTTTGTGCTTCTAATAACTTAACAAATTTAGGAAAATTATTGGTTTGATAAATGTGCAGAAAGTCTATTTGCCGGAACTAAAATAATCTTCTATCTAAAAACTTCTTTTCGATATTATGCGCTTTGTAGAATTCATCGAAATAAGGAACATACTTTGCATAGAGCTTATTAAGTTTTTCCATTCTGTAATTTTCAAAAACCCAAAGATGTTTTTTTGCTTTGTAGATTTTAGAATAAACTTTACGATTGTAGAAGGGCGCTGCAATTCTTATTAATATAAAAACTAACCAATGCCAAAAATGGAATTGAGAATTGAGAACTTGTCCGCCGCCCGCTTCCTGTCTCGTCTTGCGGTCTTCGGCAAGGCGGGCGGCTCGTGCCAAGCGATGCGAGTTTGTATGGCGGATTGAGAATTGAGAATTAGAAACCGTTTGTGCAAAATATTTTGAGGCTCGAATGTGGTTAAATCCATCTCCAAAGCCAATAATGTTTTTTATGAGTTCATTTCTATTTTTTGATTTTTCATGTGCGCCAAAGGATTCTATTTTGCCTGAATCATAAAATTCACTAATCATACTCTGAAATTCTTTGTAGGATTTAACAAGAGGCGAGCCTTTATAAAGTTCGTCGCGGTTAAAGTTCGGGTCTGGATTTATAAATATAGTTTGCTTGCTCATCAACCAGCTTTCCAGAGCAGTTGTGGATTCAAAGCAAGTCCATAAATCGGCAACGCTAATCAAATCGTGAATTGATTCTTCTGCACACAAGTACAAAACATTATTATAGCCTGTTAATTCACTCATTTCGTTTTTTACCGGCACGGGTCTTTCTGGTGCATTTTCCTGCGGGTGCTGTTTTAATACAAAAAGAGTATCGGGATTTTTTTCAATTGCCTCGCGTAAAATATCTCTTACCAAACAACGCTGCTTTTCAATCCAATTTAATTTGCTTTCATCTCCTTTAGCCCAAAATAGCAGCTCATCTCTTCCGCGTGGATGATCTAGCTTGCCGAAAGCCCAGCCTGCATAACCAATAATTTTCTCGAAACCTTCTTTGTTATAATTTCTTAAAAATTCTTTTCTATCTAAAAATTTGTAGATAACATATCTATCGAAGCCAACGCCACCGGTTACAACAATGCGCCCGGCTTCCTGCGGTTCTTTTTCTTTGAGAAACGAAGCGGTTCTTTCGCTCCAGCAACAAACATAATCTTGATAAAATTTTTTATCGCGGTTAAATCCCCAGTAATCGAACGAACCATCTGTTCTAAAATTTCCTTCGGAGATAAGTGCAAAAAGAGGGATGTTCTGTTTATGCGCAATTCGAGAAATTTCAAAATAGAGATTGCTGCCAATTGTGTTGGCTTGAAGAATAACATCCGGCTTAATGCGGTAGATTTGATGTATTTCGATATTGAGCGCGTGATAAAACTCGCAGTTTAGAAAACGCTCGGCAAAATAACGAAGCGGAAGAAGCATCTCAACATCGCGCCCAATTGCATCATCGGTAAAACATAAAACTTTTGTTTTTTTCATTGTTTAATAATTTGATCTAAATAACCGGCAAGTTGCTTTGTTAAGTTTCTATTTGAGTATTGAGAAATATCTGTTTGATTAGCCGTTAGTTTCCCTTCCTTAAATTTTTGATACAACTCTCTAACTGTTTCTATCGTTTTGGCGAGATCATTAAAATTGCAAGTGCAGCCTGCATTAACACTATTAACTATTTTTGAAGCATCGCTTTCTTCAGGACCAATTACAAGTGTTGGTCTTCGTGAAGCAAGATATTCAAAAAGTTTGCCGGGTAACCTTCCGTTTACATTTGGCATGTCGTTCAAGATCAATAAAAGAACTTGCGAGCGGTGCATTCTTTCCAAAGTTTCTTCGCGCGTAAGATGATTAAATAAAACTAAATTCTTTTTTAGTCCGCGAGATTCCATTTCGTCTAATATCGAGTGACCGATAAAGCCGGCTAATTCAATTTCGAGATCCTCGGCAAACCCGTTATTTTCATTTGTTAAAATTGATAAAGCTTTCCAGAGAGTTTTTGGGTTTCTATCAGGGCCCAAGCTTCCGTAATGGCTTAATGTAAATTTAGGCGATAGCTCAACGTTAATATTCTTAAAATCGTCTTCATCATATCCCCAAACGATAACGCCAACATCTTTTGCGCCAATAGATTCGAGATCGTATTTCCAAGTGTTGCTGCAAATTGTAACTTTATCGGCATTCTTAAAAACGCGCTGCTCCATTGCTTTGTGAATTTTAAGCGAAATGGGATTTAACATTAACTGCGGAAAGTAATCTACTTGTGTCCACGGATCTTGAAAATCCGCAAGCCACGGAATATTAAACTTCTTTTTAACGCCGTAAGCAATCATGTGGTTGGTTTGCGGTGGACCGTTAGTAAACAAAACATCAACTGGATTGTCTTTAAGATATTTTGTAAGATGATTTACACTCGGGTTAATCCAAAACTTGCGCGCATCGGGAATAAAAATATTTCCCCGAATCCAAATTCCAATTGTGTGAGCGAGAGTTGGCTTATCTTCTTCAAGAAAAACATTGTGAATGCGCTCTTCTTTTCTTTTTCCGGTAAACAGCTTAAAAAGGTTAAACGGTTCCCAAATTTTTGTTTTGATAACTTCTACATTTAAAGGAACATCTTTGAAATTTCCATCATCAAGAACAGGATATTCTGCGCCAGTGGCAGTGTGAATTACCGGTTCCCATCCAAACTGGCGCAAATATTTAGCGAACTTTAAACATCGGTGAACCGCTATTCCGCCTGAAGGCGGCCAATAATATGTTATAATTAATACCTTCTTCATTCTTCTACAATTTGTTCTGCCTGAGCATTTTTATTACCACTAAACAAACTAAATAAAAAATCTTTCAACTTATGTGGGTTTAGCAAAATTTCAAGCTCTGCTTTTTCATAAAACTTGAATGCAAACAAAACAACAGGAAAAATAGCGGTAAGAAACAACTTAAAAAGAATGCCTACAATGCCGATTTCTGTAATCACGTAAACCGAACAAGATAAAACCGAGCCGACAATTATCATTAACACAAGCTTACCGTTTTCGTAAGGAATTTTGAAGTGTTTATCCGATATAAATTGAGAGACGCAATAAAACAGTACAAAAGAAATTAGTGTGTTTACGGCTGCGGCAATAATTCCAAACATAGGGATAAATAGAAAGTTGAGAACTATGTTGAGCAGAGCGGCAGATAGTGTAATCCACGCAATGTACTTTGTATTATTTGTTAAAAGCATTCCAAGCTGCACTGTTAACCGCATACCGCTAAAAACATAAGAAAGCAGGATTATTGGAACTACCAAGAATGCCGAATCGTAATTACCTTTGCCGGCAACCAGACGCACAATTTCCGGGCTGAACAAAGAGATAAAAACGAATCCCCAGACAAACATAAAAGTAGAATATGTCATCAACTTGCTGTAGAAACGCTTGTCATCATGCTTGCCAAAATATTTATATGCGAGAGGCATTAAACTTAAACTGAACGGCAGAATTAAAAACATGTTAAGAACACCTGCAACACGGTAGCCAAGTCCATAAATACCAACATCGGCAGCGCCAAGCAAAATCTTAATAATGTAACGGTCGCTCAAATTTAAAAGCATAAATCCTAGCGAACTAAACACAAGCGGAAAACCAAACTTTACTGCTTTTGAAAGAATCTCTCTGTTAAACTTTGGTTTCATTTGCGGAATTACTTTTATTGTAAGGATTCCGGTTATAATTACTTCGGTAAAAAGAAATCCATATAACCCGCCTAAAATTTCAAGCTGCCTGATTGCAATAAAATAAACTGAGAAAGCAGTTATAAGAAAAACGCGAACAACACTAATTGCTGTGTAAAACTTTGCTTCCTCTTCGGCTCTTACTTTTGCGAAGAAAAGGTTGCTCATTACTCTCAGCAAGATTATGTAAGCAGAAAGCCGGATATATTCTATGCGTACTAAAGAACCGGATAACAAAGAAGGAAAATAAAAAGCAGCGGCTTCTGTAATTAAGACAAGTAAAGAGCCTAACAATAGCACAAAAACTGTAAGCGTGTACAGCGTTGAAGATTTTTTCTCTTTATACTCTTGGGTGTTATTCAGAAAAATTATTGCGCTCGCTTGTCCAAGAATTACAATTTCAGTAAGAATTTGAATTGTGGTGTCTAATAAATCCCACACACCAAAGGCAGCAACAGAAAGATTGTGCAAATAGAGCGGAAGTAAAATTACGCCCACAGCTTTTGCAGCCACGCTGCCTAAGCTGTAAATAAACGACTGCTGAATTGAGGTTTTTAATTTAGCAAGCATTTATTTGTTTTCCGGTGTTCCTTTTTTTCTGGAAAAGAAAAACGCAAATCCAATTCCGATGAACAGAAGCACATTTAATGCAAGCGATAAATATTTGCCAAATGTAAAACCTTTCGGTTCGTAAACAAATTCAACTTTGTGTTTGCCTTGAGGAACTACTATTCCGATAAATCCATGATTAACCTTATAGGTTTTAGTTTCGGCTCCATTTACATACGCTATCCATCCCGGTAAATAAGTTGTGCCAAAAAACAAGAAGTTGTTTCCTTTGGCGTCTACTTCTGCAATTACATGCTCGTCTTTATATTGAACAATTTTGCATTCAGAAGTTGAATCTGCTTTATCAAATTTGAAATCCAGCGTTTCAACAAAAGCTAATTTCTTCGGATCAAACGAATCACTCTTTATTTCATTTAACATATCTGCAGGCGCTCTCTTTTCTACACCTTCTACAAAATAAATTCTTGGAAGTGCTGTATCGTTTCGATAAACAATTTCTTTTTCGGTTTGTTGAATAGGCGTAAACCCAGCAGCGCCAAAAGGCTGATCAGCAACAACATACTTAACGCCAAGCATTCTCCATAAAGTTATATTAACCGGACCAACTACATCCATAATATCTTGATAGCTTCTTGGCTTAACGGCAGAGTAGCCGCTAAAATCTTCTTGCAGAAAATAAACATTTAGGTTAGCGTTGTTGCTAAGCGAACCCATTCCTTCCCGCTTTAAGTTAATTATTCGGAAAGGCTCTTTATCATTCTGCCGCTTTATGGCAGAAACATATTGTGGTTGAATGAAAAGCTGGTCTGCCTGTGCTTTGTCAATATAGCTTGCACCGCGCGTGCTAATGCGAAAAAGATCAATCAAAGCAAAAACTATAAGCGCAGCAACAAGCAATTCTTTATTAATCTTAGAAGCAGCATAAGCGTAACTAATTCCAAAAGTAAGTGCTAATAGCGCAAATGCAATTTGAAAATCTCCGCGGAACATATTGCTAATGTATGGCGCTAAAGCAGTAAACATTTGCCCCATTTGCTGCCCTTGAGGAGATTGACCAAGTGAAGCTACATAAGTATTAATTCTGTCGGTCATCCAGCCGCTGATGCTTCCGCCAAAGAAAAGAGATAAAACAAAGATGCCGGAAAAAATTATTGCTGCTATTCTTAAAGATTTTACGATAGTAATATTTTTCTCTTCTCGCAGCGAAATTATTTTCATTACCCCAAGCCCGGCAAGAATAGGAAAGACAATTTGCAGAACATGCAAAATCATTACCGGTGCGCGGAAATTATCGAACTGTGGAAGGTTGTAATAAAGCAAATTATAAACGAGAGGAAAATTTTTGCCGAAGGATATTAAGACAAACAACGCAATAACAATCGAAAAGAATTGAATTTTGGGTTCGCGCCACCTTGTAATTAATGCAAAAAATGCAAGTGCTAAAATTACAATACCCATGTACATTGCGGCATCTACACTTTCCATCTGCCCAAAGTAAGTGTTTACTTCAACTTCTTGGTTTTGAGTAAGCTCGCCTTTATAAACAGAATTGCCAAAACCAAAGTAAGATGGAATAACTAATGTTGTTAGTTCTTGAGGAGAGAAAGACCAGCTTGTTGCATACTGATAGGAATTGTTGATCGCTGCTGCACCGGTGTCTTGTGTTTCGGTTATGCTTTTTGTTCCGCGAGTTGAGTATGGCTTATATTCTAAAATCTGAGAGTAAGTATCTAACGACATAGAGAGCGCAATTATGCCAGCAGCCGTTGTTATTCCTACAGACTTTAAGAGTTGCTTCTTTAAGACCGTGTCTTTAGAAACAAAAGCGCGAATGAAAAAAAAGATAAAATAAATTGCTGCAGTTAGAGCAAAGTAAAAAACTATTTGTACGTGAGCACCTAATGCAAGCAAATGTAAAGCGAGAACAAAAAGCAGCACATCAAGTAGTTTTATTTTCTTTTGAAATTTGAATAGCATCATCAGAATAAAAGGAAGCACGGAAAGGCTCATTAGTTTCGTAATGTGTCCAATATAAAACAGCATTGTAATTCCTGTGCTAAATATGACTGCGGCAGCTACAAAAAAACTTAGTAATCTTCCGGCACCAAAACTTCTCATAAAGAAAAACGCAGTTAAACCAAGAATAACAAAACTAAAAGTATAAATAGCATTATAATCTGTAAAAGTTGCAGAATAAATTCTTGAAGTATAAGAATAAGCCGCTGCAGTTAAATCGAACATTCTTGGCGAGGCAGAAGTTACAACTGCCGGCATTCCGCAAAAAATATGCGGGTTCCAAAGTGAGTGCCCGTCTCTCTCTTTGTTGGAATATTCTCTTAAACTTTTTACTTGAATCAAATCGCCGGCAGAAGTGGTTTTATCCCCGAACAAGACCGGGGAAAAGAAGATTAAGATTAAGATTAAGAGCATGAACAATAGAACTGGTGTTTGAAATTTTTCGGGGATTAATTTGCTGAGTGAAAAACCTATTTCTTTTGATTTGTTCGATCCGGAAGAAACTTTTTTCTGCTGCTTAGACATTTGCACTCCATTTTTTCATTGTGTCTTTGCGAAAAAAATATTTCGCAAACCTGCATAGCAAGCATTAACGCGAAGACACATATTTTATTTATGAGCCTACTCTAAAAAGCCTCAAATTGAGTTTTTGCACTTTGAATTTGAGCAATAATCAAAGCATTTTTTCATCCGAAATACCTTTTTATATTGCTCTGCCACGCGTTCGCTTGGAATCGGATTGATTAAAAATTCTTTCATCATTTCATACATCGAGTCAATGTTCTCCGGCTCAGCTAAATAACCGTTGTAACCATGTTTAATTGTTTCCGGAAAATGACCGACTCGCGTTGCTAAACTTGGCAGATTGAAATTGTAAGCGATTGATTCAACACCGCTCGGAGTTGCAACTAAGTAAAATAAAACATTGCAATCGGCTGCTTGAAAATATTTTGGCACTTCTTCGTTGCCTACATAACGGTTAACAACAACCGTTTGATCTTTAATCCCAAGCTGACTAATAAGCTCTAACGGACGGTAATTGCTTTCATCATCGGCTGAGCGGACAAGAATTTTCTTTGCGACTCCAAAAACTGCTTTCTTAATTCTAGTGCTGAGTTTTGTCGTATCTAACGTATTCCAAAAAGATTCGCCAACAATAAGAAGAGAAACGTCCTCTCTTTCTTTTGCAAGTTTAGCAAAAGCCGGAATAACATTATGTAATCCTTTGTATTTTCGGATAAATCCAAAGAAAAGGAAAACATATTTTCGTAAACCAAGCTCTTTTTTAATTTTTTCTTTATCAAAATTCGGATCATGCTGAAACATATCATACACTGGATGATAAAGCTGAATCACGTTTTGGTGTTCCGTTTCCCGTTTTCTGTTTTCCGTTTCCCGTTTTCTGTTTTCCGTAAGAATAAATTCTTGCTTAGGAAAAATCTTTTTCAGTTCTTCAAAAGTTTTTAGCGAGTGAACAATAAAACTGTGTGGTTTAGAAAGTGCGTACCGAAGCAGCCGCTTATCAATTAAGCTAACTTCTTTTTGTGCTACAACATGAAGATCAAAAATTATTTCGCATTTGCATTGGTTCTTTACACGGGCTGCAATCCAGCCAATCGGCAATCCTTGTATAGAAATTGCCCATTGAAACACAACAACATCCGGATTGATTTCCGAAATCACAGCTACAGTACGATTCCAAGAAAGCGGATTGTTGTAGTTAGTTACATACTTAACTTTAATATTCGTTCCCTCGAACAAATCTTTTTTGCTTGCACGGTCTATAAAATCTCTTGGAATGATTGAAGGATATTGCTGTGTCCATGAAACTATAGTTACTTCCGCACAAAGCTTATCTAAAGATTTAGCAAGCGAAGTAGTGTAGTTTGCTATTCCGCCTTTGAACTGCGGTCCCGGACCAAAGATTACAACTTTCTTCATAAAGTAATTGAAAATTGATAATTGATAATGGAAAATTCTAAAAGATTTTTCACTTCTGACATTTCACTTTTGACCTTTCACCTTTCACGTTTTTCCTTTTCCGTTTATCGTTTTGCATTTTGAACAGCAACATTATAAACGCGTTTCATTCCTTCGTCCAAACTTATTTTCGGTTCCCAGCCAAGTGTGTTTTTAACAAAAGACATATCGCAATAGCGTGAGTGAACGCCCATCGGTTTATCAACAAGAGGTTTAATTGTTGGCTCATATCCGGCAAAACCGCTGAATACTTTTATAAGATCTATGAAAGAAGTCAAACTTCCGCTGCCAATGTTAATTGCTGTACCATCTTTTATTTTATCCATTGCCAAGAACATACAATCCATAACATCATCAATGTGAACAAAATCCCGGCCTTGTTGTCCGGTTCCCCAAACAACGAAAGGATCTTCTTTCTTAGCGGCTCGCATTGCGATTGCAGGAACAGGATAAGTTAAATCTTGATCTTCGCCGTAACCGCTGAATGGGCGAATGCACACAATAGAAATTCCATAATTGCGTGCTGCAATCTTGGCGAGAAATTCGCCCGTCATCTTTGTCCAACCGTAAGTTAAATCCGGCATTCCAAGTGTAAAGCCATCAATGTTGATGTCGGCTTCTTTAAGCGCAACTGCTTCGCTTTCTGTCTGCATATTAATTGGATAAGCGGCCGATGAACTTGGATACAATACACGTTCCGGTTTGGCTTTTGCAATCCAGTTAAAAAACTCGGCGTCAATTGCTAAATCTAATGCAACAGCCATCGGGTCACCTTCTATTTTTGCGCGTCCGCCAACAATTGCTGCAAAGTGAAATGTGTCGCCAAAACGTTCAATCTTCAAACCATATTCTATTTCGAGCCACTTTGGCTCTTCTTGTATCTTAGTTAAAAATTTTCGAAAATCCATTTTGAAAAAGAACAAGCGCTCTTCTTTGCCAAAAATTTCTATGTCTTTAATTTTTTTTGAAGATGTATCTTGCAGCCAAGTTGATGGATGAGTTCCCACGGAAAGATCATCTACCATAATTATATTATCGTTTGTTCTCTTTAATAATTGCTTAACAGTGTTGCGCCCAACAAATCCGCATGCGCCGGAAACGAGATGAAATTTCATACTAATTAATCCTTAGAGTTGAAGCAAAAATAAGAATTTTATTTGAAGGAAGATGGATTGCGTTGTTAAGCCCAAATTTTCCATTAGGCAAACCTGCCTGCGGTAGGCAGGTTTGCCATACGGCCGACAAGTCCCGCCTTGCGGGATGAGATTTTTAATTTATGAGTTCTCTCTAAAAAGTCTCAAATTGAGTTTTCGAGCTTTGAATTTGAGCAATAATCAAAACATTTTTCCATCATAAATACCTTTTTATCGCGGACTCGTAGATAAATTAGATAAAGCAAGAGTCCAGTTTTGCACCGGCATTACAATAATTCAAACTACTTACCCTAATGCAATGCCGGAAGAAGTAGAAAAACAGATAACCAAGACTCTCAACTATACTTTTTGCATAGTAACCAAAAAAAGTTTTGAACATAATATTTTTCGCTTGACATTGAGTTGATTTTTTTTATTGTAATTTTAGAAAATAAAAGGGGTCCCAATTTGGGCGGTATGGTTAAAAACATAGAGTATATAAATCGTATTCCGTTTTTAATTTACTATTTAATAGCATTACTTCTTCTCTTCTCTGCCATTACCAAAATATTGAAACCTATCCCTACAATAGAAACCCTTAAAGCCGCATTTAAATTTTCTGATGAGATAAATCTTGCTATGGCAACTGTACTACCGATAATAGAAGTTGCATTAGCCCCGATGATACTTTTTAATTACAAAGTTAAACTAACATTAGCAATTGTTACGGTTCTGTTTTTCTTCTTCTTTCTGTTTGCAGTTTACGGAACAGCTATTGGCATAAATGAAGATTGCGGATGCTTTGGAAGTGTTTTAAGAAGTGAGTCTGGGATTACAATGATTTTGAGAAATTTAACACTAACCGCACTAACACTTTGGTTGGTATTTGTACATAAAAAGTTTGCCACCGCGGGGCGAAAGAAAAACAAATCAACAAATAATCTTAATGGAGAATAACAATATGAAAAGATTGAAAAGAATTATACTCGGATTTTTCATCTTTCTTGTAGTAGGAGTAAATATTTTACTCCTAACAGCAGAGAACACTAGTGCTCTACCTGCTCAACCTTTTAAGATGTCTTTTGGCGGGGGAAGTTGTCCGGGAACATCTGGTGGGGATTATTGGGTAAGCTGTCATTTGCCTGGAAGTGAATGTTCAATAATGCCTTGTAATAATTTCAATTTCTAGTTTTATAAAAGCCAATTTAGTGTGTCAGAAAATAGTTGTACCCTTAATATTCTATCATTAAATTGGCTTCTCTTTCTGGGAGAAAAAAATGAAAGCATATTCAAGAAAAATTTGTATCTTTTTTTACATTTTCACTAGCTCAATGATTTCATTCGGTCAGCATGAGTATAAGTTACAAAAACTCAATAAGATTGATATACCACCTGAGATTATTATTGGTACAATTAGTTATTTAGATATTGATAATTTAGGGAACTTATTAATTACTGATCAAATGAGTAAGTCAGTGTTATTGTTTACCAAATCATCAATGAAGTTTAAAAATCTTTCACCAGTAAAATGTACTCCTGGTTTTAATTGGAGACCAATCTATAGTATATTCAATGGCAATAATATTTTAGTTATTAATTCATTACCCTGGGGGTATAAATTTCATAAAAATGGGGATTGCTATAAACCCATGAATTATAAATTTATTGCGCCATCATTTATAATCAATGCTTCCGAATCTAAATTGGTTGGATATTATAATGATGATAATGGGAATATTTTGAAAATGATGGATGAAGATGGAAATGTATTATTTACATTTGGTGAATTTCAAAAAAATTTCAAGAACTTCATTAAACGATTCTCTGGTGGAGGACTAACTACAGATGAAAAAGGAAAATACATATTTAAAATGGATGTTCATTCACCAGTTTTACATAAATATAATTTGAAGGGAAGATTAGTAGATAAGAAGACTTTCCATTTGTTGAATTTTCATTCTATAGATCGAGACATAAAGGATAATGCAACAAATCCGATTTTAATAATGAAAGATCTAAAAATAATTCTAGAAGATAAATCAACAATTAAAAATTTCGCTTATTACTCTAATGAAAAATTTATTATTGTAACTTTAACGAATAAAAAACAATATATTCATTTAGTTAATATTAATGGAGAGGTTTTATTTGAATCGGAAATCCCCGAAGAAATAAGTTATCTAAATTCTAAAAATGGATTGCTTTATTTCGTGGAACAACCTTTTATTAAAAATTCAGAAATATTACCAAATCCGCAGATTATTTTGTATGAAATTAAATAATAAATTTTATAAAAATACGGTGATAATTCTTTTGATATGCATATCATTAATTTTTACTATAATAAATTATTTTAGTTTTGAAAAAAGAATACATGGTTCATATACTTCATTGGATTTGATCGATTCTAATAAAAATAAAATTGATGTAAGTAAATTTACAATTAGTCTTTATTCTTCGTTAGATTCGAAGAAAGTGGTTCCTATTTTAAAAGAATACTCTTTAATAATTTTATTATCTAATTCAGGTTGCAATCCTTGCCAAACTAGGGAATTGGCATTGATAGATTCATTATTTTATTCAAGATTCGATAACCTTTCGATAATTCCCATCTTTCTTGGGGATCAAAAAATAAAAATTTTGCAATTAAAAAAAATAAGCAACTTTAAGCAAACTATATTCTATTCAAAGAATTTAGAGAATTATCCAGATATTTATAGCAATCGATTTCCAATAATTATTTTAATGTATCGAAATAAATTAATGTATTTGTTTAGACCAATATATGAGAGTAAACAACCTTCGTTGGATTTTTATAAAAAATTTGTATTGAGGAAAATAGCTAATTAGAATCTTCAGAAGAATAAGTGATTGAGAACTAATAATAGGGTCAAGTCCTTTTTTATGTGTAAATAATTTCAGAGGTTACGCCGCCAGTTGATACGAAATATAGTTTGTTGACTGCCCATTCGGACAAATCAAATTCCGAATATTTTTTAGCTGCACTAATTCTAATTCACTCATAGTTATTTTAATCCATCCATCTGCAGCGCGCTTCAATACTGCAAAGACTAAACCTACACATCCGCGTTCGTGCTGATGCTGAGGAAAAACTTTTGTTCTTCGCTTTTGTTCTTCAAATGATCGCTCCAATAAATTTGTTGTTCGAATATACCGCCGATGTCCTAACGGATATTTTAAGTGAGTAATGCACGATGGTAAATCATCGTTAAAACATTGCATTGCCGATGGATATTTTTGTGCGTATTTATCAATAACGTGAGATGCTATGACTTCTGCCGGTTGCACATTAGCTGCGTAATAAACTGCTTTAATCTTTTCTAAAACTATTTTCTGTACATCTCTGGGAAGTTTTGAAGAAATGTTTCTCAGTTTGTGCGCAATACATCTTTGCCTATCTGCTTTCGGAAAATGTTTTTCTATCGCTGCAATCAATCCCGGCGCACCATCGCTGATAACAAGCAATGGCTGGCGTAATCCTCGTCTTTTCATTCCTTCAAAAAATTCTTCCCACGATTGCTTACTCTCACTCTCTACTGCCGATAGATGTATAAATCGCTTGTTTCCATCGCTGCATACCTGCCTGCGGCAGGCAGGTAGCCCATGCACACAGCAGTGTTTGATTGTTGGTGTATCGTCTTATGGATTCATACACCCCGTCTACAAACAGATACACAATATCAAACTGTGATAAATCCCGCTCTTGAAATTCTTTGTATTGTTCATACAACCGTTTAGTTAGTACGCTTATAACACTGCGAGAGAACATCGGTTTGCCATTTGGTTCTCGTAGTGTTGCTTCTATATCACGGGTGGATAATCCACGCACATACATCTCTAAGGCAACCATACGCAGCTTATCAGATAACTGTGCGATGCCTCGTAAAATACGGCTTGTAAATTTTTCTTTTACGTTCCGAAAATGAGGCTTGTTTATAGTTATGCTTGAGCCCGGAAGCATCACTTTCTTCGGATAACTGCCGTTACGATATCCTTTCGGACTTTCGCTGTGTTCATAACGCTTGCGTCCTAAATATTCTTCCACTTCTACTTCCAACGTCTCTTCTATGAATTTCTGCTGATTTAATTGTAACAACTCTTCGATTGCTAAACTTCCTTCCTTCTCTAATATTTCTACTGCACTATTGTCTTTGTGCTTTTGTTCTTTTAATTTCTGCATGGTGCTGTCTCCTTTTTGTTGATTTATTTTGTTGTTTGATACTACAAATCTAATCAACTGGAACGGCACCTCTTATTTTTTACACAAATATACGGACGCTACCATTTGGTAATTATAACAGCAACACTTTTGCCATTAACAGAAATAGGATTAGGGTTGATGCTAATGTTAAAGTTACAACAACAAACTGCATTGAGAATAACCGTATTACTTTTCTTAGTTTTCTTTCTGTTTGCAGTTTACGGAACAGCTATTGGCATAAATGAAGATTGCGGATGCTTTGGAAGTGTTT
>WPAE01000448.1 GCA_009773205.1 Ignavibacteria bacterium
GCGCTGGGGTCAAAATCTTATAGGCCGGTGACACGTTGAATAGATAATAAGAAAAATGAAAATCAACATTTACAAGAGCAAGTTTTAACATTGGAAAATAAAAGGAATTTAGAATCAAATAAAATTTCAATGTAAGGATAAATTTCTTACAACATATATGAATTTATAAATCAAATTTAAATGAAATTAAAAAAAATAAAAAGGAGGAAGGCGTCATCATCGCCGCTGCCCCCTTCCTTTTTCTTCATTTGCTTGCTTTCATGCTTGTGGGAGATCAGACTGTCAAACCTGAGACGCCTATGTCTATGTATATGCCTATGACTATGAGTACGTTTTTACACTGTATACGCCCGGTATCCTACTCGAGCATCCTACTCGAGCATATAAGTGGAAAGATTGACCCGTCTATATGAGCGGTTTGTGAGTCGAATACTTTGTTCTGAACACCCCCTCATTTGCATAGCCCAATGGTGAGGGACATCCCTACCGCCAACCCAAATTTTTAAACCCATAGTGGAAAAGGGTGATTTTTGTATAGAATTCGATGGGAAACATTATGCTGAATTTTATATTCTCTCAAATCCATTCGAACTTGAAAATTTTCTTGCTTTTGGTCATTGTAGTGTAATTTTTCAAAGTTTGGATTAAATGTATGCCATTATATCAGCGGTATCGGTCACCCCTACCTTCACCCCAGACAAACGGACCCCTCGTGGACAAGTGCGATTCTGTAAGAGAATGCGATGTGGAAGATTATCCTGAATTTTATTTAACCTGATATCATGTGGAACTTGGAAAATTTCAAACAATTCTTCATTCCTATATCAACGAATTCTTAAATTTGTCGGTTTCCCTTAAAGTATTTTGCCGTCCCAACCAGATATAATGTGGATCCCTCGTTGAAATGACTGATTTTGATTGAGAATTCCCCCGGGACAATTTACCCTAAAATCTTGGCAATCAGGGGCAAATTTAACCTGTTAAATGAGTAAGATTATTATACCTCAACTCTTCTGACTTTAAAAATTTTTGGCAG
>WPAE01000126.1 GCA_009773205.1 Ignavibacteria bacterium
TCATATCTTTCAAGATCCAAACTTTTCTACCACTTCTTTGGGTTATTATAGTGGACAATTAAAAGGCGGATATTATAATTCCATTTCAGAAATATGTTTCGAGATTGTAACTCTTTATTATGATTTATTTTCAGAAGAACAAACAAATAATGACTTATTACTAGGACTAGAACATACATTTGTTGACTATCGAAATTCCATAACAATTTCATCATTTCCTCAAATCATAACTCCTAAACAAATACCATTTATTAAAATATTTGCCAATAAGTCACTTTTCTCTACACTTCTAGGACTTGAAAGTGAAAGCATATCAGATAGTATTTCAATGATTATGTTTTCAATTTCTTCTTCAATCACTTCCTTTCATCCAACAAAACTTCCTCTATACAAAAGATTATATATATGTTGTGATTTTATCTTACATGAATATGTATCAAACTCGGCTGAACAACTTCTTGCATCTTTATATGTTAAACCTCAAAACAATTTCTTCTATTCAACAATTCAGAATCAATATCATTCTGTTACAGCACATACTTTGAATTCACTAGGTATTCATTTGATGTGTGATATTCAGAATCACGTTTCATTCCCTTTTCCAGAAGATTGTAAATCTGATGAGGATTTTGTAGAATGTACACTTCACTTTCGTAAGAAATCTCTTATATAAACTTGATTTTGTTAAATAAAGATTCATTCTCTTTTTATCAAATGGAAATTTCTCAATTAGACTTTTATGGAGGTGGTGGATTTGGAGGAATAAATAAGCCACCAAAGATAATCTATATACCAATTAAGTCTAATGTACAACAGGAATACCTTCCAGCTCCAGTCCCAATTCGACGAGTATATAAGAAGAAAAAAAGTAAGTCAAAACATTCCTCTATTAAATCGGGTAGAAAAACAAAAAGAAAGAAAAAACCTAAAAAGAAAAAAAACAATGTTTTCAGAACTTTTAACTGATACTATTAATTCTTCAAACTCTAGTCATTATATTTTAACAAATAATATAGAACCTAACCTTGAAAAAGAATATGCTAGGGATATCAGTCCCATATCCACTCTCCAGACTGGGGCTCCAATTGAATTCCAAATTCCAGGTACTAGTATTTTTTTATATTTCATTAAAAGAATGTTATTTTGATATTCACTTAAAAGTGACACTTCCAAATGGAGATGATTTACCTGTGGATGCTACTGTTGGACCTGTAAATCTGTTACCTCATTCATTATTTACAAATATTGAAGTTTCATTAAATGGGAAGCAGATTACTGAACCAACAAATTATTATCAATATCGGGCATATTTGGAAACACTCATAAATTATTCCACTACTGTGTTGGAAAAACGCATGCAAATTGAAGGCTGGAGAATCGATACCGCTGGATCTTTTGCAATTACTAATGCACACGAAGGCGCTAATAATGGCCATCGCTCTCGAAAAGAATGGATAGCACGTTCAAGAACTGCACATTTCATTTTACATCCTAGGCTAGATATATTCCATCAAGATTCTGATATTCCCCCTAATACAGATATTAGAATTAGATTAATTCCAAACAGAAATCCGTTTTATCTAATGTCAAATGCAGACATTGCTTATCATTTAGCTATAACTAATATTAGATTTTGGATAAAAACACACGAGGTTACTTCTAGTTATCTTTTAAATCAACAAAGTCTCCTACATTCAAATATTTCACCACGTTCTTTTAAAATAGTTATGCCTTCAATTAGAATAAAAACTCTTAACATTCCAATAGGAACTATACGACAAGAATTTGATAATTTGTATATGGGAGCCTTGCCTCATAGAATAATTTTTGCAATGGTACAAGATTCTCATATGAATGGATCGTATAGAACTAATCCTTATTTTTTCAACATTTTGGTTTAAACTATCTTGCGATAAGAGTTAATGGTGAACTCATTCCAAGAAGTGCTTACCAGCCAAACTTTATGGAAGGAGGTGACTATATTAGAGACTATTTAAATGTCTTATCTGCGCTTGATTTAGATTCAAATCCTCAAGTATCATTATCATTATCCCCTCAAGAATGGGCAAATGGATCCACATTCTTTGCTTTTAAAATATCACCAAATCAATCACAACATCCTCCATCTGGGTCAGTACGATTAGAACTAAAATTTTCCGAATCAACTACTCAAAGTATTAATATTTTATTACTTGCTGAATCTATTTCTTCGATTGAAATTGATAAATATAAAAACGTTTTAATTCTTTAATGACTGCTATGTCCAATAGAGATATAAATAAAATTCTTACCAGATTCTCTCAATTCTTAGGTGTTTTTCCAGCAGACATTAATCCATTACTTAATATTCATTCTTTTCCTTGTTGTTTTATTATGAATACTAAACCTAAATCAGAACAAACATCAGGTCATTGGCT
>WPAE01000044.1 GCA_009773205.1 Ignavibacteria bacterium
ATCATTTGACCCTGGGACTGGGGATTAATGTGATCCTACAGCTGGGGAATCATCTGGTCTTTTTTACCTTTTTGCTGGGGAATAATCTGGTCGCCGACAGAAAAATATTGTGGGAATCAAAAAGACATAAAAATTTTGATAAGAAATGGATTTCCAAATTAAAAGAAGACCTGCGTGAAGCAAAGGTAAATGTTGGTGTAATAATTACTCAAGTTCTACCGGATGGTGTAAATAATTTTAGTTTAGTTGATGGAGTATGGATAGGAAGTTTTTTGTCTACGCTTGGGATCGCATTTGCATTAAGAGAAAATATGCTTCAAATCACACTCATTAAACAATCGGAAGTGGGGAAAAATCAGAAAATGGAAACTCTTTATAATTACCTAACGAGCCATGAATTCTCTCAAAGAATTGAAGGAACTCTTGAAGCTTTCGAAGCAATGAAAAAACAAATCGAAGACGAACGAAAAGCATTCGAAAAGCAATGGGCTGCTAGAGAAAAAATGCTATCCACTGTCATTAAGAATACATCCGGTTTACATGGTGATTTGAAAGGAATAATCGGTAATGCTCTGCCGGTTATAAATGTTCTAATGTCGCGTTAATCATGAATTGACGGATATAATCTTTTAAGTTTCACCCTTGCATCTTTGGTTGTAAACTGCCAGTTTATTTTCGCGTTTTTATTATTTCTATTTGATTGCCATGCACCAACTTCTTCCTGAATCGTTGTCATCTTAGAGATATGTCTGTTCAAGCACTGTCCATTTAATACATGTAATTCTATCTCTGCCATATTGAGCCAGCTACCATGCTTTGGTGTATAAATAAATTCAAACCTATCCCATAACTTTTTTGCTTCCTCAGGTTCAAATGTTTCATAGAAGGCAGAGGCTGCATGTGTCTTAAAATTATCCATAACCAATGTAATTTTTTTTGCCTCGGGATATTGCTCATCAGCAATCCTTTTGATAAATACTGCCCAGTCTTTTTTGGTTTTATATTCTGTTGCCTCAACAAAACGCTTTCCACGCAATGGTTCATTTGCCATAAATATATTCACCACGCCATGTCGTATATACTCATAATCCATCTTGGTTTCCTGTCCCGGCTTCATTGGTATTGATGAGCGCCTTCATCTATCAATTGTTTAGGAGATTCATCCATACACACTACAGGATAATCAGCATTGTAAGGCCTTTTATATACATCTAATACACGTTCCATATTTGCGACAAAGTCACTGTTCTTCTCCGGTGGAATTACCCACCCTTTTACTTTCCAAGGCTTAAGTTCGTTTTTTTTAAAACGCTTCTGACAGTTACGTGTGAAATACTTTCTACATATTGCAGTTCTACCATCTTGTCTGCCAATAAGCGCAAAGACCATTTGGCATAACCTTTTGGCGGTTCACTACAACAGAGCCTTACTAATTTTGCCTCTGCTTCACCATCTATTTTTGTTGCATACTCTCGTTGCGTGGGACGCCTTTCTAAGACTGTCTCCAGGCCTTCCTCCATAAATCTTTTTTTGACCCTATCTATTGTTCGCATACCAACTTTCAGAACCTTGCTTATTTGTTCATTGGTAACCTTTTCTGAATACTTACCTTCATCGCAATTAAGAAGGATGTATGACGTACGAAATGTTTGAGAAGTATGTGAACCTTTGTTTATTATCGCTAACAAATCTTCTCGTTCTGGTTGCGTCAGGTGAATCGTATATTTTATTGCCATAGTTTTTTATGACAAATATAATATATTATTACGTCATTTCATACTTAACTTAACATTAGTTGATGTTATAATAGTGGCTGCTACTAATCCCGTTTGGTTGTAAGATTGAACCTCGTTTAACAATCGTAAATCAAATTAAGTATTGCTGTGTTTGATCGAAGGTATCAATTAAATTGCAGCGTTTTTCTCAAAAATTGTGTCAATTGAGTGATTGGGGTTTCATAAATGCCCCAATAACTAATTTGACCAGAAAAGTCACAATAAATTTTCCCACATCACATTCCATAGAACAAAGAAAAAGTTTAGCGAACAAGTTGTATTGCTTTAATTAGACATGTATTCTACTAACAGTTTTATTTGTTTTTGTTATTTAAAATGAGATTTGAAAACCGTACTCTGATACAGTAAATAAACGAAAAAGGGGAAACGAGTGTTTGTCCACGTAAAACATAACTACACAAAATAATTAGAAAATAATATTTGAAGTTCATTTTAAGCTGAGACCCAAGTGATGGCACTCACTTTTAATAAAACTAATAACACTATATTTCGATCAGTCGAAAAGACTGTAACTAATATTTTATAAACAATGATTGGAGAATATTATGAAAATCAGAAATAGTTTATTACACGTGGCACTTGTTGTTACTATATTTACTTTCGCGGTAACAGGTTGTGAAAACCTTACAGAAGGGGAAGAAAATGCTAAAGCAAAGTTTAAAGTTTCTTTTGTTAACAAGACAACCACTTCGTCTCTTGCTAAAATAAATACACCAAACACTGTAATGATAGATAGTGGTTATGTAATAATAAGAGAAATTGTTTTTGATGGCGAAAAAGCAGAAGGCGGTTCTGTTTCAATTACACACGAACAAATCTCGACCATTTCTATTGCTACAGGCAAAGCTACACCTGAAATTGAAGTAACGATACCTTCCGGAAAATATAAAGATGTAAACCTTGGTGTAGAAATCCACGATGAAACTAACAAACCATCAATAGTTGCCAAAGGAGTTTATACTGATAATAGCGGTGTGAAAATACCAATACGTTTTGAGTTTAACTCAGGCGAAGTGTTTGAAGCAAACGCAAAGGAGCATACATTCGCTTCTGGAGCATCTGCGCTTGCACAAATTAATTTTAGTCCTTCCAAGTGGTTTTCCACTGTACAAAGTTATATGCTAGAAAATGCTACTAAAGTAAACGGTGTTATTCTTATCAATGAAAACACTAACACCTCTATATTTAATATTGTGGCTGATAAATTGGACGATCTTACACAAGCAGAATTTAAATAATAGAGTAATATGTGTGAAAAAGAGCATTCATTTTAAAACAAAAACTTAGCCTTCTGCCGAATCCTTCCCTAAACAGGGAAGGATTCGATTCTATATCAGCTGACTAACAGATAGTCTCACTTTCTTTGTCTTTTTTTCTTAATATTTTATTGCTGTAATTTCTTTAGTAAAATAAAACCCGCCAAGTACTTCGATAGTTTAAGACGTTTACACATTACTGTAAAGAATGCTTTAGCAAGTAAGAGATGCTAGTTACTATCCAAATCTTAGTTTCAGAAACACAATAATCAACACCATCAGAAATGTTAGAGCTGTCATTGCTACAAGAGAAACACTGCCAATAAGAACTCCGTAAACGAGCCAAAGAACCTGACCAATTAAGTTTATTACGCTCCAAGCAATAGAAATATCTTTCGTGGATTTAGTTTTCCAAGATTTAATCACTTGCGGAAGCAAAGAGGAGGCGACAAATATTCCGGCTATAAAGCCAACAAGCTCAGTTGTATTCATTCTATCTCTATTGAATTGAAAATGATTTTTTAATCTGGGCTAAAAAGTCGCCGTCCCACTTTTCTTTTATAATTCCGTTTTGCAGCCAATAAATTCTTGGCGGCGTTTGCCCAATAAGGTTAAAAAACTCATTTACTTGTATCATTCGATAAGGAAAATTGGAACTGCTCTTAGTCTTAAAGGAATCTACCGAAACATTTCCTTCGGAAAAAAAGAGTATATACATTTCCGGAAAGTTTTTGCTTTCTCTAAGCTGATACAATTCTTTAGCTGCGTCCTGGCAATGATCACACTCGGTATTAAAAACGGCAAGAAGCTTATTGCCCGAAGCTAAATCAACTCTTCCGCTTCCTTCAAAAGATGTGTATTGAGCAAATTTAAAATCTTTGGCAGAACCTGCCGGACTCAAAACAAAAACCGACACAATCGAAATTACCATAATTAATAAAGGAGTTAAAACGCTTCTCTTTTTCTCTTGTGTAATTCTATACAAAGCCAAAGCTGGAATTAGCAACAAAACATTTTTGATTATAGATTCTGTTGGTGAAAGCTGCAGCATTTCTCCAAAGCAGCCGCAGTTACCTTTTTCGCCTAAAACAAAACCCGTGTAAAACAAATAAGCTGTGAAGCCGGCAATAAATAAACAAGTAGCGGGAATTACAACTTTCTTAAGATAGGCGGATTGCAAAAACAACAAACCAAGCGCTAGCTCTAATCCAATTAATAATCTTACATAAACAGTTACTTCTTCGCGAGAAGATGCAAATCCTTGTTCTACCAAGATTATTTCAATTAATCCAGGAGCAATTAGTTTTGAATAAGCGGAAAAAATGAAAACGAAAGAAAGAAGAATGCGGAGCGTCCATGCGAAAATGTTTCTGCTCATATAATATCAACTCCTTTTATTTGATTTATTGCTATTCCAGGTTGAACATCAATATCAATCATTGAATTGATAAGAAATATTTTTTCATACTTAAGCATATCTTTCAAAGCGATATCTCTTTCGAGAATCATGCCGTCATCAAGAAGTTTCTGCCGCTTTGTTCCGTTAAGCAAATAAGTAGAAGGCGTGTAAAACTTTCCTTCTTTAGAGAAAACAATGTTTGAATAACTTGTATCTGTTACAAATCCGTTTTTTATAATTAAAACTTCATCCGCCGTGCATTTGCACAACAGTTTTTGCAGGTTGCTTCTATCTTCATATTTGTAAGAGTAATTAACTTCATCTCCATTTACAATTTGGAGCGAGCCAATAGTTCTCATTATGTAAGGATGAAATTCTACATCGTGAATAATTTCAGAATACAAAACTCTAACCTTGAAGACCGAATCCGAAATGCCTGTTGGAATTTTAATTTCGCTTGATAAATCAATCTTATTGTTCAAGCCAAACAAATCTCGTTGCGAAGTATTAAAACGCCTCTGATGATACTCCAAATTGCAAAGATTTCTGCGGCTTAGTTTTATTGTTTCAAGTAAACGGAACATAAATTTTATCTATTAGCTCCTGATATTCTGATTTTACATTGCTCATAAAAGTAATGCCTCCGCCGCTTCGGTAAAACAAACCTTCTTGCGTATTCTCTATGAAACGAATCATAACAGCACTATCAAGATTATTTCCATCGTAATAACCAAAAACTCCTGTATAGAAACCTCGTTTAGTTTTTTCGGCGCTTTGAATAATCTCAACCGTTTTTTTCTTTGGTGCGCCGGAAATTGAGCCGGCTGGAAGCATAGAAAAAATTATATCGCCCAATTTACTATTGTAATCTGCGCCAAGCTCGCCAACTATTTTTGAACTGACTTGAAGTAAACTTTTTTTGTTTGTTTCTATTCTATCAATGTAGCGGAATCTTTCTACTCGAACATTTTTTGCTGCAATGCTCAAATCGTTTCTTATTAAATCAACTATGGTTGTGTGTTCTGCAGTTTCTTTTTCGTCTGACAGAATAATTTTTTCAGCATTCGGTATCGCTGCATCAATTGTTCCCTTCATTGGATATGAAGAAATTACGCCATATTCAATTTTTACAAAACACTCCGGCGAAAAAACAACAAACTTGTTTTGGAATAACAACTTGTATTTAGCTCTGCTGAAAACAAAAATATCGTCAAGGGTTAGATTGGTTTTAATCTTAGTAGGAAAAGTTAGATTGGTTAGATAACTATTTCCGAGAGTTATTTGCTTTATCACATAATCAAAAGCAATTGAGTACAGAGTAAAATCTATCGGTTGAATTTGGAATTCTATTTCTTTTGAAGATAAGTTGCTCTCTGTAGAACCTATTGAATATTCTATACCGTACTCGGTCAACTCATCACAGGAAACAACAAACGAATTATCCATTTCGAAATCAACTAAAAACAAAAACGGTCTTCTTTGTAAGCCGTAATTGTTCATTGCGTTAATAGCTTTTTGCTTTTTCAAAACGATGTTATCGAGCATGTTTTTCAACTTCTCCGTTCCAGCGTTTTTATAAAACTTTGTTTAACGCGAAGGAAAGATTTTCTACGCCAACAATTTCGATACTAGCTTTGGTTTTGATTGTTTTTATATTATTGAAAGGAACTACAACCCTCTTAAAACCAAGCTTAGCTGCTTCATGAATTCTTTTTTCGATGTGGTTAACGCTTCGCACTTCTCCGCCTAGCCCAACTTCACCAATTACAACAGTATCGTTTCGTGCAAACTTATCCGAAAAATTTGAAGCAATGGCGCAACAGATTGCAAGATCAACCGCCGGCTCATCAATTCTAATTCCACCAGCAATATTTAGAAAAACATTTTGAACTGAGAGGCGAAGGTTTGCTCGTTTTTCCAAAACAGCAAGAAGTATAGAAAGACGGCGGTAATCAAAACCGGTTGCTACACGCTGAGGATTTCCGTAAGATGAAGGCGTAACCAGAGCTTGTACTTCTAACAGAATTGGCCGCGTTCCTTCGATGCTTGATGTTACTACCGAACCTGTTGCATGTTTATCACGCTCACTTAAAAATATTTCGCTCGGGTTAAGAACTTCTCGTAATCCGTCATCGTGCATTTCAAAAATGCCTATCTCGTTTGTACTGCCAAATCTGTTTTTCTGCGCGCGCAAAACCCGGTAAGAATAACTTCGCTCACCTTCAAACTGAAGAACAGTATCAACTACATGCTCCAGAATTTTTGGACCTGCTATCATTCCTTCTTTTGTAACGTGCCCAACTATTATTATTGCGCAATGTGATTTTTTGGCAAGCTGCATCAGTTCAACAGTGCATTCTCTAATTTGAGTTACTGTTCCCGGTGCATTTTCAAAATCTGGTTTATAAGTCGTTTGAATCGAATCTACAATAACAACTTTTGGCTCAAGCTTTTTAATTCCGCCGATAATTATATCCAAATCAGTTTCGGTCATAATCGAAATTTTTTCGCCTGTTACTTTTAAACGCTTTGCCCGTAGGCTTATTTGGTTTGCCGATTCTTCTCCAGTTACATACAAAACATCGTCATCAATTTTGCTTGCGGCTTGCATTACAAGAGTTGATTTACCAATTCCAGGATCGCCGCCAATTAGCACAACCGAGCCAGGCATTAAACCGCCGCCAAGTACACGATCAAACTCTAATATATTTGTTTTTACACGCTTTTCAGATTCAACTACTTGCTCGCTCAACTTAGTTATTTGATGATCTGAAACATGACTTTTCCTTCCTGTCTTTTTCTCTTCAATCAGTTCTTCTAAAAAAGTATTCCAGCTTTCGCAAGACGGGCATTTGCCAATCCATTTAAGCGATTCGTATCCACAGTTAGAGCATACATATTTAATCTTATTTCGTGCCATTAGAATCCGGTTCTTTGAATAAATTTTTGAATTACAGAATCAGTACTGTTAAGCAGTTCATCGGGTGTTCCGGTAAAATAAATTTTGCCTTCGTGCATCATCGCAATTTTATCCGCTACATTTTTTACGCTAAACATATCATGCGTAACAATAATTGAAGTAGCCATAATTTTTTGATTCAAATCTTTAATCAAATCATCAATCGAATCGGACATTATCGGGTCTAATCCAGTTGTTGGTTCATCATAAAGAATATAACTTGGGTTAGTAACTAGGGCACGCGCCAAGCCAACTCTCTTTTTCATTCCGCCGGAAAGTTCTGCGGGTTTTAATTTTTGTGTATTTGGCAAACCAACCAACGCTAATTTATCTGCAACAATTTTTGCAATTGCTTCTTTAGATTCAACATTGTTTTCGGTCAAAGGAAGCGAAACATTTTCTTCCACAGTCATAGAATCGAACAAAGCCGCTCCTTGAAAAAGAAAGCCAAACCTCTTGCGTGTTTCGTAAAGTTCTTTGTTGTTCATTTCGTTGATAATTCTGCCTTCGAATTTTACATAGCCTTTATCGGGTTTAAGAAGCGCAACAATATGTTTTAGTAATACACTTTTGCCGCAGCCGCTTTTGCCTATAATTGCAAGAGATTCTCCTTCTCGAATTGTAAGATTTATCCCGCGCAGTACCAAATTTTTGCCAAAACTTTTGTGAAGATCAACTATTTCTATCATCAAGTAATCGAAGGATTTGTTGAGTGAAATATATAAAAATTGAGTTGTATTTGATTTAAGGGCACTTCTAAAAATAAGTGTTTATAAAATTTTACCCACGCCGAAAAACGGCGGGCGGGCGCAGAGTTCGATAAGAAAACGCAAAGTCCGCAAAGAATATTGATATTTTTAGAGGCGCCCTTAAGAGTTTACCCAAAAAAAATCCACAGTGTGTGCCGTGGATTTTTTTGAATTCGTTTTATCAGTGTACTAGCGATGTGTGACAATCCGAACACAGCATGCTTTTCCATTTATCGCCAACATCAGTTCCGGGGTGCTTAAAATCCAATGCGCCAAAAAGCGAAGCTTTTTCCAGCTTATTTGTGTATCCCTGAGCATTAATTGTATGACACAAGTTGCAATCCATTCTAATTACTTTTCCATCGGCAGATTTATGATTATCGTTATGACATCTGAAGCAGCCTTTAAATTCAAGATGCCCGATGTTGTTTGGATAAACATTCCACTTTACCTTCATTTCTGGAAACATATTTTTATTGAATTCTGCTTGAATTCCCGAAATCGCTTTATCAATTAAAGATTTTTGGTTTTTGAACACTTCTGGATAGTTGGCTTTGTAAAAATCGAGAACGCCGTTAGAAATCTCCTTCATTGCTTCATCGGTTGTTGCGAAATTATTTTCAAGAATATCCAGAGCAATAAATTTAATTCTAGGAAGTTCTTTTGGTATAGAGCCAGATGTGATAGCATTGTTTAAAAAATAAACCGGATGCTGATAATTATGAGATGGTCTGTTGTGGCAGTCCATACAATCTACTAATCTTGTTTCTAATGTTTCGAGTTTTCCATTTGCAACTTTCTGGTTTGGGTCTTCATACACAATAACTTCTCCAGTTTTCAGATTAGTATATCGAACCCAGGGAATGATCTCGCGTTTTTTATCAGCAGCTTTGTATTCAATTTTTACATCTGGATTAATATGCCAGTGTATGCCTTCTTGAAGTCCGAGAGCGCTAAGGGGCGCACCTATTTTCATAGTTAAAGAAATATCCCATTCAGAATTCTTTTCATCGGAGAGATAATGCTTAGTCTGTCTTAATTTTCTCGAATAGAATTTTTCTGGCCAGTGGCATTCTTCGCAAGTTTCTCTTGCCGGACGCAAATTAGCAATTGGAGTTTCAATTGGTCTCGGAACGGTTCCAAGTGTTACCGCATAAACTTGGTACAAGCCAGAAAGTTTTGAACGCATATACCAATCGGCGCCAGTGCCAACGTGACAGTCAACGCATCGCACTCTTGCGTGCGGAGAGTTTTTATAAGCAACATATTCCGGCTTCATTACTTCGTGGCAGACTTTGCCGCAGAATTCTACAGATTCTGTATAGTGAAAAGCTTCGTAGCTTCCTACAGCAGAAGCAAGCAGAAAAACTGATGTTCCTGCTGCAAATATCATTGCGGCGTGTCTTTGTTTTACATCATTAAAATTTATTACTGGCCAGCCTTTTGTCACTTCGCCAGAAGTGCGTTTTTCTTTTCTAATTTTTAACCACATTCCCAATGGAATGAGAAGAAGCCCAATAAATAGTACGCCTGGCAGCAACACGTAAATAATTAAACCAAGATATGTGTTGCCCGTTCGAGTTACAGAGGATATAATAAATAGGAACACAATCATTGAAAATGTAATTACTGCAACTGTGGCTCCTACAAGAGAAATCCAATTTTTAGATGAGTCTGGAAGTTTTAGCTTCATTTAAGCACCATATTATTTTCGTGCTGAAATTAAGCAACAGATATTTGAAAAGGAAGAAAAAAGATAGCTCAAATAGATACGTGGTTTTTAAGATTCAACCTTGATTTGTGCAAAAAAACCTCTCAGTTAAACTGAGAGGTTAATAAACATTGAATTTCTGGCTGTGTTTGTAAAACAAAAACCGTTTACTTTATAACTGCACCAAGTCCTTTAATTTGATATTTTTTAGCAGATGCAGTTCCTTTATCGCTGCCGCAGCTGCTGCCCTCGGCTTTAGCTTTGTCTCCAGAACATCCGCCGCAGGCACTTTTTTCTTTAACTTCAGCCTTATCGTTTTTCGCTTCGTTTTTGTGGTCACCGCATGAGTTTTTTGCTGTTACCTCTTCAACTACGCCTTCAACTGTAACTAATTTTCCTTTACTCTCTTGAGGAAAAACTATAACGCCATCTTCAACTTTTACTTTAATTTTTTCTTCGGTGTTTTCTCCGGCTACTTCTATCCAACATCCTTTATTTGTGCAGACAGTTAAAATTGTTCCTTCAATTAAAACTGTTTTGCCTTCAAGTTTAGCGGTGTTTTGCAAAACGTCTGAAACGGTTAATTTTTCTTTTAACGTAATGGCTTTTCCGAGTTTAAGCTCTGCAGCGTTAACAATAGTAACTGCCATAATTAGAAACAAAACAAATATTCTTTTCATTTTTTCTCCTCTGTTTGGTTTTTGTACTGTTAATTTAAGCTAAAGAAACGATTACAAGCAATCCGAATTTGCAATGATTATATTAGAATAGCCGTTAGCTATTAACTTATTAGAGACAGCTGAAAAATTAATCTATTGTCACACCTGCTTGCATCAGGCAAGCTGAGCCAGTCGCCCGCCTGATGAGCCGAAGGCGTCCGCCTCGGCAAGCCGAAGGCGAGACGGGAGACGGGAGGCAGGAAGTGTGGCAATTTCGTTTGTAGTGTCATGGTTCGACAAACCCTGTCATGAGCTTGCCGAATGATCACCATGACAAAAAAATATTTTCCATTACCATTTAGAAATTCTTTTACTTACTCAATCCCAGATGAGTTCCGCCAATCTCTGAAGGTTGGCGTTCGGGTTGTGGCGCCGTTTGGAAAAAGAGTACTTACAGGTTTTGTAATTGGTTTAACAGAAATTACAGATGTAAAGGAAAAAATTAAACCAATCCGCGATGTGTTAGATGAACTGCCAATCTTTGATGAAACATCTATAAAATTTTACGAATGGATTTCCGAATATTATATCAGTTCACTTGGCGAATCTTTGCGCAACTCCGTTCCATACGGAAGCGATGTTGAATCCAAACGCAAAATTGTTGTAGATATAAAATTCTGCTCGCAGCTTTATGACCAAGAAACAAAGAAGAATTCTCCGAGAGCAAAACTTTTAAGCGTTCTTGCGGAAAAAGAAGTTCATCATATTTCGGTGCTTCAGAAACAATTAAAAACAAAAAGTATTTACTCACCGATTCGCGCCTTAGAAAAAATTGGCGCAGTAACAATTCTCGATTTAGTAGAGCATGGCAAAGTACGCGTAAAAACCGCAAAGTTTGTTCAATTAGCAAAATCTTTAGATGAGGTTTACGCCGCTATTCCAGAAATGGAAAGGAAGTCCCCTAAACAAGTTGTTGTTCTTTTAGAGCTAATTTCTAAAAAGGAAGGCTTACAGCAATCAGAGTTATTAAGTAGAACCGGAATAAGTCAATCGGCAATACAAAGTTTAGAGAAAAAAGGCTTTGTAGAAGTAATTGATAAAGAAATAGAGCGGGTTTACTCCGAAGTTTATACTGAATCGTTTAAGGATTTTGAACTAACCGAAACACAAAATAATGTTGTAGAGCAAATTGGAAAAAAGATTGAAGCCGGCGAATTTGAAACTTTTCTTTTGCACGGAGTTACCGGAAGCGGTAAAACTCAAGTTTATATTGAGCTTGCAAAGAAATCTTTGGCAAAAGAAAAAAGTGTAATTATTCTTGTCCCCGAAATTTCACTAACGCCACAAATTACTTCCCGCTTTTATAATCACTTTAAAGATAAGATAGCCGTTTTGCACAGCAGAATGTCGCTCGGCGAGCGTTACGATTCCTGGCGCGGAATAGTTGCCGGCAAATACAGTTTGGTAATTGGTCCTCGCTCTGCCTTGTTCGCACCTTTGAAGAATGTTGGATTAATTGTAGTTGATGAAGAGCACGACCCGAGTTACAAACAGTATGATCTCATTCCAAAATATCATGGAAGAGATGCCGCGATAATTCGCGCAATGCACAGCGGCTGTCCGGTGCTGTTAGGTTCGGCAACTCCTTCTGTAGAAAGCATGTACAATGCTTTAACTAAAAAATTTACTCTTCTTGGTTTACCTGAGCGGGTTGACAAAGCAACGCTTCCTCACATTTGCCTTGTTGATTTAACTGTTGAAAAAAAGAAAAAGAAAATGGAAGGAATTTTTTCTCAATTGCTGTTAGAAGCAATTGGAGAGAGAATTAAGAAAAAAGAAAGCGTAATTATTCTTCAAAACCGAAGAGGATTTGCAACACAAGTCTTTTGTAACGATTGCGGCGAAGTTGTTATGTGCTCTGATTGCTCTGTCTCGATGGTTCACCATATCAATAAAAATATTTTGCAATGCCATTACTGCAATATTATTCAGCATGTGCCAAAAGCATGCCCTGTCTGCGGCTCAATCTCGCTTAAGTTCTTTGGAACCGGAACTCAAAGAGTAGAAGATGAACTGAGTTATTATTTCCCAACTGTTTCGATAGAAAGAATTGATTCCGATTCGATTAGCAAGAAGGGAAGTTTAGGAGAAATTCTAAACCGATTTCGCAAAGGAGAGATACAAATTCTTGTTGGAACGCAAATGGTTTCTAAAGGCTTGGATTTTGGCGATGTAACTTTAGTTGGCGTAGTTGCCGCAGAAACATCTTTGTGGATTCCCGATTTCCGTGCCGATGAAAGAACTTTTCAACTGCTAACACAAGTTGCAGGACGCGCCGGCAGAAGCGAGAAAAAAGGTGAAGTAATAATTCAAACACAGAATCAGAAACATTTTGTTCTTCAAAAAGTTTTGGATAACGATTATCAATCGTTTTATCAAAAAGAAATTGTTCTTCGAGAGCAAGGCGAATATCCTCCATTTGTTAGGTTAGCGCTTATTGAAGTGAAGGATGAAAAAGAAGATAAATCCCGCGGAGCTATAAAGGATTTGTTTGAGATTTTGAAAAGAGAATCGAAAGGGTTGAAGATAACTCCACCAACCGAAGCAATTGTTTATAAGATAAAAGGTTTTTTCCGCTGGCAGATTTTGATAAAGAGCCACAAAAAATTTGATCCATCAGGCAAACTTTTGCGTGCCACTCTTCTGAATACTTTGATCGAGTTCAATCAGAAATCGCGGTATAGAGACGTTAAACTAATTGTTGATGTTGATCCGCAGTCAATAATTTAATCCGCCAGAGATGGACGAGGGTCAAATTCCCCGCATCTTGAGGCGAATAAATAAAATTTGTTTTCAGAAACTTCGCTGCCCCGCCTGCCAAAGCAAAGCGGCGGGCAGGTTGCGGCGAGGAGTTTCATTTTGTTAACAACTGATATAGAGCGCATATTAAACTGATGAAGTAGTGAAAACCGATCTGTTTAAATCGGTTACTTTAACATGCCCGAAGCAGGCGGGTCCGTGTTCTATTAAGAGTGTATTCTCGCGGCTATCAAGAAACTCGAAAAAGTGATGAACAAGAAAAGATATTTTATTCTCTACAAACCATACGGAGTTTTGAATCAGTTCACCGATGGTGAAAACAGACCAACTCTTGCTTCGCTTTATAGTTTCCCCAAGGATGTTTATCCGGTTGGCAGACTTGATATGGACAGCGAGGGTTTACTTTTACTTACTAACGATAAGCAACTAACAGAGCGCCTTCTTAATCCTAAAAACAAGCATGAGCGGGAATACTTTGTTCAAGTTGAAGGAACTCCAACAAAGGAAGCTTTGCAAAAACTAATTAGCGGAGTTGCGATTGAAGGAAAGAAAACATTGCCTGCAAAAGCAATGTTGATTGATGATCCAAATTTTCCGCCTCGCAATCCGCCGATAAGAGAAAGAAAAACAATTCCAACAAGCTGGATTTCTTTAACCTTGATAGAAGGGAAAAATAGACAAGTGAGAAAAATGACAGCAGCCGTTGGCTTTCCAACTTTGCGTTTAGTTAGGGTAAGAATTGATAATTTGATTCTCAGCGATTTGAAAGCAGGAGAAGTAAAAGAGATTTCGGGAAAAGAAATTAGTGTTTTAAAATGTAAAGACTCACCGCGGCGAGTCTCTACGCAAAAGTCTTAACCCAAAAAGTAAGCCGATTAACCCGTAAAGTTTCCTAAGAATGGAAACGTTTTTGTTAAGAAGTAAAATAGCAAACTAAAGCCAAGCCAAATAACAACTACAGCAATCACATATTTCTTTACATCATCGGCTTTATTCATCTTTGCCAAGCCAATTCCAAAGACAACATAAAACCAAATTGAAAGCGGATTAGCCTTGCTTAACAAAAATCCGGTTGTTGTAGTTTTATCCATTCCCATTAAATCAGCGGCAGAAAGACCAGTCATTAATTTTCCCATAGCTAAAGCAGCAATTACAGAAATAATTATTTCAATAACGGATATATACATTGGCAAGCCGTAAGCAACCATAATATCTTTGTATTCGCCTCCTCCTTTTAAGCCGTATTTAGAAACAAGTAAGAAAAATCCGGTTACTACAAAAAAGACTATAAACATTCCGAAAGGGATTCCTACAACTAAACTAATTGTTTGAAACATATTTGCAGCCTCGCCGCTCATATTTTCTTGTATTTGTTCAAGCTGTTGGTCTGCTTGTTCTTGAGTCATTTTTCCTTCTTTAACTGCATCGTCAAGTCCCTTTTCAATGTTTTGCATCATTTTTTCTTGTTGCTGCAATTTAATTTCTGGGTTGCTCATCATTACAAATTGAGAAAGAATAGCAACAACAATTACAACTAAAACTGGAATAAGCCAATCCGAAGTTTTAGCCGGAAATTTAGCTATCCTGCTAAACATTGGCTGTGGTTCTGTAAAAACTCCAACAAGCTTATCGGTGTGAGTAAGTTCCTGTTCTTCTTGTGCATCTTCAACGGAGGACATCTTTGGTGCATCTTGGTTTTGCTTTTCTTCCATTTGATTTCTCCTTGATTTTAATTTGGTGAGGTTGCCGAACAAATTTAGTGAAAAAACTTAAATATTCTTTGTTGAATAAATGACGAAAAGATTATGAAATGCCTTCACCAATAATTAGAATCGGGATGAAATACAAATTGCTCGAAAAGCAAATTAACACGTTTAATAATATTTTTAAACATCTGAAATATTTACGCTAAGTCATGGTGAGTCTTCGACACAATCACTGCCTTCGCAGTGATTGGCTCAGACTGACATCCAGTACTCAATATTTTCAAACGAAATTGCCACACTTCCTGCCTCCCGTCTCGCCGCCTTCGGCTCATCAGGCGGGCGACTGGCTCAGCTTGCCTGCTGCAAGCAGATGTGACAATAGATTAATTATTCAGATGTTTCATTTTGTAAAACTTATATGTCTTCAATTCACTTTCAATTCTTTAATAATAATTCTTAATTTTCTTTCACTAAAAAAGAGGAAAAATGAAAACCATTATTGAACCGTTCAGAATTAAATCTGTGGAGCCGATTAAGTTTACCACAAAAGACGAGCGCGCAAAAATTTTAGAAGAAGCAGGCTACAATCCATTCTTAATTAAAGCCGAAGATGTTCTGATTGATTTGCTTACCGATAGCGGAACATCTGCAATGAGTTCCTACCAGTGGGCTGGAATTATGCGTGGTGATGAAAGCTACGCCGGCGCAAAAAGTTTTTACCGCTTTGAAAGCGCAGTTAAAAAAATTACCGGCGATACTTTTATAATTCCGACACATCAAGGAAGAGCTGCAGAGAAAATTTTGTTTTCCATTCTTGGCGGCAATGGAAAATATTTTGCTGCTAACACTTTCTTCGATACCACACGAGCAAACATTGAGTTTTCCGGAGCGGAAGCTTTTGATTTGTTAAACGAAATCGGAAAACATCCCGAGCAGCGCGCGCCTTTTAAAGGCGATATGGATGTTATTGCTCTAGAGGCATTCATCAAAAAACATGGAAGAGAAAACATTCCGCTTGTTGTTTTAACTGTAACAAATAATTCCGGCGGCGGACAGCCTGTTTCGATGAAAAACATTAAAGAAGTTTCTTCTGTCTGCAAGAAGAATAACATTCCTTTGTTTTTAGATGCATGCCGTTTTGCCGAGAATGCTTACTTCATCAAAATGAGAGAAGACGGCTACAAAGACAAAACAGTTTTAGAAATCTGTAAGGAAATGTTTTCTTATGCCGATGGTTCAACAATGAGCGCGAAGAAAGATGCGCTTGTAAACATTGGCGGCTGGCTTTCTCTAAACGATGAAGAGCTCGCGTTGAAGTGTAGAAATCTTTTGATCGTTACAGAGGGCTTTCCAACTTACGGCGGATTAGCCGGAAGAGATCTCGAAGCAATTGCGCAAGGCTTAGATGAAGTTGTTGATGAACATTATTTGCAGTACAGAATTCGAAGTACAGAATATCTTGGTGAAAAACTGCTGAGCAACGGAATACCAATTATAGAGCCGCCTGGAGGGCACGCAATTTATATTGATGCAAAGCGCTTCGCGCCGCACATTCCGCCCGAACAATTTCCTGGACAAGCGATAACTTGCGAAATGTATGTTGAAGGCGGAATCCGCGCCTGTGAAATTGGAACAATTATGTTCGGCAAGTATGATGAAAATGGAAAAACAATTCCGGCTATGATGGAACTAGTTCGCTTGGCAATTCCGCGCCGAGTTTATACACAAAGCCACATTGATTACGTTGCTGAAGCTGTAATAGAAGTTTACAAAAAGAGAAACGAACTTAATGGCTACGCTTTTACTTACGAAGCGCCGATTCTGCGTCACTTTACCGCGAGATTTAAGAAAACATAAACCCCGCGACTCGGCGCTAAAATATTTCCGCAAAGACATAGAGAACGCAAAGGATAAAATGAAAAAGCACTTTGAATATATATCTGAAAAACAAATTTTCCGGCTGCTGTTAAGCGGCTCGGATAAACTGCTAATTGAAACACGAAACACAAACACTAAAGAAGTTTCTTTTAATTGTTTCGAACTGATTAGCGGTAAGCAGATATTATGCGATTTGCAATTAGAAGAAAAAACATGGCTTGGTGTTGAAGCAATCTACAAAGACATTATTTTCTTTCACAAATTTCCCAAACCAAATATGCCGGGACACAAAGAAATAATTGCTTTCGATATTGCAGAGAAAAAAATAACCTGGCAGAATAAAGAGTACGCCTTTGCTTTTGTTTACGAAGGCAAAGTTTATTGCTATACTCAAGGATTTGAAGAAAGATTCTTTTACGCGTTGGACTATTTGACTGGAGAAGTAAAGGAAGATATTGGAAGCAATTACGCGCTAATAAATTCGCTTCGCACCCAAGCCGAAAACGCGAAAGATTGGTCGCCGTATGCTTTTCCTAAGTCAAACGTTGCTTACGCTGATGAATCTTCTCAGAAAATTATTACTCAGTTTACGGCAGCTTTTTCTTTAGTTGGGCAAATTGAATGGATTGTAAAAAACAACATTCTTTTGTTTACTTTTCATACCAAAGAGAAAAATGAAAAATTTACAAATCGGTTTGCTGCAATTTCTACAATTAACGGCGAAGCCTCTTTGTTTGAAACCTTAAACGAAAATGTAATGGCGCTGCTCACAGATTCTTTTTTTGTTTATAAAGAATATCTGTTTTTGTTAAAAGGGAAAAACGAAGTTTTGATTTACTGGTTAACGCAAGAACAACATTTGGGTTTGGATTAAGATCAAGAAAAAAATTAAGAGAAGAGATAGCAATGGATTTAACTTCTGAAGAAAAGAAGATTTTGCTTGCTGCCGCAAGAAATTCGATTCTCTCACTTTTTGAAACCGTAACTATTGAAAAACCGGATTACAAAAAACATCCTGTTCTGAAATCACACTCGGGTGCGTTTGTTACTTTAACAGAAAACAAACGTCTGCGCGGATGCATTGGTTATATTATCGGCGATAAAGCGGTATTCGAAACTGTTTGCGAAGCTGCAATTCAAGCGGCAAAGTATGACCCGAGGTTTTCTCCAGTACGCAAAGAAGAGATAAAAGATATCTCGCTGGAAATCTCAATTCTCTCCAAACCATTTCCTCTTAACTGCTACGACGAAATTGAACTTGGCAAACATGGTTTAATTTTGCAAGAGCAAGGAAGGCGTGGTTTACTGCTTCCGCAAGTTCCTATCGAACACAAGATGAACAAAGAAGAATATCTCGATGCAATTTGCCAGAAGAGCGGGTTTAATAAAAGCTACTGGAAAGAGAAAGAACTAAAACTAAGTGCATTTACAGCAACAGTGTTTTCAGAAGAGGAGATATAGAATGAAAACGGTACGTGAGCCGGCAGTGGCTGGAATGTTTTATCCGGCTTTCGCCCCTAAATTGAGGTCGGAAATTCAAGCGCATCTAACTTCTGTAAACCTTAAAAAAACTTTCGAGAATATTTTCGGTTTAGTTTCTCCGCATGCCGGTTATGTTTATTCAGGCAAAACGGCAGCATACGCATACAAAGCAATTCAAAATAAATCTTACAAAACGGTTGTAGTTATTTCTCCAAGCCACAGAGAATATTTTCCGGGAATTTCCATCTATAGCGGCGATGCTTACAAAACCCCGCTTGGAGAAATTGAACTTGATAAAGAAATGATAGCTAAACTTACTGAAGATAAGATCTTCATCTTTGAAGGTATAAACGGACACGGAGCAGAACACGCGCTCGAAGTTCAGCTTCCATTTTTACAAACTGTTCTTGATGGCTTCAAACTCGTTCCTATTGTAATGGGAGATCAACGAAAGGAATTTGTTTTTCACTTAGCAGAAAAACTTTCTCCATTGGTCAATAACGAAACATTAATTGTAGCAAGTTCAGATCTTTCCCATTTTCACACAAGAAAAGAGGCAGATAAACTTGATGCGGTTATAGAAAATAGAATTTCTAGTTTTGATTACAACGGCTTGCTTGATGATCTTGAAAAGAATAAATGCGAATCATGCGGCGGCGGGCCAATTGCAGTATTATTAAGAACAGCCGAATTAAATGGAATTCAAAATGTAAAAATCCTTTCACGTACAGATTCTGGCGATGTTAGCGGAGATACAAATGAAGTAGTTGGCTATTTAAGCGCTGTTCTTTTTTCTTCTTCTTAATATGGGTAGTTACAGAATATCGTCGTTCCTGCAAGTTACTTACGGAAACGACGATAGCTCTCTTACGGGCACCTCTAAAAATATCAATTTCCTTTGCGGGCTTTCCTTTTTCTTTGTGTTCTTAGCGTGAAATATTTTAAAAAAAAGTTTTTAGAGGTGCCCTTACGTTAAACTTGCTTATTACTTATTTCTTTTTTTCCGTTATGGTTTCTTTCGATTCCTTTGTGTCTTTCTTTTTGTCAATAATAATATGCACCTCTTTATCATTAGAATCACTGCATTTCATTTTCCACTTTATATTTCCTTTTCCACACTGCTTAATCTTAGCTTGCTCCTTGCCGCAATGTTTACAATAGTTTTTGCAGCAACTATCTTTAATATTCTTATCAACACAAATTAGATGGTCTTTATCAGTTGTTTCATCGCCGCACACCTTCTTCATTATCACTTTTACTTTACCATCGCCTCCTTCTTCTGCAATAAACTTATCGGCTTCTTCACCTACGTAGGTTTTTGTTTCTTCCTTGCCATCTTTTGAAGTGGTTACGGTAACATTCTTTTTACCGTCTTTAATTTCTACCTTTACTTTTTTTTGCACGCCATCTTTTTTTAGGTCTATGTCTTCACACGTATTAGCAACACAGCAAGAAGCTCCGCCGCTTGTATAAATCTTTATTTTCTTTTTTTTGCCCGAAACAGTAACATCTTCCTCATCAGTGGTAACTGCGAGTGCTTTTATCACACCAGCGGCTTTAGCAATCTTTGCTATTTGCTCGGCTTCTTTTCCTTCAAACACAACGTCTTTGCCATCAACCTTAATTGTTACTTTTTCAATTTTTCCCTTGAGATTAGCTAACTTGTCTTTAGTTTCCTTTTCTTGGGCGTTCAAAGCAACTCCCAAAACAACTAACAGCATTATAACTGTCGTTTTCAAACAATTGATTTTCATTTTTTTGTTTCTCCTTTTGTTCGAGTTGTAAAAGATATTAGCTTATACAACGCGTTTCTGTAAAAAGTGCCGTTAAAAATGCAAAAACTAAAAAAAGTTTAGCTGTTCACATTTATAGCAGAAATTTCTTTAGTTTGGTAGAGATTAACAAAAAACTTTTCTAATTAATAGAAATATCTGAAATATTTACGCTAAGTCATGGTGAGTCTTCAACACAATCACTGCCTTCGCAGTGATTGGCTCAGACTGACATCCAGTACTCAATATTTTTTTGTCATGGTGATCATTCGGCAAGCTCATGACAGGGTTTGTGCTGCAAGCAGGTGTGACAATAGATTAATTATTCAGATGTTTCAATATTTTTGGTTAGGTTTTTACTAATCCATAATAACGCAATTTGTTTCGAGGAGAGAAATGGCTGTACCAACAAAAATAAAATTACATAAACAAGAATTTTTAGAAATAGTTTGGGATAACGGACACACGCATAAATTTGATCTCAAGTTTTTACGCGACGAATCTCCGGACGCAGGAAATAAAGGAGAAACAATTCTATGGAAGCATTACGCTCCGCCCCCAAAGAAGCCGCTTACACCACAAGCTTACGAAATTGAAAAAATAGAGATGGTTGGTAATTATGCCATTCAGATTAAATGGAAAGATGGTTATAACTTTGGAATTTACTCTTGGGATGTTTTGCAAAGGTTAGGAGATTATTTAGAAGTAAAAAACAACTTGCATCAAGATTTTGAACACGAGTGAAGCAGAGCATGAATAAGAGCAAGGTACAAAATTCTTATTCATGCTCTTGCTCTTATTCTGGTATTACAAAAGTTTTTTAATGTGTTCTTCGTAAACTTCTATTGGCTTTAACCCAACATAGGTTGCAACAATCTTTCCTTGCTTATCAATTATAAATGCAGTTGGTATTGATTGCACTCCGCCATAGCTGACTGTAACCGCTTGATTGCCATAAACAACAGGATAATTAATTCCATACTCTTTAATAAATGGAACTACATCACCTTTAGTCTGCGGTCCATCTAACGAAATTCCAACAATTTCAAAGCCTTTTTTGCCATATTTTTTCTTTAATTCAACCAAATCAGGAACTCCTTTGCGGCATGGCGGGCACCAAGTAGCCCAAAAATCTACGATTACAACTTTTCCTTTTAAGCTGGAAAACTTAAGTTTTTTTCCATCTGATGTTGGTAATTCAAAATCTGGCGCTTGAACTGATTTTTGTTCGCCAGTAGGAACGTAACTTGGGGGATATGGTCCGTTCGGTTCTTCTCCGCCAAACAGATAATCCGCATTGTTAAACACAAAAAGTAGAATTATAACAGCAAAGAATACTCCCGTGTATATTCTGCCTCTCATTTGTTTTGTTAATCCTGGTAATTTCTTGTTTTTATCTGTGTTCATTTTTTCCTCTTTTGATCAGTTTAAAAATAATAATTTCTATTCGTGTAATAAACTTATACTGCTTTACAGATTAGCAACTGGTTTAGTTCCTCTTCAAACGAAGATATTTGTTCTCGGGCTAAATTTTTTTAGCAGCTTTTTAACGCTCTAGAAAACTGTACTCAAATGCAGAGTGGTTCAAACACCTAAGTTCTTTATCACTAAGATATGCAACTGTTTTCGGCAAAAGCCTAACTAATTCTTCAATTTTAATTTGATGTGTTATCATCTGCTTTCTTTTTGGTTGGTATAGTAAACACTAAACCGGCTATGCCTCCGTATATTGTAGATATCCACGGATTGCTTGTTATTGCACAAGCGCCTGAATTACAGCCGATAAAATAATAATACGCATATCCCAAAGAAGCTCCAGCTGCAACAGGAAATACTTTCTTAAGTAAAAATCTTTTATCTATTTTCAAATTAGCCTTTCTAATTTTGGTAATTGTTAGATGAATATTTCGAATTCAAGATTCAGGTTATTTTTTTCCTTCTCCCCATTTTAAAACTTCTACACGCACATCAACTATTCCGGCGATAGCCATATCCAATGCTTTGGCTGCACCGTAAGATACGTCTATTATCCTCTCAGGGTGAAGCGGCATTCTGTCGTTTATTGGAATTGTAACCGATTTTTTATTGTAAAGATTAGTAACTCTTACAATCGTTCCCATTCTATAGCTTGGATGAGCGGCGGTAAGCCCGTTCATATCATAAATATCCCCGCTGTAAGTAGGCTTGCCGTTATATTGGTCCGCGTAATAAGAAGCAATGCCAGTTTGTGTTTCAAGTACATCCTTGTTGTAATCATTTTGGTCGTTTTCTTTTCGAAAAATAATTTCATCTGGTTCTGCCTGTTCAGTATCATAATTTACTTTTTGATAACGTACTGTAGAACTGCAGGCAACAAATAGAACAACAACCGAAAAAATTGATAATGACTTAAGCATAACTGACCAAAGTGTTGTTTAAAAATACAAAAAGTGGTAAAAACTTCGCTCCTTATCTCTCTACAAATGCAGAAAGTTTCTAGCCGGGCTAACCTATATTTGCTTAGCATATTAGTTCTTTAAGTGTTTTTTTGTTCTTACTTCAAATTGCCTAAATAAACTCTGTGAATTTTAAAAACTAAAAGCATTTCTTTTGTGTGCAATGCTTTTTTTATATTTTTGTGAGGCGCTACTGAACAAACCTCGCCTTAACAATCACAAAGAATTGGAGCCAAAGAAGAATTGGATAAAAACACCCGCACACCCAAACTAACCGCTAAACTTGTATTGAAAGATGGAAATATTTTTGAAGGAAGACTTTTCGGCGCCCAGCGTTCTGCGGCAGGAGAGGTTGTTTTCAATACTGGGATGGTTGGCTATCCGGAAACACTTACCGACCCTTCTTATAAAGGACAAATCTTGGTAATGACTTATCCACTTATTGGAAACTATGGCATTCCAAAAATGGATGATATTAAAAATCTTCAGCAGCATTTTGAATCCGATAGAGTTCAAATTCAAGCGTTAATTGTTTCCGAAGCATCTGCAAACTATAGCCACTGGAATGCTTTCCAGAGTTTAGATGAATGGCTCAAAGAATTTGGCGTTCCAGGAATTTATGGAATTGATACACGCCGCTTAACAAAAATTCTTCGCGAGTATGGTACAATGCTTGGCAAAATTGTAGTTGATAAGCAAAAAATCGAATACTATAATCCCGATATAGATAATCTTATTTCTAAGGTTACAGTTCAGCAAGTTGAAAAATATGGCAGCGGGAAAAAGAGAATTCTGCTCGTTGATTGCGGCTGCAAAAAAAGTATTTTACAAAATCTTATTGATAGAAATGTTACCGTTGTGCGCGTCCCTTATGATTACGATGTTGCTAAAGAAGATTTCGACGGAGTTCTGCTATCAAACGGACCTGGGAACCCAATTGTTTACAAACAGCTTGTTGCAACCGCAAAAAAACTTATTCAGAAGCAAGCACCAATACTTGGTATTTGCATGGGACATCAAATACTATCTCTTGCTTCCGGAGCCAAGACTTATAAATTAAAATATGGACACCGAAGCCAAAATCAGCCTGTTAAGGAAGCTGGCGGAAACAAATGCTATGTTACTTCACAGAATCATAGTTTTGCTGTGGATACAAAATCATTGCCTCGCGGGTTTCAACCATGGTTCGAAAATTTGAACGATTATTCAAACGAAGGAATGCGCCACGAAAAATTACCTTTCCGCAGCGTACAATTTCATCCAGAAGCTGCACCGGGACCGGTTGATACCGGATTTATCTTTGATGAATTCTTGAAGGATGTAAAGTGAAATTAAAAAAAGTATTAATTATTGGAAGCTCTGCTCTCAAAATTGGCGAAGCCGGCGAGTTTGATTACTCCGGCTCGCAGGCAATAAAAGCAATTAAAGAGGAGGGCATTTACACGGTTTTAATCAATCCGAATATTGCCACAATTCAAACTTCGGATCATTTGGCAGATAAAGTTTACTTGCTTCCAATCAACACAAACTATGTTGAAAAAGTAATTGCAAAAGAAAAACCAGATGGAATTATATTGGGCTTTGGCGGACAAACGGCTCTAAACTGCGGATTAGCGCTGCACCGCGAAGGAATTCTTAAAAAGTACAATGTAAGAGTTTTAGGAACGCAGATAGAAGCGATAGAGAACACCGAAGACCGCCAATTATTTTGTAATAAGCTATCGGAGATAGATGTAAAATTTCCTAAAAGCAAAGCGGTTACAACTCTTGATGATGCAATTGCATTTGCCGAAGAAATTGAATATCCCATAATTATAAGAATTGCTTACGCTCTTGGCGGGCTTGGCTCGGGCGTTTGCCGCACTAAATCTGAACTTAAAAAGCTCGCTTCGAAAGCATTAAATTATTCTGCTCAGATTTTGGTTGAGGAATACCTTGAAGGCTGGAAAGAAATAGAATACGAAGTGGTTCGCGATAGATTTGATAACTGTATTACAGTTTGTAATATGGAAAACATTGACCCGATGGGAATTCACACCGGAGAAAGTATTGTAGTTGCGCCAAGCCAAACATTAACCAACAACGAATTCCACATGCTGCGGGAAGTAGCAATAAAAACAATTCGTCACATTGGCATTGTAGGCGAGTGTAACATTCAATATGCGCTTGATCCGCACACACAAGATTATAGAGTGATAGAAGTAAATGCTCGTTTAAGCAGAAGCTCGGCTCTCGCTTCCAAAGCAACAGGCTATCCGCTTGCTTTTGTAGCCGCAAAACTTGCTCTTGGTTATGGCTTACACGAACTGCCAAACTCGATTACTAAAACAACAAAAGCATTTTTTGAACCGGCGTTAGATTATATTGTTATTAAAGTGCCACGTTGGGATTTGAAAAAATTCCGTTTGGTTAAACGCAAACTAGGTTCTTCTATGAAATCTGTTGGCGAAGTAATGGCTATCGGAAGAAAGTTTGAAGAAGCAATTCAAAAAGCTATGCGTATGCTTGATATTGGAGTTGAAGGATTAACTGCAAGCAGAACAAAAGTAGAGTTCGATGAACTAAAAGAAGCGCTTGAAAATCCTACAGAAGAAAGAATGTTTGCAGTTGTTCAAGCATTAAAACAAGGCTATTCGGTTGATTGGATTCATTCATTAACTTTTATCAACAAATGGTTTTTATATAAAATTCAAAATATTGTTGATGTAGAAAAAGAAATTGCTAATAACAAAGACAATATTTCCAAAGAACTTTTGCTTTATGCAAAACAACATGGTTTTTCAGACAGGCAAATTGCAAATGTAATTCAGAAAGATGCGCACGATATTTACGAGCTTCGAGAGAAATACAAAGTTCGTCCGTTTATTCAGCACATTGATACACTTGCTGCAGAGTATCCGGCAAAGACAAATTATCTTTATCTAAGTTACAATTCATCCTCGCACGATTTCGATTTCAAACTGAGAAGTCCAATCATAATTTTGGGCAGCGGTCCTTACCGAATTGGAAGTTCTGTAGAGTTCGATTGGTGCTGTGTAAATACAAGCAAAACACTTAGAGAAAACGGTTACAAAACCGTTATGATTAACTGCAACCCGGAAACAGTAAGCACAGATTACGATGAAAGTGATGCGCTGTTCTTCGATGAGCTTACAACAGAAACAATTTGGGAAATTTACAGCGCACTTAAATCGAAAGGTGTAATTGTTTCTATGGGCGGACAAACGCCAAACAATCTTGCGCTTAAATTGCATAAAGTAGGAATTAAAATTTTGGGAACCTCGCCTCAATCTATTGATAGAGCCGAAGACAGGAGCAAGTTTTCAAAGATGCTCGATGAACTTGAAATTGGACAGCCTGAATGGAGCAATCTTAACACAGTTAAAGATGCGCTTGCATTTGCAAACAAAGTTGGATATCCAGTTTTAGTTCGTCCATCTTACGTTCTTAGCGGCGCCGCAATGGCAATTGCCACAGACGATTTTGAATTAACGCGTTTCTTGCAAAAAGCAGTTGATGTTTCTAAAGAACACCCAGTAGTTATATCTAAATTTTTGGTTAACGCAAAAGAATTAGAGTTTGACGCAGTAGCGCAGAATGGAAAAATTATTTGTTCTGCAATTTCCGAACACGTTGAAAATGCCGGCGTTCACTCCGGAGACGCAACTTTAGTTTTGCCTGCTCAGCGCACTTATTTAGAAACGATGAGACAGATAAAAGAATTCTCGTCTTCAATTGCAAAATCGTTAAACATAAACGGACCTTTCAACATACAGTTTCTTGCTAAAGACAATAAAGTAAAAGTAATAGAATGCAATCTGCGCGCATCAAGAAGTTTTCCTTTTGTTTCTAAAACATTAAAGAAAAATTTTATCGAAATAGCTGCAAAAGTTATGGTTAGACAAAAAGTTGAAAAAGTTGAAGATGTAACTTTCAGTTATGATTATGTTGGAGTTAAAGCCCCGGAGTTTTCTTTTACACGCTTAGAGGGTGCAGATCCAACAACCGGAGTAGAAATGGCTTCTACAGGAGAAGTTGCATGCTTAGGAGAAGATTTTGATGAAGCGTTTTTGAAAGCACTAACTTCAGTTGGCTATCGTTTTCCAATTAAATCTGTTTTAATTTCTTCTGGTACTATTGAATCTAAATCCGAATTACTTGAGCCATTAAGACAAATGATGAAACTTGGCATTAAGTTTTATGCTACTTCTGGAACTGCAAAGTTTATGCACGGCAATGCAATTCCCGTTGAAACAATTGAATGGCCTACAAACAATAAAAACTCTAACGCTGTAGAGTTAATAAAATCGAAAGCGGTTGATTTGGTTATTAACATTCCCAAAAACTTTCAAGAAGAAGAATTAACAAACGATTATATGATTAGAAGAACAGCAGTAGATTATAAAATACCATTAATCACAAATAGGCAGCTTGCAATGCGTTTGGCAGAGGCAATGACAAATAAAGACCCACTAAACTTGGGCATAAAAAGCTGGGATGAGTATTAAGATTATCCTAATTCCAATTTTACTTAAAAAAGTTTCTTTGTATTTTTGAATAGTTAAATTAGACGGGGTTGTTAATGGCAGAAAATGCAATACCTGCTATTTTGGTTGTTGAAGATGATTTTGAAAATCAGAAGTTTTTAAAAATCTTTCTTAAAAGAAGTTTTGAAGTTAAGATGTGCGATAACGACGAAGAGTTTTACAACATTCTTAACAATAACCATATTGACATTATTCTGATGGATATTTCTTTGAGGGGAAATAAAGACGGATTTCAGTTAACTAAAGAACTAAAAGCCAGCGAAAAGTTTAAAAACATTCCTATAGTTGGGCTTTCTGCTCACGCACTAAGAAAGGACAAAGATAATGCATCTAACGCGGGGGTTGATGTTTTTTTAACAAAACCGGTTGATGCTAATGTTTTGCTAAATACTTTGCTTAACGCTCTTGAAGGAAGCACCAAAAAGCTACTTTAGTTTTTGCGCTGCAACATTTAATAGTAGTCTTTCGTCTAAAGATCAAAACAATTCTTGGAGAAACTATGTTAAAGAAATTACACTTACTGTTTTTCTTATTGTTAATTCTTGGTTCACCATTGTTTGCACAGGTGGTTGATTCAACAGATACCGAAGATGATGAGGAATTTTTTGAAAGAAAGCATAAACGCTGGTGGAAAAACTGGGCTAATAAAGATTGGACCGACTGGGAGCTTAGAGGCACTCCTTTTATCGAAGGAAATTATGGAATAGGTAAAATCGAAAACAAAAATATGTTTTATGATTTTAAAAGAATCGGATTAGCCGAACTAAAGCTCGGTTATTCAACACGCGAAGATTTTTTTGATGAAAAGATTATCGAGTTCGGAGACAAATACTTTTTCATTTCTCGTCTTGGTTCAGATATAATTGAAACTGATCCAAAGTTAAACGAGATGCGCAGCGAAATGTGGCGTTTCGGGTTTGCAAAACGTAGCGGTTACGGGTACAAACTCGGCAGTTTTTCTATTCTGCCTTATCATGCAAGAGGTTTTATTTGGTCAAGATTGCACATGAAAGATTTTCCACCTTCTGTTTGGCCAGCTATTTATCCACCGTTGCCGGGACAAATAGCAGCAGAAAAGGATAAAGCCTTTCTAGATAGAATCAACAATACATTCCGGTTCGGCACAAACACAGAAGCGGGAATCAATTTTGATATAGCTTCTTCTGTTGGCGTTAATCTGGGTTACGAATATTCTGTTCTATTTCCGCGCCACATGTTTTGGAAACATCTTGCAAGCTTAGTTATTGAAGGTGCCGGCAATAGTTTGTTAGAAAAGTTTATTGATGAGATCGCAGATTCTACTCCGCTTTCAGTTCCTTTTGTAAATTTTGTTTTAAAAGGAGCTTATAGTTATGCTTTCCATTCATTAAAGAAAGAAAAAATGAATTGGCCTTTCAATACAGAAACGCCTCTCACTTACGAAACCATAAAATTTGGAATGACATTTACTTTCTAAGAAAAGAAATAGATTGTCTCAATTGTAAAGCAAGAGTCACGCTGAGCGCCCGTCACGCCTTCGGCTTTCCGAGGCGGATCCAGCGAGGCGAGGAGTCGAAATGTGAGTACTGCGAAAATTATCATTTCTCGACTTCGTCCCACTAAGCGGGACAAGATCGAAATGCCATTTGACCTTTTGAGACAATCTCTTTTTACATCGAAAATATGTGGGCTTGCCAAGGCTTCAATTCAATATACAAACCTAAACTGTTTATTTCTTCTGCCGAACGATTGTAAATAATATCATTTAATAAGTCCTTAAGGAATAGCTCCTCGGAATATCCTGTTACGTTAAGTTTTATTCTACATGTAGAAAAAAACTCTGAATAATTTATTACAATTATTCTTCTCTCATCATTCAATTGCCATTCCCACGCAAGCATATTTTGAAAAGTAAGACTATTATCCCAAGAAGAGATTGGCTTTAGCAATTTCCAACTTCCTTTCTTAAATACTTCATCAGAACAAATCTTGAGAAGTTTAGCATAAAACAATTGTATTTCGGTGTTTGTTTTCTCTTCTGGTTCTCTAGTTATTTGAACTGGAATCTTAACACGTTTGCCTTCAAACTGTCCATCGTAATAAAAACGCATACCTTGAAGTGTAGAAACAACTATTGCCGCGGCTTTGGATTTTTCTTTACCCACAACAGTTAATATTCTTTCCTCATCATGGTTTTCTAAAAAACGAATTGATTTTTGCTGATAAGAGTTATCAGCTTTTAAGTGTTCTGCAATTTCACTTACTGAAGAATATTTTAGCCTGTCCGTTAATCGTTTATCATATGTGTAATCGAACCCGAGTTGTTGAAGCTGCCACTCCAAGTCCCAATAAGCTTCTGCGAGAAACAAGAAATCATTCCTTTCTTTTTTAACAGTAGAAACAGCTTGGCTCCAAAACTCAGTTTTAGAATTTTGATGACACGCTACTGATAGAACACCCGCCCAAGTGTTTTTGAAGACATTGTTTAGAGCAAGCATTGCCATATCGCAGCGAACACCGTCGCATAAGCGTGTTAGTTTGAGTAATGTGCCGATTAAAAATTCTCTTGCTGCTGCATTAGAAATGTTAACTTGAACGGTATCCTGCCAAGCAGGAAAGAATGGGTCTCTTCCGTGCGCAAAAAACTCTGCTTTATCAATTCTTGGCTGAAAGAAAGTATGCGGCTCATTACGAAATGTTTCACGGCTGACACTTAAAAATATTTCTGGATTTGTTTGAAGAAGAACAGAACCTGCGCTGAAATGATTGGGTACAAAATCGAGAATGAGTTTTATTCCATTTTGATTCAATGAATCTTTTAGCCAGAGTAAATCATCTTCAGTTCCAAGAAGCGGATTAACGATATAATCATTTATGGAGTATGGAGAGCCGGCAACATCTTGGTGCTTCCAATCCTTGAGCGCTTTAGAATAGCTTTTTTTTAGAAAGTCTTCAAAACAGTATTTATCAATTATTGAATTGCAAGTCTGCCAAACCCCCATCAGCCATACATACTCAATTCCAAGTTCGGCTAACTCTTTCCAATAAGTTATCGGAATATTTCTAAGCGTAGATTTAGGGTGAGAAAAATCAAATTTTTTTATCCAAATGCGGGTATTAATTTCGTATAGTGTTGGGTTGTTTAGCATCGCTATCAATCAAACTAATTATTTGCTTTTAAGTTTAGCATCGCTTTTCTATCGTCTTGTAATTCTCTGTTACGCTGAAGTAATTCGATGTGTAGTAGTTCATCTTTAGATTCCGAGATTATCTTGTTGTTACGTTTTATTTCATCTTCAATCTGAAAAATCTGAAAACTTCGCACAGTTTCAACAGCGTGCTCAAAAGTATCTTTTTCTACTTTTCCGTTGAAAGCAAGGTCATCCCACTTTTTACTTATTGCTTCATCATTTAAAGAGAGTTTCATAACAAAGTTTTTAAGTTCAGGAGATTCAATTTTTTCAACAAGGTCTGCCGGAGAGAATTTTTCTTCGTTCCAGCCATCGTGCACCAATTCTGCGAGTTTCATATAGTTTGTGTTTACAAAGCTTTCTACTGCTACATTATCAAAAATATAACCGATAATTTTTTCATCGCCGCTGAACAAAAGACGCAAAAGCTCTTTCTCGTTCGGATTTTGATTAACATGCACAACAGGTAAAGTTAATTTAGATTCGGCTGCCGATTCTTCACTCCTAAAAAATTGCTTAGAGGCTTGCGTTTCAACCTTTGTTTTGTTTTGTAAAAGAGCCGCGTTTAGTTCAGATTCAATCAGTTTCTCACGAAGATTAAACTTCTTAGAAATTGTTTTCATCAACAGGTTTCTTTTCAATTCATCATTTACAAGTGCAAGTGTTCTAACAAGCTCGCGGATTGCCTTTGTCATTTCAGCCGGGTCTTCAAACATTCCTTGCAGCTCAAACTGCGAAGTTTGATACTCAAGAAAATTAACAGCGCTTGTTACTTCTTCATCAAATTGTTCTTTACCAAACTTGTTAATGAACGAATCGGGATCTTCACCTTTTGGCAGAGTAATCACTTTTACTTCAAAATTTTGTTTGAGTAAAAGCTCGATGCTTCTAAGAGCGGCTTTCTGCCCAGCAGAATCAGAGTCGAACAAAACAAAAATATTTTTCGTAAAGCGGGAAAGAAGCTGAATTTGTTCATCGGTTAAAGATGTACCAGAAGAAGCTACAACATTTTTTACTCCTGCTTGATATAGAGAAACTAAATCCATGTAGCCTTCAACAAGTATGGCGCGGTCAAGTTTTCTAATTTCATCTTTAGAGTGATACAATCCGTAAAGAGATTTTCTTTTGAAATATATTTGAGATTCCGGGGAGTTGAGATACTTTGCAACATTATCGGCGTTTTGAAGCACTCTTCCGCCAAAGGCAATTACTCTTCCGTTTGGAGAAAATATCGGGAAGATTATACGCGCACGAAACTTATCATAATACTCGCCGCGTTCGTTTGTATCAATCAAACCAAGCTGTTTTGCTTTTACTAAATCAATTTTGTTTTGCTTTGCGTGATTAAGAAAATTATCCCAGCCGAATGGTGCAAAACCAATTCCAAAACTCCTTTGTGTCTGTGGCTTTATTTTACGGTGTTTTAAATATTCTCTTGCTTCCTCAGCTTCGGCACTTTTTGTTAAATGTTCTAGAAAGAAACGTGCGGCTATTACATTTATGTCGTAAAAAACTTCAAGCTCATTTTGCTGATCGCCGGTTGATTCTTCGGTCTGAATTTTTATTCCAAGATGAGCGGCTATTTCTTCAACAGATTCAACGAACGAAATGTTTTTAAATTCCATCAAGAACTTGAAAACATTGCCGCCGTTCCCACAGCCGAAGCAGTGATATATTTGCTTGTCATCGCTAACCGTAAACGATGGAGTTTTTTCTTGATGAAACGGGCACAGACCAATAAAGTTTTTTCCCCGCTTACGAAGTTGAACGTAACCGCCAACAATGTCAACTATATCGGCAGCGTTACGAATCTCATCTATTTTATTTTCTGTAATACGCATTAGTAGCTTTACTTTTTAACTTAAATATCTACTCGAAATTAGAGATTTATCTTGTCATTGCAAACATAGGCAAATTGTCCCTTCTATTTAATCTTTGTAATTTTGTAAGTAATGAGAATCGAAAATCTGATACATAAAAAAAGAAGCGTTTTACTCTTTCTGCCATCGCAAAATTTTAACGAGCATGAATTCTTGATCATTTCAAACTCTTTAGAAGCAGCCGGTTACAAAATTTTTATTGTAAGCGATTCTTCTTTCCTCTGCATTGGCTCTAACGGATTAAAGATTAAAAATGATGTATTGCTTTTTAATGCACGCGAAAGCAACTTTGCCGGTTTTATAATAATCGGCGGCAGCGGAACAAGAAATTATTGGAGCAATTCTTCCTTGCAAAATTTGGCAAAGAAATTTGCCTCGAAAAATAAACCTGTTGGCGCAATTTGCAGCGCACCAATAGTTTTAGCTAAAGCCGGATTGCTTAGCGAAAACGCTACTTGTTTTCCAGATGATAAAAAAGCGTTGGAACGTGAAGGCGTAGAATTTAAGAACATGCCAGTAGTTAAAATTAATAAAATTGTAACCGGACAAGACCCTGCTTCATCTACCGAATTTATAAATACATTTTTGTTTGAACTATCTAAGTTGTAAACCTTACAGAACTTATCTTTACAGCTTTTTGTTTAATAGTAAAATGAAATTAAAAGTATGACCTTCGAAAAAATAAAAGCTTACTGCAACAGTCTTACCAAATACAGCCGCTTAGTTACGCGCGAAGTTTCGATTGGCAATGTTGCTCTTGGTGGAAATAATCCTATTCGTATTCAATCTATGACGACAACCGATACTATGAATACAATTGCTACTGTTGAGCAGTCAATTAGAATGATTAATGCCGGCTGCGAATATGTACGAATCACCGCTCCAAGTTTGAAGGAAGCAGAAAATTTAAGAAGCATAAAAGAAGAATTGCGAAAGCGAGGTTACAACACGCCTCTAATTGCAGATATTCATTTTACGCCAAATGCAGCAGAGCTTGCGGCGCGCATTGTTGAAAAAGTCCGCATTAATCCAGGCAATTATGTTGATAAGAAAAAATTTCAGACGATTGAATATACCGACACAGAATACCAAGAAGAGTTAGAAAGAATCCGCGAACGATTTAGCCCGCTTGTAATGATTTGCAAAGAATATGGAACGGCAATGCGCATCGGCACAAACCACGGTTCTCTTTCCGATAGAATTATGAGCCGCTACGGAGATACACCGCTTGGAATGGTTGAATCTGCATTGGAATTTCTGCGCATTTGCGAAGATGAAAATTATTACAATGTAGTTCTTTCGATGAAGGCAAGCAACACACAAATTATGGTTCAAGCTTACCGGTTGTTGATCGCAAAGATGCACGAAGAAAAAATGAACTATCCGCTTCATTTAGGAGTAACCGAAGCAGGAGACGGCGATGATGGTAGAATTAAATCCGCCATTGGCATTGGAACTCTTCTCGAAGATGGAATTGGAGATACAATTCGTGTTTCGCTTACAGAAGAACCAGAGTTTGAAATACCGGTTGCAATTTCGTTAGCATCAAGATATAAACAAAGAACATTGCACAAAGCAATACCAGAGATTGAAACATTACCAAAAGATTCTTTCAATTATGGGAGAAGAGAAAGTTTTGAAGCTGCTGGAATAGGCGGAACAACTGTTCCAAAAGTTTTTGCTGATTTTTCCAGCGAAGAAAAAATTAATTATGATGATTTAAAAGAAGTCGGCTATAATTACGATCCGATAACCGACAAGTGGAATATTGCAGATACAGCTTGCGATCTGCTTTATCTCGGCAGTAATAATTTATCTTTTGATTCACCTACAAGCTTAAATCTTGTTTACGATTTTGTAAAGTGGAATTCACTTGACGACAAGCTAAAAGGCTTTCCTTACTTCGATTCACTTGAAAAATATCTTACTTCATCATCAAAATCATTTGTGTTAAATTTTGTAAGCGTTACAAATGCTGTCAGCCATCTGCTGTCAGCTATCAGCAAAGACAAAACTGTTGTTCTAATTGTTACTACAAATAATTTACACGGAATGGCGGATCAAAGAAGAGTCTTTTTCGAGTTAATAAAACAGCAAATCAAAAATCCGGTTATACTAAAGCGAAGCTATTCCAACAACGAAGAAGAAACGCGTCTTTACGCATCTACAGATTTTGGTGCACTGCTAATTGATGGTTTGGGAGACGGTGTTTGGCTCGAATCAAATTGTTCTAAATCTTTTATTAATAGAACTTTGTTTGGAATTCTGCAGGCGTGCAGAACTAGAATTTCCAAAACCGAATACATTTCTTGCCCTTCGTGCGGAAGAACGCTTTTCGATCTTGTGGAAGTAACAAGTAGAATTCGTAAAAGGACAGAACATCTTAAAGGAGTAAAAATTGCTATTATGGGGTGTATTGTAAATGGGCCTGGCGAAATGGCAGATGCTGATTACGGTTATGTAGGCTCCGGAGTTGGCAAAATTACGCTTTATCGTGGAAAAGAGGTTGTAAAACGCAGTATTGGTTCGGAGAACGCTCTTGATGAACTTATTTCCTTGATAAAATTGGACGGAAATTGGGCAGAACCCAAGAACTAATTTTTGTACTTCTTGAAGTTGAGCACGATTTATGATATATTTTGAGCAATTATATGAGTAAATTTTCTAAAAAAATAGGCATAAAATTAAAGACTGCGCTTCTCAGAAG
>WPAE01000045.1 GCA_009773205.1 Ignavibacteria bacterium
ATACCACGTTCTCTTTCTTCTGGTGCGTTGTCAATACTATCGAAAGTTCTAACTGCTGATAAACCTTTTTTAGCTAGTGCCATGGTGATGGCTGCTGTAAGAGTAGTTTTACCATGGTCAACGTGTCCAATAGTACCAATATTGACGTGCGGTTTACTGCGGTCAAATTTTTCTTTTGCCATCTAAGTACTCTCCTTGTTATTATTATTTTTTGTATAAGTAATTCTAAATTAAGCGGTCTCAGCCGACTTTTTTACTTGCGCTTTTTCAGTAATTTCTTCAGAGACGGATTTAGGTACTTCAGAGTAGTGCGAGAATTGCATTGTATAAATAGCACGACCTTGTGTCATGGAACGCAACGTAGTTGCGTAGCCAAACATTTGAGCAAGCGGTACCATTGCTCTAATTACTTGCGCGTCTTTTCTTGAGGTGAATCCTTCAATTTTTCCTCTTCTTGAGTTGATATCGCCCATTACATCTCCTAAATATTCTTCAGGAGTAGTAACTTCAACGCTCATCTTAGGTTCAAGAAGTATCGGTCCAGCTTTCAATGCCCCTTGTTTGAATGCAATGGATGCTGCAACCTTAAACGAAATTTCATCTGAATCTACATCGTGGTATGAGCCGTCAAACAATTTTGCTTTAACATCAACAACGGGAAAACCAGCTAACACACCATTTCTTAATGCGTCTTGTAGTCCATTTATTACTGGGTTAATATATTCCTTCGGAACAGAACCACCAACAATTGCATTCTCAAATTCAAAACCTTTACCAGGTTCATTTGGCTCAAATTCAATCCAAACATGTCCATATTTGCCGCGTCCACCCGACTGTTTAACAAACTTACCTTCAGCTTCAACTTTTTTAGTAATAGTTTCTCTGTAAGCAACTTGCGGCTTTCCAACATTAGCTTCAACTTTAAATTCGCGTTTCATTCTATCTACAAGAATTTCTAAATGCAATTCACCCATACCACTTATTAAAGTTTGTCCCGTTTCATCATTAACTTTTACCTTAAATGTAGGATCTTCATCACTTAGTTTACCAAGTGCATCAGAAAGTCTATCTTGGTCTACTTTAGTTTTTGGCTCTATTGCAATTTGAATAACAGGTTCCGGGAATGCCATTCTCTCTAAAATTATTGCATCATCTTCAGTACACAAAGTATCGCCAGTTCTCGTATTTTTCAATCCTACAACAGCCGCAATATCACCAGCTCTAATTTCACTCAAATCTTCACGATGGTTTGCATGCATCTGAAGTATTCTACCCACTCTTTCTTTTCTATCACTCACAGAATTGAATATGTATGAACCAGCTTCTAATGAGCCTGTGTAGACTCTAATAAAGGTGAGTTTCCCTACGTAAGGATCGGTCATAATCTTAAATGCCAATGCGGTAAACTTTTCTTTTGGGTCAATCTTTCTTTCAATGTGATCATTTTTATGAACATGATGTGCCACTAAATTGCCTCCATCATAAGGAGACGGTAGAAAATCAACTACAGCATCTAGCAATTGCTGAACACCTTTATTTTTAAAAGAAGAACCACAAAGAACCGGAATAATAAACAACTTAACAGTAGCTTCACGTAAAACTTTTTTAACTTCAGCTTCAGAAATTTCATGACCTTCAAGATATTTCTCAAGTAATGTATCATCAACATCAGAAACCGCTTCAAGCATTTGCGTTCTGTATTTTTGAGCAAGAGGCATTAAGTCATTAGGAATTTCCACCTCTTCGAAAGTTGAGCCTAATGTTTCTTCATTAAACATTATAGCGCGCATGCGCATTAAATCAATAATACCTCTAAATAAATCACCTTCTCCAACTGGAATTGTGATTGGGATAGCATTAGCACCTAATTTCTCGCGCATCATTTGAACTGCATGAAAGAAATCAGCCCCAACTCTATCCATTTTATTTACAAAAGCCATACGCGGAACGCCATATTTATCAGCTTGTCTCCAAACGGTCTCAGACTGTGGCTCAACGCCTCCAACAGCACAAAATAATGCTATTGCTCCATCTAAGACTCTTAAAGACCTTTCAACTTCAACAGTAAAATCTACGTGTCCAGGAGTATCAATTATATTTATTTGATGATCTCTCCATTGAGTTGTAGTAGCGGCACTCGTTATAGTAATACCACGTTCTTTTTCTTGTTCCATCCAATCCATAGTAGCAGCGCCATCGTGAACTTCTCCCATACGATGCAATTTACCTGTATAATAAAGAATACGTTCAGTAGTCGTAGTCTTTCCTGCATCAATGTGAGCCATGATACCAATGTTTCTAACTTTACCTATTTCAACTCTTTTGTTCGACATCTAATCTAAATTTCCTTCAGCTTACCATTTAAAATGAGCAAAAGCTTTGTTGGCTTCTGCCATTCTGTGAGTATCTTCTTTTTTCTTTACTGCTGAACCTTCGTTGTTTGAAGCAGCCAATAACTCTGCTGCTAATTTACCCGCCATAGATTTATCTTTTCTGTCTCTAGAATAAGTTCTAATCCATCTCAATGCTAAAGCTATTCTGCGTTCAGGCCTAACTTCCATAGGAACTTGATAAGTAGCGCCGCCAACCCGGCGGCTTCTAACTTCTACTAAAGGTTGAACGTTTTGAAGTGCTTTTTTATAAACTTCTAAAGCAGGTTTTTTAGCTTTAGATTCCATCAATTCAAAACTGTCGTAAACAATATTTCTAGCGGTAGATTTTTTACCATGCCATGTCAAATAATTAATCAGTTTTGCAACTAAAAAATCATTGTACTTTGGGTCAGGTTTAATAAACTTTTTTTCTGCTCTTTTCTTTCTCATAGTTGTTACTTCGCTTTAGGTTTCTTTGCGCCGTATTTAGATCTAGCTTTTTTACGATCTTCAACTCCGGCTGTATCTAATGTACCTCTAATTATGTGATAACGAACACCCGGCAAATCTTTAACCCTACCACCGCGTATCATAACAATCGAGTGCTCTTGCAAATTATGACCTTCACCAGGAATATATGCCGTAACTTCTATATGATTAGTTAAACGGACACGAGCAACTTTTCTTAGTGCTGAATTAGGTTTTTTAGGAGTTGTAGTATATACTCTAGTACACACGCCTCTCTTTTGAGGGCAACTATCAAGAGCAGGAGCTTTGCTCTTTGTAATTACAACTGTTCTTCCTTTTCTAACCAACTGGTTAATCGTTGGCACGCACAAACCTCCAATTTTACATATTGATAAAATTTAAGAATCCGAATTTATTGAATATCTCTTACCTTGTCAAGAAATTCGAGTAAAATATTTACTTTTTATGCAGACTCTTTCTCTAAATCTGCCGCTTCTTCTACTGGAGCCGGGCTTTCTACTTCTTCAGCAGTAAGAATAATGTTTCTGTACTTCTTCAATCCTGTACCAGCAGGTATTAGATGTCCCATTACAACATTTTCTTTTAAACCAATAAGATTATCAACTCTGGCTTCAGTTGCAGCATTAGTTAATACCTTAGTGGTTTCTTGGAACGACGCTGCTGAGATGAAGCTTTCTGTTGAAAGCGCTGCATGTGTTATTCCAAGCAAAATGTTGTCGAATGTAGCAGGCTCTGCATCTCTAGCTTCAATTGTTTTTTTGGATTTTCTAGTTAAATCCGCGTTTACTTCACGTAATTTCACTTTTGTAATTGGCTGCACAGGTTTATACTTAGATTGCCCTGAATCTATAATAACCATCATTTGTTTTACACGTTCATTTTCATCATTTAACTTGTTACGGTCTACTAAATCCTCTTCGATGAAGTTGGTATCTCCAGCTGAGATGATCTGAAGTTTCTGTAACATTTGCCTTACTACTACTTCAATATGTTTATCATTAATTTTTACACCTTGTAACCTGTAAACATCTTGAATTTCGTTTACAAGATATTCTTGAACAGCATTTGTACCCTTAATCTTTAAGATGTCGTGGGGATCTACCGGTCCATCTGTGATTTTTTCACCAGCAGGAATTTCATCACTTTCTTGAACAAGAATATGTTTGCCATAAGGAACCGGATAAACTTTTTGCACTGTACCATCAAGCGATTCAATGATAATTTCTCGCGAACCTTTTTTACGAACTCCAAATTTAACACGTCCTTCAATCTCTGAAACTACCGCAGGATCGTGCGGGCTTCTCGCTTCAAACAACTCTGTTACTCTTGGAAGACCGCCGGTTATATCTCTTGTTTTAGAAGCTTGTTTTGAAATTTTAGCCAGAATAGTTCCCTGTTGGATTGTTTCACTTTCTTCTACTGATAAATATGCTCTGGTAGGAATGTTAAACACCTTTTCTAGCCCATTATCGCCTTTAATCAAGATACTTGGAGTTAGATTTTTGTCTTTTGATTCAATCACAACTTTTTGAACGTGTCCCGTTTGTTCATCAGCAACTTGCTGTAAGGTTACATTATCAATCAAATCTACAAAAGTAACGGTTCCGCCAAAATCCGCAACAATAACTGCGTTATAAGGATCGTGGTTGTAAAGAGGCTGTCCCTTTTTAAGCTGCTGCCCATCGGCAACTACTAATTCTGCGCCGTAAGGAATATCAAACTTCTTGATTTGCCGGTTATCGTCATCAAAAATACCTAATGAGCCGCGGCGTCCAATTACAACTTTTACTTTACCAATAAAATCTGTCTTTTCAACCAAAGATATCTTATCAAATCTAACAGTACCAGCAACATTTGTTTCTACTTGAGATTGTGAAGCGATACGTGATGAAGTACCGCCCAAGTGGAAAGTACGAAGAGTAAGCTGTGTTCCAGGTTCACCTATTGATTGAGCGGCAATGATACCAACAGCTTCGCCTATTTCTACTAAAGCGCCAGTTGTTAAGTTACGTCCGTAACATTTAGCGCAAACGCCTCGTTTAGATTCGCAAGTTAATACTGTACGAATAAATACTTGGTCAATATTAGCTTCATCAATTTTTTCGGCTGTTTCTTCAGTAATTAATTCGCCGGCTTCAATTAAAGTTTCATCAGTTTTCGGCTCGTAAACATCTTCTTGAGCAACACGTCCTGTAATTCTTTCTGCAAGTGGTTCTCTTTCTTGTTCGGCATCTTTTAGAGCTGTAACATAGATACCACGAATTGTACCGCAATCAGTTTCGGAAATAATTACGTCTTGAGCAACATCGCATAATCTTCTTGTTAAGTAGCCAGCATCTGCTGTTTTCAATGCAGTATCAGCAAGACCTTTACGAGCGCCGTGAGTAGAAATAAAATATTCAAGTACGGAAAGACCTTCTTTAAAGTTAGCAACAATTGGGTTTTCGATAATTTCGCCGGCTTGCCCGCTAAGCGATTTTTGCGGTTTCATCATAAGCCCGCGCATACCTGCAAGCTGTTTTACTTGATCTTGAGAACCACGCGCACCAGAATCAACCATCATGTGCAGTGAGTTGAATCCGCCTTGATCTACTTTAATTTTGTCCATCAAGTGTTTAGCTACGTTGTTTGTTGTGTGAGTCCAAACGTCTATAATTTTATTGTAACGCTCAGCATCCGTAATAAGACCTTGCTCATGTTCGTTTAGAATTCCATTTACTTTTCTATTAGAGTCATCAATTAACTTATCTTTTTCTTCGGGAATAATCATATCAATAAAGCTGATCGAAATGCCTGCGGCTGTTGCATATCGGAATCCAAGGTCTTTCAAATCATCTAAAAATTTAGCCGTTACAACATTTCCAAGTTTAATAAACATTCTGTAAATAAATCCAGAGAAACTCTTCTTCATCAGTAGTTCGTTTATAAAACCAAGCTCTTTAGGAACAATTTGATTAAAGATAACACGCCCAACTGTTGTCTCTACTAATTGTCCGTTAATCTTTACTTTTATTTTTGAGTGTAATTCAACAACTTTATTATCATATGCAATTAATACTTCATCAATATCACCAAACAACTTGCCTTCGCCTTTAGCGCCAGCGCGGGCTTTTGTTAAATAGTACAAGCCAAGCACCATGTCTTGTGTTGGCAGAACAATCGGCAATCCATTTTGTGGAGAAAGGATGTTGTGTGAAGACAACATCAATATTGCAGCCTCAAGTTGAGCTTCGTAAGAAAGCGGAACGTGAACTGCCATTTGATCACCGTCGAAATCTGCATTAAAAGCCGTACATACAAGCGGATGTAACTGGATAGCTTTTCCATCAACTAAAAGAGGCTGAAATGCTTGAATGCCAAGTCTGTGAAGAGTTGGCGCACGATTTAGCATAATCGGATGTCCATCAATCAACTTTTCTAAAATTTCCCAAATCAAAGCATCTTTTCTATCAACAGCTTTACGAGCACTCTTTACGGTTTTGAAGTGTCCGCGCTCAATTAATTTTCTGATAACAAATGGCTTGAACAATTCCACAGCCATGTCTTTTGGAAGACCGCATTGATGCAATTTCAATTCTGGACCAACTACAATTACAGAGCGTCCGGAATAATCAACACGTTTACCAAGTAAGTTTTGACGGAAACGACCTTGTTTACCTTTCAGCATATCGCTTAAAGATTTAAGCGGTCTGTTACCATCGCTACGAACTGCACTTGAGCGACGTGAGTTATCAAAAAGAGCATCAACAGATTCTTGAAGCATTCGTTTTTCGTTACGAAGGATTACTTCTGGAGCTTTAATATCAATTAATCTTTTAAGACGATTGTTACGAATAATTACTCTTCGGTATAAGTCGTTTAAGTCGGATGTAGCAAAGCGTCCGCCTTCTAATGGAACAAGCGGGCGTAGTTCTGGCGGAATAACCGGAATTACATTCATTACCATCCATTCCGGTTTGTTCGGAATCTTAGCTTCCTTCTCACGGAAAGCTTCAAGTACTCTTAATCTTTTAAGAATTTCGGTTCTTTTTTGCTGCGAAGTATCGGGACCTAATTGAGACTTCAATGTACCAAAGAGTCCTTCAACATCAGTTTCTTTCAACAATTCTTTAACAGCATCACCACCAATTCTTGCAACAAATTTTTTCGGGTCTTTATCATCTAAGGAATCGTTATCATGAGGAAGCGAATTCAAAATTTCGTAGTACTGATCTTCGCTAATTAAATCTAAGCGTTGTAAGCCGGTTGGACCTGGGTTCAGTACTACATAAGATTCGTAATAAACAATCTTTTCTAATTCTTTAGTTGTCATTCCAAGAATGTTGCCAATTTTAGAAGGCAATGCTTTAAAGAACCAGATATGAACTATTGGAACAGCAAGTCCTAAGTGTCCCATTCTTTCTCGACGAACAGCTTTTAAAGTAACTTCAACCCCACAGCGGTCGCATACAATTCCTTTATAACGTATGCCTTTATACTTTCCGCAGGCACATTCCCAGTCTTTAACCGGGCCAAAAATTTTCTCGCAGAACAAACCGTCTTTTTCCGGTCTGAACGAACGATAATTAATAGTTTCTGGCTTTGTTACTTCACCATGAGATCTACTCAAAATATCATCTGGGCTGGCTAAACCAATGGTCAGCTTTTCAATCATCTTTGTTTTATTTTCTTGCGGTTTTGCTCGCATTTTCATTCTCCTTTACTCAAACTTGGTTGACTTAGTTAACTTTTATATCGAGTCCAAGACCTTGTAATTCCTTGATCATAACATTGAAAGCTTCCGGTATATTTGGGTCCGGAATGTTTTCTCCTTTTACGATCGCTTCGTATGTCTTAGCACGACCAGTAACGTCATCACTCTTAACAGTTAAAATTTCTTGAAGCACATGAGCAGCGCCATAGCCTTCTAGTGCCCAAACTTCCATTTCACCAAATCGCTGTCCTCCAAACTGAGCTTTACCGCCAAGAGGTTGTTGCGTGATGAGAGAATATGGTCCAATAGAACGAGCGTGAATCTTATCATCAACCATATGTCCGAGCTTCATCATATAAATGTAACCGCATGTTACTTTCTGGTGAAATTTTTCTCCGCTTCTTCCATCGTATAGATATGTTTTTCCACCATCTGGCAAACCAGCTTGTTTCAAATATGCTTCTACGTCTTCTACTTTTGCGCCGTCAAAAATTGGAGTTTCAAATTTCACTCCTAACTTCTTTCCTACCCAGCCAAGGACAGTTTCATACAGCTGTCCAAGGTTCATACGAGAAGGAACGCCAAGCGGGTTAAGAACTATATCAACTGGAGTACCATCTTCATGATAAGGCATATCTTCTACCGGAACAACTTTGGCAACAACGCCTTTGTTACCATGTCTGCCCGCCATTTTATCTCCAACTTGAATTTTACGCTTCTTTGCAACGTAAACTTTTGCAAGCTGAGTAATTCCAGGAGGAAGTTCATCGCCAGATTGAATTTTAAGTTTTTCTCTTTTGTAATCATCTTCAATTTCCGAAAGCAGATTGAAGTAATTTGAGAAAAGTTTTTTGATCATTTCATTAATTGCTTTCTTCTCAAACCAATCGCGAGTGTAATCGAGCTTTGTAATATCTTCAATATTAGCAAAAGTATCGTCTTTAATTACCGTACCGCTTCTTAGAACTACGGAGCCATCCAAATCGCGAACGCCTGAAGCAGTCTTTCCTTCTGTAATTCTTGTTAGTTTGCTAACAAGTTTAGAATAATGATTTTCTTTTCTTGATTTAACTAAAACATCAAGATTGTCCATCAATTTCTTTTCGTATTTCTTTGATTCAGCATCTTTTTTCTTTCGGCTGAATAATCTTGTTTTTATAACAACGCCTTTGAGTCCTGGAGGCGCTTTCAGAGATGCATCCTTCACATCACCAGCTTTATCGCCAAATATCGCTTTAAGAAGCTTCTCTTCAGGAGTAGGATCGGTTTCACCTTTTGGCGTAATCTTACCAATTAAAATATCTCCTTCTTTAACATCTGCACCTTCGCGAACGATACCATTTTCATCTAAATCTTTTGTAGCTTCTTCACTTACGTTAGGGATGTCGCGTGTTAATTCTTCTTCGCCGCGTTTAGTTTCGCGTACTTGCAAATCAAACTCTTCAATATGTAAGGAGGTAAACACATCATCGGCAACTAATCTCTCGCTAAGCACGATAGCGTCTTCAAAGTTATAACCTCTCCATGGCATAAATGCAACAGAAACGTTTCTGCCAAGACCGAGTTCGCCTTTTTCAATTGCCGAACCGTCTGCAAGAACATCTCTCTTTTTCAAACGCTGCCCGGTTACTACAATCGGTTTTTGAGTGAAACACGTTTCTTGGTTTGTTCCAGAAAACTTTGTAAGAGTGTATTCAACTCTTCTTTCATCATTAAAACTGACTAATGTTTCCGGGTCATCTGTATCAACATCATACTTAACAATAATTTTCCTTGCATCAGAGTATTCAACAATGCCAGAATCTTCGGCTACAATAATTGCGCGTGAGTCGCGGGCAATTTTAGCTTCCATTCCAGTTCCAACAATTGGGTTTTCGGGAACCAACAATGGAACAGCTTGTCGCTGCATGTTTGAACCCATTAGTGCACGGTTAGCATCGTCATGTTCGAGGAATGGAATTAATGCAGCAGCAGCAGATACTATTTGAGCAGGTGCTACATCCATATAATGAACATTCTCTGGGTGAACAACCGGAAACTCTCCGCGTTCGCGGCATTTTACTCTTTCTTCAACATAGTGTCCTTGTTCATCAAATGGAACGTTTGATTGTGCAATAATATATTCATCTTCTTGATCGGCACTTAAATAATCTACACTGTTTGTAACTCGTCCATCCTTAACTTTTCTATATGGTGTTTCTAAAAATCCGTAATTATTTACTCTTGTATAAATTGTTAAAGAAGAAATAAGACCAATGTTTGGGCCTTCGGGAGTTTCGATTGGGCAAAGACGTCCGTAATGAGAATGGTGTACGTCTCGCACTTCAAATCCGGCACGCTCTCTTGTTAACCCGCCAGGTCCTAAAGCCGAAATTCTTCTCTTATGTGTTAATTCTGAAAGAGGGTTAGTTTGATCCATAAACTGCGAAAGCTGATTAGTACCGAAAAACGCATTGATAACACTGCTTATTGTGCGAGCATTAACCAAGTCTTGAGGCTGCATATTTTCGTTATCGCGCATATTCATTCTTTCTTTTATAGTACGCGCCATTCTTGCTAACCCTACGTTATACTGAGATTGGAGCTGCTCTCCAACTGTTCTAACCCGTCTATTTCCTAAGTGGTCGATATCATCAACAGCCATATTCCCGTTTTTAAGCATAATGATATTTTTCATAATTGCAATAATGTCTTCAGGTGTTAATACACGAACGTTATCATCAACATTAAGGCTTAATTTATCATTCATTCTAAAACGTCCGACTTCGCCTAAATCATAGCGCTTATCATTAAAGAACATCTTATCAATTAATCCGACTGCTGTATCAATATCAGGAGCTTCACCTGTGCGCAGTTGCCTGTAAATTGCAAAAAGAGCTTCTTCTTTAGAAGTAGAAGTATCTTTTTTCAGAGTATTCAAAACCAAATCTTGATCAACAGAAGTTTCAACACTAATTAATTGCACTTTTTGAATATGAGAATTTTTTATGTTATCAAAAATTTCTTCGGTAAGCTCAGCATCTTTAGCAGCATAAATTTCTCCGGTTTCAGTATCAATAATATCTGCAGCTGCAATTCTTCCAACATGTTTATCTGCCGAAAGCTGTTTAACAGAAATTTCTTCAATCAAATTAAACAGTCTTAAAATAGAATCATCAGTTTCATAACCTAAAGCTCGTAATAACGTGGTAGAAGGAAACTTCTTTCTACGATCAATATATACGTACATCACGTTGTTGATGTCGGTAGCAAACTCAACCCAAGAACCTCTAAAAGGAATAATACGAGCGGAATAAATTGGAGTTCCGTTAGGGTGATAAGTTTGTGCAAAAGCGACGCCAGGCGAACGGTGCAATTGTGTAACAACAACTCGTTCGGCTCCATTTATTATAAATGTACCGCGAACGGTCATAAAAGGCAGGTTGCCAAGATATACTTCCTGCTCTACAGAATTTACATATTCGCCGGTTTCATCATCTTTAGTGGAAAGACGTAATTTTGCTTTTAACGGGGCAGAGTAAGATAAGCCTCTCTCCTCACATTCGGCTATAGAAAAGCGAGGTTTTTCTACATAATATTCTACAAAATCTAATCTGTAAAATTCTTTGTTATCGTGGATCGGGAAGTTGGTGTTAAATACAGTTTGCAGACCTTTATTATCTCTCTGCGAAGCCGGAACTCTCAATTGAAGAAAGTCTTCAAAAGAGTCCACCTGAATATTTAATAAGTCCGGCATCTTAATAGCAGATGTAATAGAAGAAAAAGTAATTCTTCCGGTACTTTTGTTAATTTTTGATTTTTCCAACCCTAACCTCCAGTTCGGTTTGTATATTCTTCCATTATAATAATGAAAGAAAGTGGCAGGGCGTACTTTACCGCCCTACCACTTAAGTTATGATTCAAATCTAAACGAGAATGCGAGAAATTACTTAACAGTTACTGTAGCACCAGCTTCTTCTAATTCTTTCTTAACTTTTTCAGCTTCATCTTTAGAAACTGCTTCTTTAACTGGCTTCGGTGCTCCATCAACTAAATCCTTAGCTTCTTTCAAACCTAATCCTGTATGAGCGCGTACTACTTTAATTACGTTGATTTTAGTTGCGCCAGCTGCTTGAAGAATAACATCAAACTCTGTTTGCTCTTCAACTGGAGCAGCAGCAGCAGCAGGAGCAGCAGCCATCATCATTGGAGCGGCAGCAGTAACACCAAATTCATCTTCTAATGCTTTCTTTAATTCGGCAGCTTCTACTAACGTAAGAGCTTTAATCTTCTCTACTAATTCTTGAACTTTCTCTGACATTTTATTTACTCCTATTACTTATATTAATTTTACTATTCTCTTGTTTATGCAGCTTTTTTCTTCGCAACTTCGTCAATTACACTAACTAAATCGCGCATAACTGCGTTGATTGCACCAACAATTCCAGATGCAGGAGCAGATACACTTCCAATAATACCGGAAATGATTTCTTCTTTTGTAGGCATAGAAGCTAATGTAGCTAACTGTTCTGCCCCATAGAAAGTTGTTTCTAAATAACAACCTTTAAATGATAATTTTTGTGAATCGTCGTTGTATTTTTTTATAATTTTTGCAGGGGCAACAAAATTTTCTCCTGCAAAAGCAACGCCAATCATACCAACGAGTAAGCCGTCAAATTTTTCGTAACCGCCAACCTGTTGTAATGCCTTTTTGAAGAGAGTATTTTTTAAGACCTTATACTTAACACCATCTTTACGGAAGTTAGAACGTAGCTTGTTAATATCTGCAACATTAACACCACGGTAATCTACCAAAAACATAGCGGAAGAGTTTTGTATAAGTTCTTTTATTTGTTCAATAACCTCTCCCTTTTCTACTTTGTTCATCGTTCTCCTAAAACAATTAGTTAGAACATCGTTACTTATTTATTAGAAGCTTTTATAATCCTGCTCACAAACAGGATTAGTGCGTAATATCTGATATTATTTAATACTAAAAACTGTTTCTTCTTTACTAATCTTTAAACCAGGTCCCATAGTAGATGATAAGAAAAGACTCTTAACATAAACACCCTTTGCCGATGAAGGTTTCATCTTTATAATTGTTTGAAGAAAAGCCTTTGTATTTTCGGCCAATTGCTCGATAGTAAAATTGAGTTTGCCCAAAGAGGTGTGAACAATACCAGCCTTCTCAACACGGAATTCAATTTTTCCTGCTTTCACTTCTTTAACAGCCTTTGCAACATCTGGCGTAACTGTACCGCTCTTTGGATTTGGCATTAAACCCTTTGGTCCTAAAACACGACCCAATTTTCCAAGTTCTCCCATAACATCCGGTGTAGCAATAATTACATCAACATCAGCCCAGCCGCCTTTAATCTTTTCGAGATATTCTTCAAAACCGGCATACTCAGCACCGGCTTGCAATGCTGCTTCTGCTTGAGCGCCTTTGGCAACTACTAATACAGAAACTTGCTTGCCTGTACCGTGCGGTAAAGAAACTGTACCGCGCACCATTTGATCGGCATGACGAGGATCTACTCCAAGACGAATTGCGCAATCTAAAGTTTCAGTAAATTTAACTTTAGAATTTTCTTTCAATACTTTGATAGCTTCTGCTAATGAGTATTCTTTAGTTTTATCCACGCTTTTATTTAACGATTTAACTCTTTTAGATACTTTCATTTTTTCTTACCAGTCAAAATTTATAATTAATCTTCTACAGTAAAGCCCATACTTCTTGCTGTACCAGCAATCATACTAGCCGCATGATCAATATCATGAGCGTTAAGATCAGGCATCTTAGTTTGAGCAATTTCTCTAACCTGAGCTTTAGTAACCTTAGCAACTTTAGTTTTGTTTGGTTCGGCAGAACCTTTTTCGTGTTTTGCAGCTTTTTTAAGAAGAACAGCAGCCGGAGGTGTTTTTGTAACAAAAGTAAATGATTTATCAGAAAAAACCGTAATCACAACCGGAATAATTAACCCTTGCTGGCTCGATGTTCTAGCATTAAACTGTTTGCAAAACTCCATAATATTAACACCTTTTTGACCCAAAGCAGGACCAACAGGCGGAGATGGATTTGCGGCCCCGGCGGAAATTTGTAGCTTAATAAAGCCTTCTACTTTCTTTGCCATTTTTAACCTATAATAATTTTATTTCTCTAATTCACCTTGAGCAAAGTCAATTTCAACCGGTGTCTTTCTTCCGAAAATTGAAACCATAACTTTGATCTTCATTTTTTCTTCATTTACTTCTTGAACCAAACCAGAAAAATTGTTGAATGGTCCATCAATAATCTTAACAAAATCGCCAATTTTATAAATAGTATCCGTTCTTTCAGTTTCTTCACTTTGCGAAATTCTACCAACTATACGTTTAACTTCTTCAGTTTGTAAAGGCGCTGGGTTACTCTGGGTACCCAAGAAGCCCAAAACAGATGGAGTATTAGAAATGAAATCTTTTACCTTTATATCTAAATCAGCACATACAAGAATATAACCAGGAAAGAAATTTTTCTTCTTGGTTTTCTTCTTACCATCCTTAACTTCAAAAACTTTTTCGGTTGGAACAAGAACTTCAAAAATTCTAGCACGTAATTCATCGCTTTCCCGCAATTCCGATTCTATTAGCGATTTAACCTTATTCTCGTGACCGGAAAAAGTTCTTATTACATACCATTTTGCGTTAGCGTTTTCCAATTTTTAGAATATTCCTTTTAATATCCAAGTCAAGGACATATCTATTATATAAGTAAAAGCAGCGAGAATTAAACATACAACAATTACTATAGTTGTAGATTCTTTCAGCTCTTCTTTAGATGGCCAAGTAACCTTTTTCATTTCCTTGGTTACATCATTAACGAAATTGATTATTTTTTCTTTCATAACTCAGCAGATTTTATCCTTGCACGTCAGGAGGGAGTCGAACCCCCAGCCTGCGGTTTTGGAGACCGCTGCTCTGCCAATTGAGCTACTGACGTATTATTTAGTTTCTTTAAAATTTTGAATTCCACTCTATTTGGATGATTTCTCTTATTTTTAGTAGTTGAGTAGCGGAATCCGGTTCCGGCAGAGCTTTCTAAAATAATTATTTGTCTTACATTTTTTGATTTTGCCATTGTAATACCTCTTCAATTTCTTTTGAGCTGATGACCGGGATTGAACCGGTGACCTCTTCTCCCGCCAAGGCGGGATGCTCTGCCAACTATTCTATTCACTAAAAACAGTCGGTTACCATTCTGTCAATTTCAAATCTCTTTTGAGCTGATGACCGGGATTGAACCGGTGACCTCTTCTCCCGCCAAGGCGGGATGCTCTACCAACTATTCTGGCGGGATGCTCTACCAACTATTCTCTTCACTAAAAACAGTCGGTTACCATTCTGTCAATTTCTAATCTCTTTTGAGCTGATGACCGGGATTGAACCGGTGACCTCTTCCTTACCAAGGAAGTGCTCTACCAACTGAGCTACATCAGCAAGATCTACTAAATAACCAGCTCAATTTTTTCTCCGCTTAGCGGTGTTTCTAACAATTGAGCTTCATCAGTATGATTGAGAGCGGGAGACGGGACTCGAACCCGCGACCAACAGCTTGGAAGGCTGTGACTCTACCAACTGAGTTACTCCCGC
>WPAE01000001.1:0-32746 GCA_009773205.1 Ignavibacteria bacterium
CGATAGACTGGAGAAGCGATATGTAGGTTTTACGAAAAATTTATCTCGAAGGCTTGTATAACACAATCGCGGAGAAAGTCAATTTACTAAAGGCGGTATCCCTTGGAAGTTAGTTTATTCTGAAGAATTTGAGACTCAACAATTAGCAAGGTCGAGAGAAGTATTCTTAAAAAGCGGTTCATGAAGAAAATGGTTGGATGAAAATATAAGTTTTTAACGGAGAGTTGCAGGAGTGGTTGATCTGGCTTCCCTGGAAAGGAAGTGTACCCGCAAGGGTACCGAGGGTTCGAATCCCTCACTCTCCTCAAAGAAAAATTAATCTATACTCCCAAATCCGTCCGCCGCTTTGCATGGGAGGATTGCCAGAGTATTTCTATGTTGTTTTAACTTCTTTTCATGCTTCAGGTGGTTCTCGTGTATTCTTGTTTCATTCCTAAAATTTAAATGCTACCTGCTTTGTAATGAAAAAAAACATTTGTTCTCAATGTTAGCAGTAGAATATTACCTAATTTCCTTAAATTTGAGCCAACAATTACAAAACTTTTTAGAGGATTAGAATGAAAGTTCCTTTGCTGGATCTTAAACCGCAATATTTAGTACTAAAGAAAGAAATTGATGAAGCTATTCAGAGAGTTGTAGATTCGCAGTTTTTTATTAATGGTCCCGATGTAGCAAAACTTGAAGAAGAAATTAACTCGTACCTTGGTGTAAAATATTCTGTTGGCGTTTCCTCGGGAACAGACGCACTTCTGCTTGCTTTAATGGCGTTAAATATTAAGCCGGGAGATGAAGTAATTGTTCCAACATATTCATTCTTTGCAACTGCAGGTGTTGTTGCAAGGCTAAACGCCGTTCCCGTTTTTGTTGATTCCGATCCGGTTACATTTAATATTAATCCGGCTTTGATAGAAAAGAAAATTACACCAAAAACAAAAGTGATTATTCCCGTACATTTGTATGGACAAAGCGCTGAAATGAAAGCTATTATGGAAATTGCCAAAAGGCATAATTTAAAAGTTGTTGAAGATTGCGCGCAAGCGATTGGCGTTCAGTATAAAGATGGAAAATATGTAGGCGGAATTGGGGATATCGGATGTTTCTCTTTCTTTCCAAGCAAAAATCTTGGTGGATTTGGTGATGCAGGTATTTGTACTACAAATGATGAAAAACTCTATAAGGCTATGAAGATGATGCGAATGCATGGAATGGAGCCTAAGTATTATCACAAAATTATTGGCGGCAATTTTAGAATAGATACATTGCAAGCAGCAGTACTTCGTGTAAAACTTCCTCATCTTGATTCTTGGTCTGCAAAAAGAAGAGAGAATGCTGCACTTTATACAGAGTATTTTTTATCGTCTGGTTTAGCAGAAACAGAAGGCAATATTTCTTTTGATGAGATGAATAAAGTTCTATTGCCCAAAGCAGTTTACAGCAATGCTGGACACAAAAATTATCACATCTACAACCAGTACATTATTCGAGTAGAAAAGAGAAATGCTTTGTGGGATTTCTTGAAGAAGAAAGATATTGGCTGCGAAGTATATTATCCGGTTCCGTTTCACAGACAAGAATGTTTTGAATACTTGAACTGTAATGATGAAGAATATCCGATTGCTAATTGCGCCGCAAATGATTCTTTAGCTCTCCCTATCTATCCGGAATTAACTAATGCTCAGATTAAATATGTAGTTGATTCGATTTCGGAGTTCATGAAGGAAGAAATGAAGTATCCAATGGAATGCAAACATTGTGATTGTATGAAATAATTTAAAGCCCCGTTTGGGGCTTTACTGTTTTAAATTTTGGTTAATGTGAGGCGGCTCGTCGAGACGTCTCAGAAAAACTATATAAGGTCTCTACGACGAAATAAAGGACACCTCTAAAAATTAGTATTTCAAAAATTTTAACGCGGAGTTCGCAAAGAAAAAGCAAAGTCCGCAAAGGATATTGATATTTTTAGAGGTGTCCTAAAGAAAAAATTCAATAAAAAAATAAAGAGCAAAAACATGGGAAGAATATTTGAAACCAGAAAACACGTAATGTTTGCCCGCTATGCTAGAATGGCTAAAGCTTTTAACAGAGTTAGAAAAGACATAGAAATTGCTGTTAAAGCAGGCGGACCGGATCCAAAAGCAAACTCAAAACTTAGAATTGCAATCCAGAATGCAAAAAGCGTAAACATGCCCAAAGATAAAGTTGAATCTGCAATCAAGCGTGCCCATTCAAAAGACACAACCGGTTATACCGAGATAGTATATGAAGGTTACGCACCACACGGCGTAGCTGTTTTAGTTGAATGCGCAACCGATAACGCTACAAGAACCGTTGCGAATGTTCGCCACATATTTAGAAAACATGAAGGCTCATTAGGTAATTCTGGTTCTATAGCCTTTATGTTTGAAAAGAAAGGATTGATAAAAGTTGCTAAGTCAGCTGCTCCAGATTTGGATTCATTTGAATTAGATTTAATTGATTTCGGTCTCGAAGACCTTTCATACGATGATGAAAATATTTATATAACAACTTCTTTCCATGATTTTGGTTCGATGCAAAAAGCATTGGAAGAAAAGAGCATTGAAATAGGCGCAACTGAAACTCAGTATGTTCCAACAACTATAAAGGAATTAAACGATGAGCAGAAAGCAGAAGTAAAAGCGCTGTTAGATGCTCTCGAAGATGATGATGATGTTCAAGCTGTTCATAACAATATGCTGCAATAAATGATATTCACGCACGCAAATGAATAGACTTAGTGTTTCAGCACCGGGAAGAATCTGCATGTTCGGAGAGCATCAAGATTATCTTAACCTTCCGATTATTGCCGCAGCAATTACTAAAAGATTTTTTGTTGTTGGCGCTGCACGCAAAGACAAGCAAGTCACTATTTCTTTGCTGGACTTAAATTCTAACGAATCATTTGGGCTTAGTGAGAATATTCCTTACATAGTTGAAAGAGATTATTTGAGAAGCAGTGTTAATGTTTTAATGCGAGAAGGATTTACTTTCTCCAGAGGTTTTGATGTTACGATGAGCGGGAATATTCCTATAAATGCCGGAACATCAAGTTCATCTGCAATGATTATAGCGTGGATTAATTTCTTAACTCAAATGAGTGATCAGAAAATAACTCTCGATGCAAAAGAAATTGCTCAATTTGGTTACATTGCAGAGGTTTTGGAATTTGGCGAACCTGGCGGAATGATGGATCAATACTCTTCTTCTATTGGCGGAGTTATTTGGCTGGAATCATTTCCAGAAATTCATCTTGAAAGTATTTATCCAAAACTTGGTTCATTTGTTTTAGGAAATTCTCAAGAACCGAAGGACACAAAGTTTATTCTATCTCGTGTAAAAAAAATGGTTATAAATATTATAAATGATTTGAAAAAGAAAAACCCGGTGTTCTCGCTGCAAAATATTCGCATTGAAGAGTTGGATAGATACAGAGATGATTTAAATCAAGAACAGTTAGAACTACTTCAAGGTACAATTAGAAACAGAGATATTACTTTTGAAGCAAAACAAGTTTTAATTACAGAGCAGCTTAACCATCAAAGAATTGGCAGATTGATGAATGAGCATCAAAATGTTCTGCGGAATGTTCTGCAAATCTCAACGCCGAAAATTAATAAGATGATTGATGCAGCATTAAACGCCGGTGCTTATGGCGCTAAAATTAACGGCAGCGGCGGAGGCGGGTGTATGTTTGCTTACGCTCCAGAAAATACTGAAAATGTTCTTGAAGCAGTGAAATCAATAGCGCCGGAAAGCTGGATAGTTAATGTTGATGATGGGACAAAAAATGGAGAAGCAGTTTGAATGGTAGATTAGTTATTCTTGCTGGCGGAGTTTCATCACGTATGAAACAATCATTTGCTGGTTCACAAGAATTAGACTGCAAGTTGTTGAATGATGCCGAGCAAAAATCTAAATCTATGATTCGATTAGGTGAAGGCGAAAGACCATTTTTAGATTATTTACTTCTTAACGCAAGACTTGCCGGATATGAAGAGATTGTAATTGTTGTTAGTGAAAAAGACAACTCAATTAAGGATTATTACAAATCGAAAAAGAATGATTCTTGGTTTGAAGGAATTGTGATATCTTATGCTACACAGATTATTCCGGCAGGCAGAACAAAACCTCTTGGAACAGCAGATGCGCTTCTTCAGGCTTTGCTTGCTAAAAAAAGTTGGAAAGGGTTGAGTTTCACAATGTGTAACAGCGATAATCTTTATTCTCTAAATGCTTTTAGGATGATGATAAATTCGGATTATCCAAACGCAATGATTGATTACAATAGAGAAGACTTGGGCGTTGAAAAGGAAAGAGTGGAAAAGTTTGCCGTAACAAAAAAAGATACCGAAGGATTTCTTGTTGATATTATTGAGAAACCTTCTTTACTGGAAATAGAATCCGTTAAATCAGCAAGTGGATTTGTTGGCGTCAGCATGAATATTTTCAAGTTCAGCTATGATATGATTCGCCCGGCACTTGAGATTGTTCCGATCAATGAAATCAGAAATGAAAAAGAATTGCCAACCGCAGTTAAATTAATGTTAGACAAATTTCCTAAATCACTTTTCTGCTACCCGCTAAGAGAAACAGTTCCAGATTTAACCAGCAAGCAGGACATTCTAAAAGTAAAATCATTTTTAAATAAAACTTTTATACTAAACAATCATGAAAAAGACTAAAGTAGTTGTAACAGGCGGAGCAGGATTTATTGGCAGCCACATTGTTGAACATTGGATTAAAGCTGGAGCAGAAGTTCATATTATTGATAATTTGCGCACGGGTTTTATGTGCAATGTACAATTATTTCCTCAGACAGTATTTCATAAGGTAAGTATAACAGAAAGAGAAAAAGTATTTAAGATTTTAGAAAACGCAGATTATGTACATCATTTAGCTGCAATGATTTCGGTCCCGGAATCAGTAGATAATCCTATTGAGTGTGTGGAAATTAATATCAACGGATTATTAAATGTTTTGGACGCATGCAAAGAAAATGGTGTGAAGAAAATTGTTTTCAGTAGTTCTGCCGCAGTTTATGGAGAGAACCCAGAATCGCCGAAAAGAATAGATATGTGTCCGCTGCCAAAATCTCCATACGGCATAACAAAACTTGATGGTGAATACTATTTACAAATGTACAACGAGCAATATGGATTAGGAGCTGTTTCGCTTCGTTACTTTAATGTTTTTGGACCAAGGCAAGATCCAAAATCCCAGTACGCTGCCGCTGTTCCTATTTTTATTGATAGAGCATTGAAGAATGAGCCTATTACAATTTATGGCGATGGAGAGCAAACCCGCGATTTTATTTTTGTTAAAGATGTTGTTAAGGCAAATATGCTTGCCGCTGCAAATTTATCTGTAAACGGAATATTCAATGTTGCTTCGGGAAAGGCGTCTTCGATAAACGATATAGCGAAAGGAATTATTAATTCAACAAAAAGTAAAAGTAAAATTGTTTATCAACCCGAACGCAAAGGTGATATTAAACATAGCCTTGCCAATCTCACGGAAACAAAAAGTAAATTAAAGTTTGTTCCAGAGTATAATTTGCAAAGCGGTTTGGATTTAACAATAGATTTTTTCAAAGACAAACACCTTTGATTTTTATATATAGCTTTCAAATTATTAGCAAGTTATTTGCATAACTTTTGATAAAGAAGTATTTTTTGCCACTAAAATTTTGAAACATTGGGCATATAGCTCAGCTTGCTTCGCCACCGGCGGATTGCATTAAGTTGAATTTTTAGTGAAGTGATTTAGTAGTTTAATCCGCCAGAGGCGGACCAGGGTCAAATTCCCCGCCTCTTGAGGCGAATAAATAAAATTTGTTTTCAGAAACCTCGCTGCCCCGCCTGCCAAAGCAAAGCGGCGGGCAGGTTGCGGCTTGGTTAGAGCAGCTGACTCATAATCAGCGGGTCGGAGGTTCAAGTCCTTCTGGGCCCACTACAAAACCCCGGTAACAATTCGTTTTCGGGGTTTTTTGTTTTTAGACCTTAAAAGAATCCCGATGATCTTCGACTATAAAGTAGGGACTGAGTAGGGACTTTTTTCTCAAACATTCCGAACAATATTTTTAGAAAACTTTTAAAAAATTGTTTTTATAAAAACTAACGCCCAGTTCACGAAGGAAAAGTCACCCAAAGAATAGCAAAGATTATATTAGCTCAGAAATCAGTTTAAGATTACTAAAAACTTCTTTTCCTAAATCTACTGTAATTAGTCTGCGCTCATTCTCTAACAAAGCTTGCCTGTCTCCAAGCGCTTGAGATTTAATTAGCACATTAAAACTCATCGAAGATTTATCTTCGCCGGCTTCATCGGGAATAGCAACATCTTCATCTGAATCATAAATAAATTGAATGAACAAGCCGTTGCCTGCATCTCCTTTGTGAAGCTGACCAGTGGAATGTAAAAAACGTGGACCAAAACCAATGGTTGTTGCTGCTTTATATTTTTCTTGAATCTTTGTTCTTATAATCTGCAAAACTTTTTCAGATTCATTATTCATAGTTAAATATGCGTGGATAGAAACGTAAGGCTTTGGAAGAGAAACATCTTGTGAGTTCATCGAATCAAGAAACTTGGCAACAAGTTCTTTTAATGATGAAGCTGTAATTTCACTCGAAATTTTTATTTCGTTTTCTTCTACTGCATAATTCAATTCTGGAAGTTTTCCATTCTCTTTATACTCTTGAACCATTTTGCGCGCTACTATTTTTGCAGATTCAACATTCGGCTGATCGAACGGCTGAATATTTAATAACCAGCTTGCAGCAATTGTAGCAAACTCCCATCTAAAAAACTCAGCGCATAATTCATAAATATCGTCTAATACAATTTCTACAATTGGGTGCCCTGTATTTTGGAACGCTTCTACTTTTTCTCTAAGCGCATCATCATTCTGAAGTCTTATATAAACAAATAAGCGGTCGGAAGAATATTTATCTGGCGTTAAAATATCTTCGCCAACAACCGGAAGAATTCCTTTGCCGATTTTGCCTGTGCTTTCAGCAATTAACTGTTCCACCCAAGCGCCGAAGTAAGAAAGCCGCTCGGTGGTAATAAAAGTAACTTTATCAATTCCATGTTTTGCAAGCAAACCCATCAGTATGCCAATTTGAGCCGAAGGATTTTTTGCTGAGTTATTTTCTTTGCTAGAAAATGCAAACGCTTCTGCTATTTTAAGTAGCTGAGCAACATTAACTCCAATTAGTGCTGCCGGAACAATTCCAAACAAAGAAAGGGCAGAGTACCTTCCGCCGATTTTAGGATCGTTCAAAAAGATTTTCCTGTAATTCAATTGCTTAGCAGTTGATTCAAGTCCGCTGCCAGGATCAGTAATTGCAATAAAATGTTTTCCAACATTTTCCTTGCCTACTTTTTCGGAAGTAAGGTTATAGAAGTATTTCATGAAAGAAAAAGTCTCAATTGTTCCGCCAGATTTTGTTGAAACTATGTAAAGTGTTTCTTTCGGGTCAAAAGTATTTGCGTAATTCAAAATCATCTGTGGATCGGTGCTGTCTAAAACTGCTAAATCGAGATAACCTTCTTGTAAGCCGAATGTTAAACGGAAAACTTCTGGAGCTAAACTTGAGCCGCCCATTCCGAGTAATAATGTTTTCTTAAATCCTTCTTTGCGAACTTCTTCAACGAAAGTCAAAATTTCTTTTAACTGTGATAAAGAATTTTGCGGACTTGTTAGCCAACCGAGGCGGTTTGTAATTTCATCTGGCTTGTCGCTCCAAACAGTAAAGTCATTCTTCCAAATTCTTTCCGCAACTTTTTCAATTTCAAATTGGCGTAATACTTGCTCAAATTCTGTCTGAAATTTTTCGATACTTAATTTCATTTAGAAACTCACTCCTTTTCATTAATTCGATATTTCTTGAAAATATTTATCCGCGTATGTCTCAGCGTCTTTTTTATTCTTCGCCTCAACAATGCATCTTATAATTGGTTCGGTGTTGGATTTTCTAAAGTGAGCCCAATGGTCTGTAAAATCAATCCGCAATCCGTCGTTAGTATTGATTTGCTGACCGCTGTACTTTGCAATCAGGCTGTTAATTATTTCATTTGGATTTTTACTGCCGATCTGAATCTTCTTTTTGCTGATAAAATATTGAGGCAGAGAATTCTTTAATTGGCTCATCGTTCCGCCAAACTCAAGAAGGTGCTGAAGCATAATTACTGTTCCGGTTAAAGCGTCACGTCCAAAAATCGGTTTCGGTAAAATAACACCGCCGCTTCCTTCTCCGCCAATTATCGCATTAACCTCTTTCATCTTCTTAACAACATTTGCTTCTCCAACCGGAGAGCGGAAAACTTTGCATCCGAATTCATTAGCTACATCATCAACAGCTCGTGTAGTAGAAAGATTTACAACAACATTCCCTTTTTTCTTTGAAAGCCAAAACTTTATGGCTTGTGTAATTGTATTTTCTTCGCTGAAAGGCTCACCTTTATCTGTAATTAAAACCAAGCGGTCAACATCAGGATCAACAACAATTCCAATCTCAGCTTTATGTTTTTTAACAGCGTTCCTTGTTGGTTTTAAGTTTTCTGGAATTGGTTCTGGCATTCGCGGAAAGATCCCGCTCTTCGAGCAATTTATTTCCACGACTTTACAGCCAAGTTTTTCTAAAAGCTTCGGCATTGAATATGCGCCTGCTCCATTTACACAATCTAAAAGTACCTTGAATTTTTTCTTTCTGATTTTGGATATATTTATGAAGGGAAGTTTTAGAACTGCTTCGATATGATCATCTAATCCTTGTGAGTAGGAAGTGAGTTTACCGAGTTTATTCCATACAGCGTAATTATTGTTTGCCAACTCCAAAATGGAAAGCATTTGATTATTTTCTTCCGTAGTCATGAACTCGCCCTTTTTATTTAACAGCTTTAGGGCATTCCACTCGTTTGGATTATGACTTGCCGAAATCTGTATTCCACCGATGGCTTTTAAATTTTTTACATTAAACAAAACTGTAGGAGTAGGGCAGATGCCGATATCAACAACATCGTTTCCTTTTGCTAGTAACGCCCCGATTACAAGTTTGCTCACCATCTCGCCGGAAATTCTTCCGTCGCTGCCTATTACTATTTTACCTCTGCCGCAAAAATCCGCATAAGCCGAAGCGTACTTAACAATTGCCTGTGGATCGAGTCCATCGCCAACTATTCCGCGTATTCCAGAAACGCTAACCATTAAAGTGGGCATTAATTCTCCAGTTGATTATAAACGCTGAGCAAATTTAAGGAAATACAATTTAGAATTGAGAATGGAGAATTGATAATTGAGAATTTTTCTGGAAAGTAAACCGTAGTTCCTAAATCCAAAACATGTCGCGAGCGCAGTCGAGGGATCATAATTCGTAAATCTAAAATCCAAATTCCTAATTCTCCATTCTCAATTTAAAAACTCCTTAATCACTTTATTCATCTGCTCAAACTCAATCAGAAAAGCATCGTGTCCGTAGATAGATTTTATTTCATAATATTTTGCATTCGGAACTAACTCGGCAGTCTCCTTTTGTTCGTTTACAGGATAAAGTAAATCGGTATCAATCCCGATTGAAAGAGTTCTTGCTTTGATTTGAGATAACGCGTTTTGAAGCGAGCCTCTTCCTCTTGAAACATCGTGCGAATCCATTGCGCGGGTTATGTAGATGTATGTGTTCGCATCGAATCGAGAGGCAAGTTTATGTCCTTGGTAATGAAGGTAGCTTTCAACTTCATAAAAAGGAGTTTTGCGTGAATCGTTTCTTAGGTTGCGAGCGAATCTGTTTTCAAAATTTTCATTACTTCTGTATGTCATCATAGCAAGCATTCTAGCCGATGATAACCCATTAACCGGCTGTTCTGTATAATTACCGCCATTCCATTGTGGGTCATCAATAATGGATTTACGTTGAATTTCATTCAAGCCGATTGCCCAAGCAGAATGTTGCGCTCCGCAAGCAATTGGTATTATTGATTCAACAAGTTCCGGATAAAGCAAAGCCCATTCCAAGGACTGCATCCCGCCAAGCGAACCGCCGGTAACGGATAATAATTTTTTTATTCCAAGATGAGAAACAAGTTTATGCTCAAGGTTTACCATATCCCGAACAGTCATTTGAGGAAAAGTTAGATTGAATTTTTTGTTTGTAGATGGATTAATAGAAGCTGGTCCGCTTGTGCCGTAACAGCTTCCGATAAAGTTGGAACACACAATAAAATATTTATCCGGATCAAATGCCTTTTCTTTTCCAATAACTCCATCCCACCAACCTGCACGTCCTTGCAGATAATTGTAACTTGATGCATGTGCATCTCCGGTAAGTGCATGACAGACAAGTACCGCATTTGTTCCTTCATCATTTAATTTGCCGTAAGTCTCGAAAGCAATATTAACACTTGGAATAACTGCGCCCGATTCAAACTGAAACGGCTCATCAATAAAAAGTTTTTGATATTCTGTTTCTTCTTCGCGCAGATTATGGATAACTCTAATTTTATTTTTCATACTAAGCCACGTTTACAGTTAAAGAGTTGCCAAAAAATGTTTCGTGCAGAGCTAGAATTACATCTTTCGTATCAGTTTTGTCCATTAAGAAAGAATAGTTTTTGCCCTCAGTTCCGTTTAGGTAGGAAAGAGAGTTGATACATAGCCGTTCTACTGTATCAGAAATTTTTTTAAAAGTTTCCGGCTGGTTATCTGTTTTGTTGCCGATGATTGTAACTAAACTAATATTATTTACAATGCTGAACTTTTTTACATCGTGGTGTTCAAGTTCAGGCTTTAACTCTTCTCTTAACTCTTCTATAAATTCCGAAATTCTTTTGGAGTAAGTTAAGATTGATATTGCTCTGTTAGCAAGTGAGTGATTAAGAGATATTATTGGAAGTGAATGCTTGTTTAGTTTATTAATAACCTTTGTTAGTACGGCATAATTTATTTCTTCTGTGATATCGCCAAGTGAAACCATAGAAAGATTATTCAAGCTTGTAATAGAGATAATCTCGGAAGTAAACTTTCCAAGTTTTTCGTTAATAACAGTTCCTTCGAATTCAGTATTGAAAGTATTGAGAACATAAATCGGAATCCGTTTAGTTTTAACCGGCTCCATCGCTTTTGGAAAAATTACTTTTGCGCCGAGGAATGCAAGCTCTGCAGCGTCGTTGTAATTTATTTCTTTAATGATTTTGGCTTCGTTCACAATTCTTGGGTCGGCGCTTAATATGCCGTCAACGTCTGTCCAAATCTCAACCGAATCTGCATTTAATGCGCCTGCAATAATTGTAGCAGTATAATCCGAACCGCTTCTGCCAAGTGTTGTAAAGTAGCCGTAAGCATCGGAGCCGGTAAATCCATTTGTAACTGGAATTGTATAACGATCAACTTTTCTAAATTTTTCGCGGATGAGTTTATTTGTAATACCGAAATTAACTTCTGCATTGCCGTAATGAGAATTTGTTTTGATAAATTCGGCGGCTTCAAAGTTTGGAGCTTTAACCCCTCGTGCGTTAAGTGCTGCAACCATTAATGTTTTTGAAAGCTCTTCGCCGATCGAAATAATTGCGTCTGTCTGTCGCGTGGTCGTTTCTTGAATTAAATAAATTCCTTGCAACTTTTCTTCAATTGATTTTAGAAGGGAAGTAATCTGTTCTTCGGTGTGATTTGTCTTTCCATTCAAAACCAGTTCTTTTAAGAACTTGTAATGAATCTGCTCAATCTCTTCAATCACCTCTAAGTATTTAGGATTTTTTAGCGAGGCAAATTCCACTGCTGAAATTAATTTATCCGTAATTCCGCCAACCGCAGAAATAACAACTACAATTTGATCTTTCTTAAACTTGCTGAGAATTATTTCTACTACTTTGGAAAAATTCTCAACTGTTCCAACCGAAGTACCGCCGAATTTCAAAACTTTCATTTCAATTTCTCCTTGTTATAACAAAAGCAAATATTGTTCAATAAGCCGTTGCTCTTTAATGTCATCTCAAGATTGAGGATGATTTAGAAACATTTATAGTATTGTAGCCGCAGCTTTTAAGCTGCGTTTGCTTTGATACTTCTCAAGCTAATGCTTGCGCCTACAAATGCTATTAGATATATGAACAACCTCAATTCAAAAAATCAACTATGTAAACTAAACCAGACTTCGATTTCTCGCTTGGCGCGAATCGCCAGCCTTGCCGAAGACGAGGCAGGAAGCGGGCGCACAGTCTGACATTCTGAGTTAATAGCTCATTTCATATCTTACTCAAAGCTTGTTCAAAATCTTCAATAATGTCATCAATATGTTCGATGCCGGGAGAAACACGAATCAACCCGGAAGAGACACCGGCTTGTGTTTGCTCATCTGCAGAAAGTTGACTGTGAGTTGTAGAAGCTGGATGAATTACAAGAGTTTTTGCGTCTCCAACGTTTGCAAGAAGACTTGCAAGCTTAACCTTGTTGATAAGTGTCTTACCTGCTTCAAATCCACCTTTAACAACAAATGTTAAAATTCCGCCAAACAGATTTTTACCGAACTGTTTCTTTGCTGCTTCATGATCTGGATGATTTTCCAAACCGGGATAATTTACACTTTCTACCTTGGGATGATTATACAGCCACTTTGCCAGCGCTAAGGAATTCTGGCAATGCCTTTCAACTCTTAAAGACAAAGTTTCCAATCCTTGAATAAATAAAAATGAATTGAAAGGAGATAGTGAAGGACCAATATCTCTTAACTGTTCAACACGAGCTCGAATAATGAAAGCGATATTTCCAAATGGACCCCCTTCGCCAAAAACTTTCCAGAAATCTAATCCATGGTAAGAAGGGCTTGGAGTAGTGAACAATGGAAACTTTCCGTTGCCCCAGTTGAATTTACCAGAATCAATTATCACCCCGCCAATTGATGTTCCGTGCCCGCCAATCCATTTTGTTGCCGATTCAACAATTATATCAGCGCCATATTCAATTGGACGAACTATAAATCCGCCTGCGCCGAATGTGTTATCTACGATTAAAGGAATATTGTGTTTGTGTGCTAAGTCTGCAAATTTTTTAATGTCTGGAATGTTTAATCCTGGGTTGCCAATTGTTTCGATGAAGAGAGCCTTTGTTTTAGTATCAATTGCCGCTTCGTAATCTTCAGGCTTATTGCTTGTTACAAACTTTACATTTATTCCTAAGCGTGGAAAAGTAACCTTGAATTGATTGTAAGTTCCACCATAAAGAAAACTTGTAGAAACAATATTATCCCCGACTTCTGCAATAGTAGTAATTGCTAAAAACTGAGCCGCATGTCCCGATGCAACTGCAAGTGCGGCAACCCCACCTTCTAATTTTGCTACACGTTCTTCAAACACTGCTGTGGTTGGATTCATAATTCTTGTGTAGATGTTTCCAAACTCTTTTAAGCCGAATAAATTAGCGGCATGGTCAGCATCGTTAAAAGTATAAGATGAAGTTTGATAAATTGGCACTGCGCGCGAGTTTGTTGCGCTGTCTGGTGTATGACCCGCATGTAACTGCAAAGTTTCGAAACGGTAGTTGCTTGTACTGCTCATATTATTTCTCCTTTGTGATTTTACGATAATAAAAAAGCCCTTCCGGTTTATCCGTGAAGGGCTTGAAGTTAAATCTATTATGAACGATCAAGATTTATCACGGAAAGGGTAAAGCATAGCCATCATGCACATCATACGCATTATGTTCTTTCCGTTTGATATTTCTAATTGTTTATTCATTTTGTTCTTTTAATAACTTTTGTCATTTCGAGCGAAGTCGAGAAATGAGAATCTCCCAACAATCACACTTCGACTCCGCTCAGTGTGACATTATCAATCATCTCTTTATAACTATGGGCTTCTAAATGACAGATTACATTTTCAATATTTCATATAACAAAAAAGCCCTTCGAGATTTCTCAAGAAGGGCTTAGTTTTAATTTTTTATGTGAAGTTATATTGTTTCGCCCTTCGTATTTAACGAAATCATCATGCACATCATATCAATTATGATGATTTTCCCATGGGCAATATTTATAACTGTGTTTTTCATTGTCTTAATTTCTGTTGCGAAGATAAGTTCTGAATAATGAGATGTCAAGAAGTATAAAAAATATTTTTCATTTCCGTGCATAATTATACATTTAACTTTCACTACATTTTCAGCACTTAAATTTTCTATATTATACTTAGCTTTTAATACATTCATAAAACCAATAAGAAAGGCAGTAGCATCATGGCAGAAAGATCTGTTAAATTACATAGAGTATTAACCGCACCACCGGAAAAAGTTTACCGCGCTTTTGTGGATGGGGAAGCCTTATGCAAATGGATTCCTCCATTCGGTTTTACCGCCAAGGTGCATCATCTGGATGCAAAAGTTGGTGGAACATTCAGAATGTCTTTTACTAATTTTTCTTCGGGCAAGAGCAACTCTTTTGGCGGCAAGTATCTCGAGCTTATTCCAAATGAAAAAATTGTACACACTGATGAATTTGAAGAGCCCGGTTTGCCCGGTGTTATGCAGACAACAATTACGTTTAAACAAGTTTTTTGTGGAACCGAGCTTAATATTGTTCAAGAAGGAATACCGGAAATGATTCCACTTGAAGCTTGTTACCTCGGCTGGCAAGAATCCCTATTCCTTTTGGCAAAGGTTGTAGAGCCGGTTATACCAGATTAAAGATATAATTGTTCTGTCGTGGAGTGATCCACGACAGGGATAAACTTTTTTGTTAAAGAATATTTATTCCTATAGAAAACAACATCATAGATATAGGTTGTTTAAAATCAGATTTCTGTTTAGTTCCATTTGGAAAATACAAATAACCATTATAGCTAGGCTCACTTAAATTTATATAACAGAATTGAAAAAAGATTTTATTTACGACTAAAGATCCGCCAACCTTAAATCCAAAGGAAGTGGTAGGATCATTTTTTGCATTGCCTGTTCCGCTTTGAGGAATGTTTGTTATTGTTATCTCGTAATTTGAAGGATATGAAATATTTAGACCAGCACCACCGCTGATTTGAAATTCAATTGAAGGTGTTAGTTCACCTACAAATTTAAGCCCAATAAATGTTGGTATATTTATATTTGGATCACTGTTGATAGAAGGTAGTAGACCGGATGTTTCATAAATCATATCTTCAAATTTATCCTCATCAAAATAATTAATTATAATATCGCTACTAATGAACCATTTTACTGGAGATATACCAAACCTACTCTCAAATTCTAAACCACCGCCATAACCAAGATTTGCAAAACCAGCATGATCTGAATAATCATTTTCAGCATATTGACCGAGTGGTAAACTAAGATTTCCTTTAATAATAAAACTCTGATCCATACTTTGTGCTGGAAGGTATGCATTGATAAATAATAAAATGATAGCTGAAGATTTTAATATCGTTTTCATTTTTTGTTCTCCAAATTGCACATAACGGCGTTGCCGTTATGTAGCGTTTTTACTTTTATTATGATAATATTTTAAAGTCGTTAAAAACATTTCAATATCAGAATACTTCTTTTTGAATCTTGGATACTTCTTATATACTACTTCAATTGCACTTGTAATAAAAGATTTTTGCTCGTCAATATTCTTTTCTAGATATTGTTCTACTTCATATTCAAATGAATAATCGAGCTTATATTTTTTATTCTCACGTTTGTAAAAATAGAATTGTAAATCACTTTTATATATTCTTAATTCTAAATAAGCAACAATATCATTATAACGCCAAGGTGCGCATCGTTCATTAAAGCTAATTTCAAACTTAAGTTGTAATTTGCTATCAAAGTTAATTCCTTGTTCTTCGTATAATTCTTTATTTTTTCTAAGGTATTCTTTCAGTTTCGAATCATATTTATTCTTCCATCCATCAATAGAACGGGAATAAACTGGAATTAATGAAAATAATTCAGTCTCAGATATTAAGTTTTTATACATATATAATCATTTACCTAAATTCTCTATTAATTCACCAACAATTTTTTTTGCTGCACTCGAAACGTCAGAACGCATCATTCTATCTGCAATTGAACCAGCTTGCCCACCATAACCATTTTGCCAAGATACTCCAGCAATTAGTTGCCCATTATATGTGCTATTCAATCTAACACTTGCACTTTGTGGCAAACCATCATATCCCGATGCAACCTTCACAACAAGATAACCATCTATTCCTTCATCTTTAAGCTTCACTAAATTTTGAGGTGAGCCAATTTCGAACTCATTAAGATTAAGTCTGGCAACAAGATTTGTAAATTGGGCAGGATCTACAACATTAATATCATATCTAGCAAGTTCAATAGCGATTGCATCACCTAAAATGCCTCCATTCGGATTTATTGCAATTACATTCACAGGATGACCGGGATTTTTACCCCCAACTAATGAAACACTAGAGCCAGCGCAAGAATATAGAAGTAATGAAGATGAGATTACAACTAAGAATGATATTATTTTTTTCATATTATCTCCAAAAAAATTAAGATTATAACTATTTAATTACCTGCTATGTCTTCTGCAGTGTGTTTACAATTATTTGTAACCGAGGCTGTATAAGTTTTAGTTTTTACCTCTCTTGTTTTACACTTACTCATTTTGTTGTTGTCGCATTTTTTATAAGGTCTTTAAAACAAAAAAGGACGCAACTTTCGTTACATCCTGTTTAGAGGCACTGGCATGCCCAATCCAAAGACATAAGAAAGCGCGTCCAACATGGACGCACCTCTCTTGCTTGTTCTTGGATTGTTGAAAAGTGCCAGTTTTCTAAACAGAACAACGCAATAGCGCGTTAATATTTTTTTATCTAAAGAACATTTCTTTTAACTGAGCATAACATAATTGCATTTTTTATTTAAGTCAAGAACATCTTTTTAATCAACTTATCAATTTTTTTTGTAGGCGCAACTTTCAAGTTGCGGCTTTGAAATGCGCAAACAAAGCTTGCGGCTACTCAACATTACAGTCCAATTCATATATTAGTAGTAAATAAAACAAACATTACTTAATGTCATCCATAAAGAAAATAAATGAACTTCTGAAAGAATATTTCGGCATTCCCAAAAGACAAAATCCTTTGCCGGAACCTTTCGATACTTTGATTGCCACAATTCTTTCCCAGAACACAAATGATAACAATTCCTACAAAGCATTTAATAACCTTAAGAATGCTTACGCAAATTGGGATGAAGCTGCTGGAGCAAAACGAACAGCAATAGAAAAACTGATTAGGGTTGCTGGTTTAGCGCCGACAAAATCCAGAGCAATAAAAAATCTTCTTGTTGATATAAAAGAAAAGTATGGAAAGCTTTCACTCGATTTTGTGAACAAATTATCAATTGAAGAAACTATTTCTAAGCTGACTTCTTACGATGGCATTGGAGTTAAAACCGCATCGTGCGTTTTGATGTTCGCTATGAATAAAAATATTTGTCCTGTTGATACGCACGTTCACCGAACAACAAACCGAATTGGTCTGGTAAACGAAAAAACACCTGATAAAACATTTTGGAAACTCAACAAGAATTTTCCCGAAGGAATTGCGCACACTTTCCATACAAATTTAATTTTGCTTGGAAGAGAAATCTGCAAACCTACAAATCCCAACTGCGCTGTTTGTCCTCTTAAAAAAGTTTGTAAGTTTGAAAACAAAAACTTTGAAATAAAGGGAACAAGTTCAAATAAGAGAATTTTACTTTTGGACAACATAGGAATCTGAAAAACAATTATGAATTTTGAATTATGAGTTATGAATTGGAAAACAATTATGAATTTTGAATTATGAGTAAAAAAAATAAAATAGTAATTTGTTATCATAACATTCAATTTCGTAACTGAGAGTTGGAAACGATTATTAGCTTCGAATGATTAACTGAAAGAAAATCTTTGATTTCTTTAACTCAAAACTCATCACTCAAAACTGAGAACTAACAAAGTGTGGATATTATTTTCGCTGTTAAATCCGGTTTCTGAAGCTTTAAGAAGTGTGTTCATTAAAAGAGCTTCCAGCAATGTTGACCCGATTTTAATTTCTTGGTCAAACAACGTTATCCCAATTTTAATTTTTCCGCCAATGCTCTTACTCATTGATCTGAAATTCAACACCGAGTTTTGGATTGGTTTTCTCGGCTCTGGCATAATACAGGTGATTAACACAGTGCTTTATATGCGCGCTATTTCAAAAGGAGATATTTCCACAGTTATGCCGATGCTAAGTTTTACACCGCTTGTGCTTTTGATAACTTCGCCGCTCACAATTGGAGAATTTCCTTCAACTATTGGGCTATTTGGAATACTTCTTGTCGTTTCCGGTTCTTATCTACTAAATCTCGATCTAAAAAAAATGAATCCGCTTGAGCCATTTAAAGCAATTCTCAAAAACAAAGGAACTCGTTACATGCTGGTTGTAGCAATACTCTGGGGAGTTTCCGGCGTGTTCGATAAAATCTCAATCAATAATTCCTCTGTACTTCAGCATATTTCATTTCTCAACATTTTAGTTTTTGTTTCGATGACTGTGATTGTTGTTTCCCGTAAGAAATTTGATCTTCCGAAAATGAAAGAATGCAAAGCCGATTTGTTTTTAGTAAGCCTATTTACAACTGGCTCATATCTTTTCCATTATATCGCAATGTCAATGACTTTAGTTGCATACGTTGTATCAATTAAACGAATTAGTGGAGTATTTGCTGTACTGCTTGGCGTTTATTTCTTTAATGAACCAAACATACGCCAAAGATTGTTCGGTAGTATAGTTATGTTTATTGGTGTGCTGCTTATTGTCTTTTCCTAATAAAAGACAAAATGTTTGTTTTAACTAAGCACTTCAATATATTTGGATAAAATTTCAATTCAGAGTTGGCGTAATCTAAGATGAAAAAATCTTTTGATGTTACTGTTCTAGGAGGCGGACCGGGCGGCTATGTTGCTGCAATCCGCTCAGCACAGCTTGGTTTTAAAACTGTTCTTATTGATAAAGAGAATTTAGGCGGAATCTGTCTGAACTGGGGTTGTATTCCTACAAAAGCTTTACTGAAAAGTGCTGAAGTTTATGATATGATGAAAAATCATTCTGCAGATTACGGAATTAAAGCCGAAGGAATAAGTTTTGATTTTGAAAAGATAATAAAGCGAAGCCGCGATATTTCTGGACGCATTACCAAAAATGTAGAGATGCTTGTAAAGAAAAATGGGATTGAACGGGTTCGCGGGTTTGGCAAACTTGTTTCCAAAAACGAAATTGAAATTTTTGATAATGGTGGAAAGAGTTTTGATTCTGTTTCTACGGAAAAAATAATTATTGCTACCGGAGCTAGACCAAAAGTATTTCCAACAATTCCTGTTGATAGAAAAAATATTATTACATCAACCGAAGCTATGAATTTGCAGAAGCAGCCGAAAGATTTAATAGTAATTGGCGCTGGCGCAATTGGTGTTGAGTTTGCATACTTCTATTCGGTTCTTGGAACGAAAGTAACAATTATTGAGATGCTCGATAATCTTCTTCCCATAGAAGATAAAGAAGTAAGCGAAACTTTAGAAAAGAGTTTTAAGAAAAGAGGAATTGAAATTTACACCAAAACTAAAGTTGAAAATGTAGTGGTTAAAGATGATGCTGTGATTGTAAATGTTGAAAAAGATGGAAAGAAGATTGAGCTGAAAGCTGAAAAAGTTTTAAGCGCAATTGGTGTAACCGGAAACGTAGAAGGTTTTGGTCTTGAAGAATTAGGAATTGAAATTGAAAGTGGGCACATAAAAGTTAATAAAGAAAACTATCAAACAAACGTTCCAAACATTTTTGCAGTTGGTGATGTAATAGGCGCGCCGTGGCTTGCGCATGTCGCTTCGGCAGAAGCAATTCACTGTGTAGAAAAAATCAAAGGGCTTCATGTTTCATCAATAGATTATGGAACTATTCCAGGCTGTACTTACTGCGTTCCGCAAGTTGCCAGCGTTGGAATGACTGAAAAGAAAGCAAAAGAAGTGGGACGCGAAATAAAAATCGGCAAGTTTCCATTTATGGCAAGTGGAAAATCTTTTGCCGCCGGCGAGCGGGATGGATTTGTAAAACTAATTTTTGATGCAAAGTATGGAGAGCTTCTTGGCGCACACATAATTGGACCGGAAGCAACCGAATTGATTTCCGAAATTACTCTTGCTAAATCAATGGAAGCTACATACGAAACTATTGTTAAAACAGTTCATGCTCATCCAACATTGGCTGAATCAATTATGGAAGCTGCGGCTAACGCTTATGGCGAATCAATCCACATATAGAAATTTTGATTACTGCGATCTGGGATTTATAGATTACCAGCAAGCATGGGATTTGCAGAAAGATGTTTTTGCAAAGCGTGTAAAAGATGAAATATGCGATACTTTTTTTATGCTTGAACATCCGCATACTTATACACTTGGTAAAGTTGCTGAAAAAGAAAACTTAATTAGCTCTCAAGATCAGTTAAAAGAACTTGGTGTTAGTGTTTACGAAATTGACCGCGGCGGAGATATTACTTATCACGGTCCCGGACAAATTGTTGGCTATCCAATTATTAAACTGAGTGATTGGAAAGAAGATACGCATGAATACTTACGCGGACTTGAAGAAGTTATAATGAAAGTTTGTTCTGATTACGGATTGGACACTCACCGCAACGTAAAATACACCGGCGTTTGGATTGGCGAAAGAAAAATTGCAGCAATTGGAATTAAAGTCAGCAGATGGACGACTATGCACGGTTTTGCTTTTAATGTAAACACAGATCTGAATTACTTTGGCGGAATAATTCCTTGCGGAATTAGAGACAAAGATGTTACATCACTTAAAAGAGAACTTGGAAGAGATATACCAATTGAAGAAGTGAAAGAAAAACTAATTTATAGTTTTAAAGAGTATTTCGATTACTTCAGCTTTTGCGTTAAAGAAAAATCACATTATTTAAAAACTGTTGTGAATGTTCCTTAGTGCTTTGATTCATAAATGAGCCTACTATAAAAAGGTATTTCGGATGAAAAAATGCTTTGATTATTGCTCAAATTCAAAGTGCAAAAACTCAATTTGAGGCTTTTTAGATATTCTGTTCTTAATCTTTATCCCAAAGAGTAAGATTATGATTATGATATGTCATAATAATTAAGAACATGTGTGCTTAGTGATTTTGTGGCTCAGTGGCAAGAAAAAATTGCCACCAAGACACGAAGGCACAAAAAAACTAAAAGGGAAAAACATGGCAAAAGAAACAATAGCAGAAGTTGCACTAGAGAAATCAAACGGCGGCGTAACCGGAAAGATTGATTCTTTCGGCGGACTAACAAAAGATGAATTAATGAACGCTCTGCGTTTGATGACGCTTAGCCGAACAATTGATCATAAAGTGATGACGTTGATAAAGCAAGGCAAAGCCACATTTCACATAGCCGGCGCTGGACACGAAGCAATGCAAGTTGCATGCGCGCTTGCTATGCAAAAAGGAATTGATTGGGGATTTCCATATTACCGCGATATGTGTTTTACAATTTCGCTTGGCGTTAAACCTGAAGAAATCTTTTTGGGATTTTTAGGAAAAGCCGATGACCCAATGACAGGCGGAAGACAAATGGCATGTCACTGGGCATCTAAAGAAGCAAATATTCCAACGCAGTCAAGTCCAACTGGTACGCAGTTCTTACAAGCTGTTGGTGTTGCACTCGCTATGAAAAGAAAAGGAATTAACGGTGTTGTTTATGTTAGCAGCGGTGAAGGTACAACTTCGCAAGGCGAGTTTCATGAAGCAGTTAATTGGGCAAGCCGAGAAAAACTTCCGGTTGTTTTTGTTATTGAAAATAACCGATGGGCAATTTCTGTTCCTGTGCAAGATCAAACAGGTGGTAAAAACGCTTCGATTATTGAGATGATGAAAGGCTACGAAAATCTTTTGCGGGTGGAAGTTGATGGAACTGATTTCCTGCAGTCGCATGCAATTGCTAATAGTGCGTTTAAGCATGCGAGACAAGGGAAAGGTCCGGCATTAATAGAAGCACACGTAGTTAGGTTATTTTCTCACTCTTCGAGTGATGATCAGAAAAAGTATAGACCGAATGATTCGTTGCAAGCGGATCTACAAAAAGATCCGATTACACTTTTTTCAAATTATTTAATCAAGAAAGAAGTTCTTACAAAACTTTCTTACGAAGAATTCAAAAAAGAAATTACGCATCATGTAAACGAAGCTGCTGATTGGGCTCTTAAACAATCTGATCCAACACCGGAAGCTGCAGCAAAATTTGTGTTAGATGAATCCGGCAAACGAGACCGCCTTGAATATGAAAAACTTAAACACGAAGGTAAACCGATTGTTTTAGTTGATGCTGTGAACCACGCCTTACGCGAAGAGATGGAAAGAAACGAAAAGATTTATGTTTTTGGCGAAGATGTAGCTGACGGCAAAGGAGGCGTGTTTACAGCAACAAAAGGGTTATCAACTACATTTGGAAGTGAAAGAGTTTTCAACTCGCCGCTTGCAGAAGCAAGCATTGTTGGCGCTGCTATCGGAATGGCGCTCGCCGGATTAAAACCATGCGTTGAAATTCAATTTGGAGATTACATCTGGCCTGCATTTATGCAGTACAGAGATGAAATGTCAATGTTCCGTTACCGTTCAAATAATTTGTTCGAAGCTCCGGTTGTTACTCGCGTTGCAGTTGGCGGATATATTCACGGCGGATTATATCACAGCCAAAACATCGAAAGTTTTTTTGCACACATTCCAGGATTGCTGATTGCATATCCATCAAATGCGGCAGACGCAAAAGGATTGTTGAAGACAGCTTTACGAATTAACGATCCGGTTATGTTTTTAGAACACAAAGGTTTGTATCGTCAAAGCTATGCAACATCTCCGGAGCCGGATTCTGGTTACCTCGTTCCATTTGGAAAAGCTAAAGTTGTTAAAGAGGGAAATGATCTTACAATTATTTCTTGGGGAGCGCTGGTTCACGAATCTAACTTTGCAATTAAGAAATTGGAAGAAGAAGGCTATTCTGTTGAGTTAATTGATTTGAGAACAATAGCTCCACTTGATGTTGAAACGATTTATAAATCCGTTAAGAAAACCGGCAAAGCAATTGTTGTGCATGAAGATACTCTCACTGGTGGCTTCGGTGCTGAGGTTGCAGCGTTAATAACAGAAAATTGTTTTGAATTTCTCGATGGCCCGGTGAAAAGAATTGGCGCGCTTGATACTCCAATTCCATTTCATCCGGTTCTAGAAAATACTGTTTTACCAACACGCGAAAGAGTTTACAAAGAAGTAAAAAAATTATTAGTGTATTAATGCTGAGACCATCAACTGACAGGCGAAACATCTATGACTAAAGCGTTATAGATTCTTCATCCGCAAAAACTAAATCAGACTGACATAGGAGAAAGTTATGAGAGTAAACATAGTAATGCCTCAAATGGGTGAAAGCATTACAGAAGGAACTCTGATTAAGTGGCATAAGAAAAAAGGTGAGTTCGTTAAGAAAGATGAAATTATTTATGAAATTGCCACCGATAAAGTTGATACCGAAATTCCAAGTCCGGAAGATGGTGTGCTTTCAGAGATAAAAGTTTTTGAGCAGGAAACAGTTGTTGTTGGAACAGTTGTTGCAGTTATTGAAACCAATGGAAGTTCATCTATTGATTCCAAAACTGAAACCACAGTTGAAGATATAAATAGGGAAAAGGCAGAACCAGCTTCAACTACACAAGTTGGCGGAGAGTTGATTGACGTTCCGATGCCTAAAATGGGTGAATCTGTAATGGATGGAACTATTATCAAATGGCATAAGCAAGCCGGCGATAAAGTCTCACGCGATGAAATATTATTTGAAATAAGTACAGACAAAGTTGATACTGAAGTACCTTCTCCAGTTGATGGAATTTTAGAGACACTTCTCTTTAAGGAAAATGAAAATGTAAATGTTGGAATTGCGGTTGCAAAGATTAGAACTACAACTGGATTAGTGAAAGAAAAGATTGCTTTGAAAGAAGATCAAGAGCAAGAAAAGAAGATCTCCAAACAAATCACTAATCACAAATCACCAATCACTAACAGTCAACAAACAACAGCTAACAACAAACAACAAACAACTAACAATTTCTATTCACCTCTAGTACTTAACATTGCTCGGATTGAAGGAATTTCAATTAATGAATTAGAGATGATTGAAGGCAGCGGAATTGAAGGACGCGTAACTAAAAAGGATGTTCTAACCTATCTTCAAAACAAACGCTCCGGTAAATTATTCACGCAAGTATTCTCTTCCGATAATATTGAATCAATGCAATCTGCAAAGGAAGTTAAGAGTATTTCCACTCAGCAAATTGAGTTTATCGCAATGGATACAACTCGCCAGCGTATTATGCAGCACATGATTTACAGCCGCGATACATCAGTGCACGTAACCGCAGTAATGGAAGTTGACATGAGTAAGATTCATAACTTTGTTGAGAAGAATAGAGACGGCTTTGCAAACGAAGGTATTAAGCTTACTTACTTACCGTTCATTTCTTTTGCTGTTATTAAAGCCCTTAAAGAGTTTCCATTAATGAATTCTTCTATCGAAGGGAAAAATATTCTCACAAAGAAGTTTATTAATCTGGGAATTGCTGTCGCAGTAGAGCCAAACGGGTTAATTGTCCCTAACATTAAAAACTCAGAAGAAAAAAACATTCGCGGATTAGCAAAAGCAATTGCTGATATAGGTACAAGAGCCAGAACAAAGAAACTTGTACCGGAAGATGTAACAAATGGGACTTTCTCAATTACAAATTATGGCGTTTTTGGTTCTTTGTTTGGAACACCGATAATCAATCAGCCGGAAGTTGGAATACTTGGTGTTGGCGCAGTTACTAAAAAACCGGTTGTTATTGATGTTAATGGAAGCGATGCGATTGTAATTAGACCGATGATGTATTTATCGCTTAGTCACGATCATAGATTAATTGATGGCATGCTTGGCGGTAAATTCTTGAAATCTGTTAAAGAAACATTAGAAAATTTTGATACTAATATTGTTTAATTCTTGCTCATGCTATAATCTTAATCGTTGGCTAAGATTATGAGCAAGAGTAAGTGCAAGAAGAGGAATATGAAAATCAATCAGCATCAGAAAGCATTTAAAGAAGCAGCAGAACAGAGCAGAGAAGAATTAGGCAAAAGACCAGATTGGTTAAAAGTTCGCCTTCCTACCGGACATAATTACAAAGAAGTTTATGAGCTGATGCGCAAAAGCAAGCTTAACACTGTTTGCGAAGAAGCTAAATGTCCTAACTTAGCCGAATGCTGGAACAGAAAAACTGCAACGTTTATGATACTTGGCGATACTTGCACTCGTTCTTGCGGTTTTTGCAATGTAAAACTTGGCTTGCCAAGCGAACTCGATTTAGATGAACCGCGCCGCGTTGCAGAATCTGTTGAAGCATTGGGATTAAAACACGTTGTTATAACTTCAGTAAATCGTGATGAGTTAAAAGATGGCGGCGCAATTATCTTTAGCGAAAGCGTCCGTTTGATCAAAGAAAAAATGCCTGAGACAACAATTGAAATTCTGATTCCAGACTTCAAAGGGGAAGTGGAATCCTTCAAAATAATTATGAACAATCCCCCCGATGTACTTAATCATAATCTCGAAACGGTAAAAAGGCTATACCATGCCGTTCGTCCACAGGCAAAATATGAAAGAAGTTTGGAAGTTATTAGCTGGTTCAAAGAAAATGGTTTAAGAACCAAAAGTGGAATTATGGTTGGAATAGGTGAGAGCAAGGAAGAAGTTTTTGTGCTAATTGAGGATTTATTCAATTCCGGCTGCGATATAATGACAATCGGACAATACTTACAGCCGACAAAAAGTCATCTTCCTGTTAATAGATATGTAACTTTAGAAGAATTTAAGGAATACAAAGATTACGGATTAAAAATCGGTTTAAAGGCAGTAGAGTCTTCGCCGCTTGTTAGAAGCTCATACCATGCCGATAAACACGCCGAGTTAGTGTAATTAAACAAGATTTTGGCTGTACTGAAGAGTATCTATCCAGCTATTCAATAAGGATGCTTTCTTTTTCTATTTTATTTAAAAAGTCATCACCGGATAAATAATAACTTGTAGAATAAGGGTGCGCTTCGATAATTGGAAATCGAATATTTATTTTTGAGAAGAGTTTTAGATTATCAAATATATTTTCTGTAAACTGATCCGAAATTAAAAGCAAATCAATATCCGACCACTCATGTGAATTGTTTTTAGCATAAGAGCCAAAAAGAAAAACCTTATAAAATTTCAGTCCGTACAACCCGCATTCCTTTACAAACAATTTAGCAGTATTTATTGCAGTTTCTCTATCAACCATAATTTTAATCCATTAGCCTTTTCTAATATTTCAGCCGTGAATTTTTCATTACAGATTTCATACAAGTTGGAAATGTATTCAGGGTATCTCCCTTCCAGTTGAAATCGGTTTAGAGTTAGCAAAAATTCACTTTGTTCTTCCGTAGGTATAACAGGCGTTTGTGAAAGTATATACATTAAGTTATGAGTTCTTGGCGGAATATTGTCTTTGTTGTGTTTAACCCATAAAGCTTTAGTTAATTTCTCAATGACTAAGTCTGCAAAGAAAAGCGCTTGAAGATTTTTTTTGTTTTTAAAAAGTGCTTCAACTGCTTCCCAATCATCGCTGGCTTACTTAACCCAGTAATCAATATATTCTTCTTTGGTTATCATTCTATCCAAAACTAAAAACTTTTTGGCAGTATTGCTAATAACACAAAAAATTAGGTAAAGGTACAAGCGAGGATTGCTAGTAAAATTTTCTTTGCATTATTTTCTGTTTCACTAATCAACAACATAAACCTAGTGGTGCTATGTCAATATTCCTGTGTTGGTTAAAAAGATGCACATGACTTTAAAAAAATTAATTAATGGAATCTATGAGCCGAATCCCAAAAGGTCATTTTGACAATTTCTGGTTACTATTTCCTGCCCGCCATCTTGCTCGCACGCCGTTTTATGCAGGTTAGGCGTGTAGGTCAAAAACAATGTTTTTTATAATGATCATGGCTTTTTAGAGTAGGCTCATTTATATTAATGTGTAAGTCCAAAAACTTGGTTTCTAATTCAATTTCACAACATATTGTGTTCTAAAGCAACAGACTCGCTCGTCTGCCAAACCAGGTAGCGGGCAATGAGCAGAGCAAATTTGTTCCGCATTTTCTCATTCAAATAATTGTCTTTCTCATTTCTGGAAAACGGAGACCAAGTCTTTTGCAAATAAAGAATGCGTGTTCAAAGCCTATTTGTTTTTAGCAAATAATCCTTATTTTTTCATTACTGATTTACGACTTGAGACTGTAAGTTTGGCACGTTGTTTTTAATGGTTTAAACACTAATAAGGAATGCCGATGCTTAAAGTCATCGCTCAAATTTTACTAATACAAATTTCAACCTAAAAAAGGTTATGGCTCTTGCTGTAACCTTTTTGGTTTTATATCAAAGAGGTCTTAATGGCTAAAGTTAAAGGGGATATCGTTGTTGATATCAACAAATGCAAAGGCTGCGAGCTTTGTGCAGTAGCTTGCCCGCAGGAATCGCTCGAACTTTCGCGCAAACTCAACTCAAAAGGTTATCATTACATAGTTAAGATAGAGGATAACTGTACGGGCTGCACAAACTGCGCTATGGTTTGTCCGGATGGAATTATTAAAGTTTACCGGAAAACTGAAAAGAAGAGAGAGCAGATTGCTACAATAACTAATGTAACCGGAGATATTACAGTAACGGTGAACTCATGAAAAAAGAATTTAGATTAATGAAGGGCAATGAAGCATTAGCAGAAGCGGCAATTCGAGCCGGTTGCGATGCTTACTTTGGATATCCGATAACTCCGCAATCGGAAGTTCTTGAATATTTAAGCGGCGAAGCTGCAAAAAGAACAGGAATGGTTGTGCTTCAAGCCGAAAGCGAAATAGCTTCTATAAATATGGTTTACGGCGCTGCCGGTACTGGAAAAAGAGTTATGACTTCCTCTTCCAGTCCAGGTATGAGTTTAATGCAGGAAGGAATTTCTTACATTGCTTGTGGCGAGCTTCCTTGCCTGCTTGTTAATGTTCAGCGTGGCGGTCCGGGTTTAGGAACTATTCAACCTGGGCAGGCAGATTATTTACAAGCTGTAAAGGGCGGCGGACACGGCGATTATAAAGTGATTACACTTGCTCCTTCAACAGTGCAAGAAATGGTTGATTTTGTTGGAGAAGGCTTTGAATTAGCATACAAATACAGAAATCCAGTACTGATTTTAACCGATGGCGCACTCGGGCAAATGATGGAAAAAGTTCTTTTGCCAGAGCTAAGACCAAGAAAAACAGAATTTGAACCTTGGGGAAGCACGGGCAAAACTCCAGATAGAGAAAGAAATGTTATTTACACTCTTTCATTACAGCCGGATGTAATGGAACAATGGAATCAACGCCTTCAGGCAAAGTATAGAATAATTGAAGAGAACGAAACCCGTTGTGAATTAATTGATTGCGAAGATGCTGATTATATTTTGGTTGCTTATGGTTTAGTTGCACGCATCTGTCAAAAAGCTGCTCACATTGCGCGCGATAAAGGAATTAAGGTTGGAGTTTTTAGACCAATTACAGTTTATCCATATCCTTATGCTGAGCTAAATAAAATTGCCGATAAAGTTAAAGGGTTTATGACCGTTGAAATGAATGCAGGGCAAATGCTTGAAGATGTGCGCCTTGCAGTTAATGGCAAAAAGCCAATTGAGTTTTACGGAAGACAAGGCGGAATGATTCCTTCACCGGAAGATATTTTTCATAAACTTGAAGAAAAAATTATTGGAGAATTGGTATGAACGAAAAAACTATGACCGCCGAAGAGGACTTACGATTCGAGCAAATGCTTGCGGAAGAAAGTGTTTGTACCAAAGAAAACATCGTTTTTGATAGAACTGATACTTTGATTGATACAAATATGCACTACTGCCCAGGCTGCGGGCACGGTGTTGCTCACAGATTAATTGCAGAAGTTATTGATGAGCTCGATATTCAAAAAGATACAATTGGTGTTGCGCCGGTTGGCTGTTCTGTACTTGCTTATAATTACTTAAATATTGATATGAACGGTGCCGCTCACGGAAGAGCCGCGGCCGTTGCAACAGGTATCAAACGTGTACTTCCCGAAAAATATGTTTTTACTTATCAAGGCGATGGTGATTTAGCTGCTATCGGCACTGGAGAAACTATTCACGCATGCAACCGCGGTGAAAATTTCTTAATCGTTTTCATTAACAATGGTATTTATGGAATGACCGGCGGGCAAATGGCGCCAACTACTCTTCCAGGAATGAAATCAACAACTTCCCCCGAAGGAAGAGATATTGTTACTATGGGTAGCCCGCTTAAGATTACTGAACTCATTGCTCAATTGCCAGGCACTTATTATGTTACAAGAACCGCGGTAAACTCGCCTGTAAATGTACGTAAGGCTAAAGCTGCTATAAAAAAGAGTTTTGAATACCAAAAGTTGAATAAAGGAACTTGCTTAGTTGAAATTGTTACAAATTGTCCTTCTAATTGGAAAATGAACCCGGTTGAATCCAATAAATGGCTGGAAGATAATATGCTTCCGTTTTATCCACTTGGCGATATTAAAAAGCCTTCTAACTGATTTGGAGATTAAAATGACTGAAGAAATTATTATTGCCGGATTTGGCGGACAAGGCGTTCTTTCGATGGGGCAGATTCTTTGTTACGGCGGCGTTATCGAAGATAAAGAAGTTACCTTTATGCCATCTTACGGACCAGAAATGCGCGGCGGTACTGCTAACTGCATTGCAATTGTAAGTGATGAAAAAATTAGCTCTCCAATACTTACTAAATTTGATACTGTAATTGCTCTAAATCAGCCTTCGTTAGATAAATTTGAACACACATTAAAACCTGGCGGACTTTTGATTTACGAGGCTAGCACAATCATAAATCCACCCAAGAGAACAGATATTGATATTTTGCCGATTGAAGCATCTAACGAAGCTGCAAAGATGAAGAATATAAAAATTATGAATATGATAGTTTTGGGTGCAGTGTTAAAGAAAAAGCCAATAATAAGCCTCGAAAGTGCGATTTTAGCTTTGCAAAAAGTCTTACCTGAAAGATATCATCATCTTATTCCATTAAACAAAGAAGCAATAGAAAAAGGTATGGAATTGGCGGAAAAAGCAAGTGTAACTGCATAATTTATTTGTAGTGATAGGTCTCAGACCTATCACTACAACAAATACAATTAATCAAATTAATTCAACCCTCTTTTCTTTAACAACGATTCAACTTTTGGCTCTCTTCCTCTAAATTTCTTATAAGAAATCATTGGATCTTCTGTGCCGCCTTTTGCAAGAATATATTCTCTAAAAGCATCTGCATACTTTTTATCGAATAGTGAAGTCTCTTTAAATGCTTGAAATGCATCAGCATCAAGAACAGCAGCCCAAATGTAGCTATAATAACCAGCCGAATAACCACCGGTAATATGCCCAAAGTTTGTTGTTTGGTAACGTGCTTCAATTTCAGGTATCAATCCAATTTTAGTTAAAGATTCTTTTTCAAATAAAGGTACATCTTTTTCAGTATTATCAGTCAAGGTGTGCCAATCCATATCAAGAAAAGAAGCAGCTAAATATTCTACTGTTTCAAAACCTTGATTGAACAATCTTGAATTCTCAAGTTTGGAAATCAGCTCATTCGGAATTACATCACCTGTTTGATAATGTTTAGCGTACATTTTTAGAACTGCTGGTTCTAATGCCCAATGCTCCATAATTTGCGATGGAAGTTCTACGAAATCGCGCGGCATAAAACGGGCGCCTGGATAAACAGAGTTTTGAAATAATGAATTTAATCCGTGTCCTAATTCGTGAAATAGTGTATTTACTTCATCAATACTCATCAGCGCAGGCTTATCTTTTGTAGGTTTAGAAAAATTGCCTACATTATAAACTAATGGAGTTATAAACTTACTTTCTATGTTGGATTGACTTCTGAACCCACTTGCCCAAGCACCGCTTCTTTTGCCATCTCGTGGATAATAATCCGAATAAAATATTCCAATATGTTTTCCATCTGCCTCTTGAACTTCAAACACTTCAACATCAGAATGATATACTTGAATATCATTACGCGGGATAAATTTTATCCCAAAAAGTTTTGAGGCAACTTCAAAAGCTCCTGTTCTTACATTTTCCATTTTGAAATATGGTCTTAGCATTGCTTCATCCAAATCGTACTTTTCTTTTTTCAATCTTTCTGCATAAAACCACCAGTCCCAAGCGGCAATCTTAAATTTTGCACCATCTTTATAAACAAGATTTTGCAAATCTGCACTTTCCATTTTAGCACGTTTAAGAGCAGGTTCCCAAAGTTCCAATAAAAACTTATAAACCGCTTCTGCGTTCTTTGCCATATTCTTTTCCAATACAAAATCTGCATGTGTTTTATAGCCTAAAAGATTTGCCTTATCAACTCTAAGAGATACAATTCTTGCAATTACATTTTTATTATCAGCTTCGTTGTTGTTGTTACCGCGGTTTATATAAGACTTAAATACTTTTTCTCTTAAATCTCTTATTTTAGAATAAGTTAAGAATGGAATAAAACTTGGTTTTTGAAGTGAGAACGCCCACTTGTCTTGATAACCTTTTGCGGCTGCTAATTCTTTTGCTGCATTTTTAACATCGTCTGGCAAACCGTTTAAATCTTCTTGCTTATCAATTACTAAAGCAATCGCATTTGTTTCCTTTAATAGATTTTCGCTAAACCTTAACCCTAGCATAGATAATTCTTGATTAATTTTTCTCAATTTATCTTTTCCTTCGGAGTTCAGATTTGCACCGCTTCTAACAAAATTTGAATAATAGTTTTCGAGTGTAGTCAATTCTTCTTGCGATAATTTAAGCGATTCTTTTTCCTTATAAATTGTTTTTATTTTTTCAAATAGCTGCTCATTAAGATTAATATCATCCCTGTGTTTCGATAAGATAGGAGTAACTGTACGTGCAATTTTTTGAAGTTCATCGTTTGTATTTGCGCTGTTCAATCCAAAAAAAACACGATTTACTTTTGTTAAAAATTCACCAGTTTTTTCCATTGCAATTATTGTGTTCTTAAAAGTTGGCTTTTCTTTATTATTGATTATTGCATCAATTTCTGCCTTCTCTAATCTAACTCCCTCATTAAATGCTGGTAAAAAATGCTCAGGCTTAATTGAGTTGAATGGCGGTGTCTCGAAAGGTGTTGACCACTTATTGAAAAAAGGATTTTCCATTTTGTTCTCTTGCGCAATATTTGTTAATGAAAAACCAATCAGAATTAATGTAAATAAAAATAATTTTCGATTCATTGTCTCCTTCCTTGTTTAATTTAGTTTTATTAATCCTACAACTGAAATCTTACTTAGTGTGTAAAACCAGACTATTCACAATGTTCCTATTCAATATATTCTTTGCCTAAAATATAAGTATAGCAGTTTTAATTGTACACAACTGAAGCAGTTAGCATATAGAAATCATGCCGTGTCTAAAGCTATTCCTTTTGAATTCAATAAATGAGCTCACTATAAAAAGGTATTTCGGATGAAAAAATGCTTTGATTATTGCTCAAATTCAAAGTGCAAAAACTCAATTTGAGGCTTTTTAGAGTAGGCTCATTTAT
>WPAE01000001.1:32774-197748 GCA_009773205.1 Ignavibacteria bacterium
AGTGTGGCAATTTCGTTTGTAGTGTCATGGTTCGACAAACCCTGTCATGAGCTTGCCGAATGATCACCATGACTTAGCGTAAATATTTCAGATGTTTCTTAAAAAAATTAGGTTGACGCTAATGCGCAAAGCGGGACAAAGGAAATTGATATTTTTAGAGGCGCCCATATACTAACTTCGGAAAATAATTCCCTTATCATTAAACGGTCATTTACTTCTGCATATTAAGACATTACGCTAAATTCCCAAATACACATTCTAACATTTCTATAACTTTTCAAATTGTATTATGTACAGCCAATCCCTATTTTGTACATCAAAAAAAGAGCATTAAACTATGCGGATTGGAATACTAAAAGAACCAAATTATAATGAAGAAAAGCGTGTATCGCTGGTTCCTGCCGGCGTTCAGACATTAGTAAATTCCGGGCATACAGTTTTTATTGAAACGGGAGCTGGTGTTGGCAGTCATTTTTCTGATGAGGATTATAGAAACATTGGCGGAAGCGTAGTTTACTCTGCCGAAGAAGTTTTTCAGCGAAGCGAATTAGTAGTTCGCATCACTCCATTTAACGAACAAGAAGTTGATTCGCTTCAAGAAGATCAAATACTTTTTTCAGCTCTTCATCTTGCAGTTGGCAAAAAGAATACAGTTGAAAAACTAATGAAGAAAAAAATTACCGCTATTGCAATAGAACTGATAGAAAAAGATGAAGAACTTCCGATACAGCAGGCTATGAGCGAAATTGCCGGGCAACTTGCAATTCAAGTTGGCGAAAGATATTTAGGGGGCGATCATCCTAAGAGCAGAAGAATATTACTTGGCGGCATTCCAGGTGTTGCCCCTGCTGCTGTTGTAATAATTGGAGCCGGCGTTGTTGGTTTTAATGCCGCTTTAACTGCTTATTCACGTGGCGCTCATGTTATTGTTTTAGATAAGGATATTAGAAAACTTAGAAGAATCCGTAACGAGATTTCTAAAGACATTCCAACTGTAGCGGCAAATCAATATACTATTGCGCGCGGAGTTAAGTTTGCAGATTTGTTAATTGGTGCTGTGCAAGATAAAGCTGGTAAAACTCCACATATAATTCCTGAAGCGATGGTTAAATCTATGAAACCTGGTTCTGTAATTGTAGATGTTTCTGTGGATCAAGGAGGCTGTGTTGAAACTTGCCGTCCAACTACAATCAGCGATCCGGTTTATGTAATGCACAATATAATTCATTACTGTGTACCTAACATGCCTGCATTAGTAGCAAGAACTGCAAGTTTTGGTTTAACAAACGCATGTATTGAATATATTCACGATATAGCCGATAATGGAATTGCAAATGCACTGTTAGGAGATTCTGGTCTTGCTAAAGGTGTTTGTACTTACAATGGTTATGTTTCAAATGAAAAAATTGCAGATGCTTTTAGCCTTGAGTTTAGAAGGCTGCATATCTTTTCAACTAATTAAAGAGTAAAATGATGACAATAGAACAGATTAGACAGAATAAACCGCAGACTGCTGCTTGGATTAAACGTTATAATTCTCGTTTAGTTAAAGCAGATGATGCAGTAAAAGCAATTAAATCCGGCAATAAAATTGTTGTGCAGCCAGGATGTGCCGCACCTTTCAATTTGATAAATGCAATGGTTGATAGAAAAGATGAACTTGAGAATATCGAATTATATCATATTTTAATTGTTGGAGAGCTGCCATACGCAAAACCTGGAATGGAAAAACATTTTCGCCATAAAGCTTTTTTTATTGGTGCTAATGCACGTAATGCAGTAAATGAAGGAAGAGCAGATTTCATCCCAATTTTTCTTAACGAAGTAACTATGTTATTTAAACGAGGCGTTATTGTTCCGGATATAGCTTTGATTCATGTTTCTCCGCCGGATGAACATGGTTTTTGCAGTTACGGCATAGATGTTGGCAATATTAAAACTCCTGCAGAAAAAGCAAAATGCGTTATTGCTCAAGTGAACAAACAAATGCCAAGAGCTTTAGGCAACAGCTTTATTCACGTAAATAAGATTGATTATATTGTTGAAGTAGATGAACCGTTAAAAGAACTTCCACAAATTGATCCCGACGCAACGCCGGAAATACTTGAGATATATGACAAAATCGGGATGCACATTGCGGATCTTATAGAAGATGGCTCAACTCTTCAGATGGGAATTGGAGCTATTCCAGATGCAGTTCTTAAATATTTGCATCACAAAAAAGATTTGGGAATTCACACAGAAATGTTTTCCGATGGCTTAATAGATTTAATTGAAGAAGGTGTTGTAAACGGAGAAAAGAAAACTCTTCATCCAGGTAAATTAATTGCTGGGTTTGTACTTGGAACAAAACGAGCATTTGATTTTATTAACAACAATCCAATATTCGAGTTCCACCCGCAAGAGTATGTCAATAATCCATTTGTTATATCTCAAAACGAAAAGATGGTTGCAATTAACTCGGCTATAGAAGTTGATCTTACGGGTCAAGTTTGTTCAGACTCTATAGGAACAAAATTTTTTAGCGGAATTGGCGGGCAGGTAGATTTTGTACGCGGTGCTTCTCACTCCGAAGGTGGAAAGCCGATTATTGCTTTGCCGGCTGCAACTAAAGATTTGAAGATCAGCAAAATTGTTGCTAGCTTAAAACCTGGTGCTGGCGTTGTTACATCTCGCGGAGATGTTCATTACGTGGTTACAGAATATGGTGTTGCTAATCTCTACGGTAAAACTATACAAGAAAGAGCAAAGGCTCTCATCAATATTGCTCATCCATACTTTAGAGACGAATTAACTGAATACGCAAAAAAAACTTTTAATATATAATTATGGTTGCAGTAATAGGGGATGTTCACGGCTGCTTCAACACTTTAGTTGAACTGTACACGAAAATTATTACGCGTTATCCGGGAATTCCAGTTTATACCGTTGGCGATATGGTTGACCGCGGAAACTTTAGCCGCGATGTTGTTAATTTTATTATCGTCAATAATATTCAGCTCGCACCAGGCAATCACGATTATATGTTTTATCATTTCTTCAAAGACCCAACAAGCATATTTGCACGCTCTTGGTTTTTTAACGGCAACGAACCAACCCTGGAATCTTACGAAAAGTTTGAAACTGATATGTTTTTACACATCGAATTTATAAAGACGGCGCCGCTTTATTACAATCTGCCCGATTGTTTTATTTCGCACGCGGGCGTTTCACTTCAGTATGAAAAATATCTTCCTATGGATTTTAGGGATAATCTTGATCTGTTAGAAAGTTTTATACAAAATGATTTGCGAAGCGATAGGGGAGTTCTTTGGACGCGCGATTCTTTACTAAATATTGGTAAGCTGCAGGTTGTTGGGCACACTACTAAACCAGATATAACGCTAATCGAAGATTCTAATACTGTTTATATTGATACAGGAGTTTTTCTTGGAAATAAACTTAGCTGCGTTATTGTTCAAGAAAATATTATAATAGAAACTATTGAAGAAAAAGCTCATATAGACGATATTATCAAAAAATAGGGTATCTCTAAAATATTAGTATTTTAAAAATTTTAATCCCGCAAAGCTGGACGAAGAAAACGCGAAGCTCGCAAACTCAATTTGAGACTTTTTAGAGAGGACTCATTGATATTTTTAGAGGCGCTCTTAACCGAGTTTTTTTCGAAATAAATATTTACAGTAAAAAAGAATTGCCTTAAACAATTTTTTTACCAAAATTTGAACCACGAAAATAAAGGAGGTTTATAGAAGGTTTATACGATTCTTAATAATTCGTGAGATTACTATTTCTTCCGTACGTAAAAATATCTTTCTTTTTGGAATCAAACTTTCGTTGATCCCAATTTTTATTGGTGCAATTTTACTTTCGTTCGGGTTTACACACCAAGAACAGAAAAATCAATCATCATTTCTTTTCGCATCATTTCTATCCAACCTTGAAGAACTAAACAAAGAAGCATCTGCCAGAGTATCTAACGGCTCCGAAAATCAAAAACCAAATTGGTTTGAAAGATTTATTCCGGATTCTATTAATGATGCTAAGAGAAAAATTGATTCTCTCAATTCTAGTGCAGCTAAACTAGATTCAACTTTTTTAACAGATTCTACTGTTATTAATAAAGCAATTCCGGATTCTTTAGTTAAAAAAGACACTAGTAAAATTGCCAAAGCCGATACTGTTAAGCAAAAGACTTTAGAAGAGCTGCTTTTTGATGCAGAAGCTAAATTGAAGAAGGATACAACAAATTCTTTTTCTCTAAAAGACTCGCTAAGAATTAAAGCCAAAGCCGATTCATTGCGCAGAGTGGAGTTAGCCTCCAAAGATTCAACCGCAAGGTTAAAGCATTTTCGCTTTGAACAGAACGAAGAGCCGGTTACAAGTTTTAGAGATATACGCCGTTCCCAATTGTTTTTAAGACCGACTGGAAGTATTAACAGAACTGTAAGTTTAGATTCCACAGGCACAATTGTAATTATTGAAGAAACTATTGCTGGACAGAAAGTAAAGCCAAAACTCGAAATTCCTTTAGATGAGTATATAGAATTGAGGCTTGCTGCTATAAAACGTGATATTTGGGAATTAAAAGGTTATGAATATCAACTTAAAGACACGAAAAAAGATTTAAGCCAGTTAATAACAGATATTACCAACATAGATATTCCACTTCCAAGTAATCCAATTCTTTCAATTTTTGGCCCGCCTAAAATTAATTTAAGAATAAACGGGCAAGTAGATATTCACGGCGCTTGGAGAAACGAAACAACAGAAGGTATAACTTCTTCTGCGTTGGGCAACACACGTAACGAACCCGATTTTAAGCAGACAGTTCAGATTAATTTAAGTGGAACAATTGGTGATAAGTTAAATCTTTCTGCCGATTGGAATACCGAGCGTCAGTTTCAGTATGAAAACCAGCTAAAGATTAAGTACACAGGTTACGAAGATGAAATAGTTCAAAGTGTAGAAGGCGGAAACGTTTCACTACAAACTTCGCCGCTTGTTGGCGGAAGTGAAGCGTTGTTTGGTATTAAAGCTCATTTTAAAATGGGTCCATTTAGTTTAACCGCCTTAGCATCTCAAAAGAAAAGTGAAGTTAAAGAAGTTTCTTACACTGGTGGCTCTAAATCTCAGAAGTTTGAAATCCGTGCTTACGATTATTCCCCCAATCATTTTTTCGTTGATTCTATATATCAAAATAGAAATGAGAATGTTTTTAATAAATATTACGGAAACGCTACTCCAATTCCCACAAATCATTTGCGTATTAAAGATATTCAAGTTTGGAAGACTACTACTGGGTTATTTAATCCTACTGAAAGAAAAGCTAACGCTTATATTAATTTACCGCAAAGAAGAAAAGGTGAACTTTACAAAGAAGAACTAAGAGATATTATCAAGAACAATACTGTACCTGGTAGAAGTGAAATTGATAGAAGATTTATTCTTCTGACCGAAGGAACTGATTATATTATTCACCCAGAAACCGGTTTTATTACTTTCAAAACGCAAATTCAAGATCAAGACGCTGTTGCCGTTTCATATTATATAGAAGGAGCAACTAATTCTGCTGATGATGATATCTATTACGGTGAGTTTACAAGAGATGCAGTTGGCGATTCCACTACACGTTTGGTTTTAAAACTTATTCGTCCCTCTATGTTACAGCCGCAGTTTAGAGACGCTTGGAAACTTCAACTTAGAAACATTTATCCAATTGGAGGAAGAAGAATTAAAGAAGAAGGCTTCTCAATGGATATAAAGCAGATTGTTGAAGGCGCCGAACCGCAGGATAATATTAATGGAGTAAAACTTTTACAGGCTTTTGGATTTGATAACACGGACAAAAGCAAAACAAGCACTACGCCAGATGGCGCATTCGATTTTTTTGCAGAACGAACAATTATGCCTGAAACCGGTGAAATCATTTTCCCGGTGCTGCAGCCGTTTGGTAGAGATTTTCCTTCACAATTGCCGGCAGAGTATAAATTCCCTGCTGTGTATGATACAACCGTAACATTTGCCAAGCAAGACCGTGCCAAAGACAAATTTATTTTAGTAGGCGAGTATTCTGCAGATGTTTCATCAACAATAAATATTGGTTTTAATGTTGTAGAAAATTCTGTTAGAGTTTTACTTAACGGCTCACCTCTTCAAGAGGGTGTTGATTACGAAGTAGATTACAACTTAGGTCAAGTAATAATTAGAAACGATAACGCACTTGTTCCAGGTGCAGACTTAAAAATTACAAGCGAACAAAATGATCTGTTTACGCTTGCATCTAAAACAATGCTCGGTTTCCGCGGTTTGTATGAGTTTAACAGAGAAACTTCTCTCGGGTTTTCTTTCTTAAATCTTAACCAGCAAACTCTAAGCGATAAAGTTAGAATTGGTGAAGAGCCGCTTAACAACTCAATCTTTGGCGTAGATTTTAGGACTAATGTAAATCTTCCATTTGTTACAAAAGCTTTAGATAAGTTAATATCTACAAGCGCACAGTCTAATTTTACAATTAATGCAGAAATGGCTTACATAGACCCAGACCCAAATACTAAGAAGAGTACAATTTCTAGCGATGGAGGCAGAAGCATTGCTTACGTTGATGATTTTGAAGGCGCTAAAAGAACTATTCCGCTCGGTGAAGCTTACGGCTCCTGGCATGATATAAGTATTCCTACAAACCTTCCTCTTATTGGAAACCTACCTGAGGATGACCAAATGGATTACAAAGCCAAAACTTGGTGGTACAATATTATTCCTTCGGATGTTAACATTAAAGATATTTACGGAACTCGTAAACAAGCTCCGCCAGATGGACAACAGGTTACCACATTAGACTTTGTATATCAACCGGATAGAAGAGGATTCTATAATTACGAGCCAACGCTTAGCGATAAAAGCAGAAACTGGGGCGGTATAATGAAGCCGCTTTCTTCAACTGCAAATAACCTGGTTGAAGAAAATATTGAGTTTATTGAATTCTGGGTGAATTTTGTTGATGCTCCTGCAGGCTCGAAAATTTATATGGACTTGGGACAAATTAGTGAAGATGTAATTCCTAATAGAAAATTAGATACAGAAGATAAAAACGATAACGATTTAGTTGATGAAGGGGAAGATACAGGAATGGATGGTTTGAAAAGCACCGAAGAACCAAATTATAATTCAACATCAAACCCAGACCCAAGCAGTGATAATTATTCTTTCCAGCTTAAATCTAACATGACTGCTGATGATTACGCTAACATAAATGGTACAGAAGGCAATGCTGTTTCAATTGACCTTGGCAGAATTCCGGATACGGAAGATTTAAACCGCAACAAAACTTTGGATAGAACTAACAGTTTTTTCCGTTATGAAATACCGCTTGATACTTCCAAGGCAAACCCATTTGTTCAAGGCAGCGGGAGCGCTAAAGGCTGGTATTTATTTAAAATTCCACTTAAAGATTACAGCCAAAAAATTGGTTCTCCAAGTTTTTCTGTTGTAGAAACTTTTAGAATCTGGGTAAGTGGTATTCAGCAGCGTGTTCATCTACGCTTTGCCGAAATGAACCTTGTTGGAAGCCAATGGCAAAAAGTACTCGATTCTAAAGTTACTGTTGATGATGAAGTGTTAACTATCTCTACTGTAAACATTGAAGATAATACAGATTACTACTCTCCGCCCGGCGTTCAAAGAGAAAGAGATAGAACTCAACCCGAATATAACATTCAAAAGAATGAGCAGTCTTTAAGCTTAGGTTTGAATAAGTTAGCAGATGGAGACACAAGAGAAGTAGTACGCTACATGGCAAGACATTTAGATGTTTTCAATTACAAGGAAATGAAATTGTTTTTGCATGGTGATTTGAATAATGCTAATGGTTCGGTATCGTATTATAAAGATGCACAAGATTATGCTTCCGAGATTTATTTACGTTTTGGTGCAGATACTGCTAACTACTATGAATATAGACAGCCGGTTCAAGCTGGCTGGAATGAAGTTAGCATGAAGTTTGCAGATCTAACTGCCATTAAACAGCAGAGAGATTCTGCAAAGGCTTTATATAAATTAGCTGTTCCTGATATGCCCGGACATTTCTACGGTATTAAAGGTAATCCTTCTCTAACAAAAGTTTCTTTCTTTACAATAGGAATTATTAATCCAAAGGATAAAGGAACAGCCGGACAGGCAGTTAGCGGAAACGTTTGGGTAAACGAGTTACGTGTTTTAGAAGCCGAGCAAACTCCCGGCTGGGCTTATTCTGCGAACGCTTCTTTGCAGCTTGCAGATTTAATGCGCGTGAGTTTTAATGCAAGCCAGACTAATCCATATTTCCACAAAATTACAGAACGTTTTGGTTCGCGCGAAGATCATCTTAATTGGGGAATGACTGTTGATTTTGATGTGCTTAAGCTGATACCCGTTAATTTATCAGGAAGCAATTTAAGAGTTAATTACTCGAGAACAGAAAATTCTTCTAATCCTCTGTACATGCCCGGCACAGATATTAAAGTTGAAGAAGCACAAAGATCCGAAAGAGTTAAGCTGCAAAAACTTGGATGGAGCGAAACTGCAATTAGCTCCCGCATAGATTCGATGAAGAATGTTACTCAGACTGTTGGCTCTTCTGAAGTTTGGAATGTTTCCAATATTCGGTTTAAGATTCCAACAGAAGTTTGGTATATAAGAGATATTTTTAACAACATCAGCTTGAATTTTACTTACAATAGAGCTTTTAGTAGAAGTCCAATATTAAAAAATAGTAACAGCTGGTCTTGGAATGCTGGCGCTAATTACTCGGTTAACTTTAGCAGAGATCTATTTTTTAAGCCGGCAGATATTCCGATTTTTGGATCTATCTACGATGTTTTTACCGATTTTAAAGACACAAAAATTTTCTTTACACCGCAGTCCTTCAATACTGCCTTCACTCTTTTAAGAAAATACCAGTTTACACAATCGAGAACAAACGAAAGCAAGCCCGATATACAACGCGATTTTTCTTCTACAAGAGGCGCTGGGTTAAACTGGACTTTTACCGAAGGCGGTGTTTTAAATTTGGGAGTTGCATACAACTTTGATGTTCAATCAACCTTAGCTTATTTATTAGTAGATAATGGATTTGAAAAACAAGAGGGACAAATTTGGCGGGAGATTTTTACTGGTGCATTCTTCGGTAAAGATTTTAATTACAGGCAGTCATTCGATTTACGCTCAAATCCAAGAGTTCCATCTTGGTTTGGATTAAATAATTTCTTAACACTTACTGCTTCTTATTCTGCAAGTTACCAATGGCAGAATAACTTTCAACAAAAGGAGTTAGGAAGAAGTGCAGGCTATTCTAATAGAGTTTCTGCTGGAATGACAGTTCGTCTTAAATCAATTTTTGAACCATTGTTTAAGGAATCTGAAGAAAGCAAAGTCGCGCCCATAGTAAAACTGCAGGAACCTGGCAGCACAAGTACTGGCGGCAGAAGAAGCGGAAGAGGCGCTCCAAGAACTACTCAAACTGCATTACTTGAAGATGCTGTTAAAACTGACACCACAAAAATGGCAACTGTTGCAGATTCATTAGCCATTGCCGGCACAGATTCGCTTTCAAAGAGCGGCGTGGATTCTCTCCTTCTAAAAGATGATATAGCTCTTGATACATTGCCAAAAGGTCCAAGCATTTTCTCCAAATCTCTCGAAATGTTGAAACTTAGTATTAAATATATCTTATTCGATTATGACCAGATAAGTATCAATTTTTCGCAAAACAGTACTTACGCAGCAGGCGGACTATTAGGCGTTGGTACAGGATTCAATAATTTTTGGGGCGCCAAGTATAATTACGATAAAGGTCCAAGCAGAATGTTTATGCTTGGTCTTACAAATGATGTTGGTAAAAGAGCACCATTAGGAAATTTGCAGGATAGTTATTCTCATAAAAACGATATTGACTTGAAAACTTCACGCCCGTTATGGGAAGGCGCGCAAATTGATCTGCGCTGGAGAGTTGGATGGGGAATTAACAAAACAGTAACTATACAAACCGATTCCTTTGGTGTGCCTTCTATTGCAAATCAAGTTTCGAGCGGAAGTATTGACAGAAGCTTTTTATCGCTTCCTCCGGTTTTAATATTCTCTTTCCTAAAGACCGGTATTAAGAGAGTAAATGAATTATATGATTCTAAAGCGCAAGACCCAAGCAAGAGTTTATCAGAAGCATTCTCACAAGGTTTCGAAACTTTATCAATTCTTGGCAAAGTTCCTTTCTTAGCTAAAGTTCTTAATTACATACCAAGACCAAACTGGTCTTTTACTTGGAGCGGATTAGAGCGTTTAGCAATCTTTAATTTTGCTAAGCGTGTTTCTCTAAATCATTCTTATGATGCAAATTACTCCGAAGGCTGGAGAATTACCGAAGGAAACCAAGAAGTGCAATCGCAAAAGGTTGATTATGGTTTTAACCCGCTTATGGGATTAACATTTAACTTCGATGAACTCTTTGGCGGGCAGTTCCAAAGCACAGTTAGATATTCAACAAAAACCGGTTACAGCTTAGGTGTTACAACAAGAAATATAACTCAAGCTTTTTCTCAAGATGTAAATGTTTCGGCAAGTTACAGCAAATCCGGCTTTTCTCTGCCTCTGTTTGGAATAGATTTAAAGAACGATATAGAAATATCTCTCTCGTTCACAAGAGGCAAAACTTCAAGCATCATTTACGAAATGGATGATTTTAAAGAAGAAGGTAAACCGCAGGAAGGAAAGACTAATACAACTATAGAACCAAAAATCCGTTATGTAATGAGTTCGCGAGTAACACTTTCTATCTTTTACAGAAGAACCAGCATCGAGCCGGAAGGCGCTTCTCGCATTCCGCCTACAACAACTAACGAAGCTGGCGTTGATGTTAGAATTGCAATTCAATAACACATGTTACGCACTATTGGCATTCAGTAAAGAACGCTCAATGTCACATCGAGCTCAGTCGAGATGTGAAAGTGAAGTTAATAACAGCTAATGAACCAGCACAAATGGCACCCTGTTAAAAGCTGCATTTTGCTTCTTTAACACTCAACTAAAATATGAAGAACATTAAGACAACGATTAGAAATACAAGCTAAAAATTTGGGCTGTCTCTGTTTCCAACTTTGGTTCATTAGCAGTCAATAAAAAAAGAGTAATTATGAGGTACCTATGAAAAGAAATAAAATACTTTGGGTAGATGACGAAATTGAACTACTCCGCTCTCACATAATCTTCTTAAACGAAAAAGGTTATGATGTTGATACTGCTACAAATGGTGAAGATGCACTTTCAGAAGTTAAGAACAAACAGTTTGATTTAATCTTTCTTGATGAAATGATGGCTGGACTTGGCGGACTTGAAACTCTTCAGCAGATAAAAGAAATAAATACTAATATTCCGGTTGTTATGGTTACCAAAAGCGAAGAAGAAAGTTTGATGCACGATGCGATTGGAAGCAAGATTAGTGATTACTTAATAAAGCCCGTTTTGCCTTCGCAAGTTTTGCTTGTATGCAAAAAGTTTCTTGAAGGGAAAAAAATTTCTGTTGAGTATGTTCAAAAAGATTATCTAAGCTCTTTTAACGAAATTAACCGGCTGCTAACTCTTGACCCTGATTTTAATGATTGGATGGATATTTACTTGAAGTTAGTTAATTGGGATTTGGAACTTGATGAACACCCCGAAGTGGATTTACGCCAGATGCTTGTTGAGCAGAAGAAAGAATGCAATCACTCTTTTGCAAAGTATGTAGAGAAAAATTATAAAAATTGGATTGATTCAGCTGAACCAAATGAAGCGCCGGTTCTTTCAACTCAAATTGTTGATAAATATGTTTTACCTCAGCTTAAAAATTTTAATGGTCCCCTTTTCTTTTTTGTAATTGACTGTCTGCGGCTCGATCAGTGGCTTGTTATGGAAAAGCATTTAACAAACTTATTCAATATACAGAAAGATTATTATTATTCGATACTGCCAACTGCCACGCCTTACTCTCGCAACGCTTTGTTTTCTGGTTTATTTCCTTCAGAAATTGAAAAACATTATCCGGATTTGTGGACTACAATGAGCGATGATGAAAACAGCATGAACAAGTATGAGAAAGAATTACTTCAGCTTCTTCTAAACAGAAGAAAAGTGAATCTTAAAAATGATTTGAAGTATATGAAGATTATTGACCCTGAAGTTGGACGCGCATTTGAGCAGAACGTATTGTCCCACAAAAAAACTCACCTTATGGCTGTTGTTGTAAACTTCTTAGATATGATCGCGCACGGGCGTTCAGATTCTGAAATCCTTAAAGAAATTGCACCCGATGAAGCAGCTTACAGATCATTAACTAATACTTGGTTTCAGCATTCTTCTTTACTAAACACTTTCAGAGCTGTCGCAACTATTCCAAAAGCAAGAATAATTATTACTACAGATCACGGAAGCATTCGCACTCAGCGCGGCGCTAAAGTTCTTGGCGATAAAGAAGCCTCGGCAAATCTTCGTTTCAAGTTTGGTAGAAATCTTAAAGCAGATGATAAACATGCTGTGTTTGTAAAAAATCCGACCGATTACAAACTTCCTAAACGCGGTGTAACAATTAGTTACATCATTTCTAAAGAAGATTACTATTTTGTTTATCCAACAGATTATCACAAATACTTGAGCTACTATAAAGATAGTTTCCAGCACGGTGGAATATCTCTTGAAGAAATGATCTTACCGGTTATTACTATGGAGAGTAGAGCGTAATGCAGCTTCCGTCTATAAAAATTGTTTTAAGTGAAAATGATACTGCAGAATTTGCAGCAGAGTTTGCAGCTTTGTTAAAGATTGGGGATGTAGTCTGCCTAAACGGAAACTTAGGCAGCGGTAAAACATTTTTTGTAAAAAACATTTGTAAAGAATTTGCTGTTGATACTGCGGCAAGTCCAAGCTTTGCAATTGTAAACGAGTACTCTGGTAAACTAAAAGTAATTCATATTGATTTTTACAGATTAAAAAAAGTAGAAGAATTGTACGATATAGGATTTGATGAATATTTGAGCTTGAGCGATTCTATTGTTTTTATTGAATGGGCTGATTTGTTTGAAGATGTTCTCCCGAAAAAGTATTATTCAGTTGAAATAACTCAGATTAATGAAACTTCCCGTCAAATAATTATTAAAAAACATGAATGAGCCTACTATAAAAAGGTATTTCAGATGGAAAAATGCTTTGATTATTGCTCAAATTCAAAGTGCAAAAACTCAATTTAAGGATTTTTAGAGTAGGCTCATGAATAAACTCTTTCCCATACTTGCAATTGAAACTGCCGGCGAAATGTGCAGCGCTGCTGTTTTACTTGATGAAAAGATCTTTGTAGAGCTAAACCATTTACAAAAACATATTCACTCTCAAAAGCTGATTGAAATGATTGATATTGTATTAGCTCAATCTTCTGTAAAACTAAAAGAGATAAAAGCAGTTGCAGTTTCGATGGGACCAGGTTCTTTTACCGGTTTGCGGATTGGCGCAGCAGCAGCTAAAGGATTAGCATTTGGGAGTTCGCTGCCAATAATTCCTGTAAAAACACTTGATGCACTTGCGCTGCAGATTTTCGAATCAATTTCTCAAGATGTAACTTTTAACATTATCTCAAGCGCAAGCATTGATGAGGTCTATTTCGCAAAGTATCAAATAATTGAGAAAAAGCTCGAAGTTAAAACCCAAACTAAGTTAGTAGAACGCACTGCTTTAGAAAATTTGACTCTATCTAATGAACTTAATTTTGGCAATGTCATTTTATCAAATACTGAAATTACGAACGTACACTTGAGAGCCGGAACAGTAGGGAAGTGGGCTTATTTATTTGGCTCGGATTTATTAACTTTTGATTACGATAATTTAGAACCGAATTACTTAAAACAATTTGTTGGAAAGAGAAGGCTATGAAACAGTTTGTTGTATTATTTATTTTAATTTCTTTCGGTAATTATTTAGCACAGTTTAACGAACCAAGAATTAGCGCTAAGAAAACTTTACATGATTTTGGAACTGTTGTAGAAGGACAAGTTGTTAGTACGTCCTTTGAAATAACTAATACTGGCAGCGCAGATTTAATGATTAACAACGTTCAAGCCTCTTGTGGCTGCACTGCCGCTCAGCCGGATAAAAGAACTTTAAAGCCCGGCGAAAAAACCTCGATAAAAGTTGAATTCGATTCTGCTAATAGACTGGGGCCGCAGGATAAATCTGTTTATGTGATGACGAATGATCCAAAGAAACCTAATCTTTTATTAAGATTTACATGCGTAATTGTTCAAAAAACCGAAAGCAAACCTGTTGAAGTAAAAGTTCCAAAGCTCAAACTTTCCAAATACCAGCATAATTTTGGGAATGTTGAAGAGGGAAAACTTGTTGATGTAAAAATTGCTATGCAAAATATTGGTAATGCTGTTTTAGAAATTCAAGATGTAAAAACAACATGCGGATGCACGGCAGCATTGGTAAGCAGTAAAAAATTAAAACCGGGCGAAAAAGGAAATATCAGAATTGAGCTTGATTCTTCAAACAGAGATGGCGCATTTACAAGAACGGTTATAATTTATTCAAATGATCCTGCTGCGCCTAATCAAGTTGTAACATTATCTGCAAACATTCAAAAGAGAAAAAAATAATGGGCTGGTTTACCAGAAAAAAAGAAAATATATCTAAAGAAAGTAAAAAAACAGATTTACCCGATGGTCTGTGGCGCAAATGCGAAGAATGCGGCGAGATCATTCATTCTAAACAATTGGAAGTAAATCTTTGGTGCTGTGCAAAATGCAATTTTCATTTCCGTATCGGAAGTAAAGAATATATCTCAATCTTATTGGATGATGGAACATTTAAAGAACTAGATAAGAAAATGAAATCCGGCGATCCGCTTCTTTTCTCCGATACAAAAAAATATGCCGATAGAATTTCTACAACAATTAAAAAAGCCGGTTTGAACGATGCACTAAAATCGGGCACAGGTAAAATTTATGGCAAAAAAGTTTCTTTCGCGTGCATGGATTTTGGATTTATCGGCGGAAGCATGGGAAGTGTAGTTGGAGAAAAAATTGCCCGCGCAATTGATACAGCCTACGAAGAAAAAATTCCTATGATTATTATAAGCCAGAGCGGTGGCGCCAGAATGATGGAAGGCGCATTTTCGTTAATGCAAATGGCAAAAACCAGCGCCCGACTTGCAAGATTAGCAGATGCCCGCATACCTTACATCTCCATCTTAACAGATCCAACAACCGGCGGCGTAACTGCAAGTTATTCTATGCTTGGGGATGTAATTATTGCCGAGCCTAAAGCTCTTATTGGTTTTGCAGGACCGCGTGTAATTAAGCAAACTATCGGCAAAGATTTACCGGAAGGCTTTCAGCGTTCTGAGTTTTTGCTTGAAAATGGGTTCATTGATTTTATTGTGAACAGAAAACAAATGAAAGATAAAGTTGCACAGTTGGTTGAGTATTTAGGGAATTAAAACCGAGGCAGTATGAATGGCTTTATAGAGAGTTTAATGTTTATCGTGCCGCTAATCTACATTGCAATTATTGTAATGTTGTTCTGGCTTGGCTTTCGGTTTATCTCCGCGTTTGAAACAATTGCAGAGAGTTTGAAAAAAATATCAGAAAAAGAAAAGTAAGAACAATTATAAAAATTAGTATTTAAATATGAGCCTTCTGAAAAATTGTTCCAGTGTCGTGGTGATCATTCGGCAAGCTCATGACAGGGTTTGTCGGACCATGACGAAATCCTTAACAATCACGGCGTTTCTCTACAAAGGTAAAGACGCATCGCATGCGTCTCTAAACATAAATGAGCCTACTCTAAAAAGCCTCAAATTGAGTTTTTGCACTTTGAATTTGAGCAATAATCAAAGCATTTTTTCATCCGAAATACCTTTTTATAATAGGCTCATAAATACATGCACGGCATATCTCTCTCCAAAAGAATAGTTTTATGAAATGCCCTTATTCTAAATACGGCAGAACATACTGAACCTAAATTAAGCCAAAGTGTAAGCGGTAATATATATTTCGCTGCAGCTCTTATAAATAACGCAGGCACTGTAGATTCTTATTCGAACTATTTTACTCTTACATTCCTTCCTAACAACTAACCGCTAACAGCTAAAAACTAACCGCCAATCGCATAATCAAATGCAATTCTTTATATTGTATCCCGAATCAAAAAATTTGAAATGAATAATAAGAAACCCGATATGAATTACTTTCTTAAACTCCCACAATGTCTGTTTCCAAAATTTCCTAAATATGAATTTCACATTTCTGCTTTTGTAAGGCGCAAGTATGAGTTTGCTGATGAACTCTTTTCTCTAAATGGAAATGTAGTTTTTGCAAACTTTGCTTCAGTGCGCGCTTTTGTTCAGAAACTAAATTCTAAAAGAACATACGAAGAACAAGTTGGCGCTGGAATGGTAAATGCTGCCGGTCTTTTAGATGAAATTTATCACTACGTTTTTAGATTGTATGAAGTGCAGATAAACCCCGGTGTGTTTGCTAAAGCTCTTGCTAACCTAAAACAAACAATTGGCGAAGAGGATACTAACAAGATACTTCTCGAATTCGTAAATTTATTTCCACCATCGGTAGTCTATAAAGAAAAGCAGTCTCCGAAAGATTACTTAAAAACTTTTTCAGAAGAGCGTTCTAACAGTGAAGTAACACTCGAAGAATTGATTCTTCTTTTCTTTGCTAATTTCAATCCGGCTAACAAAAAGCTTCTTGAGCTATTCGACCAAAACTATTTTGAAAACAAGGAACTCTTTAGAAGAACAATTTCTATACTGGATCAATTTTTCCAGAAGGAGAAAAAATTCGGTCCCGATAATGAAGATATGTTTACACTTCTTAAAGCGCCAATTCTTAGAAATCCAGAAAATATAGAAGCGCAGATTGAATACATAAATGAAAAGTGGGGAATACTGTTAGATGAAAAAATTCTTCGTAAAATACTTAGCGGCAAAGATTTAATAAAAGAAGATATTAAGTTCGAGAGTTTTGGATTTGGCGGCGGCGCGCCAACTGCTGCCCCTGTTTACAAAGCCGGAGAGGCATCCGAACAGTTTACGCTTGGTAAATCCGGCTATAAATATGCTTTAGATTCGTGGAAGGATTTTATTGAGCCGGAAAATTTTACCCAAGATATTGATTGGATGCCGCGTGTAGTTCTTTTGGCTAAAAACTCTTATGTATGGTTAGATCAATTATCTAAAAAATATAACCGCACAATTAAAACACTTAATCAAGTGCCAGATGAAGAATTAGACCAGCTTGCTCTTTGGGGATTTAACGGATTATGGCTAATAGGAATTTGGGAACGCAGCAGCGCATCAAAAAAGATTAAACACAAAATGGGCAATATAGATGCAGTTGCTTCGGCATACTCACTTTATGATTATCAAGTAGCTTACGATCTTGGCGGCGATTTTGCATATAATAATTTGAATGAACGAGCGCGCACAAGAGGAATTCGTCTTGCAAGTGATATGGTGCCAAATCATACAGGAATATTTTCTAAATGGATAACTGAAAATCCAAATTATTTTATTCAATCTGATTTTCCTCCTTTCCCTAATTATACTTTTCATGGTCCAGATCTTTCTGATGATCCAAATTTCCAAATAAGAATTGAAGATGGCTACTGGCGCAGGAGCGATGCGGCTGTTGTTTTTCAAAGAATAAATAACAACAGTGGAGAGATAAAATATATTTATCATGGAAATGACGGAACAAATATGCCGTGGAACGATACTGCTCAACTTAACATGTTAAGTAAAGAAGTACGTGAAGCGGTAATTCAAAAAATATTTGATGTAGCCCGTAAGTTTTCTATTATCCGTTTTGATGCTGCTATGACTTTAACAAAGCGTCACTTTTCGCGTCTCTGGTATCCTGAACCCGGTAAAGGTGGAGATATTCCTTCCCGTTCAGATTTTGCATTAACTAACGAAGAATTCGATCAGCAATTTCCTGCAGAATTTTGGCGCGAAGTTGTTGATAGAATTAATGCCAATATGCCTGAAACACTTTTGCTTGCAGAAGCATTTTGGCTCTTAGAAGGTTACTTTGTACGCTCTCTTGGAATGCACCGCGTTTATAACTCCGCATTTATGAACATGATGATGAAGGAAGAGAATGAAAAGTACCGCGATGCAATTTCTAACACGCTGGAGTTTGAACCGGAAATATTGAAGCGCTATGTTAATTTTATGAGTAACCCAGATGAAGAAACTGCAATTAAACAATTTGGCAGCGATGATAAATATTTTGGTGTTTGTACTGTGCTTGTAACACTGCCTGGTCTCCCGATGTTTGGACATGGACAGATTGAAGGCTACACAGAAAAATATGGAATGGAGTATCAACGAGCATATTACCACGAAACTCCAAACCAGTGGATGATCGAAAGGCACGAGAGAGAAATTTTTCCACTGATGAAGAAACGCTACCTCTTTAGTCAAGTATCTAATTTTTGGCTTTTCGATTTCATAAATGGTTATGCAAATATTGACGAAAACGTTTTTGCTTATACAAATATGGAATATGGAGAGAGAGCAATTGTTTTTTACAATAATAAGTTTCAAGAAACAAGCGGTACAATTTTTCACTCTTCTCCAAAATTAGTAAGTTTTAACGACGGCTCGAAGAAAACAGTTTCTAAAACTTTAGCCGAAGTTATTAAAATTAACGGCGCTGAAAAGTATTTCTACATTTTCAGAGAGCAGATTAGCAGTTTAGAGTTTATTCGTTCGGGTAAAGATATTGTTAATAACGGTTTTGGTGTTTCGCTCGGCGCTTTCAAATACAAAGTTTATGTTGATTTCAAAGAGATAATTGATATTAACGGCGATTATGAAAAGCTCTCTGCAAAGCTAAATGGTTCGGGCGTTGCAAGCATAAGCCATGCTCTAATTGGAATGAAGCTAGAACCGGTGCATAATTCTTTTGAAACAATTTTTAACAAAGTTACTATGGAAAACTTTGTTGAAGCAATAATGATTGATCATAATGATAAAGACAAAGAAAACATTGTAGTTCAGTTTCTAGAAGATGAATACCAAAAATTTCTTAATGTTACTAAAAAGCATTTCGATCTAAATTATGAAACAAAGCCAATAATAAAAGACTTTGAAGATGAAATAATTTCTCTTAGTATTCTAAATAACCTTCTCGAAGAAGAATTTGTTGCTACTAAATCACCAAAATATAATGTTTTGCATAAATCGTTTGTCGTCTCAGGTGAAATGAATTACCGTGAAAACTCACTGCTTTTTTTAATTTGGCTTACATTGAATAATCTTTCCAAATTATTACCAGAATATGGCGAGCTGTCACGAAGTACTTTTTTAGATAAGATGCACATGGAAATTCCGGTAAGCAGAACATTGCGCCGCTTAGGTAGAGGTGAAACGGAAATTTATAATGAGATAATGCTGCTTGGCATTCTGTTGGAATTCGATTCGCTTTTGTTCGAAAAGAATACTGGGCGATCCGATCATTCTTTAGCACACGATTCTACAAAATGCAATTTGGAAATTGTTCTAAACAATGAAAGAGTTAAACAGTACTTGGGCGTAAATGAATTTGAAGGAATTGTTTATTACAGTAAAGAAAAATTTGATGAATTAATCAACTGGATGTTTTCTATCACGTTATTGGAAAAAGTTAAATCTTTGAGTAATACAAATCTTTTGGAAGCTGTTCTACTATTATCTGAAGCATGCAAAGAATTAAAGCAAGCGGCTTTACAATCCGGTTACAAGCTTGAAACTTTAGTGCAACTTTGTAAAGAAAGTGCTGATAATCCAAAAACTAATTAGTAGATACATCTGAAAAATTAAGTTGCAATACGCTGTGTGTCAGACCTGCTTGCAGCAGGCAAGCTGAGACGGGAGGCAGGAAGTCTGGCTTTTTAGAGGATTTCGTCATGGTTCGGCAAACCCTGTCATGAGCTTGCCGAATGATCACCATGACTCTGTAATAATTTTTCAAATTATGGATACTACAAAAGTTATAATTGAAAATTTACAACATAACCCTTGGTTCAAAGAGTATATTCCTATAATTATAGCAATTATAGCATTAGTAACTTCTATTACTTCGCTTTGTTGGACAAGAATTCAATATGAAAGAAGTAGCCGCCCATTTGTCTGGGCTTCAAATTATGGTGTAGTCGATCATTCAAAAAATACCATGATTCCAATTCCTTGGCGGGTTGCTTTCCGCGTAAAGAATTTTCCTGCTAAAATCATAAAATTGTCAGTTATTGTTAAAAATGAGTCAAATGAATTAATCAATTGCCAGCAACAAAATTTTACAAGATTTCCTGATGAAACCTCCGAGTGGACTTTTGATATTGGCAAAGATGATTTTGATAAATTAATGAATCTCTCCAATGAAGAAAAAGTAAAGTTGGTTAGAATTGTCTCATTCAATTATTCATCTATTGATGGTGGTAAAATTTATCGGTTTTTACTGAAACAAAATTTTAATCCTATTGAAAATCAATGGAAAGATATTTATGAAGAAGCAAATTGATAAAATATTTGCACATAATAATTTAATAATTTCATAAAACGAGTATAAACTGCAACTCAAAACTGACTGTTGTAGTAGGTAGTAATATTTGCAGTTTGGGTTTGAGTGTTTTTGGGAAGTAAGAAGTTTCTAAATAACATAACCATTAAAACGAAACATTGGCAGCGTAAACCGTGCGGCAGCGGTTTAGTTGCAACGATGTTACCTTACGCAGCATGTCATTCTGAATCCGCTTTAACGGATGAAGAATCTAAATCTCGAGCAAAAAAGTAGTTTTTAGATTCTCCGCTTCTCAGTATGATAAAGATTTTTTGTTGTTAAGATGCCCTTCTAATTGAAATTCCTTTTGGCTTTGAAAAAGTTTTCTAACAAAGATTTTGATTCTTCGGAATAGATGCCAGAATAAACTTCTGGCTTGCGATTGTATTTACCGGAATTTATAATATCGAATAGAGAGCCGCAGGCTCCAAATTTTGGTTCAAACGAACCAAAGTAAATTCGCTTAACTCTAGAAAGTAAAATAGCGCCGGCGCACATAACGCAAGGTTCAACGGTTACATAAAGATCGCATGTATCAAGAAATTTCGAACCGAGATAGTTTGCAGCAGAAGTTATTGCTATCATCTCTGCGTGCGCGGTAGCATCTTTAAGAGTTTCAGTTTGATTAAAACCTCTTCCTATAATTTTATTATTGTGTACGATTACAGCGCCAATTGGAACTTCATCCTTGCTTAAAGCCTTTTCGGCTTCTTGTAAAGCCGAATACATATATTTATAAACATCTTTGCTGAATAACATATTGCCTCAAAAGATTCTGATAAACATAATTTAAAACGTGCAAGAAATGAAAATCCCTTTTTAGTTTTTTTGAAAATTTATAAATGGAGTAGTATATTTCGGCGCAAAATAATTGCACCCGTAGCCGGCCTTAGGTCGGTAAACTCAATTGGATAGAGCATTTGACGGAGTTTATCCCGCACTAGCGGGAGATCAGAAAAGATTTAGAAAGAGTTCTTAAAATATTATGCACCCGTAGCTCAATTGGATAGAGCATTTGACTACGGATCAGAAGGTTTGGGGTTCGAATCCCTACGGGTGTACTTAGAAAAGCTCGATTACTTATTGTATTCGGGCTTTTTTTTATTTAATACACCCGTAGGAATCCTTATGATCTTTCAAAAAAATGTATGGAGTTGTATGGACTTTTGTATGGACTCCACAACACAACACGGCATTATTTTATGAACAAGAAAAAAGAAAGCTCTGGAATTCCATACCTAAAACTTTTTTGATGTTCAAGAACAATTATAAACTGTTTATGGTTTTGAGCTTTTTGCGTTTTTAATATAGTGAATTAGTTAAAAAAGGTAAACAATCGGAATCTATGCAGCTTCCGATTTTGCGATTACTTCCGTTTGTGAAATATCAAAAACAGTTGCAGTAAAAAAGTGAACATCTTCCTCATCAGAAATCATTTGTAAATTTTCTTCTTGTTTGGCTTTAGATGGAACAAAGATTAAAAAGCCGTGTTCACCTTTGCGAACAATTCTTCCGGCTTTCTTCCATTGTTGAAACCCGCCAACAATTGAAAAGTTTATTTCTGATTGAGCAACCAAAAAGCATTGATTGTGAGGTGTTAATAAGTGCCCTTCAACTGTAACGATGCCAAATTTATCTGCTACAGCTTGACGTTGTTCTTCTGTCATTTCAGAAAGAGTTTTACGAATACGAATTATTTTTTCTTTTTTCTCTTGTCTGAATTGTTGTTTTTGTTCTAGTGATAACATGGCAAAACTCCTTTAAGATTTTTTAAGTGATTTGATAAAAGCATTTAAGAAAGTGTAAGCGGTTGCAAGTGAAGTGAAGCTGTAAGAATGAAGTGCACCTTTGCCGGTAAATACATTTACACAGAATTTATCTTTTGATTGAATTAACCGAATAAGAAAACCTTTGTGCCGTTTAGAGTAGTGAACTATTACAGATGCCATAACCCGACCTTTTACGCCGTTAAAAAACATATTTTGCCCGCTTAGGCGATCTTTTGCGAAATAATGGCTTGTTACCATGTTGGTGTAAGAAAAGATGATAATTCAAGGCAAGGGCGAAATACCGCAACTGAGAATTATCAACATAAACAAGCGGTATGAGTTTCATATACCCTTGCCCCGATTGACTTCCAAGATTCGAATAACACTAAGCTTGTTTGCCGGCGGGCAAAATAATGCTTGTAATAGCTGAACGAAGTGAAGCAAACAATTCAGAAGAGAAGTTTGAAAAGGTTGGAGCGAATGAGAGAATGGAATGAGCGACAACTTTTTGCATTTGATCTACGAGCGAATCATTTTGAAGAAAGAAAGGATTTTCTTTTTACAAAGTGTGAGCAAGATAAACGTTCCCGATGAAAAATTCTTTTCTCTTTAAGCAATTTATGAGTTTGGAAATTGGCGCATCTTTTTGAAACAAAAAGTGTGAGCAAGAGACAAACGAATAATTTGCGTTCATGCTTTATGAGGGAAATATTTTTGAATGTCTTTGATGAAAAAGTATTGACCGAAATGAAAGTAGATCTCCGCTTTGTGAGGCGAATGAATGAGCCCGTCGGAAGATGCCGGGCAAGCCGGATCAGAGCGGTCTTTTTTTAGCGAACAATTTTAAGTGAATCGAAGTGAACGCAAATTTGTGAGCTATCGGTATGTAAAAAGAGAAGGGTTACCAGGAATGATAACCCTTTCTCGAAATGATTAACTGAGTTTGGTGAAAGTTGAGGAGTTTTGAACAACTTTACCCTCAGCGGTTTTTGTTACGACACACACATACAGAATACTGTGCTGATACTTTGCAGCAGTATTTTTTTGAGTTGCGTTCAGATCGATTTCTAAATCGTATGTCTGAGTGAAGTTATGTGCAGCAACTTCTTTTGAAAGAGCAATGATCTTGAACGGCTCATCTTCTGCATTCGCAGGATCATAGTAACAGACAATGGCGTTTGCAGAAAGATTAACCTCATCCGCTCCAAATACCGATGCAGTATTTAGGATCGGGATGGTTGCAGTAATCTTATCCGCTGCAACTGCAGCAACTGCAATCTGCAAAGGAAATCCTTCCGGAGCGATAATGTTTTGCTCGGTTGGTTTTTCAATTGAAGAATAAGCGAAGTTGCTTTGAAATACTTCATTGAAAACTGAGCTAGCGACATTTCTTACTTTCTTCCAGATTGAAACGAGAGAAGTTAGCGCAAGAATAGCACTCGCAAATTTTGCAGTGACTGAGAATTTCTGACGAACAGTAAGAACCGCAGGTTCTTGACTAGCATTGAAACTGGATGGACGAGCTGCTAATACAGTGCGGCCATCAACTGTTCTCGCGGAAAGGTTGCCAAGCTTTCCGGATAAGTTTCCGATGACATTTCCATTTACGATTGCCATGGTAAGCCTCCTAAAATTATGATGAATTACAGAGGCAATTTTATGGACTTAGGTTGTGGTGTTCACTGTAATAATGGGAAAGTAAAAGAAAATGAGTTTATGGGTGTCCTATGGCTTGGATATGGCTTGTTACAGGCTTGTTAGGGGCTGGTTTGATGAGGGAAAAGAAACCGGCTTATTTCTTCTTTTCCGGAATAGAATTGTATTCACAGAATCGTAACACAAATTATATTTCTCTGAGAGAAGAAAGATTGATTCAATCTGATTGTGAGTCTTTCTCAGTTCAAGGTAATCTGATTTGATTTGTAAATTCCGAAGGACCAACTCATTGATCAATCCATAGGATTGAAATTCTCTAATAAAAGGATTCGATAAAATCTTGGCAATATTGAATTGAGAATTATTCATTACTCCAAATGCCAAGTTTCTTTTTTCTTGCTGTGTTTCTGAGATTATAGAATAAACTGTAATAACGTTTTTCTTTTGTGTAATATCTTATTCGAGCGAATCCATTTTTCAAAAGTTCTGCTTGCACGAATACAGAATCCTTTCCTTTAGAATCTGACAACCAAATGTAAGCTAGTAACCTTCCGAAAATATCTAATGCTCTTCCATCGAACGTAAGTTTAACAGTTTTGTGCACGACTAATGATTTAGTTTTTTCTGATGCTTCTTTTGCAAATGCTTCTGAAGGTTTATTCTGTTTAGCAATTTCAGGGCAATCAATACCAATCATTCTTACACGTTGGGAATCAGAAAGAACGAAAGTATCACCATCAATTACACGAGACACAAATACTTTCTTTGAGAAGTTGTAAGGATAAGAGAAGTTCGGATTTTGACCGAGCAATTGCGTTGGGAGTAAGATCAAGAATATGAGCATGAGCAAGATATTTTTAAAACACATATCAGTATTTCCTTTTTGAGAAAATTTAATTCAAGATTATGAAGTGTGCAACGCTCGATGTTTATGATTTGTTTTCTTTTGTTATCGATAGAACAATAAAATTACATGAAATGAAATTAAACGCAGATTACACAGATTGAACAGATCAACATAGATTGATTTCAAAAAGTGTTGCGAAGTGAAGTGTGTGTGGCAAAGCCACGACACGGAACGAGCAGCATATATCATGTAAGCGAATGAAGGTGTGTGGGAATCCACGACCGGAATGAGCGATGATGAGGCGATTAGTATTTTTTAGTGCCGAGTTTATATAAGACAACATTATGTTGATTCGATTGTAATTGAGAAAACGCCTTTGTTGGGACTACCCAAATACAAAAACATAATGTTACTTATGTAATACTGGCTGTCCCATGCCCCGATGAGCTGAGACCTCCCACAAAAGGTTTGTTGATCCATGAAATCTTCTATCTGATGTAAAGTGAATTACAGTGAAGTTAGAATTGCGAATTGAGAGTTTGGAATTGAGAATTGAAGGAATGAAGAAATGAAATTGTCTGATAACACTTCGACTAAGCTCAGTGCAAGTTTTTATTTTAATGAATTTACAATTTCGCAAGAAGCGGAAAGGCATGGTTATAAGAATGAACCGAATGAAAAACAGATTGAGAACTTGAGATTGCTTTGTGTGAATGTTTTACAACCTCTGAGAGAAATTATCAATGTGCCAATTTTTATTAATTCTGGTTTTCGTTCATTTGATGTAAATGCTGCCGTTGGCGGGAGATTTAATTCTCAACATCTCGAAGGAAAAGCTGCCGACTTCGTTGTCCATTCAATGAATTTAATTGATGTGTTCAACACAATCATACAAGAATTATCATTTGATCAATTGATTTATGAATTCGGAAAATGGATTCATGTTTCTTGGAATGGTGAATTGAATCGTAAGGATGTGATGATTTCGAAAAAGGTTCATGGGAAAACAGTTTATGAGAAAGTAATTGGTGATCGGTTAAAAGTAGTTGGATAATAAATGAGTGAAAAGATTTACATCTGGATAATTGGAGGACTTTTAAGCTTGGTGAATTTTCTTTTCTGGTCCAGGATTAAGAGAATTGAAAAAGATGTTGATGAGACGAAAAAGAAATCGTCTTCGATTGAGAAAAATTATTTGTCCCGGTTTGAAGTTCTGCATAATAAGTTGAGTGAAGTTGAGAAGAATATTATTCGAGAGATTTACAATATTAAGCTTTCGGCTGTCAGTCATCAGCATTTAGATAAAGAAGGAGATTAAAATGGGAGTATTAGATTTTTTAAGCGGTATAGTAAAACCGATTACCGATTTGATTGATAATCTTTCTACTTCTGATGAAGAGAGAGGAAAACTTCAAAACGAGATGACAAAAATTGAGAATGAGTTCCTCGCTAAAGCTCTTGAGTATGAGAGTAAATTACTAGATTCTCAGGGAAGAATTGTTGAGGCGGAAGCGAAAGGACAAAGCTGGCTGCAGAGAAATTGGAGACCAATTACAATGCTTACTTTTCTTATCCTAGTTGTGTGTGATTCTTTTGGTTGGCTTGCATTTCGGCTGAGTAATGAAGCATGGACTTTATTACAAATTGGTTTGGGTGGATATGTAGTTGGAAGAACCGGTGAGAAAATTGTTGAGAAGATTAGAAAGTAATTTAAGAATTTGATTATTTTCTAAATAATTATTGATTATGATTTTGCTTGACAATCTGTAAAGCAAGATATAAATTTAGTTCGGTTTTATAAGGGACTGGGAATGCCCGGTCGGTTAGAGGCACTGATGAATTTCGGTGCCTTTTGCTTTTTATGGGAATACCTTGAAACATTCCAATCCATTAATCTTACCTAATATTTTCGATTTGATAACTTCGAATGGTTTATTTTCTTTTTCCGGATTAAGAATGTGACGACCAATGGGATAACCGCAAAGATCAGCAATCTGCGTTCCAACGATATTGTTAGACTTGGGTAAAAAAGTCAGAATAAATTCAATCTTTCTAAATTCCTCTTTACTAATTCTTTCAGTTCCTTCTCGTATCATTTCATAAAGACTTAATCGCAACGCATCATCTTCATTCTTGCCGCGAGATTCAGCAACTAAGCGGACTTTTGTTTGCTTGATTTGATTAAGAAGAGCAATTATTCTTTCTAAATTAAATTTAAGAGCAAGTTCGTAGGGATTGAATGGTTTTGCATATTGCTTGACTAGTTTTTTTTTTTTGATAACCGAAACAATCAATTTGAAATTGAGATTACCAATTAATTCAGAAATTGAATTAAGAAACGGCTCTCTTTTATTTACATTCAACAGGAATTCAAAAGGGGTTTGAGCTTTACGAATATCTCTGGAATGTAAGATAACGCCCTCGTGTCCAAAGTTATTAATTTTTAGCTGATATACTTTAGGAATAATTTCATTGACATAAACTGATTGTCGAACTATAAAAGTCGTTAAAACAAAAATTGGGAAATCTTTATCAATTTTTTCGAGAGAATGATCACCGGTTTCATCGAGATAGACTAAGATTGGATCAATTTTATTTTGTTCAGATTCTTTGTTCTGGTCTTCTGGCATTTATTCTAAATTCCGTTATTGAATAAATGGAAATGGGTTCTTTCTAGTTGGGAAATATTCAAAAGAATTAATCATTATACTATCTTATATCACTTCTTCAAAGTAGTCATAATAATCTATAAAGTAAAAACGAGCAACTATAAAAATACAACTTCGATATAATTATACTTGTTGAATTCGGGTGTGAATTTTCATTGAAGAAATATTGTAGTGAATATTTTGAAAGAAATTATTATATATCGAGTGATTTAGAAACGAGTTACCAGTTATTTAGGGAAGTCAATAGCGAACCTTTCTACGGCTTAAATCCCATGGACATAGTCGGGATTCAAATCTTAAGGACTGCCGACGAATAAAATGTGTGCAATAATTAATTATCTCTCAATTTACAGGGGGAAATATGTCTATAGAAAGGTTTTCTTTTGTGGAACTTGAAAAACGATTAGAGGAAATCGAACTTGATATTGATAAAATCGAGTTCATTTCAAAAGAAATTGTAAGATGCAGGAATGCGATACAAGATGTTAAGTGTGAAGCAAAGAATATAGAGCCGACCGAAATAAAGCTTTCCGCAAAAACAGTAAATCAAGAGACTTCCCTAGTTGAACTTGTCAATTTTGATAAGAAAATAAAACAAACAATAACAAAGAAGATTGTAAAGATTTGTAAGAAGAATCTTTGTAAAGAGTATTATGAATTTATAGAACGTGCAGAGAACCATTTGGTTTTTTACAAAACAAAATTAGAAATGAGAGCGACTTGGAATGAATGTTTTAATAATGAGAAAGAAACAGTTAAGACTAACGATTCCACAATCAGGATAGTTTGGAAATTGGGTGACGCTAAACTTTTAGCTTTGTTTGATCGCCTTCAGAATAACGTGTGTGTTCCGAAGTTTATAAAAGAAGAAATACTAGCTCATTTTACTGATGAGAAACATATTCCCTTTTGTAATGTGAGAATACATTTTAGAAAAATTATTTGGCTTAAGAGCGACAGCAGCTTTTCTATATTTGTTGATGAACTGGCACAGAGAAAAGCAATTGATGAAGAGAATAAATACAAGGTGTTTGAAAAACATTTTTGTAATAAAAACGGTAAGCCGTTCAAATATTTAGCACAAAAAAAGAATAATACAATTAGCTACACCGAAACAGTTAAATGGATTAGAAAGATTCTCGATTCAGTTGAAATAGTATTCATGTTTTTTGTTTCGCAAAACAATTTATGGCTTAAAGACACTTTGGTCGAATATTTAAAAAGTATATCAGACTATATCATGACTTGATAGCCTTCGATATACTTTTGGGGGTAGTGGTGAAAAAGTATATCATACTTTATCGATTTGCGATATACTTCGATATACTGTGATAAATACTTTTTCTTGTTTTTCTATTTCATATTTCTCATGTAATTAAACAACATGAGGTGTGAGATGAAAAAACAGAAAGATTCTTCTCTCGATAAATCTAGATCAGAACAAATACTTCAAAAACTTTCCACACTAGAAGAATTAATAAAGAAAAAAAATGATAAACCACTGACTTTCAAAGAAGCATGTTCTTATTTAGGTTATGCACCAAGTTATCTTTACAAATTAACCTATCGAAAAGTAATGCCACATTACAAACCAACCGGCAAGATGATTTTCTTTTCAAAGAATGAAATTGACGAGTGGATTTTTAGAAGCAGTGATGAGCGTAAAGTTATGAATGATGAATTCAAGGAAGAAAAGAATAATGAAAAGGATCCTAATCAGATGGAGATGGGTTTTGATGAAAAGAAGGATAAAAGGAATGAAGAAAATAATGAAACAGAAATACTGATTGAGTTTCCACTGAAAAGCAGAAAAAAAACAATAAAACGCAGATTGAGAAATGAATAAGATATTAAAAAATATATGCTATTGTTCTTTTCTCTTGATAGAAAAGAACCAAAAGATCAAGTCTGCAAATCCTTGGCTAAATATTTCATTCGCACAACGGAGAAAATTAAACTCTCCCGCTTATTATTTGAAAATATTGAAAGCGGGATCAAACAGAAATTTTCTCTTTTCGTTGTGCTCGTTCATATTCTTAACGCCAAGTATTTGAGGCCGGGAATAATTACAAGAGGTTGGAAATGAAAGAAATGCTTAAAGGAATTTCATCAAGTGATTTAGAAAAGTTACGAATGCTGCTTTCGATTATTCCAGGAAATGAACAAAAGAATACTGTTACGCTTCGTGTTTTTACAAATGAATACAGCAATATGATAAAACAAAATAGATCGAATGCATATTACGTTTCTGTTTGCAGTTCTTTCAAGCATTTAACTGAATTCTTTGGACATGGAAAATCTATTCAATCAATAGCATTGAAAGATATGGAACAGTTTGTGCTTTATCTACAACAAAAAGTCAAAAAGGGTTTCCGAGTTTATGTTAGAACAATAAAAGCCGCTTTCAATAAGGCAAAAGATTGGGGTTATGTAAAAGAAAACTATTTTCAAAAAGTAAAGCTGCCGAAAAAACAGCAAGTGAACCCGGTGTTTATCAATAGTGATCAACTATTAATGATTTGTGATCAGTTAAAGAATGAGACTATTAAAGACATTGTTGTATTCGCGTTTTATACTGGAATGCGTTTGGACGAAATTGTGAATTTGAGGTTGAAGAATGTTGATCTAGAGAATAAAGTAGTTACGGTTGGTGATGATTGTTTTACAACGAAAGGAAGAAATCAAAGGTTCATACCGATTAGTGAGGAAGCAGAAAAAGCAATTGAGAATTTAGACACTTCGACTGCGCTCAGTGCAGGATTGAGAATCCGCCAAAAGGTCAGCGGACAAGTTCAGAATGAAAAGAAAAAGATCATTTCGATTAAGTCTCTCAACTATAATAGAAATTATGTTTTCTGTAAGAGTAACGGAGAGAAATTTACCGGAGATTATATTTCAAAAAGATTTAAGATAGCGTGTAAAGCTGCTGGTGTAGATCAATCAATTCATTTTCATTCTCTGAGACATTCATTTGCTTCTAATCTTGTTCAGAAAGGTGTTCCACTTTATACAATAAAAGAACTGCTCGGGCATTCTTCGATTTCGACAACGGAAATTTATTCGCATTTGAATATGGATTCATTGAGAGAGGCGATTAAAAGGCTAGACACTTCGGCTTCCTCTTCGACTTGCTCAGAGCTGCGGCTCAGTGCAAGTGCAAGCAGTGAGATGTTAGATATAAGCCAAAAGCAAAAAACAAGTCTTGAAGAGAATCCACGATTACAAATATTTAGTATTAATTCCGGAGAAAAGAGATGATACAATTTCTGGAAATGGCAAAGATTTATAAGAACGTTTTCGGATTTAATGTTCTACCTATCCAGGGGAAACGGCCAACTATTCCTTGGGAGAATTGGCAATTGATTGAACAGACTGAACAGGATGTAATTGAATTTGGTTGGAATGCAGGTGTAACCGGTATAGGCGGAATTTGTGGAGTAAATGATTTACGGAATATCGATTTCGATAGGGTCATAGACCCTTTTGAAGGAGGAGCTGGCTATAATATTGTTCAAATGATATGTAAAAGGTTGGGACTTGGTGAAAAATATAAGTGGACAGTTAAAAGCGGAAGCTGTGTTGGTTATCATATTTGGATTAAGGTTAGTGAAAGTGAGCAATTGCATAAAAGATTGAACGGTCCCAAAAGTGTTTACCGGTTGTATTTGAAAGATGCCCGTCTCAACGAGGACGAGCCGGGTAAAAAGGGATTATGTGATCATATTGAATTGAGATGGAGTCAATCTCAAACAGTTCTCCCGTATTCAAAACATGAAAGCGGAAATAGATATTTGTTTTTATATGATGAACCAAAAGAACCACCAACAGAAATTGACGCGGATGTTTTGCTTGAATGCTTAGAAGAGTTTTGTGATTTACAAAAAGAAAAAGATGTTCTTGATGTTGGTAAGCGAACTTTTGAGCTGGCTGGATTTGATAGAGAGAAGTTGGAAAGCGCAATTGAGTATTTAGAAAACAATCTGCCAACCAATTGTTATGATGATTGGTATAGAATCGGATTTGGTTTAGTAACAATTGGTGAGGAAGGAAGAAAATATTTTCTGAAGATGAGTTTAGGAAATCAACATTATCATGATTCTGAGTTTGCGATAAATAAAAAGTTTGACGAACTGATGAAGAAATCTGATGGAAGAATAACACTCGGAACTCTTTATCATATAGCAGAAAAATATGGCTGGCAAAAACCGTTTGTAAAGTTCTGGTATATTGAGAATGATAAGACTCATATTTCAAAACAGAATTTTAAGAGATTTCTTGAAGAGAATGGATTTTGCAAACTGCAATTAGAACGCGGTTATATTCTGCTGAAGGTTAGCAAGAATATTGTCCGTGAGGTGGAAATTTTCAATATCAAGGATTTTGTAATCGATTATCTGAAGCGATTGGATGTTGAGCATTTCAAAGAGACACCACGTATAAAAGTTATTGATGCTGTTATCAAAGGCGCACCGCAACATTTTGTCCAGACATTTCTTGAATTCTTGGAAACAAGAGAATTGGAATTCTTGCGTGACACAAAAGAGAAAGGATTTCTCTTTTTCTCGAATTGTTTTGTTGAGATTGCGGCAAATAAGATTAATGTAAAAAGATATGAAGAACTGGACGGTTTCATCTGGGATAAACAGGTAATAAACAAAAGATTGAATCTTGACAGGAGAGAATCTGAGTTTGAATTCTTTATTAAGAACATTTGCAAAAATAATGAGCAAAGAATTTCATCATTAAGAAGTGCGATCGGATATTTACTGCATAATTATAAAGATTCAACGAATGCTAAAGCTGTGATTTTTCTTGATGAGAAATTAAGTGACGGCGCTTATGGAAGAAGCGGAAAGGGTTTGGTGGCACAGGCCATTGGAAAGCTTAGGAAAACTATTCGTTTGGATGGTAGGAATTTTAATTTCTCAAAGAGCTTCAGTTTTCAATCTGTTACGCTAGATACTGCAATCATAGAATTTAATGATGTAACAAAGAAATTCAATTTTGATAAACTGTTTTCCATTATAACTGATGACATAACTGTCGAAAAGAAAAATCAAAATGAAATAATTATCCCGTTTCATCAGTCACCTAAAATTATTATTTCAACAAACTACACAATTGAAGGATCCGACGATTCAACGATGGACCGTCAATTTGTTATTGAGTTTTCTGATCACTACAATAAAATACATAGACCGATTGATGAGTTCGGACACAGATTTTATGATGAATGGAGTAATGAGGAATGGAATTGCTTTCTTAATTACATGATCGGCTGCCTCCAACTTTATTTGTGTAAAGGATTGATCCAGTGTTCACATATAAACTTGGAAAAGAAAAAACTGATTGATTCGACTTGCGAAGAGTTTGCCGAATACTTTGAATCATTGGGGTTAAATGTTGAGCATAATAAAAAAGATTTGCTGGAAGACTTTAAGAAAAATTATGATGAATTCTCCGAACTGAAGCTTACCAAATTTACCCGGTGGATGAAAGAAGCGGCCAGGATAAAAGGTATGGGCGTGAATGAAAGAAAATCCGGAGTTGATCGGATGATAAAGTTCCTAGATGGCAAGAAAACAGTTTCAGTGGAGACTGAAAATGAAATGGAGCTTTTTTGAAAATAACAAATTCATCTTTCTTTTCTTGGCGCAAGAAAAGAAACAAAAGAACATGCACTTAAAAAGAATTACGGAAATTTCGTTCCGTTACGTTATGAAAAATAAACTCATCCCGATTTCATCGGGACTCAAACAGAATTTTTCATTTGACACTTCACTCCACTCAATTTCTACTCGTAATTCTTTTAAGGTGCAAAAACAACTTGTAAAAAGTGGAAAAAATATGTTGGACGTTTGGACACTTTGATTTCTATATCGGGCAAGAATTCCTATTTCAAAACGTCCAAGTGTCCAAAGTTGTGAATTAAGCATGTTTTCTGAGTTTTATTGGACAGATTGATGGACGTATTGGATAAAAACTGTGATGGAAAATGATTTTTGGACGTTTTACTGTTTGAAAGTGTCCATTTGGACAGTTTGAAATTTTCGAAAGGGACAGATTTTAATAAAATTATTGGAGACAGAAAATGAAACTTACTCCTCTGAAAGCGATTAAGAAACATTGTTTGGAATGTTCCGGGTATGAAAAGAAACAGGTTCGGGAATGTGTGATTAAAGATTGCGTGCTATTCTCTTATCGGCTTGGTTCCAATCCAAACCGTAAAGGATGCACTATTAAGAAAAATGCCGTTTCAACAACGGGTTTTGAAAAAGCCAACAGTTATGTTGCGGCATAAGTTGTTTGTGTTGAACTTGGATATTGAACGGCAAGAATTTTTAAGGAACAGGGAAATAGAGCATCATCGAAGAAAGGTCGTGAGTCTGCTTGTGATAAATAATTCATGATTTATTGTTACACTGATTTGTAATCATCACAACACGTGCTCAATAGAGTCCTCATTTAAAGGGATGTAGCTGTTCCAAATACCTATTTATAGCGATTGATATCATTGATGCTCAAGAATAATTTTACACAAGAATTTTCAAGAAGCTATGCATGTGGTTTTATATAAAAATCTTTATGTATTAAAAAGCGACTTGAAAGAATATAAATTCATTTTATAAACGAAGTGAATAATGAATCAAATCAACTATACTTTTTTGTTCTCAATTCTATTATTGATTTTCAGCTTCATGAACATCAACGCGGATGATAAAAAAGTTTGCAAGATCCTATACATCATATACGCTTCCGGCAAATGCACTTGAATTAGAAATCTGGCAAACCGGAAGAATGGATAAAGGAATTGGATATTATTACAGATGGCAGCCGCGCTTTGAAATTGAATACGGGGTTACAGATCGTTTTACGACGGCAATGTATTTCAATTTTAATGAAGTGAAGAGCAATGAGAATTCAATACCATCCAAATCATTTAGTTTATCGACCACTTCGTTCGAATTTCGGTATCGTTTGACAAATCCAAACGAATACATTATTGATCCGGCACTTTATTTTGAATTAAGCTATGGCGGCGATAAGATAGAGTATGAACCCAAAATATTACTGACAAAACAATTTGACAAATTTATTTCCGTAATGAATTTAGTTTCAGAAATTGAAAAGAACTTCCCGGAAAAAGAAACAGAATCTGCATTTGAACTTACGCTTGGACTTGCTTATGAGTTAAACAAGAATTTATCTGTTGGACTTGAATTTAGAAATGACAGAAACTATAAAGAGATTTATGAGAAGGAAGAAAACCAGGCAAGTTTTATCGGCCCAACAATAAGCTACCATTCAGATAAACTTTATTTTGTTGTGAATATTTTAGCACAGATTAGCGGCGGACCAATAACAAAAAACAATTTGGATTTGATAGGACATGAGAAGTATGAAGTTAGAACAATATTAGGCATAGGTTTATGAAGATTATCTTTAGTTTAGTTTTTCTATTTATTGCCGGATGCGCCGCCACTATTATTTACAGGAGTAAAGGAGAAGAGCTTTATTATAATAAATGCGGCGGATGCCACAGAATACACTCAAAAACAGAATTTACCAGTGAAAAATGGAAAAGTGAAGTTGAAGAAATGAGTAAGAAGGCAAGACTAAATGAGGATGAAAAAAGGATGATAATTGAATATTTGACTAATGATAGTTTGCACGTAGCAAAACCTTGATGAGAGTCATCAATCAAAAAAGTAATAAAAGAGATAGTTTGAAACTATTATCTTAATTTGGTTGTTTTAAGAGGTAGAAAGCAATAAATTTGTGACAGATGAAAAATATTTTTAGAAATAGCGTAAAAAGAACAATTGCCCTACTGTTTCTGGGAGTTTTTGTTTTCTCTTTTTTACACTCCGAATTAGGACTTCTTGATTTTGACGGAGATAATCATGGTGCTCATGATTACTGTCAAATTGTTAAAAATACGAATGCTCATTCAAAGATTTTAAGGGAAAACCTACCTAAACTTGAACTTAACAAATATATTTGCATTCATTGTTTTGAAGAAATTGAAGCGCAAGAAACACAAACTTCTTTTGAAAGAACGGATCATCATTTAAAAGCAAAACAATCTGCTGATTTATATCTATTTAATAGCACATTTCTGATTTAACTACTCTCTTTTCATTTCGTTCCGCCAAAGGCGGACAAGTATTCCCTTTACGGGATAAGTGTCATTAATAATTAATTTATTTGGAGAATTATGTTGAGTAAAACGAAACCCCGTTTTGCGGGAAACAAACTTTTTGTTTTGTTCGCAATTGCAATTTTACCGCTTTGCATTTACGGACAAACTGAAATTAGAAAACTTAGTTTAAATGAAGCTGTTGAAATTGGATTAAAGAATAATCCGGAAATAAAGAGTGCAACAGAAAATATTTCAGCATCTAAGGGTAGATTCTGGAGCGGGATATCATTACCTCTGCCGGAAGTTGGTGTTAGTTATGAATATGCACCGGTGAACAGCAGTTTAAGTAATTACAGCGAAAAAACTCTGGCTGTTAGTCAATCTTTTGAGTTCCCTTCTAATTACTTTTTGAAAGGGAGCAAATTTAACAAGGAAGAAGAGATTGCAGTATATAAACTAAACATGACTGAGAGAAGCATTATAAATCAAGTAAAGACAAGTTACTACAAAGTTCTGGCTAAACAATACCAGGTAAAGTCTGCTGAAGAAAATCTTGTTATCTCGGAAGATTTTTTTAAGAAAGCTGAGATAAGACAAAATGTTGGTGAAGGAACGAATCTTGAAAGATTGACCGCAAAGGTCCAATACACAGAGGCGCAGAACAATCTGGAAGTTGCAAAGAATGAGCTAACAACAGCGTTTGCCGAACTGAATTACTCACTTGGATATGGAAAACAAAGTTATGAAGCGAATTTCAATTTAATCGATACGCTTGTTTTTGTTGATCACAAAATCAGTATAGAGCAAATCTACAAATCGTTGGAAGAAACAAATCCGCAGATAAAGATTGCCGAATTGAATTATGGAATAGCATCTATCGAAAAAGGTCTTGCATGGTCTTCCATCCTGCCTAATCTTAATCTGGCTTATTTCAAACAAACGCGCGACGGCAATAACGGATTTTACGGAGCTTCATTTGGAATATCGGTTCCGCTTTGGTTTATGTTCGATCAAAGAGGAAAAATTCAAGAAGCGGTTGCAAATCAGTCTATATCTGAATCGGAACTGCAATTAACAAAGAATGAGATCGCTTTAAGAATAAAAAGCGCTTTTACAGATCACGAAAATAATCTAAAGCAGGTAAAACTATATGTGAATGATATTCTTCCACAAGCCGAAGAGATTTACAGAACAGCTATAAAAAGCTACGATGCCGGAGAACTTACATATCTTGAATATCTGCAGGCGAAACAAACTTTGATTAGCTCACGGAACAATTACATAAATGTTTTATTCAATCATTATCAATCAGTTTTTAGAATTGAAGAAATAGTCGGGCAAAATATTATTGACAAATCAGAATTGGAGAAATAAATGAAATCAAGTATCAAATTATTAATAGCCGTTAATGTATTAGCGATTGCCCTATTGGGATGCAGCGGTAAAGAAGAACCTAAAAAGGAAGAAAGCCATAATGAACACAGTGAAGTTGTAAAACTATCGGCTGAATCAATAAAGCAAATAAAATTGGAAACCGAGACAGTATCATTACAACCATTCACTGGTTATTTAACAATTCCGGCAAAGGTAATAACTAATCAAGATAATGAAGCACAGATAGGTTCGCTTGTTCAAGGAAGAGTTCACCAGGTGTTTGTGAAAGTAGGAGATTTTGTTAAAGCCGGACAAGTATTGATGACGGTTGAAGGTCTTGACGTTGGTGAAATAAAAGCCGGTTTCTTAATTGCAAAAGCGGCACTTGATTATGCAAAAGCAAATTATGAAAGACAGAAGAAATTATTTGATGAGAAAATAGGATCGCAAAAATCATTACTAGAAAGCCAGGCTGAATTTGAAAAGGCGCTTGCTGAATACAAAGCAGAGGATAAAAAAATTCATTCGGTTGGTCTTAGTGATGAAGATGTAACCGACGCAAAGATTAGCGAAGAACATATTTCCGGCACATTGCCAATTAAATCATCCATCAACGGTATAGTAGTAGAAAGAAATGTTGTTATAGGACAATTAGTTGATGCCACAACAAATGCTTTCAAAGTAATTAACACATCTACTGTTTGGGTTGACGGACAGATATACGAAAAAGATATAACGAAGATAAACCAGAAAACAAATGCATTTTTCACCTCATCAACTTATATGAATGAGAAGTTTAACGGAAGAATAATATATATAGGGCAGACGGTTGACGAGCAAACAAGAACAATTACAATACGGGGAGAGTTTGAAAATTCTAATAGCAAATTAAAACCGCAAATGTTTGGCGAACTAAAAATTCCTGTGAGCGGGAATGCAAAAGCAATTATGATTCCGGAAGAAGCAGTTGTTAAAGAAGCCGGGCAAGAATATGTGTTTGTCCAAAAAAGCAAGACAACCCCACCAAGCAGCGGGCAAGAATTTGAAAAGAGAATAGTGATTACCGGATTATCTGTTGATAACCGGATTGAAATTAAAGAAGGATTGAAAGAGGGTGAAAAAGTTGCATCGAAAGGAGTGTTTTATCTAAAGAGTGAACTAAAGAAAGAAGAATTGGAAGGAGATGAACACTAATGTTAGAAAAAATTATATCTATGACTCTGAAGCAGAAAGGAATGATAATATTTCTTTCGTTTCTAATTGTTGGGCTTGGAATTTATGCTTACACGAAAATTCCAATTGATGCTTTCCCGGATGTAACAAACATACAAGTAGAAATTATAAGCCACGCGGATGGACTCTCTGCGATAGAAATAGAAAGAAACGTAACCTATCCGATAGAAATGGCAATGCGGGGATTGCCGGATGTTGAACAAATGCGTTCGGTAACAAAATTCGGGCTTTCAATTGTTACAATAGTCTTTAAGGATAATGTTGATATATACTTTGCCAGGCAGCTTGTCTTTGAACGGCTTGGAGAAGCCCGAGAAAACGTACCTAAAGGTGTTGAAGTTGCAATGGGACCAATAGCAACTGCAATGGGAGAAATTTACCAATACACACTTGAAGGAAAAATGCCTTCTGATTCACTTGGAAAGATGGCTTATCTAACAGATTTAAGAACTTTGCAAGAATGGGTAATTACGCCGCAACTGAAAAGTGTTGCCGGAGTAAACGAAATAAATTCATTCGGCGGATACTTTAAGCAATTTCAAGTATTGATTAATCCGGAAAAATTATTAAAGTATGCCATAACAGCTGATGAAGTATTTGCAGCCATTGAGAATAACAATAAGAATGTGGGTGGAAATATACTTGAAAGAAATTCAGATCAGTTCATAGTGCGTGGAGTAGGTTTAATAAAAGAGCTAAGTGATATTGATAATATTGTATTAAAATCTGTTGGCGGAACGCCTACTTTTATACGTGATGTTGCGCAAGTTAAAATTGGGGAAGCTGTTCGAATGGGCGCTTCGATGAAGAATGGTGTTGATGAATCAGTCGGTGGAATTGCAATGATGCTTCGTGGCGAGAACAGCCGCGAGGTTGTAGAAAGAGTAAAAGCTAAAGTTGATGAAATTAATGAAAACAATATTTTGCCCGATGGGATTAAAATAGTTCCTTACTACGACCGAACGGAAATTGTTGATGCAAGCATTTGGACTATAATACGCGCACTGCTGGAAGGTTCAATTCTTGTATTAGTAGTTACTTTTCTACTTCTAAAAAGCTTCAGAGGTTCAGCCGTAATATTGATAGCATTACCTATTTCTCTTCTACTAACTTTTGTGTTTATGAAGTTGTTGGGAATAAGCGCAAATCTTATGTCTATTGGCGGATTGGTAATTTCAACGGGTATGAAATTCGATGCATCAATTATCCAGGTGGAAAATGTGCAGAGAATGCTGAATGAGGAGAAAGGAAAGTTTAATAAACTATCCTTGATTTTAAAAGCAATACTCGACGTTAGAAAACCGAGTATATATGGTGAAATAATAATTGCAATTACATTTATACCGATTCTTGCATTAGAAGGTATAGAAGGTAAAATGTTTGCGCCATTGGCTATCACCGTTGGATTAGCAATTATAGCAACATTGTTAATGTCCATTTTTATTATTCCACAACTTTGCGCTATATTCTTAAAGCCCCAAGTAGAAAAAGAGAGTGCAATAATGAGATTCTTTTCTACAAAATATCTCCCTCTTTTACGTTTTAGTATGAAAAGGAAAAAATTATTACTAGTAACAGCCTTAGTTGGATTGCTCGGTTCGCTTGTATTATTAAAAAATATTGGAACAGAATTTATTCCCATTATGGATGAAGGTGCATTTGATATGGATGTTGCATTGCTGCCGGGAGTTTCATTATCCAAGTCAATGGAAATAAATAAAATTGTCGGAGAGAAGTTAAAGGAATTTGATGAGCTTGATGTTGTAGTATCCAGAACCGGACAAACCGGCGTGGCATTAGATACGCGAGGCGTTGATAAAACCGGTTACGTAGGTGTATTGAAACCAAAAAGCGAGTGGACGCGGGATATAACAAGAGAAGAACTTACAAATGAAATGAGAGAATCTCTTGAAACGATACCGGGAATAGCATTTGGATTTAGTCAGCCCATTCAGTGCCGTATAGATGAAATAGTTGCCGGAACAAGAGCACAATTAATTCTAAAATTATTTGGTGAAGATATTGAACTGATGAAACGAAAAGCTGATGAGATAACTAAAGTTCTATCTAAAATTGAAGGCGGGACAGATTTAATTGCTGAGAAAGTTTCCGGACAACCTTATTTAACTATTAATGTTGACCGCTCCAAGATAGCGCGGTATGGATTAAACATAAGCGATGTTCAAAATGTTATCGAAATTGCAATTGCCGGTAAAGCGGCATCTAAGTTTTACGAAGAAAACAGAAACTTTGATATAACTGTAAGACTGCCGGAAGAAAAAAGGAACTCGATAGAGACGATTGAGAATATTTTGGTTCCTACAAAGACGGGAACGAATATTCCACTTGCTCAATTAGCAGAAATAAAAATGATTGAAGGACCCGTCCAGATAAGCAGGCAGGATGGAATTAGAAGAATCGGAATTGAGATGAATATAAGTGGAAGAGATATAGGAAGCTTTGTAGCTGAAGCAAAACAAAAAATAAAAGAGAATGTTCAGCTACCGGCTGGTTATTATTTAACGTGGGGCGGACAGTTTGAAAACCAGCAAAGAGCAATGAACAAACTTATGATCATTGGACCATTAGCAATTGGATTAATTCTACTTTTACTATTTGTCACTTTCAAATCTGTAAGACTAGCTTTGCTGGTAATATCAAATTTACCATTTGCATTGATTGGCGGTATTATAGCACTTTATATCTCCGGTTTATACTTATCGGTTCCAGCTTCGGTAGGGTTTATTGTGTTATTTGGTGTAGCAGTTCTAAATGGAGTTGTTTTGGTTTCTCATATATCTCAATTACGAGAGGATGGCTTGGAACTGAATGAGGCAATTGAAAGAGGAAGTATGGATAGATTGCGCCCGGTTTTAATGACTGCATTTATAACAATATTTAGTTTGGTGCCAACAATCATTACTACCGGAACTGGTTCGGAAGTGCAAAAGCCATTAGCTGTTGTAGTTGTAGGCGGCTTGATAACATCTACATTATTAACCTTATTGATAATTCCTTCTGTTTATAGTTGGTTTGAAAAGAGAGAAACAGAAAGAGAAATGTAAATTATAGCATCGAAGGGAATGGCAATAAGCTGTTCCCTTTAATCAATGGAACGTATATGGGAATAATTAGATTAAGATCAGTTATACAATGCCCAAAGTGCGGAAATAAAAAAGAAGAAATTATGCCGGAAAATGCTTGCGTCCACTTTTATGAATGCACTGTATGTGGAGAACTTTTGAAAGCCAAACCGGACACTTGTTGTGTTTTCTGTTCTTATGGGGATGTGACTTGTCCTCCTAAACAAAAAAGAATTAAATGTTAAATAAGATCAAAGGAAAATAAAATGAAAGAGATAAAAGCAATAATAAGACCGTTCAGACTGCTCGATGTAATTAATGAGCTTCAAAAAATTGAAGGGCTTCCGGGGGTAACCATATCAGAAATAAAAGGATTTGGGAAAAGCAGAGCCAAGAATGCAAAGGATAAAATTACTTATGAACTTGTAGAATTTATTCCCAGAATAAAATTAGAAGTTGTGGTTGTTGATGAAATGGCGGATGAAGTTGTTAATGTAATACAAAAATACTCCCATACGGGGAATACGGGTGACGGGAAAATATTTGTTGTTAACGTTGAGAATGTTGTAAAGATAAGAACGAATGAAAGAGGAAAAGCAGCAGTGTAATAAGCATTTAGAAATAATAATAATGTTAATTAAGAGGAGAAATAAGATGAAACATATTAACTACAAAATACCGAAAATGTTTTTTGTAATGATATTTATTTCTGTTTTTATAACCGGATGTATTCAACCAATTAATCTTGGTTTGATCAAGATTGGTCAAAACAGCACAGTGCAAGAATTTTATGTTGATAACTACAAAATGAAAGTGCGTGTAATGCCAATAACGGATGATTATCAATATATATGTTCATTGTCATTGAGTGATAAAGATAATTCAACACCAATTAAAGATGTGAAATCAAACATGGATATTAAAAAATATTCCAGCCGTTCAACGCCGCGCGGCGGAATACAACGAGTTAAACAGATGATAATAAATGACATTGAACCTATTAAGGACTCGGTTTCAAATGATTTCGAGTATATGTATAAATTAAGGAACAAAGGTAAATATGAACTTACTATTAAACTGACCGAAATTAATGGGAAAGAATTAGAAAAAGAAATTCTTATTTCATTTGACCAGGAAGTGAAGTGATCTGTTGCTCAAATATTTTAGTAGAATTAATAAAGATGTAGTGTAAACTCTGACACGCGAAAGATGAAGAAATGCCGTATAGCTTATTTGCTGATAAATAATTCACAATATTAGTAGGAGAACAAGAAATGAAACGAATTAATATCAGAATACCGAAAATATTCTTCGCAATAATATTCTTATCATTTTTGATAACAGGATGTAATCCATTGATTATTATTGAGGCAGGCAAAAACAGCGCAGTGCAGGAATTTTATGTTGATGATTATAAAATGCAAGTCCGGATTTCACTTATATCGGATGAGAACGATTATCTTTGTTCATTCTCACTTTTTGATAAAGATGACATAAAACCGTTAGAAGGCATAAAATCTTATTTGGATATAATAAAGTATGGTCCACGCCGACATAGATACACGCGAGAAAAGTTTCCCTATATGAACGGATTGGATGTAATTTATAACAAAATAACAAATGAATACGAGTGTAAATATAAATTTACAAGCAAGAGTAGATATGAATTGACGATAAGATTAAATGAAATTGCCGGTAAAGCATTAGAGGAAGAAATTCTTATTTCATTTGACCAGGAAGCGAAGTGAGATATTGAATGCTTGTAAATAAAAGTAGAAAGAACAAAACATTAAGTATAATTGTTAGGTGAGAATATGAGAAATTTATCTAAGCTGATATTGCCATTAATCTCAGCGACAGTTTTTGTGGTTATTTTTTATATCTATTTTGCGCCGAGCAAAGAATTGGGTTCTTTTAGTAAATTTGGCGGCGGCAGTGAAATAAACCAGCAGATAAATGTAAGCGTAGTTAGAGAAAATGGTTTTGAGAGAGATGCAGATGGAAGAATTATCTCATTTTACGCGAAGGATAAAAATAATTTGTCTATAAAAATAACTTTACATGAACCCATGATAGATGATATTGTTGATGCCGAAGTTGTTGAGCTTATGGGACATATGCATGGTGGCAACTTTATAGCGACGAACATCACCATTTTAAAGTGATATAAAGCAATAAACCATAGCAGATAGAACAATTAAGAATCTTTCGTTAAGTTTATGCATCTGATAAGAAGTAATTAAGAAATGATTAAACATTTAATAAAATATCGTTCATTAGTGGCTGCTGTTTTTATGTTAATGCCGCTATTATTATGGTTCTCCTACTCTGAACTTTGGCAGTTTGTTGGTGAAAAGGAAAATGCCGCAGCTCAGGATTATTGCGAAATTGTTAAAGTAACAAAGACTGAGACCGGGAAAGTTGATTTAAGTGATTCATTTAAGCTGAAAGTTGATAAATCAGTTTGTCCGCATTGTATTGATGAAACAAGCATAGATCATACTTCATTTACTAAATTAAATATCGAGCATTTTCATTCGCCACAAAAAACTTCTCCACTCTATCTCTACAACAGAACATTTCTGATCTAATTCTTCACTTCTCTCTTTTCGATTTATCCTTGAGTAATTAGAGGATATCTAAATAGTAATTTATTAATCAAAAGAAGGAGTAACACAATGTTAACCTCAAATAAAAAATGGTTTGGTGGAATCGCAATAGTAATTGTGGTTCTGTTTGTATCTTTAACGTTATTAGGACAGAACCATTCAAAGAAAAATAATTCTGGTAATTATACTCATAACTCATCTTGGTGGAACTCCAACGTTCCGGAAAAATATTGGCTTGGCGATGACCAGATAAACCAGGTAACCAAAATAAAAACAGAATACGATGAACTAATACAACCGGAAATTGAAAAACTAAACACTTTGCGCGGAGATTATTCTGATTACAAACAGCAAGATGATATTAGCAGCAAACGTATCAGAGAATACCAAAGCGAGCTAAGAGGAATTGAAGACCACATATACAGCTTAAAGATGGAAGCCGGAAGCAAGATTAGAAAAGTGCTTACCAACAGTCAGAGAGTATATTTTAATGATTCACGGATTGGCTGGTGGGATGGATTTTATGGAAGATGCGGCTGGGATTATGCAGATATGAATTATGGAATGCGAACCAACGGCTATATGGATTACGGAATGAGAGGTCACGGCGGGATGTATAACCACGGAGGATGCTGGTAATATTTTAATCTCTTAGTGTTGAATTCCCCACTGTTTGCAGTGGGGAGATTTATTCAAAAAATAATTAATTATAAGGAATGAGCCAGTGAAAAATGTATTTAATAAAATCAAAGTAATAGTTTTTATTTCATCTTTATTAATTGCGAACGGTTACGCGCAAGAAACACATAAGATAAAAGGCACCATAGGCAATGAAAAAATGGGCAAGGATAAAATCGTAATTTGTGTATTAAGAACTAAAGCTTGTATGCAGGTAAAGATTGACACAAGTATGACTGTAAAATATCATGGTAAAGATACAAAGCTAACAGACTTGCCGTTTGGTCTTTATTTGGAAGCTGATATTATGGACAATAAGGCTAATGGAAAGGTAGTTAAAAATATAAGCGTTGTTGAAACAAAAACAGTAATTTGTTTTACCGAACTGAAGAAAGAACAAGAGAATAAATTGAGTGATGTGTTAAGAAAAACTAAAGGCGTTAATGATTTCGAGATACATTCGGAATCAGGACAGGTATATATTGAATACACTCCCCAGATAATTGCTTATAAAGATTTGGAAAGTGCAATAAAAAAAGAAGGTTTTGAATTAGAATAAAACAGGAGTAACGAAAAATGGAACAAACAAATTATGGATTCTCGAAAATAGTTAATTTCGGTTATGATGAAGCAATTGAAAAAGTAACCGAAGAATTGAAGAAAGAAGGATTTGGAGTGTTGACAGAAATTGACGTTAAAGAAACATTAAAGAAAAAGCTTGATGTTGACTTTAAACCGTATAAAATACTCGGCGCTTGTAATCCACAGTTTGCATATAAATCTCTGCAAACAGAAGAACAAATAGGATTGATGCTGCCTTGTAACGTAATAGTTTATGTGAACGAAGAAGGGAAAACTATCGTTGCAGCAATAGATCCAATTGCATCTATGCAAGCAGTAAAAAATGATAAGCTCGGCGAAGTAGCGGAAACGATACAAAGCAAATTAAAAAATATTATAAGCAATCTATGAAGAGTCAAACATATGAAAGATAAGCTTATTGGTTTAGCAATTGGATTAGCTATTATACTAATTGTAGTTGTTGTCATAGTATTACTGAAATGATAATTACCCAGTGAGAATAAAACGATGGAGTTTCATTCTTGCTGATTTGAGTTAAATTATTGTGATAACCTTTTTGGGCATATGCAATGAAAAAATATCAACTAAAAAATATTGACTGCGCTTCGTGTGCAGCAAAAATTGAAGACGGGCTTTCGAAGATGGAGGGAGTGAAATCATGCTCGGTAAATTTTGCAAGCTCTTCTCTATTCATCGATACAGACAACATAGAATCTGTGAAAAAGAAAATAAAAGAGATCGAACCGGAAGTTATTGTTGAAGAGATGCAAGATAAAAAACTAACAGAGTCAAAAAATATAGTTGATGAAAACAAAGTAGAATTAATCAAAATCTTTCTGACGGTTCTTCTGCTAGCTGTTGGATTAATCTTTGAGAAAGAAATCCAAAATTCGCAATATCGCATGACTGAGTATTTGGTATTCATTCCAGCATATTTAATTAGTGGTTGGGGTGTATTAAGAGGTGCATTACGAAGCATTACTAGAGGGAAAATTTTTAATGAACATATCCTTATGACGATTGCAACCGCCGGTGCGATTGCAATTGATGCGATGCCGGAAGCTGTAACAGTAATGTTGTTCTATGTTGTTGGGGAGTTATTCCAGGATATAGCTGTTAACCGTTCGCGTAAATCGATTAAAGCATTGTTAGAAATAAAACCGGACTACGCCAATCTAAAAAGCAACGGTGAAGTAAAACGAGTTTCTCCGGAAGGCGTAAGAGTCGGAGAGAATATTATTGTAAAAGCCGGAGAAAAAATTCCTTTGGATGGAGAAATTACTGAAGGTAATTCCTTTGTAGATACGTCCGCATTAACCGGCGAAAGTGTTCCAAGAAAAGTGAAAGAAAAGGATTTTGTCTTAGCAGGAATGATAAATCAATCCGGACTGCTGACTATTAGAGTTACAAAAATATTTAGTGAATCATCCATCTCACAAATTCTGGAACTAGTTGAAAATGCAGCTTCAAAAAAAGCAGAGACAGAAAAGTTTATAACAACATTTGCGAAATATTACACTCCAGTTGTTGTGATTGGCGCTTTACTTCTTGCAGTTATTCCGCCTTTGCTTTTTGCCAACCAAACTTTTACAGATTGGATTTACAGAGCGCTGGTAGTTCTTGTAATATCTTGTCCATGCGCTTTGGTAATAAGCATTCCACTTGGATACTTTGGTGGAATAGGCGGAGCTTCAAAAAGAGGTATCTTGGTCAAAGGTTCAAACTATTTGGATGCTCTCACAAAAGTTAAGACTGTAGTTTTTGATAAAACAGGAACGCTAACAAAAGGAGAATTTAAGGTATCTGAAATTGTTGTGAAAAACGGATTTGACAAAGAAGAATTAATAAGACTTGCTGCCTATGCAGAATCGCATTCAAATCATCCGATAGCGAAATCTGTAATTGAAGCATACGGAGGAGCGATTAATCAAGAATTGATTAAGGACGTTCACGAGATAAGCGGTAAAGGAATAAAAGCAAATATTAACGGGCAAATAGTCGTTGTTGGAAATGATAAACTTCTTCATTTGGAAAATATACAACACGATAAATGTGATGTCGAGGGAACAGTTATTCATATCGCTACAAATTCAGTTTACGCCGGATACATTATTATTTCCGATACATTAAAAGAGGGCGCGGAAGAAACAATAAGCTTGCTTAAAAAGAAAAATATTAATTCGGTTATGCTTACGGGAGATAATAAAGCGGCGGCAGAATCTTTTGCCAAGAAACTTGGAATAGATAAGTATTATTATGAACTGCTGCCGGAAGATAAAGTAAATCATATTGAGCAGATTATTCAATCATCAATTAAAGGAAATAAAGTTGCTTTCGTCGGGGATGGTATAAACGATGCACCGGTTTTAGCACGCGCAGATGTTGGAATAGCAATGGGCGCTCTCGGTTCAGATGCCGCCGTTGAAACTGCTGATGTTGTTCTTATGGCAGATTCTCCTTTGCAAGTTGTAACCGCAATTGATACAGCAAAGAAAACCAGAAAGATTGTCTGGCAAAATATTGGCTTCGCAATGGGAGTTAAATTATTCTTCATTCTTCTGGGTGTGTTTGGAATTGCTACAATGTGGGAAGCGGTCTTTGGCGATATGGGTGTTGCAATAATCGCAATATTGAATGCGATGAGAGTGATGAAGTAAGATTTTGCTACTAATAATGATTAGAGAATAATATTTGTTGTGGTGCCATCTTGAAAAAAATAAAGCGATTGGGAAGACAAAATACAACTACTGTCCGTAATCATTTTTTAGATTCATCTATTTACGGAATACAAGTAAAAGCATTTTTGCAATTGATTGGTTACATTTTAATATGTTTTATATTTATATCAACTTTAGTATTTCTTTTCCCAGCTAAAACCAGCAAACACAACCATATCGAAACAAAAAGCAGTAAACCCGCGATTGAAGAAAATGTGGTTAAAATTGCATCAATGTTCATCTGTTCTTGCCAAAAATGCAAAATGGAATCGTTAGAAGTTTGTAAATGTAACCGTGCTATTGAGGAAAGAAATCTAATTCGTAAATGCACTGAACAAGAAGAAACCGTTAATAATATTGTGCTAACTATTGCGGAGCGATATGGATTCTTAAAAGCTGAATATGCAAACAATTATAATGTTGATAAATCTCAAATATGGTCCAATTCCAATTAGTATAAACAAAAAAGAGTTACGCCATAATGAATGAAACTATCTTAAAATATTTTATGATTATGTATTTCTTGCTTTACTACGGAGTTCTTTTTGTTTTGAACTCATATTTAGTCTATAAGAGAACAGGAAAGAATCCTTATGTGTTAGGTAAAAGTAAAGGAATCCTAAGTTTTACTGAAAATGGTATTAAGATTACAGGAATAATAATTCCTCTTATTGTAATTATCTTTATACTTTCAAAAGAAATATATCAATGGTTGGTTCCAATCGAATATTTAGAGAAAATATACTTAGACTTAATTGGAATCTCGATAATGCATTTGGGATTTGTAATTTGTTTAACAGCACAGTTTTATATGCGCTCCTCTTGGAGAATAGGAATTGATGTTGATGACCAGGTAAAATTAATAACAGCAGGAGTATTTAAGTATTCGAGAAATCCATTTTTTCTTGGCACATTTCTTTCTTATTTGGGATTCTTTTTAGTCTTACCAAACATATTGTCTTTTACAGTTGGAACCGTTTACTATTTCTTGATTCAGATTCAGGTTAGACTGGAAGAAGACAATTTGGTTAATACATTAGGAAACTCATATCATGACTATTGTGTAAAAGTAAGAAGGTGGATATAAAAGGAGACGGAAATACTCCCATCTCCTAAAATTGGAGTAATTGGAAATTATTGATGGCGTTTTTGTCTTAGAAAAAGATTTTGCTCAATTGCCGGTTTACTATTTTCTGATATTTTATTTGAATTTTGGAAGACTACAGCACCGTGACGTTTTTCAATTAAGAATGGATTTCTATCAGCTATCAGATTGTTTGCAACCGGGTTAATATTTGACTGACGATTTACAACCGTGATTGCACCATGACGTTTTTCAACAAGAAAAGGATTTCTGTCGTAAACCTCATCACTTGGATTCATGCTTAAATTATAGTTTACAATAACAACTGCTCCGTGACGTTTTTCTACAAGGAAGGGATTCTTTTCGGCATAAGTATTTCCAGTTGGCTGGGCGTTGATTAAAGATAAAGTTGATAATACAATTACTACTATTGTTATAACTATTGACTTTTTCATGATTATGTCCTTATTAGATTGTTGATTATATAAAGACAAAACCAATGCCATATTTTTCTTTTGAAATTAGAGTGAAAGTGAATACGAATAGTTAAATGGATTAAAGAATCTTAAAATAATTTTAAGAAATTTTATAAATAACAACTAATCGTTCCGCACTCATTTCAATAAAAGAAGGAATGTTATTTAAGAAACAATAATTTCTTTGTTGATACAAATTGACCGGCTTTTAATTGATAGAAATAAACACCGGTAGACATTCCTCGACTCCGCTCGGAATGACCGATATTAAATTTTACACTATAATTGCCGGGTTGTTTAAATTCATCAACAAGTGTTGCAACTTCTTTCCCCAAAAAATCGAATACTTTCAGAGTTACATGACCAGCAATTGATAAATGAAATCCAATTACAGTTTCAGGATTGAATGGATTAGGATAATTCTGATCAAGCGAAAAATTAATTGGCAACAAAGATAAATTCTCTTCTCTAACATCTGTAGGACTTGAAACTAGAAATTGCCCCATCATTCCATCATCTTCGTGAGTAAGCAAATGACAATGATACATAAAAGGAACAGTTGAGTTAGCAAAGTCTTCAAATTTTGTAATGAATCTTACGGTTTCCATCGGCTCAACTAAAACAACATCTTTTCTTCCGCGTTCGTTAAGCGGCACTTGATTGCCATTTCTATCAAGCAAATAAAATTGAACATCGTGAATATGAAAAGGGTGCGCGATTAATGTTTGATTTCTGAGCTCCCATATTTCAGTATTATTCAATGGAATGGTGTAATTGATTTTATCCATTGAGAAAGGATTCCCATTAATTACAAAAGGACCCGCAGCACTCATCATACCACCGATTGATGTAAATGTTAATACACGGGTAACATTAGCAGATGAAATAGAGATTGGAGAGTTAGAAATTAAAGTTGAGAGAATTGTAGTAATTGGATTTTGTGATGCAGCAATTACATCAATTTTTAGGATATTGAAATTAGCGCCGTTTAATTTATTGTTTGAATAATCGGGCAAGCTACCGCCCATACCAACAGAACTTGAGCCGATAATTCCGGTTGGTAATTCAGAAGCAAAACTCATAAGATAAGTTGATTGCCCTAGCAAAGATTTAAAATCAACCAATATTTCAGCGCGTTCACCAGGAGCCAAACGAAGGCGTGTTAATAGAACCGGTGCGTTTAGCAAACCACCGTCGCCAGTAATTTGATAGAAAGAATTATTTTCCGTAAAACCAAAATTATAAGTTCTTTCTGTAGAGCCGTTAAGTAAGCGAAGACGAACAATTTGAGCCGGAACTTGCAAGTAAGGATTTTTTGTGCCGTTAACGAGAAGAACAGAATCGAGTTCCGAGCGCACAATAAATTGTTTAGCTAAATCGAAAGCTCTAGATTGAACAACAATTGGGAAATCATCAACACCATATTTGCGGGGAAGTTTTAGCGCGGCTTCTTGTTCATCTCTAACAATGATAAATCCGGCTACACCTTTTGTTACATGTTCAGCAGTTTTTTTATGCAAGTGAGGGTGATACCAATAAGTAGCGGCGTTATCCAAAACAGTAAATTGCGGCTGCCATGTTGTGCCGGGTAAAATTACAGTATGAGGGCCACCATCATTTTGAGGAGCAACGTGCATTCCATGCCAATGAATTGTAGTTGTATCTGTTAAATTGTTCTTCACATTCATTTGAACTTGTGTCCCTTTTTTGAGAAGTAAAGTAGGGCCAAGTAAACTGCCATTGACACCCATAGTTCTCGTTTGAAATCCGGGATAAAAATTAACAGAACTGTTTTGTATTGTGAGATTGAAGTTGTTCCCACTTAATGTATCCGGAATAGGCAGTTTATTTTGAGCGTTAATGAGTTGAAAAAACAAAAAGAAATAAATGGATATATATTTTTTGAACATAGTAGCTCTTAAAGAAGTTGATTGTTCTTAGTCAAAAAATTAAGTGAATCACCATTTGAAAACAGTGCAACTTTTTGACCGGTCATTTCAATACGTTTAATGACACAATCGAAGCAATCATCGGCTAAATCATTAACACATGGTCTATCTTCATACAGCAAATAATCCTTTCTATATTGTGTTAAAGTAACATTGGGCATAACAACATTAGCTCCAGCGTTAATTCCTTTTTCACGTCCGAAAGGATTCAAAGCTTGCAATGCTGTTGTTGCAGCAATATTTATTTTTGGAAGAGAGATTCGAGTTGCAGCAATCATTTTGAGTGATAATTCAAGTAATTGTGAAGGTGAATTTGCGATATCAACTGGCTGTCCAAATAAAGGAGTTTGAGAGTGTTCAAAAAAGGGACCCATACCAATCATATCAATATCCATATTCTTAAAGAAAAGTATGTCATTCACCAAATCATCAATTGTTTGGAAAGGAAGTCCTATCATTACACCGGTGCCTAGTTGGTAACCAATTTCTTTTAATGCCGAAAGACAATTAACGCGATTACTATAACTGTGCTCAGTTGGATGAATTTTATTGTATAAGGATTCATTTGAAGTTTCTATGCGAAGTAAATAACGATGTGCGCCAGAATTAAACCAGCGTTTGTAAGTTTCAGTAGTTTGTTCTCCAAGAGAAAGAGTAATTCTTAACTGCCGAGATGTTAAGTAATTAATCTCCTCAATAATGTTTTCGATAAAAGCGATAAAGTTTTCATCGTCTCTTTCACCGGACTGAAGAACGATTGAGCCAAAACCTTTTTCGAATGCAAACATAGCTGAAGTAATAATTTCATCTTTTGTCATTAAGTATCTATTAACTGAGCGGTTAGATTTTCTAATGCCGCAGTAAAAGCAATCTTTAGTGCAGATATTACTTAACTCAATTAAACCGCGCAGATAAACATCATGACCAAGCGTAGTTTGTTTAACAGCTTTGGCTTCCTTAAATATCCTTTTGATTTCAGAAGAATCTACTTCCAGAAGGATATTTTTAATTTTGGTAGAATTCATTTTGGAATATTATTTGGGATGATTTTTATAGGGTGAAGATGGAAATGAAAGTGTGAAGGATGAACCTTGCCCTTTTTCACTTAACACTGAAATTTTAGCATTATTTTTCTCACAATATTTTTTTACCAGGAATAAACCAAGACCGTTGCCGTCATATTTTCTGGTTGTGCTACTATCTTCTTGCGAAAATATGTTAAACATTTTGTGCGAATATGCTTCTGATATTCCAATTCCAGTATCTTTAATACTGATCTCAAATTCATTGTTCGTATTCTCATAAGCAGAAAATACTACTTTGCCTTCTTCTGTGAATTTAATTGCATTATCTAAAAGATGCGTAAGAATTTGTTTTATTGAATATTCATCCGCATAAACTTTTTTATTAAAAGAAATGTTATGGGAAAGAGAAATTCCTTTTTCTTTTGCAATCGGCTCAAAGTCTTTGAGAATGCCGGGAAGTATATCGTTACTAATATCAATATTGTTGTATTCATATTTGGTCAGATCGGATATTTCAAGAGCGGTGTTTAGAATTAAATCAATAGTCCGGATTAGGCGGTTCAAACCATTTTTAACAGAATTAATATACCCATCAAGTTCTTTAGAAAGAGTTTCTCCATATTCCTCCTTAATAATATTAGTGAAACCAAATACCACATTAATTGGCGTTCTTATTTCATGAGAAACCATGCTAAGGAATTCACTTTTAATATTATCTGCCTCTTTTATTTTGTCATTTGCTATGAGCAGTTTTAATTCCGCTTCTTTTCTTTTTGTTATATCAGTAATTGTTAAAATTCTTCCGACATTTATGTTATTCTCATCATATATCTTTGAAGCCGATACAAGAGAATAGATATCGTTTCCTTTGTTAACTTTCCAAACAAGTTCTGATTTTGAGTTGTTCTCGTTATTCTCTATAATTCTTACAAGATTTTCTGAATTAGTTTTGTCCAATAAACTTGCTAGATCGATATCAATTAACTCTTCTTTCTGCAAATTGATCATATCTGCAAAGCATTGATTGACATAAGTTATTTTACCTTCAATATTTTGCACAATCAAACCTTCGTTCATGCTATCAACCAGATCGCGGAATTTTCTTTCATTTGCTAAAAGTTGTAATTGTGTTTTTTCTCTAACACTTATTTGTTTTAACAGCGGCTTAAACACAAGGAAATAAAGCAATGGAAATAAGAACGCAGTTAGAATTATCGAATCAATCAATAAGTCTGTCAAAGCCATTGGATAATGTGTATTGCCGGTTGTTGTCATCACAATAACGTGGGAAACAAATATCGAAATGCTGACCAGCAGAAGGATCAGAATTGGCGATATAGTGATATCTTTAATTACTCTTTCTTTTATCACAGTATTCTCTAAAATTAATTATACAGCTTTACCACTAAACTTCTTCCCAGTTTTATCCAAGTTCTTAATGTATTTTTCCGGATTATCTTGAAACTTAGGAGGACAAACTTTGCAGCAAAAACCGTAAGCTTTTTCTTTATAAACTATCGGTTTTAATTTGGGGTTGACCGGACGACCAAGAACCGGACAAACAGTATTCCACGTTTTATAAGTTGGTTTAGTTTTATCAATCATATCAAGGTGAAGATTGGTCATGTATTCCCGAACTTCTTTGTCTTTCACATTTTTATATTGTTCAATTACAGAAGCTGTATCTTGTTTCATAACAGCGTTGTGATCATGCTTTTTATGTTGCGCATAGACATTTAAGGCAAGTAAAGTTATGAGGATGATAGGTGTAAACAATAGTATAAATGATTTAGTGTTTTTCATTTGAGTCTCTTTTTATTAAAATACTTTAATGAGCAATTACACCGCCCAAGAAAGCAGCGGCAAGAATTAATATGAAAGCGATTAGTCCAACAAGCCAAGAATATTTTTTTAGTTTATCAACAAACAGAAAGATAGTCCAGATAAAAAAGTTAATAATGAGAGCAAGCCCAATGTTCTGGTGTAATTCGACAATCCATTCTTTTGCGGTTCCGATAAAAGGTTCAGATTGATTTTTTCCGGTAATAAATGCTACGATAGAAAAAAGAAACGCAACAAGAACTGAAATCAAAATCGCTGAATCGAAATTCTTCCATTTGAAGTTTAGCAATGAAAGAAAAAAAGCAAACAGACCAAGTGCGATTGGAAAGTGAACCACTTTATTGTGCATGTGTTCAAATAATTGTTCTGATGGATTTAACCTCATCGGTTTTTCTTTTATCAATTCCGGTTCATTTTTTTGTTTATATATTTTTTTTGAAATACCGTTAATCGCAATAGTATCTTTACCGACTATTGTTAATGTATCTACCTTAACTGTTTTTTCTTTTTTGTGATCTTTGCCTCCGTGAGGAAATGCGACGGTGGCAAGTAACAATAGACAAATAAATGTTTTCATAACTGTTTCCTATTCTAGTTCAAAAAGCGAACTAAGTATTACCGTTATTATTTTTGAGTTCATCTTCAATTTGAATTGGAGGACATGAAACACTGCCATAAGAGCAGAAGACACAACAATCGCCTTTTTTAGGATTGAGTAAAGTTTTACAAAATGAGCAAGTATAAAAGTGTAAACAAGCATCAATGGGCATAATTTCTTCTTTACTCTTTCCACACTCCGGACAAGTAATTATTGATTTTGCATGAATCATTAGTATTCCTTTTTAGAGTTTAATTCTTACACCAATGCTTGTTGTATAATCCGGCATAAGATCGCCCAATCCGGCAGAACCAATGAATGAAAGAATAAGATTCTCACTTATGCGATAATTTGCACCAAAGGATATTTGCTGTGGTGCATTATAGTCATCCAATATTTTTGTATAGCCGCTGTAATATAAGAGGAGCGAATATTCACCATAATTAAAAAACTTACCAATGCCAATTCCATATGTAAAAGGATTTTTATAAGTAATTCCATCCGGATCGCCGATGTCAAGATAGCCAAGATCAACAACGCCGATAAAACTACCAAAACTTTTACGTGCAGAAATTGATCCGCCGTAATCCATTTGGCCGGTTCCAAAATTAAGCATTGATGAAGCGGTAGGTATTTTCACTTGAGCGTTTAGATAAACTTCCAAATCATTCTCAAAGTCTGAGTAAATTTCATAATCAAAGTATCCGTATAAATCACCTATACCAAAATTCATATTATTCTGTGTAGTTGTAGATGATGTGTTATTTGTCCCGGAAGGAACCATCATTCCATTGGGTTGGCTTACGCTATTTCCGTTATTATTTACAAATGGAATTGAGGCAGTAATTCCAAAACCATCTCCTTGGTAACGAATGCTTCCATATACCGAAAATATTCGGGAATAGGAATCTGATAGAAATTGTCCTCCGCTTAACTGAACACTTGAGCTTAAATACCATCCGGTTTGAGAATAGATATTTGCAGTGAACAAAAGAGAGATAAAAAGGAAACCAGCAAAAGCCGGTTTCCTAAAATTCATTTTATGAATTATGCTTTTCATTTACCATTACCTTTTTGTTGAATGCTTTCCATATTGTTCAGCATGCCTTTGTATTCCTTCATCATAGTTTTCATATTGTCCATCATACCATTCATATGATCTTTCATCTCTTCACCGTTCATCATGTTTTTATCGCCCATCATTTTATTCATTTGATCAAGAAGACCTTGCATATCTTTGCCCATCTGGCTCATGCCTTGCATCATATTCATCATTCCGTTATTCATGTTCATTTGTCCCATATCATGATTTTGCATCTGGTTATTCATCATGTTCATCATTTGATTACTTTTGTCCATCATTTGACCCATTTGAGTCATCATTCCTTGCATGTTTTGCATCATAGAGCCCATTTGATTCTGTTGATTTTGCATCATTGTATTGCCGGTATTTCCACCGCCATGATGCTGATCGTGCTGGGCGGAAATAATTCCCGTGAACATTATTAACATTGCCGCGCTTAATAAAAAGCGCATTCGATTTGAGTTTATTACTTTCATTGTGGTTCTCCTATATTTTATTATTAATTGCACCATTATTAGAAAATGGTGAGTAGTAAAAATGCTCAACCATTTACTCCATTATAATTTTGAAACATTTTTTAAGCCGCCATACTTTGCATTTATTGTTTTTACTATTTCTTCTTCTTGAGTTTTCTTCGTTACCAATTCTCTAATCAAATTTCTTTCAGTAACAGCATACTTGCATTTGCAAATTGTGAGAGTTTCACCGCTGCAATCTCCGCATGTGCAGATAAATTTAGAAGATATTCTTATTACATCGCTTTCTACTTCCGGTGTTGATTTTGTCTCACGTGTCTTTTGAACAATGGGATCGTGATTGTGCGGGATGAATTCTTCAGCGATTCCAAATACCAAAATCAGACCGAATAGCAATGAAAGAGCAATCCAAAATGTTTTCATCTGAAGAATAATCCAGATTGGACTTTTCCCTCTTAATGAATCATTATTCTTATTCATGCTCGAAATCTTTTTCATAACTTGCTCGTAAATAAATTTATCGAGAATTGTTAATTACTTTTTCTTGAAAGGAACTGGTTTCTCTTTCACTTTTAATCCGGCATCTTTTAAATTTTGCCTTGCTCTTTCAAGAGTAACTTCGCTCAATGGCATTTTGCAAATCGGGCATCTTCCAGGACTATCGGATATTACATTCCAATCCATCTGATCTTGAAAAATTTTTCCATCTTTGTTTTTATCAATTGCTTTAAGATCGATTACTCCTTTGCGGATGATACTTGAATCCGCAACTTCATCCATCTTCACTTCTTTCATGTCATGCTTATGTTTCGGTTGTTCCGTTGGTTTTGCTTCTTGTGCTTTTATTATATTCCCAAACATTAAAAGAAGAGATAAGCATCCCAGGAACAAATATTTAATTTTTGACAGATAATTTTTCATTGCAGTTCTCCTTTTAGATTATGATTATTGTTTAAGACCATTATTACATTTTCATTCCTTCCATACCATCGGAAGTTTTCTTTTGTTGGGTTGGAGCCGAACCGCCGTGTTGATGACCGGTTGGCATTCCGGTTTTTAGCTGGCTTTCAGAATCAATTAAGAATCCGCCGGTTGCAGCAATTTCATCACCTTCATTTAAACCGGAGAGGATTTGATATTTGTCTCCGAAGCGATTACCGATTTGAACAGTGCGGGCTTCAAACATTCCATCGCCGGCTTTTGCCCAAACAACAGTTCTTTTACCAGCAATGATAACCGCATCAGCAGGGACGAGTAAACCTTGACCGCCAGCACTGTTGAAGATTGTTTCTCCATACATTTGTGGTTTAAGTTTACCTCCAAGGCTGGCAAATTCACTTCTCACTTTTACAGTTCTTGTTTGAGAATTTATAACAGGATAAATGAAAGTAACTCTGCCGTTAAATTCTTCACCGGGATAAGCGCGAAGATGAAGCTTAACTGGACTTCCGACTTTCACATTAGATAAATTATTTTCATACACTTCGGCAATATTCCAAAGAGTTGAAAGTTCAGCCATATCATAAATTGCTGTTCCTTCATTTACATATACACCTTCTTGAACTTTCTTCTCAATTACTGTTCCGCTGAATGGGGAGAAGTAAGTGAGTGTAAGATTTATTTCCTTTGTCTTCTCAAGCGTTTGAATTTGATCTTGCGTTAATCCAAATATTTCCAATTTTTTCTTTGCTGCTTTTTGCAAAGAACTATTTTGAGAATTATTAAGGGCAATTAAATATTCATTCTGTGCTTGAACCAAATCCGGACTGTAGATTTCAAACAAGGGCTGACCTTTCTTAACATAGTCACCGGTTTTGTCAACCAACAGTTTTTCTATTCTCCCATTAAACCTTGCGGAAATTGTTTTACTGTTGTTTTCAACAAAGTCTAAAAAACTGTATGCTGTAACTTGTTCTTGAAGATTTTCTTTCTTTACGTATACAGTTGATACGTTTGCGAGAACTTGTTTCTTACCGCTAAGTGTAACCATGTTTGCCATATCTTTATCGTTTACAGCTTCCGGTGTTTCATCGGCAACTTTTTTAATGAGATCCATTCCGCAAATTGGGCAAGAGCCAGGTTTATCCATGTGAACTTGCGGGTGCATTGTGCATGTCCAATAACCATCTTTTTTTACTAATTCATGTTCATGTTTTCCGCTTTCTTCCGATTTTGAGCAACCGGAAACAATAAGAGCAATTGCAATAAGCGGAATGAATAGATATCTAACGATTTTCATTTTTGTTCCTCTATTTATGCTTATAATATTTTTCATAATATCACCTAAAACTTTTTAAGGTTTATTCCGACCATCATTTCAATCTCTGCAAGAGACATTTGTGTATCGGCTTTGGACATATAATAATTCATTTGCTGCATTAATAACATCCGGTATGAATCAATTACAGTTGTAACACCGGTTCTGCTATTCTGATAAGCAGATAATTGTGATTCAGTAGCTTTAGTATAAAGCGGAATAACTTTTTCGTTGTAGAGTTTTGTAAGATCAAGGGCGGTGTTATATTTAACAAGAGCTGCTTTTAACTGGGAAGTCATCTCGCGCTGCATATCATTTTTTTCATATTCAATACTGCTTATACCGGCGTATAATTCTTGTTCCTTCGCCTTGTATTTATTTATTGACCAGGGGGCAAATGGAAGATTAATTGAGAACATAAGGGAATACATTGTTTCCGTTTTAGGGTCGAGCATTGACAGATCACTTTTAGAAGTCAAGATCATTCCTTGAGGCATTCTCATAAACATTCCTTGAACCATAAGATCTGGAATAAGCTCGCGGTTGTTTGCATCAATCATTGCTTTATTCATCTCAATCATGTTACCCATTTTTTTCAGAGAAGGATTTGAATAACCAAGAGCTTCTTCTAATTTTGATTGGGAAGATGAAAGTTGATCTGAAGAAAAATCCGAGACAGCATAAACTTCTTTAGAATCAAGATTTCTTCCGAGAAGTTTATTGAGTTTATAAGTATCTGCTTCTTTTTGTTTTTCTAAAATCAAAAGCTGAGTTTCGTTTGATGCAATTTCGCTTTGAAGCGTAAGAACATCCGCTTGATTTATTTTGTTTGTGTAGTATGATGACTCAACAGATTTGATTACATCATTTATGAGATTAATATTTTTCTTCTGAACTTCGATCTTTCTATCAATCAGCCAAAGTGTGTAGTAAGACATTTTAACAGCAGCCGTAAGATTGACTTTATAAGATTCATAATTGTTTCCCTCTACCAACGTATTCTTACGCTCAACTTCTGCCATTGCGTTTAGTTTTCCGCCAAGAGGAAACATTTGGGAAAGAGCAATATTGTTAGAATTGGATTGATTAAGAATATCAATTGAGTTCGTAGGCACTTGAGAGAATTCAACCGATAGATTTGGAGCCGGCAAAGTATTGATTGATTCAGTTCTTTTTTCCGATGCTGTAATTTTATATTGCAATGATTTTAACTGCGGGTTATTTTTTACTGCTTCGGCTACTAAAGAATCGACCGACTGTGCGTTCAGATTATTCAGTTGAAAGACGAAAAGACTAACCGCAAAGAACGCAAAGTAAACCGCAGAGTTACGCAAAGACTTTTTCATATTGTAATTCTCAATTTTCAATCCGCCACGGCGGACAAGTTCTAAATTTTCTCCCGCGATGCGGGATTTCGTTACACTCAACATTTTATTCTCCCTCCTTCATCCAATCAGCCATTTTGGATAATTCTAATGTTCCTTTTTTAAGTGCGTGCTCTTTCATCATTGTAAAAAGAACCGGAGTAACAACAAGCACGTGAATAGCGCTTGTGAGCAAGCCGCCGATCATTGGAGCCGTAAGCGGTTTCATAACATCCGAACCAGTTCCAGTTGACCACATTATAGGAATTAGTCCAACCATTGCAGTAAATACCGTCATCAACTTTGGTCTAAGTCTTAACACAGAACCTTCTACTGTCGCCTCATAAATATCTTCGTTTGTTATTGGTCCGCGCAATCCTTTTTGATGAGCACGTAATTTTTTATCCAGCGCTTCATGCAGATATACAACCATGATAACACCAGTCTCAGTTGCTATACCATACAAAGCAATGAACCCAACCCAAACGGCAACTGAGAAATTATAACCGAGAATGAAGATCATATACATTCCACCGATGAGCGCGAAAGGAACGGAAAGCATTACAACTCCGGCCTCCACATAATCTTTGAGTGTAAAGAAGAGTAGGAAAAAGATTACTAAGAAAACTACCGGCATAATGATTTCAAGAGTTTGCTGTGCACGAACTTTACTTTCATACTGACCGCTCCATGTATAGGAGTAACCGGCTGGAAGTTTTAATCCATCAGCAATAACTTTTTTAGCGTCAACCATAACGCTTCCCATATCACGTCCGCGAGTGTTCATAAAAACTATAGAACGAAGCATTCCGTTTTCACTGCTTATCATTGGGGGGCCGGTAACTAAATTAATATCTGCTAGTTCTGCAAGTGGCAAATAAGTAACGGCATTTTGATTTGTGCTTGTGAGTGAAAAATCATTTTGTGATGATGGACTTTGCGGAACAATGCTTGCTTGATTTGAACTTCCCATTGACGAAGACATTCCACCGGAATTACCCGTGTTAGTTCCACCACCCATAGAGCTAGATGACGTTTGTGCAGCCATAGGATTTGATAACGCAACCGGAACAATTAGACTTTTCAATTCTTCTATATTATCACGGTAATCTTTTTGATAACGCATTCTGATTGGGAAACGCATTCTCCCATCAATTACGATTCCAAGATTTTGTCCGCCGATTGCTGTTTCAATAATATCTTGAAGATCGCGGATGTTTACACCATAGCGTGCAGCAATTCCGCGCTTAATGTTTATATCAAGATAGTAACCGTTTTGAACTCTTTCAGCAACAACATCTGCCGCGCCATTTACTTTCTTTAATAAATTTTCTGCTCTGATTGCGTATGTTTCTAACGTATCGAGATTAGGGCCAAAGATTTTAAATCCTATATCAGTTCTTACACCGGTAGAAAGCATATTGATTCTGTTGATGATTGGTTGAGTCCAACCGTTACGCACACCGGGTATTTGCAATTTTGAATCGAGCTCGGCAACAATATCTTGCTTTGTAATTCCAGGACGCCACTCACTTTTGGGTTTCAAGAGAATAATTGTTTCGATCATGCTTAACGGTGCATTGTCTGTTGCGGTTTCCGCACGTCCAGTTTTCCCTAAAACGTGATGAACTTCGGGAACAGATTTTATAATTTTATCTTGTTCTTGTAGAATTCTGTTTACTTCGGTAATGGATGCACCGGGTAATGTTACGGGCATATATAAAATTGATCCTTCATCAAGCGGAGGCATAAACTCACTGCCGGTATAATAAACCATTGGAACTGCGATTAATAGAGCGATCACATTTAATGCTATTGTAATTTTTCTGTGCTTAAGAACCCAGTGGATAACCGGTTCATACAATCTAATGAAAAATCTTGTAGTTGGGTTTTTATCTTCCGGTTTGAATTTACCGCGCATTAACATTGTCATCAAAACTGGAATTAGTGAAATAACTACAATTGCTGAACCTATCATTGCAAATGATTTTGTGTATGCAAGAGGATGAAACATTTTGCCTTCTTGACCGGTAAGTAAAAATACCGGCAGGAAAGAAGTGAGAATTATCAATTCAGAAAAGAATATTGCTCTGCCAACTTGTTTTGCAGAATCAATAGAAATCTTTTTGTATTCATCCGGTGTTAAATGTTGTTTCTCTTCCAATGCCTTCGCAAGATTACGGTAAGCATTTTCCACCAGCACAATTGAGGAGTCTACTATTACTCCAACAGCAAGAATAATTCCACCAAGAGACATAATATTTGATGAGATTCCAAATAAATACATTAGAATAAATGCAATGAGAATTGAAATAGGAAGCTCGATAAGAATTCTTACAATGCTTCTAAAGTGAAGAAGGAAAATCATAACCATAATTGAAACGGTGATTGACGCTTCAATTAATGCACGTTCCAAAGTTCCGACAGCTTCTTTAATTAATGTGCTGCGGTCGTAAGAAGTTACAATCTCAACTCCAGGTGGAAGACCGGGAGATATTTCTTTTATCTTTTCTTTTACTTTGTCAATAACTCTTTGAGCATTCTCACCGGTTCGCATAACTATAATTCCACCAACAGCTTGACCTTCACCGTTCTTTTCTAAAGCACCACGTCTTATATCGCCGCCTAATGCTACAGTTGCTACATTTTTAATGAGAATTGGAATTCCATTGGTGGAAGTTTTTATCACTGTATTTTCAACATCACCTTTCGATTGTATATAACCTTGACCGCGCACAAAATATTCTGCATCGCTTACTTCCAGAATTTTGCCGCCGACTTCGTTATTGCTTCTTTGAACTGCGTTAACAACATCGGAGATAGTTAAATTGTAAGCGCGAAGATCTGTAGGGTTAACATCAACTTGATATTGTTTAACAAATCCGCCGATGCTTGCAACTTCTGCAACGCCGTCAACAGAGGAAAGCTTATAACGGATATACCAATCTTGAACTGCACGTAATGCACCGAGATCATATCCCTTTCCTTCAACCGTATACCAGTAAACGTGCCCAACTCCGGTTCCATCCGGACCAAGTGAGGGAACAACACCGGAGGGCAGTTGTGCTTGAACAGTGTTCATTCTTTCAAGAACTCTAGTTCGTGCAAAATATGTATCAACACCATCTTCGAAGACGACAAATACGAAGGACATGCCGAACATTGAAGTTGCACGCACTGCTTTAACGTGAGGTAAACCTTGCAAACCGGAAACAATTGGGTAAGTAACTTGATTTTCGATTATTTGGGGCGAACGTCCCATCCATTCCGTAAAAATTATAACTTGATTTTCAGAAAGGTCGGGTATTGCGTCAACCGGCAAATTTACAACGCTGTAAATGCCAAAGCCGATTACGATCAGATAAATCAGTATTACAATAAATCTGTTATTTGAAGACCAATCAATAATTTTTTCTATCATTTATTTTCTCCGTAAGGTATGTTCATTCTTCTTATTATCGTGGACTAATGAATATAGTTGATAAACCATAAACCCAACCATTACCAAGTAAACCAAACACCAAATAAGCCGTTCCACGTTATTGTTCTTTCATTTTTATGTTTATAGAAGCCAACAAGCGTGCCGCCAGAAAAGCTTGTTTATTGCCTATAATTGTGGTGTCGATCTTACAATCATTAAAGAATCTTTAAATGAATTAAAGATTCTTAAAAATGTGTTTGTTTATTCGGACTTGGCAAGCTTATAGTTCTCGATTTTTGAATAAAGTGTAGGGAGAGAGATTCCAAGCATTTCTGCGGCTTTAGGTTTACTCCATTTAGCAAATTCCAAAACAGAAATGATATGTTTTTTCTCAAGTTCCGTAAGGGTAAGATTAATTGGAAATGAGGAAGAATCTGAGAATTGATTTTTGAGAAGTATATGTTCTTTGAGTAGAACATCACCATTAGTTAAAACAACAGCTTGCATAAGTGTATTTTCAAGTTCACGAACATTGCCGGTCCAATCGTGTTGATTTAATAAACTCATTACTTCATCTGAAACCTTAAGAACATTTTTATGCAGTTCCCGATTTATTTTTTGTAATAAGTAATTTACAAGGATAGGAATATCATCTTTTCTTTGACGGAGCGGTGGCAGCTCTATCTTAACAACGTTCAAACGATAAAAGAGATCTTCGCGAAATTTCTTTTCTTTAACAAGCTGTTCAATGTTTCTATTTGTTGCGGTAATAATTCTTGCCTTCATCGGAATAACATTTTCACCACCGACACGCTCAAATTCTTTTTCTTGTAATACACGAAGAAGTTTGACTTGAAGATGCTGGGACATTTCCGAAATTTCATCAAGAAAGATTGTTCCGCTTCCGGCAAGTTCGAATTTTCCTTTTTTAGTTCTATCGGCTCCGGTGAACGCGCCTTTTTCATGCCCAAACAATTCACTTTCAAGAAGGGATTCGGTTATTGCCGTGCAATTAACAGCGACGAAAGGTTCCGACTTCGTAATTCCACTGTAATGAATTGATTTTGCGACAAGTTCTTTACCGGTTCCACTTTCACCTTGTAATAATACTGTAACACGGTTTGCAGATACTTGACCGATGATTTTATAAACTTCTCTCATTGGTTTTGATCTGCCAATTATTCTTTTCTCCGGCTGAAATTCTTCAACTTGATCTTCAATAAGTGAATCAATTCTCTCGCTAAGTGTTTTAGATTCAAGGGCACGTGCAATTGTAACTTTGAGTCGCTCAATATCGAGAGGTTTTTCAAGGTAATCATAAGCACCATTCTGCATAGCATCAATTGTAGTTTGAACATCATCATGTGCAGTTATTAAAATAATTTTTGTAAGAGGGTCAATCTCTTTTACTTTCTTAAGAAGTTCGAGACCGGTTAGATTGGGCATTTTAATATCGGAGATGATTAAATCCGGATGCTGATTTTGAATAATGCCAAAACCAATTTTTCCATCTTCAGCAAAAAGGACAGAATAGCCAAGGCGCTTCAAATAATTTGAAAGCGTTTGACGAATTGATTCATCATCATCAATTACTAGTATTTTTTCCATAATCATTCAGTTGTAATTTAATTTCGAAAATTGTTTCTCCGGGACGAGATGAAATAAACGAGAATGTTCCGGTATGCTGTTCAATAATTTTTTGTGAAATAGACAATCCAAGTCCGGTGCCAGATACTTTAGTTGTAAAGAAAGGATCGAAAATATTGTTTGGATCTTCAATGCCACAGCCGTCATCGGTTATGCGAATAATAAGATAACTATCAACTAAGCTAGAAGAAATTGTGATTGTTCCTTTTTTCTTTATCGCATCAATTGAGTTTTGAATCATATTAAGAAATACTTGTTTTAATTTATCTTCGTCACCGGCAAATTCAATATCAGCTGTGTTATTTATAAATGTGATCTGTTTTTGTTTTATATCCAATTCAGCTTGATGAAAAATCTCATCAATAAATTTTCTGAGTTTAAGATTAGAAATTTTGAGCGGTGCGGTTCGGGATACTTGCAGAACTTCCTTAACAAGTTCAGTAAGACGATTGATTTCTTTACCAATGATTTGGAACGCTTCTTTATCTTCCGGTTGAAGCGGTAGTGTTTGATTCAAAATATCTACATTCATTTTTATTGATGTGAGCGGTGTTTTGATTTCATGAGCTAGAACAGCAGACATTTTACCAAGAGCGGCAAATTTTTCCGAACGAATTATTTCCGCTTCCAGTTTTTTCCTTTCGGTTATACTTCTATCCAACGAAGCTGCCATATCATTGAAAGCTTGAGACAGTTCCCCTATCTCATCACTTGAATTGTATTGAACATTTATTACAAAATTTCCTTTTCCAATTTCCAGAGCTTTTTCTTTCAACATAGTAATTGGCTGTGCTATCATTCTGGATATGATGAAGGACATACTTACGCTAACAATTAGCCCAACGAATATGCTTATTAAAAAGAAACGAATCATTTCTTGTATGGAATTGATATTAAAAATAATTCTTCCAAGTGGAATTTGAACGAGCAGAATAATGATTGGGACTACAACAATTGCGGAAAACACTATTTTTTTGTTCAGACTAAAGCTGTGAACTTTATGAATCGCGTATGGGAACATATTGTATTTCCCAATTGCAATTGCTGTGAAGAAAATAAATCCGATTAAAAATGCAAGTGGGCTTATTTCAACAAGGTAATAGAACCCGAGAATCCAGGGAAGAAATAATCCAAAGATAAAAGTTGCAATATTAGTTATGATTAGCCCAAATAAATAAAATAGTAACTGATTACGAAGATTAGAGTCTTGTGCTGATTTGAGTTTTTGAATTATCCATATTGAATTTAGCACGATAAGAAATAAATACCAGAACAGGAATAATGGATATAATGAGGAGAACTCTGCAGAAAATATTTCCATGTGAGCGTGAGATTCATGTATAAAATTTCCATTCCACAATAGAATTAAAAGAAATGTTGAAGGAATGATTATTAACAATCCGCGTATTATGCCAATCTCTTTTTGAATAGGATAATTCCAAGAAAAGAAAGTAATTGATACGAGAATCATTAAAAGAAGTGAATGGCAAGAAATGTCAAGAGCCGTTACATCGTAAGATGGCATCAGAACAAAGTGAACTGTATGAGAGACCAAGTAAGCAATTACTAATACAAGAGTAAGGATGAATAGTTTTGATGTAATCGCTGTTGATGAACGGGAATAAATGATAAAAATAAGCCCCACCGCAGCAATGAAAGATGCAAGAAGAAATAATATCTGAGTAAAATCAAAGTGCATTAATTTTCTTTTTTGTGTTAGTTGAAAATAAGTGTTGGCAAATAGGAAGTAAAGCGGGACTAGGAAAAATGTCTCGTTTTACCAACCTATAACGCTGTGTATGTAATGAATTAATTGATTAATTCATTCATAAATTAGAAAAATCACAAAAGATTAACCGCATCTCTCAGATTCTGCTGTTGAAGGTGACTGTAAATTTGTGTTGTTGCTAAATCTTCATGGCCAAGTAATTCTTTAATGATATAAAGAGAAACTCCTTTTTGAGCAAGCAAAGAGGCGAATGAATGACGCAAAGTATGGAAATGGATTTTATCGTTAAGATTTGACTTGCGAACTATTTTTTTGAATTGTTTACTGATAGATTCTTGATAAAGAATATTATTCCTAATTCTGTAAAAAACTAATTCATGTGGTTGATGGGTATTAGAATTGGAACGACTCAATAAAATTGATCTTACTTTTTCATTCATTGGAACAATTCTTTCTTTTTTGTTCTTAGTTAGAAATTGATCTGTGCATTTTACAGTGATTTGATTCTGAAAAAAGTTTATCCAATCCCAACGCATATTAATTAATTCACCAAGTCGTAATCCAGTATAGAAGCCAACCGTAAAAATATCTTTAAGATGTTGATATGAAGTATTTGCTAAAATGATTAGTAATTCCTCTTCCAGGAGAAACACAGGAAAGGACTTTGGAATTTTAGGAAATTTAACCTTTGTGAATGGATTGATTGGAATGTAATTCCATTCAACGGCTTTATTAAATGCTGCTTTCAGTGTGCGGTAGTAATGATGTGCGCCTCTTTGAGTCCGATGGAAAGTTGAGTAAATAAATTTATCAATTGTTTTTATTTCAATTTCACTGAGTAGAGGATTTCCACAGAAGGAAGTAAATTGTTTGAAGGAAAACGCAATTGAATCAAGATACTTTTTTGATTTTGCAGGAAAACAGTAGTCCAAATATTCATCTTTGAATTCTGAAAGAGTGATTGTATTTTTAGCTATTGTTATTTGAGAAATTGTAGAATCAACATCCGAAGGGTTTTGATAAGTTCTCTTAAATGTTTTTAAGAATTTTAATGCTTCTTGTTCGCTTGTTTGTTTAGTGGAACGAGTAGTTCTTTTACCATTTTCGAAAAATACTATTTGGTAATAGGGTGACTTATCATTTTTTGCTAGGAACATTTTCAACTCCTTCCCGTGTATGGAGTTGTATGGAGTTCCAAAAAATCCTTTATTTTTAGAAAGAATTCCCAGATTCCCTATGACTACGGATCAAAAGGTTTAAGGTTCGAATCCTTACGGGTGTACTAAGAAGCTCGTCCCGACCAGTCGGGATGGGCTTTTTTTATTTAATACACCCGTAGGAATCATTATGATCTTTCAAAAAAATGTATGGACTTCTGTATGGACTCCACAACGCAACACGGCATTATTTTATGAACTAGAAAAAAGAAAGCTCTGGAATTCTGTTCCAAAAATTATTTCGATGTTCAGGAACAATTATATACTGTTTATGCTTTTGAGCTTTTTATGTTTTTAATCACTACTAACCGACTAAAAAATAGAACCTGCCGCAGGCATGTTCCATTTTTTTAAATTTGATTATGCAACCCCATATATCTGTTAAAATGATTAAGCGATAGCATTAACAAACGATTTATCGTTTTTGAAAAAAATTAGTCGGTTAGTAGTAGTTTTTGATATTTAATCAGGTTAAATCTTGCCATTTTACCAATCGTTACATAAGGAAGTTGTTGTATATAAAGAAGTTATGTTTATTATAAAGCCATGTTGGTTTTGTTAGTTACATAAAACTTAACTCTTCATTGTTGTAAAAACTAGAAAGTAATTCTGCAAAAGAGAATTACTGAAATATTGTATAAAGATTAACCCTCAGCCAAAATCTTTAAGTCAATAATAATTGGTTCGAGTTCTACCTCACGCTGAATAAGTTCAGGTAATTGAAAAATTCCCTTCCAATCTTTAAGGAAATCTTGTCTTATTTTATCTTTCTCCACTGGGTCTATGGTATCTTTGCCATGCTGGAGTTTTTGGGAAAATCTTTGGAATATGAATCGAAGTTATTGGATTCTCAATCCCGGGTTGTTGAAGCGGAAGCGATAGGACAAAGCTGGCTGCAGAGGAATTGGATACCCATTACGATGCTTACTTTTTTAATACTCGTTGTTTGTGATTCTTTTGATTGGCTTGCATTCCGTTTAAGTAATGAGGCATGGACGTTGTTGCAGATTGGATTGGGTGGATACGTTTTAGGAAGAACTGGGGAAAAAATAGTTGAAAAAATCAGAAAGTAGTATGTCGGTTATCCGCCCAACAAGACGGCGGACAAGTGTTGTTGGAAGGACAGGAGAAAAAATTGTTGAAAAAATTAGGAAATGATTAACAGAATATAAAACGTTATTTTTGTGATGTCTGAAAAGGGACTGGGAAAGCCCGGTCGGTAAAAGGCACTGATGAAATTCGGTGTCTTTTATTTTTTATATTTGATCGGTTCTTTACTGCTTGGTAAGGAATTTGCAAAGGTCTAGAACGCTGAACCAGAATCAGCGTTTTTCTTTTAAAGAATAACACCATATCAAGTATTTTACTATCCAATATTCATCCAGTCATATCTATCTGTAATTTTTGTAATGAGTGACCAATAATAAAAACTCTCAACGTTTATCTTCTTCAGTGTATTTAATGGTTTGAATTCTTTAGGTAATTCAAAAGATTTAAGACTTGCTACTCTTTCTGGACCAAACTTAAAATTGTTTATTGAGAAATTCGTCTTTTTGAAGAGAAGTATTGAAGATAACAATGCAATTTTTGCAGCAGAGACTTTAGCATTTGAGAGATTATAATTTCGGGATAAAAGAAAATTGTTAATACCTTTTATTCCACTTCTAAGTTCTTCGGTGGCGTTATCTTCGACACTGCCCTTAAGATCGAGCATACATATTTTTGATGCGGCAACAAATGAATCCATTAAAACTTCAGCGATTGTAAATTTACTGCCACGATAACTATTCTGTTGTGTATAAATGTTTGAATAGGTGCTTAAAATATTTTCTAAATCAATTATTGAATCGAAAAGGATTGATATATCGAATAATTGTTTAATGATTTCCATCGATTTATCTGTGCCGTAAAGGATGCCAATAGTATTTGGAGCAAATGCGGTAAACTTATCTGCAAGCAGGTCATTGATATATGGGATTTTTACTTTAACATCTTCATCAACTTCAAATAATACTGAATGAATTATTTTTGTCTTTAGACTTGAATATGGATTCTCTTCATTAAGCAAATCGAGAAGTATATATTTTTCTTTTTTATCAAGTTGGGAGTTATAGAAGAATTTAACATGTTGTTTGGGAATGTTTTTATTAATCCTATCATCAATTTGATAACGAGTAAAAACAGAATTGGTAATAACAGATTTGTAAGTATTATCATCAAACTTTCCTAATATATCTATATCGATTGATAATCTTTTTAATTCAGGTAAAAGAAGTATTAAAGCTGTTCCGCCTTTGAAAATAAAATCCTTTTTTGTCATGGATAATAGACCCAAAAGTTCAAAAGCATAGATAGTTCTTTCAAGTAAAGCAATATCCACGTCACGATATTTTTCGGCTTTAATTTTTACAAGCCATTCTTTTTGAAAGCATTTTTGAGAAATCATATTATTTGCTACCGGCAGATAATAAATTTATCTGACATTAATATTTTTTTAATGAAATGTAACTTTACTTCTCTACGGCCACTGTATCTTAAAAGTTGGGCAATATTAATTCTATTGCTGCAAATCAGATTATAAAAAAGCCGTTTATATTCAGATTGATCGAATAAACTCAGTTTATCTTTTTCAAGATAAAGATCGATTAATATTTTTTCGATGCATGAATAATTATCAATCGTTGGTTCTTCCGATATTGATGGACGCAAGAACACAGAATTCTCTTTTAGTGTGAAGTAATCTTTGATTATTTGTTTACCAGGATTGTTATAGACTTTGAGACCTTTTGAGGTAAGAAAGTCGTTCAAAGAAGATAAAGATTCAAATGATGCATAAATAAAAATTATGTCTTTAGTAAAGAGATGGTGAAAGTAATTTTGAATTTGTGAAATTGACCAACAATTAAATTCGAGAAATGGAAATTCTTTTTTTAAGGAAAAAATCAAATCCTTGTGAATCTGAGTAACTTGTTGAGATGTTTTCGAAATATTTGAATACCATCCTCGACCAGCATCGAAGATTAGATTTTCTTTTTTAAGTTGAGAAAGATACTGATTAATGCTTGAGGGAAGGATCGAAGATCCATGTTTTGTTAAATACTCTTTAAGATGTGAAGTGCTGAAATAAGAGTAGTTCTTAGCATAATTCAATATTTCTGATTTAATGTTTGTTATCATTATACACTTATGGCAGATAATGCATTTATCTGCCGTTAATATATATGTATTTTTCTAATCGAACAAGTAGTAATATTTTTCAAAATCATTGACTGAAAAAGCAGAATAATTGGCTATTAGTTTAACGTTTGCCATTTCAGCAATCGTTACATAAGGAAGTTGTTGTATATAAAGGAGTTAGGTGTTTTATAAAACCATATTGGTTTTGTTAGTTACATAAAACTTAACACTTCATTACACTAAAAAATTAGAAAGTAATTACAGCAAAAGAAATTTACTGAAATATTGTATTAAGATTAACCCTCAGCCAAAATCTTTAAGTCAATAATAATTGGTTCGAGTTCTACCTCACGCTGAATAAGTTCAAGTAATTGAAAAATTCTCTTCCAATCTTTAAGGAAATCTTGTCTTATTTTATCTTTCGCCACTGGGTCTATGGTATCTTTGCCATGCTGGAGTTTTTGGGAAAAGCTTTGGAATATGAATCGAAGTTATTGGATTCTCAATCCCGGGTTGTTGAAGCGGAAGCGATAGGCAAAGCTGGCTGCAGAGGAATTGGAGAGCAATAACTATGCTAACTCTTTTGATTCTGCGGTTTGTGATTCTTTTGGATTTCTGAAATTTAGATTGAGTAATGAGGCGTGGCTGCTGCTTCAGATTGGATTGGGCGGTTATGTTGCGGAAGAACTGTAGAAAAGATTGTTGAGAAGATTAGGAAGTAAAATAATGAACAGATTAGACAGCGCCCTTTTTTCTTAGCATTGCAATATATTCTTCTTTTGACATAGGACAATCAAAAAAATCCTCGGCGAGTTTGGTATCGTCAAATTTTAACTGACTTTTTATTTTTGACATCAAGGCAGCACCATACTCAGGAGTTCCATGACTAAAATAAGTATTGATATTTTGTTTTTTACCATCAACAACAAGCACTAAACATTTATGATGATCCTTCTCTGGATTCGACGAAAAACCTTTTTTCATGAGTGTGCTATATAAATCTTTAGTTTTTCGGGGCTTCATAGTAATGCGATTTGATCAAGATATTAAGTTTATTCTTTAATTCAATTGCTTTTTCAGAAAGATTCTCTTCAATCTCCTCAACGTAATTTTTATAAAGTGAATAGAAAGAGAAACAAAACGCTTGTTCAGTTTCCTCGCGAGTGTTACCCCATACCGTAATATCCAAGTCATGATTTGTAATAAAATATGAATCGTCTTCGAAATTCACATCACACACTAATGCAGATTGTAATATAAAAATATGATTATCAAATCGGATAGTATCTGGTTTGAAAGGATATGTTTCGTGGTGCAAAACTTCTATATCGTAGACTTTTTTAATTGATGATTTTTTTAATTCGATTTGAGAACCAAATGATGACACTCTAAAATAACCTTTAATTAACTGTTCTTCCGATTTTGGTTTTTCTAATTTTACAATAGGAATAATTTGTTTCTTCCTTAATTCATCAGGCGGAACAATGCGCTTAATTATTTTATCATTTTTGTCCAATAAATGGACATGATAAGATTTATCATCGGAAATGGTATCGATAAATGGTTTGTAGACTCTACTTCTAAATTCTTCTGGGTATTTGGAAACGATTTCATTTACTTGTTGCTGATCAAGATAGTTAATGTACACTACATCGTTTTTGAAGTTATCAAATGTAGTTTTCTTGAATTCAAGGACCTCATTTTTAAAAAATGGATCTTGTTGTTCTAATAAATTGGGGGCGAGTGCAGGTTGAAAACTACCCATCTTTGCATCAACAATAAGAAGTTGAAAATTATCTAGGAATTCTTCAAGGAACTTAGGTTTACCAACAAGGTATTCTTTGTATATAGGGTTGTTTACTAATTTGTATTCGGAAAATTGATGAAAAGACTTTTTAATATCGCTTAGAACTTTTATTAAAGTATCAACGGTAACAACTTTTTCAATCGTTCCGATGGATTCAATCTTTAGATTTATAGAAATATCTTTGAGAAGCAAAAGCGATTTTTTCATAAAATTAATTTAATTACTTGTGGAAAGTAAGTCAAAGCCACATTAACATAATTATTTTGATTTTAGAATGTTTTTTGTAAAAAGTGAAAAAAACTCATATTCACCATAACAGAATTATGGGGAATGAGGATATACTTCCAGGGTTTGCCGGAGTTTTGCGCATTGTATTCCGATGCGTATCTGCAATAATCTTTTGCAGCTGTTGCTTTGTATTGTACTTCCAAATCATCAATATCACTTTCTCTTTTTATTTCTATCATAAAAACTGTTTCGTTGGTCTCTGCAATAAAATCTGGTATGTATTTATTTGACTTCTGCCTATCCCAATAAATCCAAAATTGATTAACAGTTGGACGTAACCACTTCTTTACTTCGGAATCTTGCTCGAGTATTATCGAGAAATCTTTCTCCGCTTTGGAATCAAATTTATAGAGTGTGTGACATGCTTTCTTGAATCCGGTGAATACTTTTGTTGGAATTGCAGATGTTGGAACTATTGTTTCTTTGTAATCACGAATTGAATCTTGTGTAAACTTGGTATAGTTATGCTCTTCAATCCTTGTGAATGCTTTTACATCAATAATTGGTTTTTCAAATTCAGGAGTTTCATAATAGAAATGTTCCATCAATTGTTTGAAGATGAAATTTCCGATTTCCCGTTTGTTGTATTGGACTACATTTCTCAAACCGTCTTCATCAAGATATGTTTTGAATTTTTCTACAGCTTGTGCTGCTAATTTGAATAAGATTTCGGATTGTGAATCATAATCAATTTCAGTATAATTAATCAATTCATTTACTAATAGGTTTTCCGGAGTATCCAAAATTATTTTACCGCCACCTCTAACAATATCCGTATCGTTTTCTTGTTCACGTAATTTCTTGATGAGAATTTCTTCCGATACCGGCTGATAGTTCAACGCAATTGTATCAAGATCGAATTCTCTAAATCCAGTTTTAATTTCAGTGCTTGGCTGAATTGTGATGCGCGGGATCTCAATTATATTTTCAGTAAACTCTTGAACAACTGCTTCATATCTTTGTTCAGCTTCTTTGATAAGATCGGTTGCAAACATATTCTGCTGAGGATCGGAATAGATTTTTTCTTTTACCATTTCCAAAGCAATCTTTTGAATGTCTTCTCTTTTAAGATCACTAACATTCTTTACATCTTTTTCCTTATTGAGTTCAGGAAGAACTTCATTGATTATTCGAGTAACCTCCAGCGTAATAGTCGCTTTATGTTTCTGTTCCGGTTCTATGATTGTTTCAATCTGCTTTTTCTGTTCTTCATATTTCTGCTGACTTGTTGAAATAGAAACAACAACTTCTTTGGATTGATTTAGCTCTTGTTCATCAATTACAATTATGTTCTGCTGTTTGATAATTGAATCCGGTTTGTTGGCTTCATCAATTATTTCTTGGAATTTATCGTGTGCAACAATTGTGAGTTTATCAACTTTATCAACGCCGGTTCTGTGGCCATAAGGCAATCTTAAACCTCTTCCAATTGTTTGTTCCCGGAGAGTTGTGGAAGCTGCTGTTCTTAAAGGAATAATTGTATAAAGATTTGTTACGTCCCAACCTTCTTTAAGCATGTTAACATGAATTACAATTTCGATTTTGTTATCGAAGCTTTCGAGCGAAAGAAGTTTTGCAACATTCTCGTCTTTTTCTTCTCCGGATTGGTTGGAATGAATCTCCATCACTTTATCAGCATAGTATCCATTGAAGAATGATTGAGAGATTATTAAATCTTTCAGCCGACCGGCGTGATCGGTATCTTTTGAGACTACGAGCACGAAAGGTTTTACAAGACGAACTTTAGCATCTAAAGAATATTTATACATTTCTACTTTTGTTGCTTCGTGAATTCGAATGCCGTCTTCCAATTTAATACGGTCCAATTCTTCCAAAGAATATTGCGAAGGATCGAAATCTCGTCTTGTTGCTACTGCTGGTTCTTTTACAAATCCGTCTTGAATTGCTTTTGCAAGCGAGTATTCAAAAACAACATTCTTGAATTTGGTAGTTCTTCCCCCTTTTTCGACTTGCGGTGTTGCGGTTACTTCAAGTCCAAGAATAGGATTGAGTTCGTTAAGAACTTCCATACCGCGATCTGCACGGTAATGATGAGATTCGTCCATCAGGAGAACCAGATCATCGAGATTGGATAAGTAATTGAAATATGACTCGCCAAGGTATTCCGATAATCTTTTTATTTTAGGAATATTTCCGCCGCGGGTCTCTGCATTGATCTTTGAGATGTTGAAAACATTTATATGAACTTCCGATTCGAACAGTTTTGTTTGAGACATTTGTTCGTAAGTATCACCGGTGATGATACGCGGCTGGTTTGTTACAAACTCTCCAATTCCTTGAAATACATATTTAGGATTATCTATTCGGCTATCTTGAAAATCGGAAATTAGTTTATTGTAAACAGTAAGGTTTGGAGCCAACACGAAAAAGTTTTTGATTCCTTTTTCCAGATATAAGTATGCAATGAACGCACCCATTAAGCGTGTTTTACCAACACCGGTTGCAAGTGAAAAACAAACCGATGGAAATGTTCTTTCAAAGTCTGTGCAGGTTGGGTAAGTGGATTTTACTTTTTCTAGTTCTGAGTTTAGGAATTGTTGGCGTAGAGATTCTTCATCCACTACTTCGACTCCGCTCAGTATGACGGGTTCAGAATGACCAGGCTCCGTATAATTTGTTTGAGATTCTTCATCCGCCGTAGGCGGATTCAGAATGACACGTTCGGGATTGAATTTCTTCAATGTCAATTTATCTGCGAGATTAGCGAGAATGGTTAAGCTGTCTTCTTGTGGAGGACGAAGACTTAATCTATTACGGATGAGATTTACATTGCGGTTCATTAATTATTCCTTTTTATCAGTAACACTATATCACAAATTTTATTTTGAGATTCTTCATCTGCCGTAGGCGGATTCAGAATGACACGCGGCTGTTTCTTTTGTTTTAGATTCTTCAGTAGCTTCGCTCCTTCAGAATGACGGTGATATTTTTTTGTCATTCTGAGACCCGAAGGGGCGAAGAATCTTTTTCCCATTCTTCGCTAAGATCATTCCATACGGGATTTGCAATTTCAATTAATTGTATTTTTTTGATTCGGAGCCAGCCCTGAATTTGTTTTTCTCTTGCAATGGCAGAATTAATGTCATTTGACGTTTCATAAAAAACTAATTTGTTGATATTATATTTTTTTGTGAATCCATCTATCAGTTTGCTTTTATGTTCATATAATCTTCTTTCAAGATTATTTGTTACGCCAGTATAAAGCACAGTATTATTTTTATTTGTCATTATATAAACATAGTATTGATTACTCATCGTCTTCGCTCTTTTGAGATTCTTCATCTGCCGTAGGCGGATTCAGAATGACACGCGGCTGTTTCTTTTGTTTTAGATTCTTCAGTAGCTTCGCTCCTTTAGAATGACATTCACAGTTTGTCATTCTGAGTGAAACGAAGAATCTGCTTTTGGGATGCTTCACTTCGTTCAGCATGACAAGATGCGATGCTCCTTCAGAATGACATCGTTACTTTGAAAAAAGTGTAGGTGAATCATTCTCTTTCTTCTTTTTTATTTTATCCTTTTTATCATTAAATCCTTTAGGAATAAATTCTGGCGCATTTGGATTAACGGGCATGTTGATAATATTTAACGAATAATCATCTTTACCAAACTCACATCTACCAAGTAGCATTTTAGGAATTTTCTTTATCGTAATGTTTGAGAAGCGATCTTCACAAGCTTTGGAAAATGATTTGCAGCAGATGAGTAAGCTTTCTCCGCTCTGCATTTCTTCGTGAATTCTATCGAGTGTTTCTACTGTAATAAATTGTGTTGTCGTATAAATAAAATCTTTTTCTGTGGATTGACCTTGTTTCCAATAAATTTGTTCATCGGGCTGGTAACGGAAGCCTTCATGTTTAGCCATTGCAGAGGCAAGCATGTTTCCATTGTATTCCGGATTGATTACCCAGTTGTTGTATTTATCTTGCTTTAATAAACTTGGAGCGAGATAATAATATTTGAAGCCGCCGCCGCCTTTCCATTGCACCATCTTACTGATTCCCGTTTTGTCAGTTCCATTTACGACTGATATAAGACGTGGTTGAGCTAGTGTATGACAGTGTTCACCTTTTTCAACAAGTATCCACTTGCGGTTCATCTTGTGTGAAACTGCACCAGTAGTTCCGGATCCAGCGAAAGAATCTAAAATCCAATCTCCATTTTTAGTAGTCATTTCAATTATTCGATGAAGCAATCGTTCTGGTTTTTTATTTTTGGGGAAATCTACACCACCTTCTTTAGCAATTCCTTGCCAAGCAAGATCATCCCAAAAATTAGTTAGTGGTTCGATAAGAACTACACCGTCTGAATTATAAGCAGTGCCATCAGCAACTTTATCTTTTAAGAATAAGATTCGATCACCGGAAAGAAAATACATATCACTATGTTCTTCTCTCTCGAGTCGGAATATTTTAGTAGGTTCATTAACAGACAAATCGATAAGCTCTCTTGCTGCTTTGCTAACGCCAGAATAATTGGGCTGAGCAAAACGTATTATTTCCTCAGGGTGAGACATTGCATAATCTACATATTCAACGTCAAATTTTCTTTTACCAATTGCTTTTTTGCATTCTCGCATTGAATTATATCCAAGCGTCTTTGCAATATGATCACTTAATGACTCGAATTTCCAATTTGAATAATTATCCTTAGGATTAATCAATCTTGTAGAGTAAGCCCAATCATAATCTTTGCGAGCTACATAAATTGGATTGTATTTCCAGGCCGACTTATTTTTCGAATATATGTGGAGAAAATCAACAACATTTACTGGACCAGGATTTATTGCTTTATGACCAGTGGCGGCACTCCTTCTAATGGATACTGTCCCAATCCGATTTCTTCTTCCAAATATTTCATCAAGTATTATTTGAAGATAACTTCCTTCAGTGTCATCTATCTCTGCAAAAAACACTCCATCAGCCGAAAGTAAATTGTGCAAATACTTTACTCGGCGATACATTAAATCCAACCATAAACTATGTTCCATACTATCATCATATTCAGGAAATGCTTGATCTGAATTGAAAGGCGGGTCGATGTAAATACATTTTATTTTTCCGGCAAAATCTTGTTCAAGAGCTTTAAGAGCAAGAAGGTTATCACCGTAAATAAGCATGTTCTCGGTGTTCTTATTGCCGTAGGATTTCTCCGGGTCTTCAATTAAAATGCGCGGTTCAAGTTTTGGCTGGTCATTTTTCCCTATCCACGTCAATTCTAATTTTTGTTTTCCATTATTCATGCATGCAATTCCTTAATATTTTTGCCAACTTGCCTGCCAAAGCAAAGCGGCGGCGGGTCCAGGTTAATTCTAATTTTGGTTTGTGGTTCAAAAATTTCTCCAATACATAATCTTATTAATTATTTAATGTATATGCGTTTACCCAACACTTATTTAATGCTTCAAAAATAACTGACATTTCTTCTTCAAATTGCTGCTGAGTTAGATTTTCACTCATCCATTTAGCTTTTAAAACCTTTTTAGATAATGTGCATTTAGATGTCGACGCTTTCGGATAATATTCCTCTAAAGTATTGAATGGTAATTGAAAAACTTGACCATTTTCATTGAGGAATTTATTGAGTTTAATAAATTCATTATAGCGAGGTAACTTTGTATTATCTGGTTTGTCTAATAACAAAATCAATTTAGATTTATAGATTGGTGTATTTTTTAATGGATCAAATACTTTGTTAATAGCTTCCATCGACTGTCTTTGAGCTTCATCATCACCATGGGCTGCCACTATATGTATAGTTGGTTTATTAGGATAAAATTTCTTTACAATGTTGTTAATGAATATTTCTTCACTTCTGCCTTCAACAATCAAAAAATTAGAAGGGAATAACAAATCAGCCGGGCTACCTCCAAGCAAATCATAAACTATCGACTGGCGATCAGTTCTACTAACGCAAGTAATTTCAGTTTTCCTATTATCTTTATCTACTTTATATATATTTTGGTGAGTGTGATCATCGGCTATAAAAACGGAGGAATGAGTTGTGATAAATACTTGGTCAACAGAATTTGTTAACTCAATAAGAGAATTCTTTAGCTGTCTTTGACCAGTAGGATGTAAATGTAATTCTGCTTCATCAATAAAAAAAACAAAGGCTCTGCCTAATGCTTCATTTCTTCTAAAATCTGCGTGTGTCTTAATGATGGCAAGCATTAATGCTCTTTGCATACCATCACCTTTCTCCTCAGCTGTAGTTTTTACACCATCGTCAAGATTTGTTTTATAATTTTTTAGAAATTCATCTATTTCAGGCTGCCTCACATCAAATTCTACTTTTGTGCAATCGGAGAATTGCTGTTGTAAATAGACTGCTACTTTTGCGCTTAGATCATCAAGCGTCTTCTTAACTTTTGAATTTTCTGATTGGAATAATATTTCGAACTGATCTTTAAATTTTCTATAGTCTTCATCTTTTTCTAAGACGTTAGCAATAACACTACTCAACATCTGACCTATTGGTGTTGTATTTTTATACGATGTTACTTCTTTGAGACTTTTTGTAGCCTCTATAAACTCAAATCGCGGAATACAATTATTAAAGGCACTATCGGCACCAGTAGGCTGTTTTTGATATTCTTTTTCAATAGGGTTATAAATAAATCTTTGATTTGGTTTATCAGAAGATCTTTTTATTTGCATAGAATCTGAATCAGCAAGAATATTTTTTAACTTAACTTGATTATCCTCATTAGAGATGTATTGAAGATTTTGTTGAACATCGCTAAAAGTTATTATTACTTCAATATCTTCACCGTTAGCATCACAATGTCGGATTAAATCAATATCACCTTTCCCATTATAAAACCATTCGATTGCATTAAAGAAATTTGTCTTACCATGATTATTCTGACCAATCAATACGTTAAAACTATTTGGATTTATTCTGGTCTCTTTAATGGATCTAAAATTTTTAATAAATATTTCACTTATCCTCATTATTATAATCCTATTTTTTGCCCTTTTTATTTTTCTTCACTTCTTTCAGCAATTTCTTCTCATTACCTTTAAGCCGTCTCTCAACTTCTTTAACTTCTTCGTCAAAATCACTTTCGTAGTTGTGATCTTGTATAACTCTAAATTTATCAAATTCACCCTCAGCAAGTTTAATAGCAACATCATGGCTCATTTTTCCGGCATCTTTCAATATATCATATTCGTTAAACTGTAAAAAAGCATCCACCTTATTAACCCAATCGGTCATCTTCATTGGTATTTGTCGCGCCGCTTGGTTTTCGGCATAATCCAGATACATAGAGACAATGCGTTCAAGTTCTTTTATTTCTTTTTCTGTTAAATAATTCTTTGCTACTCCAACATCACTTTTAGCAATTTTACCTTTGGGAGAATTTTTCCAGGTAAGTAACCCCATTTGTGGTTTAGATGAATCTGCTCTTTCAGCAATAAGTTGAGCGGCAGTTTTTCCAGTTACCGCCCAATGAAGTTTGTTTTGAACCGTCTTATAAAATTTCCGGGTGATATCAGCATCATGGTTATAATCAATGCTACACTGCTGGTAAATATCAGTTATCTTTTGATAAAATCTTCGTTCGCTTGCACGTATTTCGCGTATGCGTTCTAGGAGTTCATCAAAATAATCTTTACCGAATCGTTTTCCTTGTTTTAAGCGTTCATCATCGAGGACAAAACCTTTAATCATAAATTCGCGGAGAGTTTTGGTAGCCCAAATTCTAAACTGAGTTGCTTGGAAACTATTAACACGGTAGCCGACAGCAATAATTGCGTCTAAATTATAAAACTGCACAGAATAAGTTTTTCCATCTGCGGCAGTATGTGCAATTTTTGCACTAACTGAATTCTCATCCAATTCCTTATTAGCAAAGATGTTTTTTAGATGTTTGGTAATTACCGATCGATCAACTTGGAATAATTCAGCAAGTTTTTTCTGGTTTAACCAAAAGGTTTCATTGTTAAATAGAACTTCAACCTTTACGTCTCCGGATTCAGCAGTGTAAAGGATAATATCGCTGCTAAGACTTTCTTTATCGTTATTCATATTGCACCATGCAAAAAGGTTAAGAGAAAACACGAATAAGTCAAGACAAAAATAAAAAGGATCAACATGTTGACATCCCTATTCATGGTCTAATTGAAAAGATCAATATGAATTTTTATGTCATTCAATCTGGAATGTGGAATGATATCATCATGCTGTAACCTACCAACAACAATTGCAGGGTGGATGCGCTGTTTATTTGCAAAATCCAGTATAGAAGTTTCGCTGTAAGGTTTATGCTGAAGTAACTGTTGGTATTGATTATCAGAGATAAGAAATTTACTTGCAAACCTATCTGCTTCAGCTTCTTTTTCTTTATCAATTTTATGCCCAGCAACTTCTTCTAAGAAAACATCTTTTTTACCATGCAGCAGAACGTGACCAGCTTCATGAAAAAAAGTAAACCAAAAATGGTCATTTGTTTTATATCTGCCGGACAACTGAATTAGAGGAATAGTTGTATTAAAAATCCATCTTGTTGCGCCGCTAATTGTTGCCTTGGGAATATTTGGTGTATAGACAACAGCGACACCGGTTTCGGAACATAGTTTTTGAAGTTGATCTTTGAAGTCAGCCGGATGATGAAATGAAAGTTCTTTGATTTTATCCAGACTTTTTCTGAATAAATCTTTATTGAACTCTTTCAATTGTAGTTTCTTAGCATCAATTTCACCTTTTCTTAACCAAACTGAAATAGCTTCCGGTTCACTTGTATGCACCAAGGATATTTTGAAAGCAACCTTAGCTGCTTTACTAATATAAAGTGTGTTCCATTGCTGGGGAGAGGCAATACCAAAATAGTTTAACATAGATTTTGAAAGCTCGATAGGATTTCTTGTTTCAGAAATCCAACCAAGTTTCATCATATTTGCTGTGGGAAAATGTTTGGTCCAATCTTTACAATCTTCAAGGTATTCATCAAATTCAATTTCGGCAAGTTCCTTTTGATATTGTCTATCACGTTCAATCCAAAAGTCTGCGGGTATTCCTAAAACTTTTTCCAAGGCGATAGCTGTTGAAGTTGTGATTGGTTCTTTGCCTTTGATAATCTGATTAACATTTTTAATGTTCTTGCCAAGACGCTCAGCAAGTTCATACTGGTTCATACCAATGGTATCAATAGTTTCTTGAATTGTATCACCAGGAGGCGAGAGCAATTCTCTTTTAAGTTTATATTCACTAGTCATGTTATACCTCAAAATTTTTAATGATAATCAACCACTTCCAGAATTCGAATTTGCGTAACAGAATTCCAATCTAACCCACCATCAGCTTTAACCGGAATTAGATCGTGAGCGGGTTCGAAGATAATTCTCCAATTGCCGGAAATATCAACTGCAAGCTCGCCGGTACGTTCTCCTTTTAGTTCGTGGCAATTAGCTGCGGGTAAAGTTTGCATAACCGAAAGAGTGGCAGCGGCAAGTAAGTCTTTCATTCTTTGATTTACTTTCTTAGCCATAACACCATAGGTTTTTGATATTTCCTTTGGGTCAGTCAAGCTCTTTTCCAGTTTTCTTGTTTTGTATGAAATCTGCATATGCAATTTAATAATTATTTACAAATATTGTAAATGTTTTTTAACATTGGTGTATCAAGAACCTTATAAAAATATTGACTTTTATCTGTTGCAATTATAGTTTTGAACTATCTTATTGACCAAGTGTTAATGTAGTTACGGAGCCGCTCAAGATAATTGGGCGGTTCTTGTTTTAAAGATTCTTATTAAACCGGTGATGAAATCAATGTCCATCTAATTGTAAATAGTTCTTTAGTTTCTATTTTCTGCTGTAATCTTGCTTCGATATCTTCAATTATTTTTTCTTTTCGTTTATCAACTTCGTCTTGAGCTAAAAAGAGATTCCGGCGAAGCTCACTTCTCTTTTTTTCCATATCCTTGATTTCTCTTTGTGCAGAAACTTTTTCTTCAAGGTTAAGAATCTTTCTCGCTTCGGATTTCTTAACACCAATTTCACGATCTAAATCTTTAAGTTCAAGTTCCAAACTACCTTTAAGATCATCAGCCCAACATTCGAGCTTGGTAATTTCTTCATCAAAGTATTTGGAGTTTCTTTCTTTATTGTGATCGAGAATGATTTCTTTTTCTTTTTTCAAATTATCTTGAAGAATGGTTATAGTTTGTAGTGGAATGTTTGGAGATGCTTCATCCCGACTTTGTCGAGATTCAGCATGACCGGAGGTCATTTCACCATCGAGCAAAAATAATTTACTGCATTGTTCAAGATCCAAAACAATTCCATCATCAGTGAGAGCGGAAAGAATCACATAGTCTTCTTGTTCGAATGATGAGATTGAATAGTATTGAGCAATTAGCCACCCGGATTTATTTATGAATTGTTCAATGATAGAAATTATTTTGTCTCTATAGGTAAAGATTACATCGTGGTTGCCCATAGTGCATGATTTACATTCTTCAATGATTCTCTGCGCTAAAGGATGACCAATTCTATAAATATTTGCATCATCTCCACTCTTAGTAATTTTATAAGGACCATGATGAATAAATTCTTGCGGGAAAGGATTTGTATGAAGGTAGAAAGAATGTTCTAATGAATCGAAAGTAGCATAATCAGTTAAAAAGTGTTTCGTTAGATTCCAGAGCCATTCTTCATAACGATTTAAGTAATCTTTGCTTTGTTCGAAGTTGATTCTCAATTTATCTATTACATCTTGATCAAAGTTTTCGAGAAGTTTTTGCCTGGTGACATTAATTGTTTCATCAATCTGAGGTTCGAATGATTTTTGTAATTCATCGAAAGCAAGATTTATCTCTTCGGATGTTCTGCACTTCTGATAAATTTCTACAATTCTTTTCTCAAAATCTATTCCGGATTCTATGGTTCCAAGGACTTCATCGCTTGCACCAAAAACACCGCTGAACAATTGGAATTTTTCATCCAACAATTGATAAACTCTTTGATCTGCGGCGTTCTTTTTATTTAGGAAATTCACAACTACAACATCGAAAGCTTGACCATAACGATGGCACCTACCAATTCGCTGTTCAATCCTTTGGGGATTCCATGGGAGATCGTAATTAACAACCAATGAACAAAATTGAAGGTTAACACCCTCAGCAGCAGCTTCCGTTGCAATCATTATTTCCGCTTCATCTTTGAAATATTCTATGATTGCAGCTCGTTTATCAGCAGTCTTGGAACCGGAAACTTTATCAGTCCCTTGATGTTTCTTTAACCACTTCTGATAAATTTCGTTGGACAGATGATCGTTATTAGAACCGTTGAATAAAACTATTTTATTTTGAAACGCAGTTCTGTCCAATAAGTCGGAAAGATATTGTTGTGTTCGTGTTGATTCAGTAAAAATGATTGCTTTTCGATTTGCACCAAGTCGTTCAATTTCTGTGATTCCTCTATGGAGTGCTAAAAGCAAAACCTCACCTTTGGAATTAATTTGAATAGCCCGTGCGAGTTCAAAAAACTCTTTCAGTTTTTGCGATTCTTTCTTTATTTCTTCGATCTGCTCTTTGGAATATGTATCGGATTCATCGTTTCCATCATCTTCCCATTCGTCTTTAATTTCTTCGTATTCCTCATAATTAGTTTGCAGCTCGTTTTCGAGCGGAGCTTCTTGAACTTGATTTGACTCAATAATTACATCAAGCTTTTGAGAAAGTGCTTGGAGAGTTCCGGATATTGCATAAGTTGATGAAGCTAGAAGTTTTCTTAGAACAAGAGTCATCAACTGTCTTTGACTTGGAGGAAGTGCAAATAATTTTTCAGATTGTAAATAGTCTGAAACCAAATCATAGAGTTGCTGTTCTTCATCAGTCGGGAAGAATTCTTGTGTGATAGGAATTCTTTTTGTGTAACGAATGTATTCAAGAACTTGTCTTCTGAGAGTTCGAATACAGAGCGGTGCAAGCCGCGCTTTTAATTCATTAAAAATATTCTCATCAGCCAGCCGTGAATATTGAATGCGAAAACTCTTCAAGTCTCCGAAAGCATATTCATCAACAAAACTCACAAGACCAAAAAGTTCTAATAAAGAATTCTGTAATGGTGTTGCAGTAAGTAAAATTTTGGGTGCATTAGCAATAGAATTTTTAATAGAGTTTGCTATTTTATTGTTTGGTTTATAAACGTTACGCAAACGGTGAGCTTCATCAATTACAACCAAATCCCAATTTATGAGACGAATATATTGTTCTTGTTTACGTGCAAACTGATATGAACAAATAATAATTTCTTTTTGATCGAAAGGATTTAGAATACCTTTTTTTATTTCATCATTGAAAGATTTCGTTTCAAGAAGGATAGAGTTTAGAAAAAACTTATCGAGTAATTCTTGATTCCACTGCTTGCGTAGATTAGAGGGAACGATTATTAAAATCTTTCTTTTCCTTTCAGCCCACTTTTGAGAAACGATTAATCCGGCTTCTATTGTTTTGCCTAGACCGACTTCATCAGCGAGTATTGCTCCGGTAGATAAAGGAGAGCGAAAGGCAAAAAGTGCAGCTTCAACTTGATGCGGGTTAAGATCAACTTGAGCATCCATCAAAGAGGTAACTAGTTTTTGAATACTGTCTGAAGGACTATTTTTGGTTAATTCGTAAGCATAATATTTCGCATGAAAAGGAGTCAATTATTGCCCATTAAGATTCAAAGGGATTGTATAAAATAAAGTGCGCCTCTAAAAATATCAATATCCTTTGCGGACTTTGGTTTTTTTTTGTGTTTTAAGCATAATTTTTAAAAAAAAGTTTTTAATACCGCTCTAAATTTACAAACAATTCAACTACACCTTGATTTATTCTCTCTTGAGATATATTTTATACCATACATTTGTATGGTATAAAATTTTGACAAAGAAAAATCTTACAAATACACAAAAAATAATTTTAGAATTTCTTATTGAACGAAAAGAAAAACACCAACTTCCGCCAACTTTAGCTGATATAGCTTTACATTTTGGATATAAAAACAGGGCTACTGTTCAACAACATTTGCATGCTTTAGAAAAGAAAAATTACATCAAAAGGAATCCTAAAATTTCGCGAGGCATAGAATTGCTGTTGGAAGACAAGATTTTTGTATCTCGCCCAATAATAGGTGAAGTAGCTGCTGGTAACCCGCTAACAATTTACCCAAGCGCTATTGATTCGATTGACCTGCCCAAAATTGCAAGATTGCCTAAAGATTCATTCTTGTTAAGAGTTAGAGGCAATAGTTTAGTTGATGTAAACATTATTAATGGAGACGTTGTAATTGTTAATCCAAATCTGGAACCAAAAAACGGAAATGTAGTTGCTTCTGTTCTTGAGGATGCTGCTTTAGTTAAAAGGTTTTACAAAACAGAAAATGGAATTGAACTGCATTCCGAAAACAAAGAATATGAACCAATTATTATAGACCCTATACGAACAAGTTTTAAAATTGTTGGCGTAGTTGTTGGTATTTACAGAAGTATGATTCACTAATTTTCAGTTGAAAGGTGATGAAATGAAACCAAGAACCGAAAGCATAGAATATAAAACTTACTTTAACTCACCAATTGGATTGATTGAAATTTTTGGAAGTGATGAATCAATTAAGAGAGTAAGTTTTGTTGAAGAAAAGTTTGATAGTGAATTTCTAACTAATGATTATGTAAAAAACTGCGCTCTACAACTCGATGAATATTTCTACGGTGGAAGAAAAGAATTTGAGTTAAATCTAAATCCTAATGGCACAGAGTTTCAAAAGAAAGTATGGAACGAATTGCTAAAAATTCCCTTTGGTTATACAAAGAGTTATTTATTTATTGCAAAAATGTTAGGAGATCAGTTAGCTATCAGAGCCGCAGCTAAGGCAAATGGTCAAAATCCCATTTCTATTATTATTCCCTGCCATCGTGTTATTGGAAGTGACGGAAGTCTTACCGGCTATGCAGGCGGCTTGTGGCGGAAAAAATGGCTGCTCGAACATGAACAAAAATATTGTGGTGGAGAAAAACAGTTGGAATTATTACTTTAAAATTATTCGAGAACTCAAATGGTATTTCAAAAAGAAATTACGGTAAAACAAAAACCTCGCGGATTTCACCTAATTACAAATGAAATTCTTTTACAGCTGACGGAATTGAAAAATATTTCAGCCGGAATTGCAAACATTTTTATTAAACATACTTCTGCTTCGCTAACAATAAACGAGAATGCAGATCCATCTGTACGCGAGGATATGGAAATATATTTTAATAGAGCTGTACCGGAAAGTGATGCAAGATTTTACGAGCATACTCTTGAAGGAACCGATGACATGACATCTCATATTAAAGCATCAATTCTTGGCGCTTCTGTTACAATTCCAATTACTAATGGAAAATTTAATCTTGGCACTTGGCAGGGAATATATTTATGCGAACACCGCAATTATGGTGGTTCAAGAAAAATTGTTGTTACTGTAACTGGTGTGTAAACCAAGCTCCGTTAATTATTTTTTCTAATTGTAACTTTTCAATAACTCAAATGTCTATTTGTTAAAGCAATGGAAAAAGTTATTCTGAATACTAAACGAGAAATACTTCCACTACCGGAGTTATATGAAAGATACTCCATGGATATTTACAGATACTCGCTTAGCATATTAAAGGATTCAGATGACGCTAAAGATGCAGTTCAAGAAACTTTTGTTAAGTATGTTGAAAACGAAAATACTTTTCGAGGAGACGCAAGTCAGAAGACATGGTTGTTAGTGGTTGCAAGAAACTATTGTTTTTCAAAGCTCAAAAGAGCTGATAACAATAACTCAACCATTGATGATGATTCGTTTGATTCTATATATGAGTTGAAACTTGATGATATGATTACTTTACAAGATGCTCTAAAAAGCTTAACTCCACAGCAAAGTGAATTATTGTTCTTAAAGGAATATGCAAACTATTCCTATTTGGAAATAGCAGAAATTACTAACAATACTTTGGAAAATGTTAAGATAAAATTATTTAGAACTCGTCAGAAACTAAGAAAAATATTGGAAGGAAGTTTGTGATGGAAAGTTTAGAAATAAAAATAAGTCAACTTGTTGATAACGAACTTGATGAGACAGAACAGATAGCTGTATTTAGTGTTTTAGCTAATGATTCCAAAGCACGCAAGGCTTATTCTGATCTACTTAAAATAAAAAGAGAGGTAACAAATCATCATGCGGAAGTAAGAACTGATCTGTTTCCACTAAGGACTTTACAGCCGGTTCAAGGTTTTGTTAGAACAAACGTTTTTAAGATTGGTTTTGCTTTTAGCTCCGTTGCTGCGATTGTTCTTTTAATGATGCTATGGTTTGGACAAAATAAATATAATCTTGCGGAAGAGAAGTTCAATTCGTTATTGGAAAAATATAATTCTATAAAATATCTACAGATTCAACAAGATAAAGTAGAAATGAAAAGCTCAGAATCGTCAAGAGAATTTACAGCTGCAAATAAAAAAGCAATTCATACTAAAGAAAGAAAGTCGAATAAAAGTGTAGCTGCGGAAGTACCGGCAACAAAAACTTTCGAACAATATAAGAAGAATACAGAAATATCTTTAGCTAACCGTGTTGTTATTAACAAAGATGATTTTATCGGAGGGCAAATTGTATCGAATTAATCTCATATTATTTATCACCATTATTGAATTGTCCGTTTTTGTTCAAGCCTTCCAGGCACAACAAAACGAAACATTTCTTGCTGAATTTACAATGAGTTCTAAAGATGCTGTTAAGTCTTCCAAAATTACTTATGTAATTAAACCTAACGATCGTTTCGATGGATACTTCATCATTCCGAAACATTTCAAATCAATTTTTGGAAATGCTGGCAGAGGCGGTTATGATTATTTGAATTATGAGGAAAATGGCAGCAATCCGGAGTTCTTAATTCCTCGTTGGATCGAAAATGATTCACCTTTGCTTGGTGATTTAGAAGGATTTATTAAAGGCTCAGATTCAAAGACTGTGCTTTCCTTTCAGATTAAGCCAGTTTATTCAAGTAACGAGAACAGCAATAAAAAGGTGTTTCTGGCAAAGTTTGCCGCAATTAGCCAAAATGAAAAACAAGAAAATGCAAGCATTGAAATAGACTCCAAAACTAAAGTGTTTTATAAAGCTCTTAAACAAGATGAGAATGGAAAGGTAAATTTAGATTTTCTGCAAACTGCTTTACCAGAATATAAGTTTGGCTTAGTTATTAAAACATTGCAAAAAGAACAGCAAGCTTTGAATGTAAATCAAGCGTTGTTCTCAGTGATAAAAAACTCTATTCGAGAATCAAATATTAATAAAATAGATTTTGCTTTTTCCGCAGAGATAGGCATTTATCCACCAAAAGAACTTAGATCCTTTCAGAACGTGAACAACCTAAGAAATTACGAACTATTTAATCTAACTGAAGTTTACAACATTGTTTCTAATAATTCAGACTCGCTTAAAGTTAACACGCCAATCTATCTAGCTGAGTTTAAGTTCCCATTTTCGCTTTATAATGAGAGTAAGATGAAACGTTATAATAGTTATGAAACTAGTACAAACATTTTTGCTTCAAACTACAAAGTGATACTCATTCCGATTAACTACACGAAAAATAAATTGACAGCAGATGTAATTGTTGATTACGCTAAATTGAATCTTAACGACGAGATCCCCCGCTGGAGTTCTTTTAAGAAAAGGTTAGTGTTCGATCATAATCGTTGCTTAATAGAAATGCCGCAAGAAAACTGGAGTGCCGTTTTTACAAAGGAAAAAGACAAATATGAAATTTACGGTTACTCAGATTATGAGAAGTATGTTTCAGAGCTATTATTCATTAGCCTAAGGCAATCTCAAAAGGAAAATTGAAATGAAAAAAATATTAATGATATTGTTTTTGTTTAGCACAGTAACATTTTCTCAAGTCGATAAAGGAAGAATAAGATTAGAGTTTAATGGAGAAAAATTTGATTTGCCTATAAATTCGATTGTGCTTCGTAAAGAGAATGAAATTGTTATCAGCGCTCGTGCTGAAAAAAACGATTCGACTGGACAGCAGTTAATTTCTATGGAGCTTCCTTTTAAGGAGTTAGACAAAGCTAATTTGGGTGTTGGGATTAAAGAATCCGAATTACGTTTTCAAATATTAAGTCGTACTAAGGCATATAAAATTGAAAGGCGCTTTAATTTTAATTACGGGCCTAAAGATGTTGCAGTTGAATTTTATTATGGAAAAGAAAGAGTTAATTGGCAATATCCAAGTATGCAACTTAAAATTGAAGCAACAAAAATTGATTATAACGGCAAAGAGCTGAAAATTGTAGGTGGTTTTTCTGGTAAGTACAAGTCTAACATGCCTTCGGAATCAAGCAAAACAATTGTTGAAATTAAGGATGGTTATTTCGAGATTATACTTTGATGAGTTCGTAGAATGAAAACAATATTTCACTTAGACCTGGATGCTTTCTTTGTTTCTGTAGAAAGATTATTTGATCCTTCGCTTATAGGAAAGCCGGTAATCTTAGGCGGCGATCCTAAAAAGGGAAGAGGCATTGTTACAACTTGTTCTTACGAAGCTCGTGCTTATGGTCTTTATTCTTCTATGCCAATTAAAACTGCTTACAGACTTTGTCCTAATGGAATTTATGTTCGCGGGAGACACAAGGAGTATTCTAAATATTCTAAAGCTGTAAGAGAAATTTTAGAAGCTTACGCTCCGGTTATTCAACAATGTTCGATTGATGAGTTCTCAATGGATTTTACCGGCTGCGAAAGAATCTACGGTTCGCTTTTCATGTTTGCTTCTAAAATTCAAAAAGAGATTATTGATAAACTTGGGCTGCCTTGTTCTATTGGAATCGGCTCGAACAAAACAATAGCAAAAATTGCTTCCGATTTTAATAAGCCATGCGGAGTTACTTACGTAATACCTGGTATGGAAAAAGATTTTTTAGCTCCAATGCCTGTAGAAACAATTCCAGGTATTGGTAAGGTTGCTAAGAAGATGTTAAACTCTAAAGGATTTTACAAATTAGAACAAATTTCTAGTCTTTCTCCAGAAACTTTACGAAGAATATTCGGAAAATATGGAGATTATCTTTGGAGGAAATCTCACGGTTTAGGTTCAGATGAATTCCATTTCGATTATCTTAGAAAAAGCATTTCCCACGAAACTACTTTTCATCATGAAGGAGCAGACACAGAATATTTTGAAAGAATTCTTTTTGAATTAGCGCAGGATGTTTGCCAGCAGCTTAGAAACAAAAATTGGCTTGCTTCAACTGTAACTGTTAAAATTCGTAATACTCGTTTTTGCACAATAACCCGAGATAAGAAAATTACGCCTACAGATGATGATCAGTTAGTTTTTCAGACTGTCATTAATCTTTTTAGAAAGTCTTACATTCCCGAAACAGAATTGCGTTTACTTGGTGTAAAGCTAAGTAAATTCAATTATCTAACAGAACAAGAGGATTTGTTCGATAACTTTCCACGTAAAGAAATGTTTAAAGCTGTTAAGCGTATTAGAGACAAATTCGGTTATAAATCCATTAGAGTGGGTTTTTGCTGAAATTTTAGACAAGCAAGTCTTTATTTTATCCATCGCAATTTCTATTTTTGAGCCCGTCTTTAGCAGCAGATTCTTAAAAATAAGATTTGAACACCGCTAAATCCCAATTTTATAAGAATTTTTTTGATTTCTGTATAAAAAATTGCTAAAAAACAAGATAATTTAATCTTCTAAGTGGCAAGATTCTTGCACAGAAACAGTTTTTAGTAAACGATTAATTTTACATTATAAATAAAGAGGAATAAATGGAGAGAAGAAAAATAACAATTGATGGCAATGAAGCCGCCGCTCACGTTGCATACCGCGTAAGCGAAGTAATTGCTATCTATCCGATTACGCCATCTTCAACGATGGGTGAACTATCGGATGCTTGGGCTGCAAAGCAGCTTAAAAATATTTGGGGAACAGTTCCCACAGTCTCAGAACTTCAAAGTGAAGGCGGCGCTGCCGGCGCAGTTCATGGCGCATTACAAACAGGCGCTTTAACTACAACATTTACTGCATCTCAAGGTTTGTTCTTGATGATACCAAACATGTACAAAATTGCAGGCGAATTGACTCCGGCAGTTTTCCATGTAAGCGCTCGTTCAATCGCTGCTGCTGCTCTTTCTATTTTTGGAGATCATAGCGATGTTATGTCAACCCGTCAAACCGGATTTGGACTTATCTGTTCCAATTCCGTACAAGAAATTATGGATACTGCTGCAATAGTTCACCGTGCATCTTTAGAATCAAGAGTTCCATTTATTCACTTCTTTGATGGTTTTAGAACATCTGCAGAAGTAATGAAGATTGAAGAATTGAGTGATGATGATATCCGTGAAATGATTGATTACGAGAAAGTAAAAGATTTTAAGAAGCGAGCATTGAACCCGGAAAACCCTTTCATACGCGGTACAGCTCAGAATCCCGATGTTTACTTCCAAGGAAGAGAAACTGTTAATAAGTTTTACAATGCCTGTCCAGAAATTGTACAAAGCGCAATGGATAAATTTGCAACAATTACGGGCCGTCAATATCGCTTGTTTGATTATTATGGCGCACCAGATGCTACAAGAGTTGTTGTTATGATGGGTTCTGGCGCGGAAACAGCACAAGAAACAATAGATTATCTAACCAAGGAAACCGGCGAGAAAATAGGTTTGGTTAAAGTAAGATTATACAGACCATTCTCTGCTAAACACTTGCTCGAGGCTCTTCCAAAAACGGTTGAAAAGATTTCTGTTCTTGATAGAACAAAAGAACCAGGCGCGCTTGGCGAGCCTTTATATCTTGATATCGTTACTGCTATTTCAGAAGCTTTTGCAAACGGTACTGCTCCATTTGTTAAGATGCCAAAGATTGTAGGCGGGCGTTACGGTTTATCATCAAAAGAATTTACTCCTGCAATGGTTAAAGCTGTTTATGATAACTTGAATTTAGATTCTCCAAAGAATCACTTTACTGTTGGTATTATTGATGACGTTACATTCTCGAATCTTGATTACGATTCTACGTTTATGACAGAAGGTGATGAAGTTGTTAGATGCTTGTTTTATGGTTTAGGCGCTGATGGTACTGTTGGCGCAAACAAAAACTCGATCAAAATTATTGGCGAAGAAACTCCAAACTTTGCTCAAGGATATTTTGTTTACGATTCTAAAAAATCTGGTTCTACAACTGTATCTCACTTAAGATTTGGACCAAATCCAATTCACTCATCATATTTAGTACAAACCGCAAGTTTTGTTGGCTGCCATACTTTTGGCTTGTTAGAAAAATTTGATGTTCTTGATAAAATTGTTAATGGCGGTACTTTCTTGTTAAACTCTCCTTTCAGCAAAGATGAAACTTGGGATAAACTTCCGCAAAGAGTGCAGCAGCAAATAATTGATAAGAAATTGAAGTTTTACGTAATTGATGGTTACACAGTAGCGAATAAAACCGGAATGGGTGGGCGTGTAAATACAATTATGCAGACATGCTTCTTTGCAATTTCCGGCATACTTCCAAAAGACGAAGCGATTGAACAAATTAAAAACTCCATTACAAAAACTTATGGCTCTAAGGGTGAAGAAATTGTTAGTAAAAACTTTGAAGCTGTAGATCAAACCCTTGAAAACTTATTCCCAATTAATTACTCTTCGCTAAAAGTAGGCACAATCCAAATTCCTTCAATCGTTTCTGATAAAGCTCCTGATTACGTAAAGAACGTATTAAGTAAAATGATGGAAGGCAAAGGAGATTTTGTTAAAGTTAGCGAAATGCCGGTTGATGGTACATTTCCATCTGCTACAACTCAATGGGAAAAGAGAAATATCGCTCTCGAAGTTCCGGCTTGGGATCCAGATGTATGTATTCAATGCGGTAAATGCGCTATGGTTTGCCCTCACGCTTCAATTCGTATTAAAGCGTATGATAAATCTCTGCTTGCAGATGCGCCGGCTGCCTTCAAGCATATGGATTCTAAAGGTAAAGAGTTCCCAGATAACTCTGCTTATTCAATTCAAGTTGCAGTAGAAGATTGTACTGGCTGCGAACTTTGCGTTGAAGTATGCCCAGCTAAGAATAAGAAAGAAACACGCCTCAAAGCACTCAATATGGTTCCGCAAATTCCTATACGAGAACAAGAAAGAGCAAATTGGGATTTCTTCTTAACAATTCCGGAAATGGATAGAAGATTAATCAATACAAGTGTAATAAAAGCGCAGCAGTTGCAGCAGCCATTATTCGAATTTTCTGGCGCATGTTCTGGCTGTGGTGAAACTCCTTATGTAAAATTAGTATCTCAATTATTTGGAGATAGATTATTAGTAGCTAACGCAACAGGCTGCTCATCAATTTATGGTGGAAACCTGCCAACAACTCCTTGGGCAAAAAATAGCGATGGACGCGGGCCGGCTTGGTCAAATTCTCTGTTTGAAGATAACGCAGAATTTGGTTTTGGTATGCGTTTATCAATTGATAAACAATGTCAGTTTGCTAAAGAACTTACTCTAAAATTACAAGATAAGATTGGTCAAGAATTAGTTGATGCAATTTTGAATGCAAACCAGAAAGATGAAGCTGGCATTTTCGAACAAAGAGAAAGAGTAGCTGAATTAAAGAAGAAACTTGAATCCTGCAAAACTGCCGATGCAGAAAAACTGATGGAAGTTGCAGATTATTTGGTAAAAAAATCAGTATGGATTATGGGCGGAGATGGCTGGGCTTACGATATTGGTTTCGGCGGTTTAGATCACGTAATTGCTTCCGGCAAAAACGTAAACATTTTAGTTATGGATACTGAAGTTTATTCCAACACAGGCGGTCAAATGTCTAAGGCAACATCTTTTGGCGCCGTAGCAAAATTTGCTGCCGCCGGAAAGCCAACAGCAAAGAAAGATTTGGCTATGATGGCTATGAGTTACGGAAATGTTTACGTTGCAAAAATTGCTATGGGCGCAAACGATGTGCAAACTTTGCGCGCTATCTTAGAAGCAGAAGCTTATGATGGACCATCTGTAATAATTGCTTACAGTCATTGTATTGCACACGGTATCAATATTGCAAAAGGTATGGATCATCAGAAAGCCGCTGTTGATTCTGGGCATTGGCCTTTATTCAGATATAATCCGGATAACTTTGCAAAAGGCGAAAATCCGCTTAAGTTAGACTCTAAAGCTCCGAAAATTAAATTAGAAGATTATATCTACACCGAGACACGTTATAATATGCTTACAAAATCTCATCCAAAAGAAGCAAAAGAGTTGCTTGCATTAGGACAAGCTGAAGTACTAAAGAAATGGAAGTTTTATGAGCAGATGGCAGGGATGAAATTTGGCAACAACGATGTAGAAGTTAAGAACTAATTTGAAATCCGGCTGCAAGTATAACAGCCGGATATTTTATTGAAAATGAAAATTGAAAATAAATAGGAGTTAAAATGGATCTATCAACAACATATATGGGATTGAATCTGAAGAATCCAATCGTTCCATCTGCGTCTCCGCTATCGCAAAGTGTTGATACAGTTAAAGCATTGGAAGATGCCGGCGCATCTGCAATTGTTTGCTATTCTTTATTTGAGGAACAAATTAATCACGAATCTGGAGAGCTTAATCATTATCTATCATATCACGCAGAAAGTTATGCAGAAGCAATAAATTACTTTCCAGAGCCGGAAGAATTTAAACTAACACCTTATCAATATTTAGATCATATAGCTAACTTGAAAAAATCTGTTAGCATTCCTGTAATAGGAAGTTTAAACGGCGTTAGTACAGGCGGCTGGGTTAAATATGCGAAGAATATAGAACAAGCCGGCGCAGATGCTCTCGAACTGAATGTTTATTACATTCCTGCTAATCCTAATGTTAGCAGCAATGATATTGAAAATATGTATGTAAATGTTGTAAAAGAAATTAAGAACAGTGTTAAGATTCCTGTTGCAGTTAAATTAAGTCCTTTCTTTACATCAATGAGTAACATGGCAAAAAAACTTGATGATGCAGGTGCAGATGCTTTAGTTTTATTCAACCGTTTTTATCAACCAGATTTTGATTTGGAAAAATTAGAAGTTGTGCCAAATTTGGTTCTTAGCACAAATTGGGAAATGAGATTGCCGCTTCGCTGGGTTGCTATTCTTTATGGTAACGTAAAAGCAAATCTCGCTTTAACAAGCGGAGTGCATTCTCATTTAGATGTAATTAAATCTATGATGGCTGGCGCAGATGTTTCTATGATGTGTTCCGAAATCTTAACCGGCGGTGTTAAAAGAGTTAGCGAAATTCTGAAAAGTTTAGAACAATGGATGACTGAAAATGAATATGACTCAATTAGTTTAATGAAGGGAAGTATGAGTCAGAAAGCTGTTGCAGAACCTGCAGCTTTTGAACGCGCTAACTATATGAAAATGCTAAATAGTTATAAGATGCTCTGGTAAAAATCAGTTACTGAAAATTAAGCCGTCCAATTTGCAAGAATTTGACGGCTTTTTTATTTGCTACAATGCAACTTTCTTTTTCCTTCCTTATATTGGTTCAAAAATATTTATGAGCCTACTATAAAAAGGTATTTCGGATGAAAAAATGCTTTGATTATTGCTCAAATTCAAAGTGCAAAAACTCAATTTAAGGCTTTTTAGAGTAGGCTCATTTATCAAACTGTTTCTAAACATATGCAAGAACAATATCACAAATGGTACACACAATATCTCAGCCGAGATTTTGAAATGCTCGTCTTTGGGCACGCTGGTTTTCCGGTAATTTTATTTCCTACATCCAAAGGAAAATATTTCGAAAACAAAGATCATGGTTTAATCGAATCTGTATCTCATCTGCTCGATGATGGAAAAATTAAAATTTACTGCCCCGATGGAATTGATGCAATGAGCTGGTACAACTACATTATTCATCCGGCAGACAGAGTTAAAACCCATTTAGCATACGAGCGTGTTATTCTTTATGATGTTATAGAGTTTGCAAAGTTTGAAACTAACGCTGATAAAGTTTGCGCAGCCGGATGTAGTTTTGGCGCTTACCATGCTGCTAATCTTGCTTTTCGCCATCCTGATAAAATTAAGTATTTGTTTTCTATGGGTGGTGCTTTCGATATAAAAGATTTTATTTACGGATATTATGATGACGACTGCTATTTTAATAATCCGCCAGATTATTTACCTAACTTGAATGATGAGTGGTATCTAAATCACATTAAACAAATGAAAATAATTCTCGGCACCGGAGAATTGGATATTTGTCTTGATGAAAACCGAAGGCTAAGTGCAATTTTATCTTCTAAAGGAATTGACCACTTGCTTGATATAAGACCCGAAACTGGGCACGATTGGAATTGGTGGAAAGAAATGTTTTTGGAATACTTATCAAAATTTATGCGCAAGCCAAACGAATTATAAGTGAATTTGGATTTTCTTTAGTCTTCGTAATATCAGTGTACTTTGAAAATTATGATTTCTGTACAAATTAGCCTATTTTTCCAATGTAAATTAGTAGCGTAGTTGCTGAAGTTGGTTTCTATTCTTGGTTGTTACCTTTCATGTCGTACCACGCATTTTTTTAAGTTAATAAAGGATTCAAATGAACAGAAACAATTTTGAAAGTTTAGGTCTTTCAAATGATATGTTGAAATCTATCAAACAGAAAGGTTTTGAGGAGCCAACTGAAATTCAAAGTAAAATTATTCCGTTAATTTTAGAAAATAAAGCAGATCTTGTAGGACAAGCACAAACCGGAACTGGAAAGACAGCCGCTTTTGCGCTTCCTATTTTGGAAATGCTTCAACCAAATGCTAAAAAGCTGCAAGCATTAATACTTGTTCCAACCCGAGAATTAGCTATACAAGTTTCCGATGAAATTAATTCGCTGCGAGGCAGTAAAAATGTTCATGTAGCTCCTATTTATGGAGGGCAGTCTTACGAAACACAATTTAGGAGACTTAACAAAGGGGTTGACATTATTGTTGGTACGCCGGGAAGAATTATTGATCATCTTAATAGAAAAAGTTTAATTGTAGATTCTGTTTCGTTTGTAGTTTTAGATGAAGCCGATGAAATGCTTAATATGGGATTTATAGATGACATCGAAGATATTTTAAGCCGTACAAACGAGCACAGAAGAACTCTTCTATTTTCTGCTACAATGCCACCGCGTATTATGGAATTGGCTAAACGTTATATGGGAAAGCATGAAATTGTTCGTACTAAAAAGTCCGGGCAAACTACAGACTTAACCGAACAAAAATATTTTGAAGTAAAGGAAGCTGATAAGTTTGATTCACTTTGTAGAATTATTGATACAACAGTTGAGTTTTATGGATTAGTATTTTGCAGAACAAAAACAGACGTAGATAGTGTAACTTCGAGATTACTTGATAGAGGTTATGATGCAGAAGGATTGCATGGAGATATTTCGCAAAATATTAGAGAGAAAATTTTAGGTAAATTCCGTAAGAAACAAGTAAACATTTTAGCCGCAACAGATGTAGCTGCACGCGGGCTAGATATTGACGAATTAACCCATGTAATAAATTATTCTTTGCCGCACGATCCAGAATCATATTTGCATAGAATTGGGAGAACCGGGCGCGCCGGTAGAGAGGGCACTGCTATTACTTTTGTAACACCAGAAGAATTTAGAAAACTCAAATTCATAAAAACAATTACACAAACCGAAATTCGTAAAGAAAGAGTTCCTCAAATTAAAGAGGTTATTGATTTCAAAAAAACCAAAATTCTTAATGAAGTAAATAGTTTGATAGAATATGGTACAGGCGCTAATTACATCAAACTTGCAGAAGAATTATTACTGCACAACCGTGTGGAAGAAGTAGTAGCTGCACTTCTTAAATACAATTTCCAAAACGAACTTGAAGAAAGCAGTTATGCCAGAATTCAAGATTTGTTTGACCGCTCCAAAGAAATTTCTTATGATGAAAGAAAAGGAAAAGGGGATAGAAGAGATAGAAAGCGTGAAGGAAGAGGAGAAAGATCTGAAAAAGGTCAGCGCTTCGAAAGGTTTGGCAGCTTTGATAGAAAAGATAAAGGTGATAGAGCAATAAGATCTGATAGATATGAAAAATCTGACCGCTTTGACAGAAAAGAGCGCAAAGATAGAAACGACCGCGATGGTGATAGAAGAGATTGGAAAGAGCGTGGAGGAAGAAGTTCCGGTTTTGAAGAAAAAGGTAAAGCCAGAATGTTTCTCGCTTTAGGTAGAAAAGATGAGCTTGATGAAAAAGGTCTGCTAAAAATGCTTAAGAAAAAAACCGGTTTAGACCAAGAGAAATTTACCGGTGTAAGGTTATCTGATGCATTCTCTTTTTTCAATGTTTCTAATAAAGATGCCGAAATTGTTTTAAGCAGTCTTAACAAAGATAAAAGTAAACGTCCGCTAGTAGAAAAAGCAAAATCTGTTAAGTAAATATCTTCTTCGTAGCTTCTTTTCTTGCGAATGTTTGCGATTAAAATTAATTTAGCAATGTTAATTTAATGGATGCCGAAGTGGCGGAATTGGTAGACGCGCTGGACTCAAAATCCAGTGAGGCTCAAACCTCGTGCCGGTTCGAGTCCGGCCTTCGGTACAAAAGCCCGATTTCAATTTGAAATTGGGCTTTTTCTCTTATGGGCACCTCTAAAAACTTTGGATTAAAAAAATTCACGCAAAGCACGCAAAGAGCGACAAGAAAATAGTAGTTTTTAGAAGTGCCTTATGATAACAGTATATGTGATAAAAAGCAGAGTTAGCCCTCTTTGAAAAATGGATAGTGTTTTTTAATATGTTTTCGATTATCTTTTTGAAGGTATTTTAAACAAAACAAAGTAAAAATATGAGTAAAGAGTTTTCTGATAAGATTGCGAATTGTTTCAAAAATAAACCTGTAAAGAAGGCGTTTTTATTCGGTTCTGTATCGCGAAACGAAGATGATGAAATGAGTGATGTTGATATCTTAGTTGAATTAGATTATTCTCAACCAATTGGTCTTGGTTTTGTAAGAATGAAACTAGAATTAGAAGATTTACTAAAAAGAAAAGTCGATCTTCTTACAAGTAATAGTGTCTCAAAGTATATCAAACCAATGATTGATTCAGAAAAAATATTGATCTATGAGAAATAGTCTAGGCGATAAAGCACGTTTACAACACATTTATGATGCTATTCTCGAAATCGAATTGTATGTTCAAAAATCATCTTATGAAGTATTCCAATCTAATACGATGATGCAATTTGCTTGCATAAAACAATTAGAAATAATTGGTGAAGCCGCAAATCATCTAACATAACACTTCAAAAAACTCTATTCAGAAATACAATGGCGTGAAATAATAGACCTGAGAAATTTATTGATCCACGAGTATTTTGGTGTTGATACTAAAATTGTGTGGGATATAATTACAACAGATATTGTTTCGTTAAAGCTACAAGTCAAAGAAATAATAGAGCAAATATGAAAAAGGGCTAACCAGCCGCTCAACGCAGAAAGAGCTTTTTCTTATGATAACAGAACCCATAACGTAGTAGGAACCCTTAAGCTGTTAAGTTTGGATTTAATATGAACAATAATTTGACAGTAGGGTGTTTCTTGAATATATTTCGACCCTAAATTTGAAAATACACCGCGGGGTGGAGCAATTGGTAGCTCGTCGGGCTCATAACCCGAAGGTTCTAGGTTCAAGTCCTAGCCCCGCTACAAAGTAAATAAGATAACCCTTTGTAAATAAATAATTTGCAAAGGGTTTTTTTATTCATCAGCAATTTCAATAATTGCGTTTTCATTTTTCTTTAATGGCGGACGTTCAAACATAATTGTCATTTGTTTATACCAAGAAGCTAAATCATTTGCAACTTGATCCCAAGTAAATCTCCAAGCCCAGTTGCCTCCAAGTTTACCAGGAAAGTTCATACGGGCTTGGTTACCTAAATTCAAAATATCTTGCATAGGAATTACGCAAATATTTGCAGGCGATTGATAAGCTGAGCGAATCATTTCGTATGTCATGCTTTCGCCGTAGTAATTAAAATATGCTTGTGCCCACTCATAAATGCCCGAGTTCTTTTGCATCTCGCTTTCCAAAAATCCGCGCGTAGTTTCATTATCGTGAGAACCGGTGTGAACGACACAATTTTTTATATGATTATGTGGTAAGAACTTTTTATCACCGTCTTCTCCTAAACCGAACTGCAAAATTTTAATTCCAGGAAAGCCAAAATGATCGCGAAGTTCTTCAACAGAATCTGTAATTACTCCTAAGTCTTCGGCAATAATTGGTAATTCACCAAGTGCTTTCTTTATCGAATTAAAAAATTTATGTCCCGGTGCTTTTACCCAACGACCGTCAATTGCAGTTTTTGCATCACCAGGAATTTCCCAGTAAGCATCAAATCCTCTAAAGTGATCTATTCGAACAATATCTACCATTGTGAGTAAATTACTAATTCTTCTTCTCCACCAAAGGAAATCATCTTTTTCCATTTCTTTCCATTTGTAAAGAGGATTTCCCCAAAGCTGCCCTGTTTCGCTAAAATAATCGGGTGGAACTCCGGCAACTAATTCGAGCGTACCATCTTTGCGAACGGTGAACAATTCTTTGTTAGCCCAAAGGTCGGCGCTATCGTAAGCAATGAAGATTGGTAAATCCCCAATAATTTTTATTTCGCTCTGATGTGCATACTCACGTAGAGCAATCCATTGTTTGTTGAAAGTATGTTGAATGAAAATCTGATAATTAATTTCATTTTCTAATTTCTTTTTCCACGATGCTAAATCTTTTCTGAAGGCAATAGTTTCATCCCACTCTGCCCACTGAACACCGCCATGATAAGCTTTAGCAGACATAAAAAGTGCGTAATCTTCTAACCAAAAATTATTTGCCGTTAGAAAATCTTTACACTCTGTTTCAATGCTTTTAATTTTCTTGAAATTCTCAAATGCTTTACGAAGCAGCTTAGTTTTGTATTCGATAACCGAACCAAAATCTATTTTGTGTTCATCATACTTTGGCGGGTTTGATAAATCTTTATCTGAAAGCAAGCCATCTCGCTGTAAAAATTCTGGACTAATTAAAAGCGGGTTGCCTGCAAATGCAGAAAAACATTGATAAGGCGAATCGCCATAACCGGTCGGTCCCAACGGGAAAACTTGCCAAAGTGTTTGTCCGGCAGCTTTTAAAAAATCTACAAAATGAAATGCGCTTGGTCCTAAATCTCCAATTCCAAATTTGCCTGGTAGAGAAGTTGGGTGCAACAAAATACCGGCTGAGCGTTCAATGTTCATAAAATTCCTTAATAGATTGTGATTAAAATCGCCTATAAAAAAATAAAACAAAAAAACAATATTTTCTTAAAAGTATTATTCAATATATTGATTTCAGAATTTGATAAAACAATTGAACAATTATTTGATTAAGCATTCAACTAATTGCTTGAATTGTAAAAATTCTTTATTGTTGCCCTGCCCTCACAAAGAAGTTTCAACAGAACTTCGATAAGAAATTAACTGTTCATAAATAATTTTTGGCTTATCTCGAAACGGAGTTTTAATGAAGATTAATCGCCTTTTTACTGTTTCTGGGCATGACCCGCTTGAATCGGTAGAGTTTGTAAAAAGAGTTTCAGAAATTAAAAACCCAGACGGTTCCATAGTTTTTAGAATGGAAGATGTTTTGGTTCCAAAGGAATGGTCGCAAGTAGCTACCGACGTTTTAGCACAAAAATATTTTCGTAAAGCGGGAGTTCCGAAACTTCTTACTAAAGTTGAAGAAGAGGGCGTGCCTAAATGGCTTCAAGCAAGCGAGGCTGATCCAAAGCTCTCCGAATTGGCTGAGAAAGATCGTTTGTCTTCAGAATCAGATTCGCGTCAAGTTTTTCATCGCTTAGCCGGAACCTGGGCTTATTGGGGATGGAAAGCAGGTTACTTTGATACTGAAGAAGATGCAAAAGCATTTTATGATGAACATATGTACATGCTTGCAAATCAGTATTGCGCACCAAACTCACCGCAATGGTTTAACACAGGGTTGCATTGGGCGTATGGAATTAATGGTCCAGCGCAAGGACACTATTATGTAGATTACAAAACCGGCGTATTAACAAAATCTGAAGATGCTTATACACATCCGCAGCCGCATGCTTGTTTTATACAATCAATTAAAGATGATTTGGTTAATGAAGGCGGCATAATGGACCTTTGGGTTCGCGAAGCACGCTTATTTAAGTATGGTTCTGGAACAGGAACAAACTTTTCTGATTTACGCGGAATGAATGAACCGCTGAGTGGCGGCGGAAAATCTTCCGGCTTAATGTCTTTCTTAAAAATTGGGGACCGTTCTGCAGGAGCTATAAAAAGTGGTGGAACAACACGCCGCGCTGCAAAAATGTTATCGCTCGATGTTGATCATCCAGACATTGAAGAATATGTAAATTGGAAAGTAGTTGAAGAACAAAAAGTTGCAGCGCTTGTTACTGGATCTAAACTTTTAAATTTTCACTTGAACAGCATTATTACTGCCTGCTATGATGAACATCCTGAAAATGAACGTTTTAACAAGAAGACTAATCATTATTTGAGAAAAGCAATTTTGGAGGCAAGAAAAGTTGCCATTCCAGAAAATTATATAGATAGAGTAATTAAACTTGCTAAGTTAGGCTTCAAGTCAATTGATGTTCCGGTTTATAATGAGGATTGGAACTCTGAAGCATACGCAACAGTTGCAGGGCAAAACTCCAATAACTCTATTCGTGTAACAAACGAATTTATGCAAGCTGTTGTAAACGACTTAGATTGGAATTTGTATTGGAGAACCGAACTTAAAAAAGCTAAGAGAGATGGAAGGAAGCCTCAAGCCTGCAAAACAATAAAAGCAAAAAATTTATGGGATGATATTGCTTACGCCGCTTGGGCAAGTGCAGATCCTGGTATTCAATACGATACGACAATTAATGAATGGCACACTTGCTTAGAAAGTGGGAAAATACGCGCTTCAAATCCTTGCAGCGAGTACATGTTCTTGGATGACACGGCTTGCAATCTTGCTTCATTAAATCTTGTAAAATTCTATAACGATGAAACAGCGGAATTTGATATAGAAGCTTACCGCCATGCAACTCGTCTTTGGACAGTTGTTTTAGAGATTAGTGTTTTGATGGCTCAATATCCTTCAAAAGAAATTGCGCGGCTAAGTTATGAGTTTAGAACACTCGGTTTAGGTTACGCAAATCTTGGTTCACTTTTGATGAGGCAGGGAATTGCATACGACAGCAAAGAAGCATTTGCTATTTGCGGTGCTCTCACAGCTATTATGCACATGAGAGCTTATGCTGCATCAGCAGAGATGTCTAAAGAACTTGGGTCTTTTCCCAAATATGAATTAAACAAAGAATCTATGTTGAAGGTAATTCGTAATCATCGCCGTGCTGCACATAATGTTCCCAAAGAAGAATATGAAGGATTAACTATTTATCCGCTGGGAATTAATCCGGAGTATTGTCCATCAGATTTACTTCAGGCAGCGCGCGAAGATGCAGATAATGCTTTAGAACTTGGCGAGCAATATGGATTCCGCAACGCGCAAGTAACTGTAATTGCACCAACCGGAACAATTGGATTGGTAATGGATTGCGATACAACCGGAATTGAACCGGATTTTGCTTTGGTAAAATTTAAGAAACTTGCTGGCGGCGGATATTTTAAAATTATCAATCAATCAATTCCGCCTGCTTTAAAAAAACTTGGCTACAATGATGATCAAATAAAAGAAATTGTTAAGTATGCAAAAGGCGCAGGAACTCTTGTAGGCTGTCCTTACATTAATCACGAATCCTTAAAGGCAAAAGGATTTACCGAAGATGTTCTCAACAAGCTTGAGCAGATTCTTCCATCTGTATTTGAGTTGAGCTTTGCATTTAACAAATATACTCTTGGCGAAAAACTCTTAAAGAACCAATTAGGATTTACCGATGAGCAAATAAACGATTTCAATTTTGATTTGCTTACGGCTCTTGGTTTTACGCGTGAGGAAATTGCTTCTGCAAACGATTACGTAAGCGGAACTATGACTATTGAAGGCTCGCCATTCTTGAAGCATGATGATTATCCCGTATTTGACTGCGCTAACAAATGTGGTAAAAAGGGAAGCCGCTATATAAAAGCAGAAGCACACATTTTTATGATGGCTGCCGCTCAGCCATTTATCAGCGGTGCAATTTCTAAGACAATTAACCTGCCAAACAATGCAACAATTGAAGACATAAAATATGCTTACTTTCAATCATGGAAACTTGGAACTAAAGCAAATGCTCTTTACCGCGATGGTTCTAAACTTTCTCAGCCGCTTAACACAATGACTGAAGAAGAAGTTGAAGACTTGATAGAAAAGAAAGAACAAAATGATATTGTAAAAATTGCTGAAAGAATTATTCACAGATACATTGCAAAGAGAAGAAAATTACCGGACCGCCGAACAGGTTATACACAGAAAGTAAAAATTAACGGACAGAGCGTTTACATAAGAACAGGCGATTACGAAAACGGGCAGCTTGGAGAAATCTTTATAGATATGCACAAAGAAGGCGCAGCTTTCAGAAGTTTATTAAACTGTTTTGCAATTTCAATTTCACTTGGGTTGCAGCACGGCGTTCCACTCGAAGAATTTGTTGATGCGTTTGTATTTACACGTTTCGAGCCAAGCGGTGTTGTTAGCGGACACAAGCGAATAAAAATGTCAACTTCTGTAATTGATTACATTTTCCGCGAACTTGCAGTTGCTTATCTCAACAGAAATGATTTGGCACATGTTGAAGAAGAAGTGCATATCAAAACAGAGCATCGCTTAAACATTGAACCCGAATATATTGGTGAAGAAATAATTAGTGAAAGAGTTTTAGACCGCGATGATTTTGTGCCGTCAGAAAAAATTCAGCTTGATGTGTCTGCTGAAAAAACAAACGCAGCAATGACTAAACATCAAAAAATTAAAAAAGCAATTGAAGCCGGATATACGGGCGATATTTGTCCCGAATGCCAAAGTATGACTATGGTACGCAACGGAACTTGCTTAAAGTGCACAACTTGCGGCGCAACTACCGGTTGCAGCTAAGAAAAATAAATGAGCCGAATCTAACCCGCCTGCCGTTTTATGGAGGGTTGTGCGGGTAAGTCGAAAACAACGTTTTTTAATAATGATCACGGCTTTTTAGAGTAGGCTCATAAATGTTATTTAACTTGTAAAAAGGGCCTTTTAAAAGTCCCTTTTTCTTTATATTATATTTTAGTTTCGTTGACTTTAATAACTCAAAGGGATAGATTTTCGTCCTCTTTTTACAATATGATAGCAGAGAATCTTAAAAAAGTTGAAGAGAAAATTGCCGAATCTTGCTTAAAAAGCGGCAGAGAACGGACAGAAATTAAGTTAATTGCTGTTAGCAAGACTCAGCCAACCGAATTGATAAAAGAGACACTGAATTGCGGTGTAATTCATCTCGGAGAGAACAAAGCTAAAGAGCTTCGAGATAAAGCTGAAATTTTAACAGGAGATTTTGTTTGGCATTTTATCGGGCATTTACAAACAAACAAAGTTAAGTATGTAATTAACGAAGCTGAGTTTATTCACTCGGTGGATTCTATTAAACTTGCTGAAGAAATAAATAGTAAAGCAGAAAAACTTGGCAAGAAACAAAAAGTTCTTTTAGAAATTAAGACTTCGGATGAAGCTACAAAATTTGGGTTAGAATCTGAAAAAGAAATATTTGAAACAGCCGAATTTTGCTTTTCTCAAAATAGTTTAGAGCTTTGCGGATTGATGACGATGGCTGCTTACACAGATAATGAAAAAATTGTCCGCAGATGTTTTTCTCGTTTACGCGGCACAATAGAAAAAATAAATGCACGTGGAATTGCGATTAGCGAGCTTTCGATGGGAATGACAAACGATTTTGAATGGGCAATTGAAGAAGGTGCAACCATGATTAGAATTGGAACTGCAATTTTCGGCGACTTGCATAGAGCAGGTACTACAAAATTAAATTAACGGTAAATAAATGAAGTTCACTCCATTTGGTATCAGAAGTCAAGAATTCAATCGAACCGTTAGAGGTTATGACCGTGATGAGGTTAAGGCTTTTCTCGAAAAGCTTTCGGATGAATTTGAGCGTATTCAGACTGAGAACGATAAATTTAAAATAGAAGTAGAAAGAATTGAAGAACAGTTAAAAGAGTATAAAAAAATTGAGAAAAATCTTCAGACAGCAATATTGAGCGCTGCGGAAAATTCTTCTAAAGCTGTTGATTCAACTAAAAAGCAAACAGCTCTTATATTAAAAGAGGCAGAACTTAAAGCTGCACAATTAATTGAAAATGCTAAAGAGGCAGCAAACAATACACGCGATTCGGTTTTGAAATTGCGCGAAGAGAAAAAACTGCTTGTGGCTAGAATTAAAGCAATGATTAACACGCAGGCTTCTTTACTTGAGTTTAATGTTGAAAATATTGAAACAAAATTGAAAAAAAATCAGACAACAAAAGGTACACAGCAAACCGATGAGCAATCGGAAATTGACGTTGATGATATATTGGAGAAACTATTATGAGTTCATTACTAAGTATGATTAACGAAACTTTGGAAGCAATTCGTAAGCAGACAAATCAAGATTACGAAATTGGAATTGTTCTTGGAACAGGTCTTGGCGGATTAGTTCGCGAGATTGAAATTGAACACGAAATTGAATACGGCGCTCTTCCTCATTTTCCATTATCAACTGTTGAGTCGCATCAAGGGAAATTAATTTTTGGAAAGATTGGCGGTAAAAATGTTGTTGCAATGCAGGGCAGATTTCATTACTACGAAGGCTACACAATGCAGCAAATAACTTATCCAATTCGTGTAATGAAATTTCTTGGCGTACAAACTCTAATTGTTTCTAATGCTTGCGGCGGAATGAACCCGGTTTACAAACGAGGCGATGTTATGATTATGCTCGATCATATTAATCTGCTTGGCGATAACCCGCTTATCGGAAAAAATGAAAATGAACTTGGACCGAGATTCCCAGATATGAGCGAGCCGTACAATTTGGAATTGATTAAACTTGCCGAAGATGTTGCTCTTGAAAACAAAATAAAAGTTCAGAAAGGTGTTTACGTTGCTGTGCCGGGGCCGAACTTAGAAACGAAAGCCGAATACCGATTCTTAAGAAACACAGGCGCAGATGTAGTTGGTATGTCAACAGTTCCCGAAAACATAGTTGCAAATCATATGGGAATGAAAGTTCTTGGATTCAGTATAATTACTGATGAGTGCTTCCCGGATTCTCTAAAAGCAGTTGATGTTCAAGAAATAATTGCTACTGCTATGGAAGCAGAACCGAAAATGACTTTAATAATGAAAGAAGTAGTTAAAAAATTATGATAGAGATTAAAAAATATTACTATTTAACACCGGCTTTGCTTGTAGTTATCATCTTCTCATCAAATTTTTTGAGTACTGATTTATTCCAAGCGGGTTACACAAATTTTTCGGTTTGGTTTGTACTATCTTTGTTTTCTTTTGCATGCGGATGGCTTATAAACAAAACTTTTGGCTACAACTTCGGCGGTAAGATTCTTTTTTCGGTAATTGTAGCTTCTGCGTTTGTAAGCGTTTTGTTAGTATCAATTTTCAAAGAATATTTTGGTTTAAGCGATTTGTTAGTTGAGAATATGATTCTCTACATTCTGAGAAACATAACGCTTGGCTCAATGTCTTTCTTTGGGATGGCAGTATGCGAAGTTATGATTTTGCAAAGAGAATCTGTTCAATCAAAATCGAAACAAGAAGATATTAAGAAGTATGTTGCCAGCGCTCAGCGTGAAGCGCAGCTTGCAGTTGATGAAGCAAAAGTAAAAGCAGATAAAATGCTTACCGATGTTCAGCAAAGTTTGAATGAAATGATAAACCGTAAAGAGCAAGTTGAAAGAAGGCTTAAAGAGTTTATACAAACAGAACGTGAGCTCTTGAAGGCTTACGAAAAGGAAGACGAAGAATAATTTTCGCTTATAAAATTGTTTACTACTATGAATATGAAAAATATTATATCAAGCAGAGCTGTAAAAAGAAGAGTTTATTGGATAGGTGAAATAAGAAAATTAAGTGGAAGTTTTGCAGATGACTTTGATCGTTTGGAAAGCGAGTTAGAACATGAAATCAAAGGAGAAGGTATTACTGCTCTTGTTGAACATTTAAGACTTTGCGGCAACATACCTGAGTCTTACGGGCATGACACTAGCGAAGAAAAATTATATTCTAAATATACAGACGCTTTACTTTCGCTATCATATAATGCGCTTGGTTTAAAAAGCTTGGTACTTAAGGAAAGAGCAGATGCTGCTGATGTTGAGGTGTTTGCAAAAAATTATAGCTTTGTTGCTGATGCTAAATCATTTCGTTTAAGTAGGACTGCAAAAAACCAAAAGGATTTTAAAGTACAAGCTATGGCTGGTTGGAAAAGAGGTAAACCTTACGCTATGGTAGTTTGCCCAATTCATCAGTTACCGAACTCTTCGAGCCAAATTTATAAACAGGCTATTGATGATAATGTGTGTTTATTCACTTACTCTCACCTTGCTCTACTATTGATCTATTCTGTTGTTGAGAGTAAAACGAAAGCTCAACAACTTTTGCTAAAAATATTTCAAACAATAAAGATTATCCAATCTTCTAGCAAAGATGCGGTAGGTTATTGGTTGGCTGTTAACAGAACGATGCTCGAGTTTTCTAAGAAAATTGAAAACCTTTGGCATGAAGAAAAAATAGCTTCTTCTGAATCAATAAATATTGCTAAAGAGGAAGCTCTTACTTTCTTGGCACAGGAAAGAGAAAAAATAATGAGGATGAGTCATCAAGATGCAATTAAAGAATTGATCAAGGTTCATAAGATTGAAAGTAAGATTAAGACTATCAATGCAATTTCAGACAATGGTTTATTCACTATAAAAAGTAATTAACTAATGGGTATTAATAATTATATAAATAGAATCACAGAGGGCAATTGCATAGAGTTGATGCAAAACATTGAAAATGATGTTGTTGATTTGACAATAACATCACCGCCATATGATGATTTACGGAATTATAAAGGTTATGTTTTTCCTTTTGAAGAACTGTCAAAAGAATTATTCCGTGTTACAAAACCTGGTGGAGTTGTTGTTTGGGTTGTAGCTGATGCGACAATAGATGGCTCTGAGACTGGAACAAGTTTCAAGCAGGCACTTTTTTTTAAGGAAATTGGTTTCAATCTACATGATACTATGATCTTCAGAAAAAAAAATCCAATACCTCAAATTTATAGAAAGAGATACACTAATGAGTTTGAGTTTATGTTTGTGTTTAGTAAAGGTGCTGTGAAAACGCATAATCCAATCTTAATAGATTGTTTGCATGCTGGTTTAGAATTGAATGGTACTACTTACAAAAATTATTCAAAAAATGAACAGTATAGAGAAAAATTAGCCAAACCAGTGAAGGATAAAAAAATTAAAGGTAATATTTGGGAGTATGTGGTTGGTAAAAAGCTAGAAGATCAAGAAGCCAAAGGTCACCCGGCCCCATTTCCTTGCGAGCTTGTTAGAGATCATATTTTTTCTTGGACAAATCCTGGCGATGTTGTTCTCGACCCAATGTGCGGTAGTGGAACGACTTGCAAGGTGGCTTACGAATTAGACAGAAATTATATTGGAATTGATATAAGTCATGAATATTGTGAACTCGCAAGAACGCGTATTAAGCAAATAGAATCAACAATGAAACTAGCCTTGTGATAATTGTTCACAGAGTAATTTTAAAAATCATTTATAGAGAAAAAAATGTTCAAGCAGTTTGATGAAAAATTAAGCTATCCGAAGATCGAAGAAGAAATTCTGAAATTCTGGAAAGACAACAACATATTTGAAAAGAGTATTTCTACAAGAGATGAAAAGAAATCTTTTACATTTTACGAAGGACCGCCAACTGTAAATGGTCGTCCCGGAATACACCATGTAATGGCGCGTGCGTTAAAAGATTTAGTTTGCCGTTACAAGACTATGACTGGCTATCAAGTTCATCGCAAAGCCGGTTGGGATACACACGGTCTTCCAATTGAAATTGCGCTTGAAAAGGAACTTGGCTTCAATCAAAAAAGCGATATAGAAAAATATGGCGTAGCTGCTTTCAATAAAAAAGCCAAAGAGTTAGTTTATCATCATATCGAGATGAAAGAAGGCTGGCAAACTCTTACCGAGAGAATGGGTTACTGGATTAACCTCGATGATGCTTACATTACTTGCACAAACAATTATATTGAATCAATCTGGTGGTCTTTATCAGAACTTTACAAAAAGGGATTGATTTACAAAGGGTTTAAGATTGTTCCGCAGTGCCCGCATTGCGAAACGCCACTTTCTTCTCACGAGTTAGCGCTCGGTTACGATGAAGTAAGTGATCCGAATGTTTATGCTAAGTTCAAGTTGAAAGACGAAGAAGCTTTTATTTTAGTTTGGACAACAACTCCTTGGACTTTGATTTCAAATGTTGCACTTGCAGTTGGACCGGAAATAGATTATGTAAAAATTAAGATTGAAAAACATGGCGTGATATATCTTGCTAAAGCAAGATTGCCGGTAATCAAAGAAGATTATGAAATACTTGCGGAATTAAAAGGCGCGGATCTTTTAGGCAAAAGCTACGAACCGCTTTACTCATTTGTGCCGGTTGATAAAAAAGCTTGGTATATAATTCCCGCAAATTTTGTAAGCACAGAAGATGGTTCTGGAGTAGTTCACATAGCTCCAGCGTTTGGAGCTGATGATTACGAAGTTTCCAAAAAATTTGATTTGCCTTTCGTTCAGCCGGTTACTAAAGGCGGAAGATTTACTGAGCAGGTAGCTCCATTTGCCGGAAGATTAGTTAAGACAATTCAATTTCAAACACACGAAGAAAAGGGCGCTGATCCGGACATTCTTCGCGATTTGAAAGAGCGAGGTTTAATTTACCGAGCAGGCAACGATTACAAACACACTTATCCGCACTGCTGGCGCTGCGATAACCCTTTGATTTACTATGCGCGCGACAGCTGGTACATTCGCACAACTGAAATTGCTGATAAAATGATTGAACTGAACAAAACAATTAACTGGTGCCCGCCGGAAGTTGGCGCCGGACGTTTTGGAAACTGGCTCGAGGAAAATAAAGATTGGTCCCTTTCACGCGATAGATATTGGGGAACGCCTCTTCCAATTTGGTTAAACGAAGAAGGCGATATGCACGTTGTTGGTTCTATTGATGATCTTAAAGAAGGATTTATTGAAAGAGAAGGCGAGCGCATTCTTGTAAAAAATTTATCTGCTGAAGAAATTGATCTTCATAAACCTTTTGTTGATGATATAAAGTTCGAAAAGAATGGGAAGATATTTACACGCACACCGGAATTGATTGATGTTTGGTATGATAGCGGCGCGATGCCTTTTGCTCAATGGCATTATCCTTTTGAAAATAAAGAAATATTTGAATCGAATTTTCCTTCAGATTTTATCTGCGAGGGAATTGATCAAACACGCGGATGGTTTTACACTCTTCATGCAATTTCAACAATGGTTTTCGGTAACGTCGCTTACAAGAATCTAATAGTTAACGAATTGATTCTCGATAAAAGCGCTCAGAAAATGTCTAAGTCCAAAGGAAATGTTGTAGATCCTTTCTTGATGTTTGATAAATATGGCGTTGATGCTACACGTTGGTATTTAGTTACTACAAGTGTACAGAGAAAATATTTTGGAACGCTGGTTAACACTTATAATTTCTTTACGCTTTATGCAAACATAGATAAGTTCGATTACAGTGAAGCACAAATTCCGTATGAAGAAAGACCGGAAATTGACCGCTGGATAATTTCCAAACTTCACTCGCTTGTAAAAGAATACAAAGCGTTTATGGAAAGCTACGATGTTACAAAAGCAGCGCGCCAGGTTTCAAACTTTACAATTGATCAGCTATCCAACTGGTACGTACGCAGATGCAGAAGAAGATTCTGGAAATCTGAAATAAACAAAAATAAACTTTCGGCTTATCAAACATTGTATGAATGTTTAATAACTGTTTCTAAACTTACAGCTCCTTTTGCCCCTTTTGTTGCAGAAGAATTGTATTTGAATCTTAACATGGTTACAAATAAAGATGCGTACGAATCTGTTCACTTGGCAGTGATTCCCGAACCAGATTATTTTGATGCAGAACTTGAAACTAAGATGGATGTTGCTCAGAAAGTTGTTTATCTAACACGTTCTATCCGTGCTAAGAATAACTTAAAGGTTCGTCAGCCGTTACTCAAAATGATGGTTGCCGTTGATAACAGCAAGCGCGATGCGCTCAAAAAAATGGAAGAAGTTATTCTCGAAGAAGTGAACATCAAAGAATTAAATGTTTTAGAAGATGATTCATCAATTGTTAATAAGTCTGCTAAGGCTAACTTTAAAGTTATTGGCAAAAAATATGGTAAGCTTGTAAAATCTCTTGCAAATGCTATTAAGGAATTGGACAAAGCAGCTATTGTTGAATTAATAAAGAACAACGCATACGAACTTGTAGTTGATGGTGAAAAAGTAATAATCTCTAACGAAGATGTTGAAATTATAAGCCACGAAATTGAAGGCTGGCTTGTTGAAACCGAAGAAGGTGTAACCGTAGCCGTTGATACTGAACTGAACGATAATTTAATTGCAGAAGGCTACGCACGAGAGGTTGTAAACAGAGTTCAGAATATGAGAAAAGATGCCGGGTTTGATGTGGTTGATCGAATTAAAGTCTTAGTTGGCGGCGAAGAAAAATTAATCTCTTTTGTAAACAAGTTTAATGATTATATTGCAAACGAAGTATTGGCAGACGAAATTTCTCTTGATAAAAAGGATGAATCTTATTCTCAAAAGTTTATAATTGGTGATTATAATTGCACAATAACAATTCTGAAATCATAGGTTTTTTTTAATTGAAGGTCGGAGGCATTAATGGCTAAGAAAGCTGTTAAAAAAACTACAACAAAAAAATCTGCTGCTAAACCTAAAGCGGTAAAAAAAGCAGTTGTTAAAGCAAAAGCAGCAAGCAAGCCTAAAAAAGTTGTTAAAACTAAAGTATCTAAAGCAAAACCGATAGAAAAGAAAAAGACCCCGGTTAAGGCTTTGATAAAAACTTCAAAAAAGAAGCACGTTGAAGTTTTATCGCCAACCAAAAAAGTGAAAAAGATTCAAGGGCATTCGCGTAAAGACCTTGAAGATTTGAAGAATGTAATTCTTGAAAAGCGCAATGAGATCATCGAACAGCTCCAAGCGCTAAAAGACCAGATGATGGACCCTACTACCGGACAATATGTAAATGAAAATTCTCCTTACTCACTTCATATGGCAGAGCAGGGAACAGATGCAATGGAACGTGAAAAATTATATTTATGGGCGCAGAGAGAAAACAAATTCTTAGGCTATCTCGATGATGCTTTGCAGCGTATCGAAAATGGTACTTATGGCATTTGTATCGAATGTATAGATGAACCGCAAAATCTCTGCCCAACATGCCCTCTTATTCCAAAAGAAAGATTAATGGCAGTACCACATACTCAACATTGTTTACAAATAAAACAAAAAATGAAAAAGTAAGGAATTAAGTTTGGCAGTTCTCTATATCACTCTTTTTATCGTCGTTTTAGATCAAGTAACAAAATTTTTAGTTAAGGGAGGAACCATTCCTCTCTTTAACTTACATGTTCAGGGAATGGATTACGGAAGCAGTATTAATGTTATCGGAGATTTTTTCAAACTCACTTTTGTAGAAAATCCGGGAATGGCATTTGGTATTGATGTAAACGAAACATCTAAACTTTTTCTTTCATTGTTTTCCGTTTTTGCAGGTTTCGGAATTTTATATTACTTGTATAAATCAAAAAAACAGAAATTAGTAGTTAGACTTGGATTAGCATTTATACTTGGCGGTGCTGTTGGTAATATGATTGACCGAGTATTCTACGGTGTGTTCTATGGCTACGCCCCAATATTTTATGGAAGAGTTGTTGATTTTTTCAATTTTGATTTCTTTGATATAACAATTTTTGGAAGAACTTACGATAGATTTCCGATTTTCAACATAGCCGATTCGGCAGTAACTGTTGGCGTTGTTCTTCTGCTAATATTTCATAAAAGTCTTGAAGAAAAGAAAGCAGAACAAGTAGGTGAAAATTTAGAATCAACTACACTAGATAGCACTTCTGATATGCAAGTAGTTGAAAACAGTGACCAAGATATTGTGAAGATTGATGGCGAAGATTGTAACCGAAAAGAAAATTAGGATTGAAGTACCTGATGGAAAAAAGAAAGAAAGGATTGATATATTTCTTGCCAACTCTGTAGAAAACGCAACCCGCTCTAGAATTCAAAAATTAATAAAATTTGGCGGAGTTACAGCTAACGGAACAATTGTTAAAGCTAACTACCAAGTTTGCCCCAAAGATATTATTGATTTAACAATTCCCACAAACCCACGGCCAGAGGAAACCGAAGCAGAAGATATTCCGCTTGATATTGTTTACGAAGATGAATTTCTTCTTGTTGTTAACAAACCCGCCGGAATGGTTGCACATCCTTCGCTCGGTAATTACTCCGGAACACTTGTAAATGCACTACTTCATCACACTCAAAAATTAAGTGAATTAAACGGAGATTCTTTTCGTCCGGGAATTGTTCATCGCATTGATAAGGAAACTTCCGGCTTGCTTCTAATTGCAAAAGATGAGTGGACACACGCGCAGCTTGCTAAACAATTTTATCATCACACTATTGAAAGAGAATACTGGGCAATTTGCTGGGGAAAGTTTAAGCAGCAGAAAGGTGAAATTATTGGCAGCATTTCAAGATCAAACAAAGACAGAAAAATATTTACTGTTAGCGAAACTGAAGGAAAGCACGCACATACATTTTACGAAGTAATTGAAGAGTTCGATTTTACATCGCTGCTAAAGTTGAAATTAAAAACCGGTAGGACACACCAAATTCGCGTTCATCTTAATTATGTGCATCATCCAATCTTTGGAGATCCAACTTACGGCGGCAGAAAAATAGTTTACGGGTTTGATTTGCCAAAAATTAAAGCGCGTGTAGAAAACTTGTTAGAAATAATGAAGAGGCAAGCTTTACACGCTAAAACATTAGGATTTATTCACCCGCACACGAAAGAAAAAGTTTTTTTCGAATCGGAACTGCCACATGATTTTGTTGAATTGCTTGGTGCAATTTCCTTAAAAACGAGTTAGACTATGTAATTTTTTCCCAAGCAGAAATTGCTTCATCAAAAGGCGTAAGCGCACGAGGAACAGCGCCGTGCATATAAGAAATTGCAACTCCGTAATTTACAATTGGCACACCAACATATTTTGCCTGCTTAATTCGCTGCTGCATCATTTTGCGTGTAAGCATACAACCGCCGCAGTGAATTATTAATTTATAGTTTGAAAGATTATCAGGGTAATCTTGCCCGTTAACCACATCAATTGCTAAATCTTTCTTTGTGTGATTGCGAAGCCAGCGTGGAATTTTAACTCTCCCAATATCATCTTCCTGCGCGTGATGAGAGCATGCCTCTGCAACTAAAACTTTATCGCCATTTTGCAGTTCTTCCATTCTTCTTAATCCGCGTACATACTCGGGCAAATCTCCTTTGTATCTTGCCATAAGAATTGAAAAAGTTGTAAGAGGAATATCATCCGGTACATCTGCATCAACACGCATAATTGCCTGGCTGTCTGTTACAACTAATTTTGGTGGACTTGCAAGTTTATTTAGCGCCGAACGTAGTTCTTTATCTTTTGTAACTAGAACAATTGCATCAACATCAAGAGACTCTCGGATTGTTTGCACTTGCGGCATTATAAGCCTGCCTTTTGGCGCGCCAAGATCAATTGGCACCACAAGAACTATTACATCATGCTGCTTAACTAAATCTCCAACAAGAGGAATTTCTTCTTCGCTCGGTAGAAGTTTTATCATTTTTTCTTTTAGTCCATAAATTCCATCGTTGTTGTAACAAGAAACTGAATGAAACAGCACTCCATGAGAATTAAGTTCTTCAATCAGTTTGTAATTAACACCAAGTTCAGATTTGTTAATAACCGCAAGAAACGGAATCTCAAGCTTTCTCAAGTGTTTGAAAAGATTATATTCTTGTTCGCTAATCTTTTTTTGCGAATCAAGAACTACCAAAGCAAAATCTGTTTCCGCTATAACCTTTACAGTTTTGCTAATTCTTTTTTCGCCTAGTTCTCCAACATCATCAATGCCAGCTGTGTCAATTAATACAACAGGACCAAATGGAAGCAATTCCATTGCTTTGCGAACAGGATCAGTTGTTGTTCCTGGTGATTCACTTACAATAACTAAATCTTGTCCAATAATTTTATTCATCAAAGAAGATTTGCCAACATTTCTCTGCCCAACAAATGCAATGTGTATTCTTTCGGATTGTGCTGTTTTATTCAATTTTAATTCCTAAGTCTTGAGAAATAATATTTACTAATTCAGTTTCATCAACCAATTTGCTGTTCAATAATTCAGCTAAAAATGTATTCTTATTTGTCTCAGCGTTTTTTACAATAAATTCAATTTTTTCATATCCGTACTTATTGATTAGTGAAGCGGCAATTGCGGTTGAATTCATCAATGTTTTCTTGCAGTGTTCTTTATTGGCTGTAATGCCAGAAATACACTTTTCTGCAAGATTGATATTTGCGTCTTTTAACATTGTTAAAGATTTTAGAAATAGATGAGCAATCATTGGCATGAAAGCATTTAGCTCTAAATTACCTGCCGAGACTAGATTGGAAATAATTACATCGTTTCCTTTTACAAGTTCAGAAATCTGAATCGAATTTTCGAGAATTACTGGATTAATTTTACCGGGCATAATGCTGGAACCTGCCTGCATTTGAGGCAAATTAATTTCACCAATTCCGCCAACTGGACCGCTTGCCATAAAGCGCAAATCGTTACACATTTTTATTACAGTAGTAGCGCCGGCTTTTACAATTCCGTGAACTTCAACAAACACATCAAGATTCTGAGTTGCATCTATTAAATCTTCTGCTTTAGCAATTGGCAGTTTAGTAATTTTTTTAAGAATGATGTTTACGTTTAATACATAATCTCTTTGCGCTGCAATTGAATTACCAATTGCTGTTCCTCCAAGATTCACAGAGCGAAGACGTTCCTCAGCATTGTATAATCTCCATCTATCGCGTGCAAAGGATTGTGCGTAAGCGCCAAATTCTTGCCCTAATGTCACCGGAACAGCATCTTGTAATTGTGTTCTACCAATCTTTATTACATTTTTAAACTCGGTTTCTTTTTGCTGCAAAAAATTCTGAAGAACTGCATAAGAATCTTGTAGTTCTTTTAGAATAAATAATGCTGCTATTCTGAAAGCTGTTGGAAAAGTATCATTTGTTGATTGGCTCATGTTTACATCATCAAGCGGATGAATAAACGAATATTCGCCAAATTTTTTCCCATTTCTTTTTAGAGAAACATTTGCTATTACTTCATTAATATTCATATTTAACGAAGTACCAGCACCGCCTTGATAAGGATCTACAATAATTTTTGAATAAAGATCATTTTCTTTGCCGCATAGGAAAGAATCAGTCTCCATAATAAGTTCATTTATTGCTTCAATAATAATAGAGTATTTTTCTTTTGTAAGAATGCCGCACTTGAAATTTGCTTCTGCAGCCGCAAGCTTTACTTGCAGATATCCTTTTATCAACAAAGGGTGGATTCTTTCTCCTGATGAAGGAAAATTTTTCAAACTCCTAAGACTGTGAATGCCGTATAATGATTCTCCTGAAATTTCTAATTGTCCAATAGTATCTGTTTCTATTCGCATATAATCCTATGTTTTACAGCGCAAATATATCAAAAAGGGGGAACAACGGAATTGTGTACAAAAAAAGCCCCGATTCGTTTTTACGAATCGGGGCTTTTTTGTCTAACTACTAATTACTCACTACTAATTACTTCATTAACAACATCTTGTTTGTCTGAGTAAACTTTCCTGCTTCTAATCTATAGAGATAAATGCCGGATGCCAAATTATTAGCATTGAATTGGAAATTATACTGCCCAGCATTTAAGAAATTATTTACTAAAGTTGCAACTTCCTTACCAAGAATATCATAAACAACTAATCTTACATTTCCAGCTTTTGGAATAGAGAATTTAATAGTTGTTGATGGGTTGAATGGGTTCGGATAGTTTTGCTGTAAAGCATATAATGCAGGAATTTCTTCACTATCTTGATTAATACCAACAGGAATGTTCAATACAGTCATAGCGCCTTTTAATGCAGTAATAATATACTTAGGATTGTGAATACCACCGCTGCCATCGTAATGTGCAGAAATCGCATTCCAATAAGCTCCAAGCTGGTCTTGTGTCCAAGTTGTTCTTGGAACAGGGAAAGGTAAAAACTTTCCAGTTGCATCATATTGTCCTAATTCAGCGCTGAATGTTGACCCTGGAATTTGACCTAACTTAGTCATAATCTTATTGACCATTCCAAAAACTTCCTCTTGTAATCCTTCAACAATACCATCATTATCATGATCACCTTTACCACCGGTAAAGAACTTGGCATCGTCAAATTTAGAGCCGAATGTTTCACCGTGGCATTGAGAACAAGCCTCCATATTATCTTCAGCTTTAACTCTTCTTCGGTTAGGACCAATAACATAATTTCCATTTGCATCTTTTTTAAATTTGCTCATGCTGAATGAATGCCCACCCCATTGGTTTACTGAAGTGCCCACAACAGCATTAGAGGTGTACATATGACACTTAATACAAGAATTTTGTGTTGGGTCTAAGTGGTTAGTCTTAAGTAATTTTACACCGCCAAGTTCTAACATATTTCTTGAAAGTAAAAGATCTCCCTGAGGTCCATAGTGCGGTCCAAATCTTACAGAAATTGTGGCAGCTAGTCTTGCGGCATTAGCTTCCGATCTTGATTGATGGCAGTTAATACAGAACGCACCTTTCCCAGCGCCTTCAACTTTTGCATAAACACCAACTTTAAGGTCTGCAGTATTAGGAACGTAAGTATCGGCAGTAATCTTTCTTAATTGATTAACATTTGTTGCATCATGCGGGTTGTGGCATCCAGAGCAAGTAATTGCTGAAAAAGAAACATCAAAATATGGGTCTGTGCTTGGAATACCTTTTGCATACTGAGCAAAACCAGCACCAGTATGGCAGCGTACACAAGACTCGCGCCCTGGTCCTGTTGGGTACGATGTTGCTCCAGAGTGAATGGAAGCATCCCATTGTTCAGGGAATATATGTTTTGTACCAGAATCATGGCAAGTTGCGCATGGTGCAGCATCGTAAGTAGCATCAATTCTTTCATCTGTAACTGCGCCTAAGTGTGCACTTGCTGGTCCGTGGCATGCTTCGCATTGAACGTTTGACCTCATCATTGCATCTGGAAAATCTCTGTAAGCTTTTGTTGCATTACCAGCAGCTAAAACAGCAGGAAATGTAAATGTGAAATCGTCAAAGCCGTCATTCTTTGCTAAAGTGCTTGCATCAAAACCAGTTGTATGGCAAGGAACGCAGGTGCTTCTGTATGCTGCAGAGCCAAGCCCGTCTAAATTTCTATCATGAGCAATTGCATGTTTAGTTTTTTCGAATGAATTAACAATTGTAGCATGACAAGTTTTACAATTTAGTTTTGTATCTACTCCATTTACTACAGTGTTTTTATATCCCAAATATTTTGCTGCGTTAAATGTTACTTTAGTTGTAAAAGAGCCATCAGTAACAGTTAATTCATAAGCGCCGGCTCTATCAGGTGTAAAAGTTACTACCTGAGTAGAATCGTTTTTAATATCTCGTCTAGTTCCTACTGCTGCTGTAGAACCAGATGGCCTTCTTGTGATTGTATAGGTAACTGCAGTACCAAACTTTTTGCCAACTAATGAAGCTTGGAAATACATTCTTGAACCGATACCTACGTTCTTCAAGCCGCTCGCAGCCTGAGTATAAATATCTGTATTGGATTTTACAGAATCTCTCGGTGAAACACCAATTGGAGTTACACTAAATCTTACAGCAGATTGTGCAAACGCAACTGAAGAGAGAAGTACAACAGCTAAGACTAAAGAAGTAATTCTAAGTCTCATAAAGAATCCTCCGGTAATTTGATATTTAGTTCGTGAAAAATTTCTAATTTAATTAAAAAAGACATCGGACAACTTTATTCTTTTTTCCGATTGTAAAATAAAAAGTTTATTAAAGATGTCAAAGTCTTTATAAAAAAATTCTTCAAAATTATTGTCGAATGATAAAATAAGATGTTTAGTTGAAATACCGCCCAGCGAATGCTATTTTTACTTTAATTTTTAGGGATTTTTATGCTGATTTATAATACACTAAGCCGTCTCAAAGAAGAATTCAGACCGCTAAATCCTCCTTTTGTAACTATGTATATGTGTGGACCAACTGTATATGATTACTTTCATATTGGAAATTCTCGCTCGTTTATAATGTCGGATATCGTGAGAAACTACTTAGTCTATAAAGGGTTCAAGGTAAAGTTTGTAATGAACTTGACTGATATTGAAGATAAGATCATAAAAAAATCAATAGAAAAAAATATACCTGCAGAAGAAGTTTCTCAATTCTATACCGATGCTTTTTTCGAAGACATTAATAAACTTAAAGTTAAGAAAGCAGATATTTACCCTAAAGCTACTGCTCACATCCAAGAAATGATTGAGCTAATACTTCTTCTTGAAAAGAAGGGAATTGCTTACAACGTAAACGGTGATGTTTATTACGATGTAAAAAATTTTGATAGTTATGGTAAGTTAAGTGGAAAGAAAATTGATGAACTTGAATCTGGTGCTCGCGTTGATGTGGATGAGAGAAAAAATAACTCGCTGGATTTTTCGCTTTGGAAAAAAGCAAAACAGAGTGAGCCAAGCTGGGATAGTCCTTGGGGAAAAGGAAGACCCGGCTGGCACATAGAATGCTCTGCGATGAGTACAAAGCATCTTGGTGAAACGATTGATATTCATGCTGGTGGCAACGACCTAATTTTTCCGCATCACGAAAATGAAATTGCACAGAGCGAAGGTGCAAACGAAAAAGAATTTGTTAAGTACTGGATGCACTTCGGTTTTCTGAATATCCAAAATGAAAAGATGTCTAAATCTTTAGGAAATTTCTTTACTGCGCGCGATGTTCTTGCAAGACATTCTGTTGAGGCGATAAGATTATTTTTCTGCCAAACTCACTATGGCGGTCCTTTGAACTTTAGCGATGAACTTTTGACTGCAGCACAAAAAGGTGTGGATAAAATTATCAATCTTGCTGAAAGACTTGATAATGATATTAATAAAGCAGAAGTGAATGGTTCTACTCCGATTTTCGTTTTCAATAAATTCTACTCTGATTTTGAAACTGTTATGGACGATGATTTTAACACTCCGCAAGCTGCTGCTGTAATATTTGATTTTGTAAGAGCCGCAAACAAAATAATTGATGAAAACCCTAATTCATGCAAAACTTTTCTAATTAACCTTAAAGAGTTTCTGAAGAAAACTGCTGACGAAGTTCTTGGAGTCATTCATTTGGAAGACTTAAACAAAAGAGTATCTCCATCTTTAGAAACGGAGTTGATTAATCTAATTCTTAATCTAAGAGAAGACTTGAAGAAAGAAAAAAACTACAAACTTGCAGATGAAGTTAGAAATAAATTGAATGAGCTTGGCCTGATAGTTCATGATAGTAAAACTGGCGCTGTTGTAAAAAGAAAATAATTCACTGTTTTATAGAAGAAAAAATCTAAATTAGATTATACTTTTATTTGGATTATAAAATGAAAAAGTTACTCCATTTTTTGTTTAGTTGTATTCTGATCGTTTCAATATCATTTGCACAAGGTACTAGCGGCACCAGTGCAAAATATGAGTACCGGTATTTAATTGATATGCCAACTACCGGGGTAATGAACAAAGGTTTTGCAGGAATTTCTATGGAAGCAATGCCGTTTGGAGTATTCATAACTAAAATTGAACTTGGCGTTTTTGATGGAGTTAGTTTTGGATTATCGTATGGCGGAGGAAATGTAATTGGCTCGGGTAAAATTTCTTGGAACAAACTACCAGGTATAAATTTCAGAGTTAGAATTATTGAAGAAAGCTTAGCGTTTCCTAATATTACAGCAGGGTTTGAATCTCAAGGGAAAGGACTTTTTGATAAAACACTTAATCGTTATCATATAAAATCGCCTGGGTTTTTTATTGCAGCTTCAAAAAACTTTGACTTGCTTGGTTACTTTAGCATTCACGGGGCTATCAACTATTCTTTGGAAAGAGATGATAATGACAAGGACCTAAATTTGGCTTTTGGGTTTGAAAAAACTATCGGAGAAATTTTTTCGATGCTTGCTGAGTATGACATTGCTTTTAATGATAATACTTTAACTGCAATTGGCGAAGGTTACGGATATTTGAACTTTGGATTAAGATGCGCAATTGGAGATGGACTTACAATCGGGCTAAATTTAAGAGATTTGCTACAAAACAAAAAGATTAATCATAATATTGCAGACAGAGGCTTATTTGTTGAATTGATAAAAGGCATTTTCTAAAACTGTCCTTATTTTTGAACATTTTAGTTTACACAAATAGACAATTTGTAAGTCAAGATTCCTTTTTGCATTTCTTTTATTTCAATTTTTAGGTATAATATTTGTATAGACAACAATAAACTCATAAAAGGGTTGCTATGAAAACAACATTAAAAATATTGTTATTTATCCCGCTCTTGTGGCTAAGCGGCTGTTATACACAAATAGCGGTTTATGAAAGAGATTATAAAGGCTATGCCCACCAAGAGGATGGAGAATATGCTGAAGATGACTCTTTAGCTTCCTATCAAGACAATGGATATTATAATGATTACGATTATTACCGCAACAGCGGCTATCGTAGATTTCTTTTTGGGTATATTCCTTCTTTGTGGTACGCTGGCTACTTAAGTCCTTGGCATGGTAGATACTTGATGTCGGACTGGTACGGATATAATTACTATGGAAATTATGGTTACTTATCTAGCGGTTATTACTACCCTTGGGGATATTACGGACCTCACGTTTATGGCGGCTGGGGCTATCACGGGCATAACTATTGGGGAAATTATAAATATCGTTCCGATTATACTTCTTCAAGCACTGCATCTCGAATGAGGGATTATGCATCAGGCGGAAGAAGTAATTATAGCGATGGCAGAGGAAAAACAAATACAGATAGACCAAATTCTTCCTTTACCAACAGAGATAGAACAGGAAGAGGAAGTGATGTTGATTTAAGCAGAACTCGAGTTGGCAGAAGTTCAGAAAGCAGCCAAAGCGGCGCACGTGTTTCTAAGCAAGCGCCTAATAGCACAGGAAGAAATTCCGGCGAAGTTAGAACGCCTCGCGAACGCAGCAGTTCAGGTAGAAGCGATTCTTACTACAGACCTCAAAGCGGTAGTTCTGGCAGAAGCTCAACTCAAAGCAGAGAAAGAACATATCAAGGCGGTTCATCGTCTAGTCGCGAAGGTTCATCCTCAAGCTATTCTTCACCGTCTAGTTCAGGAGGAGGAAATTCAAGGGGTTCTAGTGGTTCTAGTTCAAGCGGATCTTCCAGCGGCGGTTCAAGTTCCGGCAGCAGCTCTAGTTCAAGAGATAGCGGCGGAAGAGGCAGATAATTATGAAATCATTAATTCCATTAAACAGAGAGGGGAACATGAAAAAGTTTATTGTAATAATTACTGTTGTTTATTGCTCTATAAGCAACGTGTTTGCACAAAACTTTAACGATGCGCTGCGTCTAACTGAGCCGGGAATATCATTAAATGGAAAAGCTCTTGGTATGGGAAACGCATTTATATCTCGGTTCAGCGGTGTTTCTTCAGCTCAATTTAATCCGGCTGCTATTGCTTTTGCAAAGAAAGCTCAGTTCGATGCAAGCTTGGATTACAATTCATTTTCGAATGATGCAACACTATTTACTTCAACAAGAAATGGGAAGCAATCTTTAACAAACTTTAATGAAGTTGGTGTTATTCTTCCTGTTCCTACTGTTCAAGGAAGTATGGCTTTAGCAATAGGTTACAGCCAAAGCAAAAATTTCAACAGAGCATTAAGATTCTCTGGCTTTAACAGCGGCAATAACTCTATGATTCAAGACCTTACTGATCATAAAGATGAAATGATTTATCAATTGCATTTGAGTAATGTTTTGGATGCGAATAATGATTATACATTGATTAATGGCAAACTTAATCAATCCGGTAAGATTTTGAGCGAAGGTGGTATTAATAATTGGTATTTATCCGGCGCAGTTGAAGTTGAAAAAGATATTTTTGTTGGATCTACATTAAATTTATTAAGTGGGAATTTTATAAGAACTAGAACTTACACGGAAGAAGACACTGAGAATCATTACAAGTCGCTTTTAGATCCAAAAGAACCTAAAACTGCAGATTTTATTTCTTTCGATATGACAGATGCTATAAAATGGGAAATTGCCGGGTGGGATCTAAAACTTGGTATTATTGCTAAAGTGAATAAACAAGTAAATGTTGGATTTACAGCTCGTTTACCTAGAACTTTTACTATAAAAGAAATTTACAGTAATTCCGGAAGCAGCCTGTTTGGTAAAGGAACATCTTACTCTTTCGCTTACGATGATGTAAAATCCGAATACGAAATTTCTTCACCGGCAGAATTTTCCGGCGGCATTTCTTATTCAGAAATGAATTTTACATTAGCAGGAGAGGTAAAATTCATTGATTATTCTGCAATGGAATTTCCATCTGGCTTCAATGAGTTTTCGCTTGAACAAAAAAACAATGATATTAAAAATTTAATGAGATCAACTGTTAATATTAATGCTGGCGGAGAGTACCTAATCCCAAACTCAAGTTTGGCTGTAAGAGTTGGTTTTATGTATATGCCATCTGCCTTTAATGATGATCCTTCTGAATTTAACAAGAAGTTTATTACATCAGGTATTAGTTATAATCTAAATCAAGGAATGCAAATTAATATTGGTTATGCTTATGGCTGGTGGGAAGATTATGGCGATAACTATGGAAGTAAACTCAGCAGAACATTTCAAAAAATTGCTTTTAGCAGTCTAACTACTTCTCTTAGGATTAATTTCTAATTTTTTTTTATTGATTAACTAAAAAAGCGCCGTGTTTAAGCGGCGCTTTTTTGTTTAGTTCACACTTTATTGTTATCAATTCTTGTTCTGTCTGCAATTTCTAACTTCAGTGGGTGATTACAAAATAGAACTTCTCCAAAATTCAAGTAATGCTGGCATATTGGTCTTGATTCAAGACACTGAACCATTTTTCCTTCTATATAAATTTTAGCGCTGCATTTTGGAACATCTTCTTCGTTTTTCAAAATATCATTATTTTGTATGAGATTCACAAATCCTCCAGTTGTTGGAGTTAAAAAAACCGACCAAATATTGGCTGAGTCATCTTTGCTGTCACCTTCTACGTAGAATAAAAAAGGACGCAACTTTCGTTACATCCTTATCAGTGGCACTGGTATGCCCGGTACAAAGACATAAGAAAGCGCGTCCAACATGGACACAATTCTCTTGCATGTTCTTGTACCTTTGAAAATTACCAGTTTTCTGATAAGAACAACCTGCCTACAGCAGGCAGTGCAATAGCTGCGTTAATTATTTAGTAACAAAATTTCTTTTCTAATCCCTCCGAAACTATTTATGAGCCTACTATAAAAAGGTATTTCGGATGAAAAAATGCTTTGATTATTGCTCAAATTCAAAGTGCAAAAACTCAATTTGAGGCTTTTTAGAGTTCGATTTTATAGATCACTCTATAATCACCAATCCTAATTCTGTAAAACTCAGTGCCTCTAAGTTTTTTGCAACCAAATGGTCTTTTGTTTTCCGCAAGTTGACTAATCTGTTCAACAATCTTTACTCTCTCTTTTCTCGCTACATCTCTTAAAGTCTTATCGGCTGATTTCAGAATCTGAATCTTATACATAATTTTGCGGGTCGAAATTCAATACTCCTTTATTTTTCTTTACCGCCTTCTGTGCAAACTTGATATCTAATTGCTCCTCAAGTTCCTCAATTTTCCGCCTATTCTTTTTCGATTCTTTAATAAATCTATTGTATTCATCTATTGGTACAACAGCATATATTTTTTGTCCATCTTCATTGATTACGTAATTAGGTTTTAATTCCACGCTACACCTATATTTTAAATTGTTAGTACTATATAATTTAAGCTATTTTGAAAAATTAAAAGGTTCTTCAATTTGTCCAATTGCATCAAGAATATCCATAAGCCATTCAATATCATTTCTCATAAAGGAAGTGATTCCTTAAGTATGTTTTCTTTTAATCTGCCGTGTATTGCTTTAATAGAAATAACATCAACCTTTTGTTGCAACAATTGCTCCAGCTCATGCTTAAATCCGAACCGGTCAAATAATGATTTGTTCTTCTCCATCTCAACCAAAAAATCAATATCGCTGCCTCTATCTTGTTTGTTTCTTGCAACGGAACCAAATATTCTAATTTCTTTAACTCCGAAAATGTTTGCTAATTTTAGGATGTCTTCTTTTTTATTTCTCAGTTCAGCAATGTGCATTATCAGTTCCTTGTACTATCTGAATCTTTTCTTAGTCTAATTTTGTATAGCATAAATGTCCCGTTTACTTTTTGCAAGTTAAGTTTAGAGGATAACTTTGTCAAGTTCAGGAAAGTAAATCCGCAGTCCAAAATCAAAAAAAATCCTAATTGACTACTTAATAGTAGCCGCTTATCTTTGATACACTTTTACATTATATGGAGTTGACATTCAAGGAACGATTTACAAAATAGAAAGTAAAGATTATTATCTTTTCGATGAAAGCGGAAGAGAAGTACGTTGTTCACTTCGCGGTAAATTTCAGAAAGAATACAATCTTAAGCGCGGTAAGCTGTTTGAAATTGATATTGCAATTGTTGGCGATGTTGTACTTTTTGAAATGAACCAAGATGGAAGCGGCGTGATAGAAGAAGTTATGTCGCGAAGAAATCATATCTCTAGAAAAGCTCCGCGCATAAAAGGAGCCAGCACAAGAGGAGAAAGGTTAGAACAAAAAATTGCAGCTAACATTGATAACTTGGTTATTGTAAGCAGCTGCAAAAATCCAAAGTTTAACAACAGAGCAATAGATAGATTCTTAGTAGCCGGAGAAAGTTCTCATATTCACTGTGTAATTATCATCAACAAAATTGACCTTGATAAAGAAGAAGATTACAAAACTTACTCAGAACTTTATCGAAAAATCGGTTACGAAGTTGTGGAATCAAGTGTAAACGAAAATATTGGCTATGAACAATTGCACAAAGTATTAGATGGTAAAACAAATTTGATTTGGGGGCAATCCGGTGTTGGCAAATCGTCTTTGCTAAATTGGATTTATCCTAATTTAAAATTAAAAACAGGTGAAGTGAGCAGTTTTTCATCTAAAGGCAAGCATACAACTGTAACTAGTATTTTGAATGTAATTGATGAAAACACCAGAGTGATAGACACACCCGGCATTCGCGAAATAGATCCGTATGGAATTAGAGAAGAAGACCTTTGCCATTTTTTCAAAGACTTTGAAGACTACATCAATAATTGCAGGTTTAACACTTGCACGCACCATCATGAACCTGGATGTGCTGTGATTGAAGCTGTTGAAGATGAATTGATAAATACAGAAAGGTATTTGAGCTATCTGAATATTCTTGAATCCATTGAAGATGATATGAACTTCTAAAATTTTTTCTCGTAAAGAAATGATTAAAGAGTAGAAACTTTAATAAGCATTCTTTGAATAAACTGTTTAACAAGCTCATCCGGCACTCCATCCGGATGATTAGACTTTAATCTCATATCGCACTGGTCATTCACATAATCTATTAAATAAAAGGAATGATCTTTAGTTAATGCAATTTCGGTAGAGAAGTAATCGAGGCTCGTTAATTTAGCTATGCGCGCAGTAATTTTTTTGAGCGCAGTCAAATTATATTTCTGCAACTCTTTTTTAGTTACTGGAAAGTAAATATGCGTTTGATCATTCCACCATGCAGGTATTGCTTGATCGAAAGCCCAGATAACTCTAAACCAAGCACGCCTTCCTTGTATTTTTTTTGGATGAATTATTTCTTGGAGCAAATATTTTTCGGTCGGACTTTTTATTCGTTCTCTTCTAATTTCATCGAGAGTTTCTGCATTTACAACAACACCTTGTCCGCCGCCGCTAAAGTAAGATGGCTTAATAATGAATGGTCTTTTTAGAAAATCTAGATCTTTTGGTTTTATGTGCGGACGAAAATCATGATCGAAAGCTGGCAGAATAAAAGTTTTAGGCAAGCAGAATTTTTTTTGCTGAAGTTTTTTGTGTATCAAAGCTTTATCAATAAACTCATTAACTTTTTGATACGGATTGATGACATAACATTTTCTTCTCTGAAGAATTTGTGCGATAGGCATAAAAGACGGGTCTTCATCCGAAGCCCGATCAAGAAGAGCGGTAAAATGAAGTTTGCGTGATGTGAGTAGAGAAATTACTTCTTCGTAGTTGGATGGCTTTATCAAAAAAGTTTTATAACCTTCATCTTGAAAAATTTTTTCGATTAGATTTACGAACTCTTCATCATATTCCCATGTATAAGCAACAGCTAAATCAAAGTGTTCCATTAAGCCCATATTTTTTTACAAAGATATGTATTTGGCAAAGGCGCATCAAATCTTGCCCTTGTTATTAAAAGCGTTTAGAACTATTTTTTGCACCAAATTAAAGGAATAAATGAAGCAGATACTATTAATATTAATTTCTCTTTTAACTTTTTTTGCTTGCACTTCAGTAGAAAAAGTAAATAAGGAAACAACTAAAGTTGAACGCGCGCTCGATCCTAAAAAAGCTGCAAAAGCGGCGTTTATAGAAGGCTCTGTTCTTGAGTTGAAAGGGCAGACAACCGAGGCTATCAAACTTTATACTGAAGCTTACAGTTTAGATGCGCAGCCGGGAATTGCTTATGCACTTTCAAAAAATTATTTAAAGATAAATAAACTTGGCTCGGCTCTTGGGTATTCGAAATTAGCAGTAGAAGCCGACCACAATAATGTTGAATATCTTAGCCTGCTTGCTTTAATATACAATGCTTCTAATAATCCAGATTCTTCGGAAGTGGTTTACCGTGCAGTGCTTGCTATTGATACTGCAAACGTAAGCGCATATTTCAATCTTGCACAGATTTACGAAAGCAAGCGTCCTTCTGAATCTCTTGCTATGTATAAAAAAATTGTAGAGCTGGTTGGACCAGAATGGACTGTACTAGTAAGAATTGTTGATTTGAACGAAAGACTCGGAAATATTGAGGGAACAATTTCTACTGTGGAAGAACTACTGAATTTGAATCCTGCCGATTTGAGTTTGCAAAAAGTTTTGATTGATGCTTATATCAAAACAAAAAAGTATGATAAAGCGATTAAGATGATTGATGAAGCGCTTGTTAGTTTTCCGAACGATTTGAATTTAGTCGAGTTTAGAGGTATGACATTAGTCCAAAAAGGAGAAATGAAAAATGCTAGTATTGAGTATTTGAAATTAGTGAAAGAAAAAACCATTCCTTTTGAAAACAAAATCCGCGTTGGACTTTCATTTCTAGCTGATGCAGAAAAGGATTCGGTTAGTCTTTTTCTTGCGAAAAACATTTTTGAAGAAATTAACCAAGATACATCCGATTGGCAAGTGAAATCTTATTTAGGCGAAATTGAAATACGAAATGATAATGTAAAAGATGCAATAAAATATTTTGAAGATGCTGCTAATCTTGCCGAATGGAACCCTGATGTTTGGGTAAGAATGGGCGGACTTTTGTTTGATTCTCGGAAGTATGATGAGACAATTAAGTTTATGGAACAAGCAGTCCAAAAATTTCCGAACAACTTTCCAATTAATTTAATATACGGTTTAGCGCTTTCGCAGAAGAATAAGCATGAAATGGCAAGAGATATTCTTAAACGTGCGCTAAATTTGAATCCGAACGATGTAACAGTTTTAGGCGCACTCGGCTATACGCTAAATCAATTAAAACAAGATGAAGAAGCGTTAGTAGTTCTTAACCGTGCGTTGAAAAACGACCCGAATAATTTACAGGTGTTGAGCATAGCTGCTCTAATTCATGAATCAAACAAAAATTATGTTGTTTCAGATTCACTTTATGCTCGGGCAATGAAATTAGATTCTACTAATGCTTTGATACTTAATAATTTGGCTTACTCTTGGGCAGAAAGAGAAATTAAACTAGATGAAGCTTTGAATATGGCTCAAAAGGCAGTGGAAGCAGAACCAAAAAATTCTTCTTACCTTGATACTATTGGGTGGATTTATTTTAAACTTGGCAATTACAAAAAGGCAAAAGAGAATATTGAAGCTGCTGTTGAAATCGAAAAAGATAATGCAACGTTGATAGATCATCTTGGCGATGTTTATTTTAAACTTGGCGATAAAAAGAAAGCTCTTACGAATTGGAAAAAAGCTTTTGAAAAAGATTCAACTAAAACAGAAATTAAACTCAAAATTGAAAAAGGGGAATTGTGAAAAAATTACTATTTGAGACTACCAAAAAATCATATTTTGATATGTTGTGTGTCAGGCTGAGCTTGTTGCCAGCCTTGATGAGCCGCCGGCGTCCGCCTCGGCTAGCCGAAGGCGAGACGGGAGGCAGGAAGCCAGGCTTTATCAAGGTTTTTGCCATGGTTCGACAGGCTCGCTACTACACTGGGACAATTTTTACGAGGTCTCTATTTATTATTTACACGGTATTATTTGTTTTAGCCGTAGGCTGTACTGCAACCAAACCACTCGAAGAAGAACACTCAATTTCTGCAGATAGAATTGTTAAACGTTTGGAAGCAAACAGACGAAAGGTAAAATCTTTTGTTGGTAAAGGAACTATAATCGTTATAACAAAGGAAGTAAATACGCGCAGCAGTTTTCAAGTGGAAACTAAAAGACCCGATTCTCTCAAGGTTTCTTTCTTTGGACCATTTGGAATTGATTTAGCTTATTCGCTGATCTCGCAAAAAGATTTTCAGTTTTACGATGTTATTAACAACAAGTATTACAAAGGAAAAATACGCCCTGGAATAATTAAAGACTTGATGAAGATTAATGTTCCTTATGATGAATTGATGGATGCAGTAACTGGTTCTGTAAATTTAACAAGCAAACTTCAAATTGAGCCGGCTGCAAATCTGAAGGATGATGGAACTTACGAACTGATTTATCCCGATTCTGTTAATAACACACTAAGTACAATAGTTCTTGATGCTCAGAACTTGCACATTATAAAATATTTGATTTCCGATTTGAGCGGCAAAGTTTTTTATCAAGCGGATTACGATGGATTTAGAAAAGTAGATGATGTTTACCTGCCGTTTAACATCAGCATAAACGATAAAGCGAACGATCAAAAACTAAGAATTGAATACAGAAATGTTGAACTGAATAAACTAAATGATAAGTTAAAATTAGATATTCCGGATGATGCTCAAGTTACCGAATTATAAATATCTGCTTCTGTTTCTATTTGTTTTTAATTCAAGTTTTATTTGTCAGATTAAAGACAGCCTAAATCAGCAGAACCAGCAGCTTAAAAACATTCGCGAAGATATAGCGAAACTTGAGAATGAATTAAAATCGAAAACAAGAAAAGAGAGAGAATCGCTTCAGTCGCTTGAAAAGATTAACAGGCAAAATTTACTTCTAAATAAATTAATTAATAATCTGCTAACCGAAGAAAAGCAAAAAGAGAAAACAATTAGTGGAATTGAGCTGAATATTGAATCTATCGAAAAACGAATTGCAAATCTTAAAGAACAATACTCGCGCTATATTGTTTGGTTTTACAAAAACTCAGGTTTATCAATGTGGCGTTTCATCTTAGATTCAGAATCGTTCAATCAGGCGTTAGTACGCTATCAATATCTCAAATACATTTCTAAGCAGAACAAAATTACGCTTGATAAGCTTACAGCAAATAAAAACAAACTTGCCGGATTGGTATCTAGTCTTGAGGCGGAGCGGAAAGAAAAAGAAACTCTGGCTAATCAAAAAGTTAAAGAACAACTTGCTCTTGAAAAGAAAGAAAAAGAAAGGAAAGAGTTGATTTCTGTTCTTAAGAAAGACAAGAATATGATTGCCAACGAAATCAATCTAAAGCGCCGAGCCGAAATTTTGATAAAGAACATGATTGCTAATTTGATTGAAGCAGACCGTGAAGCTAAAAAGCGTGCTCTTGAAAGCAAAATTAAAAACGATAAGAAAATTGTTTCTGGTAAACTTCCTCAATCATTCGATTATTCTTCCTTTGAAAATTTTGCACAGCTTCGAGGCAGTTTGGGTTGGCCGGTTAAAGAAGGAAGAATTGTTCGCAAGTTTGGTGAAAACAAAAACGAAAAACTAAATACTGTTACTCTTAATTACGGCATTGATATCGGTGTGAAAACATCTCAAAATGTATTTGTTGTTGCAGAAGGAATTGTAAGCGCTATTGATTGGATACCCGGTTACGGAAGCATTGTTATTGTTACTCACCGCGATGATTTTAGAACTGTCTACGGACATATAACCGGAATATCTGTAAAAGAAGGGGAAAGAATTAAAGCCGGAAAAGTAATTGGCAAAGTAAGCGAAAGTTTAGAAGGGAACATTCTTCACTTCGAAATTTGGAACGAGCGGAACTATCAAAACCCAGAAATTTGGCTTGCTTCTCGTTGATTAAATATTGGCTTCGAGAAAACTTTTAAACTCATCTACCGTTTCAAAAAAATAATCACTGTTCATTTGCAAAACTTTGTTCTTAGCGTAGCTATCCCATAGCACAGATGCTATTTTAACACCAGCGCTATGAGAAGCAATAACGTCAGCGGGCGCATCGCCAACCATAAGAACTTTATTTCTATCAAGGTTAAATGCTTCTATAAACATATCAATGCCTTCACGCGCGGGCTTAAACTCTTTAACATCATCGCCTGTAACAATCATATCGAACAAATGGTAAACTCCAATTTCTTTTAAGGTTATTTCTGCTGAGTCTTTTCCCTTTCCTGTATAGATAGAAAGAGGAATATTTTTAGATTTTATGATTTCAAGTATGCTAAGCATTCCAGGATAAATATCTGCCATTGATTGATGCTTCGATGAGTAAAAATCGAAATAATCTTTGCGGGCTTCGTGGTAATTATGTTTCATCCATTCTTTAAGTATAACATCTTCTGTTGGTCCAAACATCGCAATTATTTCTTCATTAGATACTTTTTTATTCAAGTACTTTTGCGTTACGTGATTGAAAGAAGAAAAAATTAGTTCGTTAGTAGAAGTCAAAGTTCCATCAACATCAAAAATGAATCCGTCAAAATTTCTCAACATTACCTCATTCTAAAGATTGTTAGTTTTCCGTTATAGCCAAGTGCGGCAAATGTATTTGTGTTTATCTCAAAGAGTACTTTTACTTGAGCGAAATCCAATTTCAATATTTCTCTTAATGCTAATTTTTCTGTTGCCTCGTAGATTGCTCCGTTATAGACGAAGAAAACTTTCCTGTTATACTCGAAGAAGTGATATGAATTATTTTTTAGATTATTTCTTAATCTAAAGTCATCTATTCCGGTTTCTTCTCTCACCGAAAAAATTATCAACTTCTCATTCTTGTGAAGCAGGTAAAGATTATTCCGGCTTGGCGAATAAAAAAATTCTGGGACTGTCTTAGCGTTTTCTAACCGCCAGTTTAACCTTCCGAGCATAAAATTTATTGAATGGAAAATGCTGTCGGCAGAAACAACAAAAATACTTCTGCCGTCAGTCTTTAATCTTGATTTAGAAAAGTTAGAAAGTTCATTCCCAATCCACCGCCAGATGAGCAATCCGGTATTTGCATCAATGCAGTTAAGCGAGCCGTCTCCACGTGTAAAAACAAGCTTGTTGTTAATCGAAATTGGTTTTATAAATAAAGAATCTTTCTGATCTATATTCTGCCAGTATTCTTGTAAAGTTTCTAAATCAATGCAAGAGATTTTTCCATTTGCCATTCCAAATACTAAGGCACTTTTTGAATCAGTCTCTTTTGAAATCATCAATTCATTCGAGCCGGAATAATTGAAAACTAAAAGTGGGGTAGTAATACTTTGTTCAGTTCCAATTGATTGCAGTTGTGTGCCGGTCTTTAAATCGAAAGTGTTTATTTCGTTGTTATCTGTTGCAATTACTACTGTATTTTCACTAACAACCGGCTTAACGAGAATACTTCCTGCAGTATGTTGTTCCCAAATCTTTTTTCCTGTTGAATCAAGCGATGCAAAATACCCATCCTTGGAAAAAGTTAAAAAGTTTCCCTCTGCATAAATAGTGAATGAGGCGGTTGAATCCATCTGAATTGTGCTTACAGTTTCTACATGTGTAGCATTAGCGCTTGAAACTTTATCTCGAGGCTTTTTCTTTTGCGCATTGATTGCAATGCTAAAAAACAAGCAAATCACTAATAGCAGAATATTTTTCATAGCTTTCCAATTTTAGGTTACAAAATTAGGCAATTAGTCTTGGGATTAGAAATGCATCAACTTTTGAACAGAGAATTACGCTTTAAATTGTAAAGCCAAGCTCATTTTCATATATTTTGCGCGCAAATATCAAAGAGTTTATGAATAATATCCGCAATTTCTGCATTATTGCCCACATAGATCACGGTAAATCTACTATAGCAGATGGGCTGTTAGAGTTTACGCATACAATTTCTAAGCGCGAAGCAAAGGAACAGCTTTTAGACAGTTTGGATTTAGAGCGCGAGCGTGGAATTACAATCAAGTCTCACGCAATCCAAATGAAGTATCAGGCTAAAGATGCCGAGCATTACACTCTTAACTTAATAGATACACCGGGACACGTAGATTTTTCTTATGAGGTATCCCGTTCGCTTGCTGCTTGCGAAGGTGCAATTTTAGTTGTTGATGCCGCCCAAGGAGTTGAGGCTCAGACAATAAGCAATCTTTATATGGCTATTGATGCTGGTCTTGAAATTATTCCGGTTATAAATAAAGTTGATCTGCCAAGCGCGATGGTTGATGCTGTTAGTCATCAAATTATGGATTTGATTGGCTGCAAGCAGGAAGAAATTATACTTGCCAGCGCAAAAACACGCTTAGGTATAGATTTAATTCTTGAAGCAGTAGTTAAAAGAGTTCCACAGCCCGCCGGAGATGAAAACGCACCGCTTCAAGCTCTCATTTTCGATTCTATTTTTGATTCGTACCGCGGCGCTGTTGCTTATGTAAGAATTGTTAATGGTATTCTTAAAGAAAAGGATGAAATTAAATTTTTCATCAACGATAAAAAATTCTTAGCCGAAGAAGTTGGAACTTTAAAACTTGGCAGAATTAAAGGAACAGAATTACGTGCAGGAAATGTTGGATATCTTATTGCCGGAATTAAAGAATTGCACGATACAAAAGTTGGTGATACTGTTACACACGTAAAAAACGGCGCTGAGACGGCGCTTCCGGGCTACAAAGATATTTTGCCGATGGTATTCAGCGGTTTGTATCCAACTGACACAGATAATTACGAAAATTTACGCGAAGCACTTGAAAAATATCGCTTAAACGATTCTTCTTTAAGTTATGAACCAGAAACATCAGTAGCTCTTGGCTTCGGTTTCCGATGCGGCTTTCTCGGTATGCTTCACATGGAAATTGTGCAAGAAAGATTAGAACGCGAGTTTGATCAATCTCTTGTTACTACTTTACCTAACGTTGAGTACTGGGTTTACAAAAAGAACGGACAAAAAATAATTGTTGATAATCCGGCAGATATGCCTGTAGTTGGTGAAATTGACCATGTTGAAGAACCTTATGTAAAAGCTCAGATAGTTACACCAAGCGAATATGTTGGCAACTTGATGCAGCTTGCTATGGAAAAAAGAGGCGTTTACAAAAACACTACTTACTTAGACCCAACACGTGCCGATTTATCTTTCGAGTTTCCGCTTTCTGAAATTATTTTTGATTTTTATGATAAGCTGAAATCTATCTCGCGCGGTTATGCTTCTTTCGATTATGAGTTTATTAGTTACCGCGAATCTGATTTAGTTAAGATAGATATTCTTCTTAACAACGAAAAAGTTGATGCGCTCTCAATAATCGTTCATGAAAAGAAATCTTACGATTGGGGAAGAAAAGTCTGCTCTAAATTGAAAGAACTTATTCCTTCGCAAATGTTTGAAATTGCAGTTCAAGCTGCAATTGGTTCCAAAGTAATTTCGAGAACTAATATAAAGGCAATACGCAAAAATGTTTTGGCTAAATGCTATGGCGGAGATATTACAAGAAAAAGAAAACTTCTTGAGAAACAAAAAGAGGGCAAAAAGCGTATGAAGCAAGTTGGAAATGTGGAAATTCCTCAAGAAGCTTTTTTGGCAGTGCTGCAAATTGAAGATTAATCTTAAATGAGGGATGGCTTTTAATGCCTTCCGATTAAACAATGTAAAAGTTAGAATTGATTGAATGAAATTCTTTAAGAAAAAAGATAGTAAACCAGAAAAGAAAACTCAGCCTAAAACTCCAGCACAAAAGTTTTGGGATTTTTGGAAAAACCTTTTCTTCGCAGCTATAGCAGCGCTGTTAATCAAAACATTTTTGATTGAAACTTCTCGTGTGCCAACCGGTTCGATGGAAACTACAATCAAAATTGGTGATTTTCTTTTTGTCAACAAATTTATTTACGGCTCATCATCGCCAAGAACAATTCCATTTACAAGTATTGTTCTGCCATATTTTCAATTGCCTGCCATTAGAGAACCAGAGCGTGGCGATATTGTTGTTTTTGAATATCCCGGTGATAGAGATGAATTATATAACTTCGATAGAAACGACCCAGAAAAAAATATTTTAGTACTTAATTATGTAAAGCGTTGTATTGGAATTCCAGGAGATACTATTTCTATTAAAGATAAAGTAGTTTTTTTGAATGGAAATGAAGCTAAGCGCCCTGCGCATATACAGTATATTAATAATTACGTAACGCCAGCCGGAGTTCCAAATCCTAATATTTTCCCAAAAAACGCTCCTTTTAATGAAGATAACTTTGGACCTGTTGTAGTGCCCAAAAAAGGTTACGTTGTTAACTTGAATGTAGATAATGTTGAAACATGGAGAACTTTAATAGATAGAGAATTTGGAAAACGAGTTGTTACAATTGAAGGCGATCAGATTCTTATTGATGGCAAAGCTGTTAATTCTTACACAATACAAAAAGATTACTACTTTATGGTTGGCGATAGCCGCGATGACAGTGCAGACAGTCGTTTCTGGGGATTTGTATCACGCGACAAAGTAATTGGACAGGCGTTTATGATTTATTGGTCGTGGGACCCCAGCATTCCTTTCTCGGATTTCTTTAATCTTCTTGGTACAGTAAGAGTTAACAGAATTGCAAAAATTGTTCATTGATTTTTACAATAATATTTTATTATTTCTAAGTGCAGTTGAAATATTTCTCTGCACTTCTTTGTTTTAAATGAAAATATTAATACAGAAGGGTTAAATGACAAAAAGATTGTTATGCTTAGTTTTAGTTTTTCTCTCAACAAATCTATTTGCACAAACAAAGCACTACATTTATTTGAAAGACAAAGGCGTTTCGGAAATTGCTAAGTTGAGTAAATCATCCGCATTGTATTTAGAAGCCAAAAAAGAACTTTCAAGTGCTGCAATTGAAAGACGAAAGCAGGTAATGGGCGAGAATTATATTACTTACGAAGACTTGCCAATTAATGCTGCTTACAGCAAACAGATTGAATTACTTGGAATTAATATTGAGAATAAGCTTAAGTGGTTTAATGCCGTTACAGCATTTTTATCAGACAGCCAAGAAAGATTAGTAAAGGCACTGCCTTTTGTATCTTCTGTTGAGAAAGTTAGAACAACACAACTTATAGAACCGATAGATATTAAAGATGCTTCGCTGCAAAAATCTTACAGTGTGCAATCAGCTTCTGGGTTGAATTATGGACCTTCATTAAATCAAAATGCGCTTTCGGAAGTTCCTGCAGTTCATGATCTCGGCATTACAGGCAAAGGTGTTTTAATTGGAATGCTCGATACCGGATTTCGATGGAAAACACATCCGGCATTAAAAAATTTAAAAATTGTAGCCGAAAGAGATTTTATACAAAAAGATGATGTAACAGAAAACCAAGCAGGAGATGTTTCTAACCAAGATTCTCACGGAACTAACTGCCTTGGCTTAATGTCTGGTTATGATCCTGGAAATTTAATTGGGCCTGCTTTTGATGCTTCGATTATTTTAGCAAAAACTGAAGATATGCGTTCAGAAACTAAAGCTGAAGAAGATAATTATGCAGCAGCAATTGAATGGATGGAAAGTCAAGGTGTGCAAATTACAACAAGCTCACTCGGCTACAACAAATTCGATTTTGGAATTGGTGATTATCCTTGGTCCAGTTTCGATGGTAAAACTACTATTACTGCAAAATCATTAAACTTAGCTTTTGAAAGAGGCGTTACAACATTAACCGCTGCAGGTAACGAAAGAAATAATAGCTGGGGGAAAATTATTACACCTGCAGATGCAATAAATGTTATTACAGTTGGCGCAGTTGATTTCGCAAACAGAATAGCTTCTTTCAGCAGTCCGGGACCAACATTTGATGGCAGAACCAAACCGGAAGTTGTGGCAATGGGTGTATCAAATTATATTTCTAACACAAGCGGCAAGTATAGCACTGGCAACGGTACTTCATTTGCTACTCCAATTGCTGCTGGTGTTGCCGGTTTGTTAAAATCTGCTTGGACTCATTTAACAAATCAGCAGATGAGAAAAATATTTTTAGAATGCAGCGATAATACAAACACACCAAATAACGACCGCGGTTGGGGACTCATTTCCGCCAAAAGAGCAGTATCGTATCCAAACCTTAAGCAAGAAAATTCCGGCTATAGGTTAAACAAAATCTTTATTAATTCAGAAGGTGTTTCTTCTTCTTCAGTAAAACTTAACTACAAAATTGGAAATGGTTCTTTTCAAACTGTTTCTATGAACTATGATGGAACTCTTAAGTATGATTTCGTGCTGCCTAACTCTGCAACTAATTCTTTGGTCGAATTCTTTTTTGCTTATACAACTACATCGGGAACAAATGTGCGTGAGCCGGCAGATAAAAATTACAAATTTTATTACGGGAATATGATCATAACCAGTATTTCGGAACCGTTAGAAGCACGAATAATTCCAAATGAGTTTGAGCTTTATCAAAACTATCCAAATCCATTTAATCCAACAACAGCTATAATGTACAATCTGCCAGTTGCAAGCTGCGTAACTCTAAAAGTTTACGATGTATTAGGAAGAGAAGTTGCAACTCTGGTAAATGAATACAAACAAGCCGGAATCCATCACTCTACGTTCTCCGTTCTTCCTGCCTCGACTGCAGCAAGGCAAGGCGGGCGTTCTTCACTCGTTTCCGGCGTTTACTTTTACCGCATTCAAGCCGGAAGTTACAACGAAACTAAAAAAATGATAATTCTAAAATAGCAGTAAGCAATTAGCATTTAGCCGTTAGCGTTTAGGCAAACTAAAGAAGCCCCGAACTAAATAAATAGCGGGGCTTTTTTATTCACTTAACCCCAAAAAATTCATTAGAAATGTCCCGCTAAATATAAGCGGGATTGCCAAAGGCCGTCCCGAAAATCGGGACGGGGTTAACCCCGACAAGTCCCGCCATGCGGGATAAGATTTTAGTAAGTGTTGAAAATTGAGAATTTCGACATAAGCTATTTACTCTAAGTGACTTAATGCCTGCCCGCAGCAGGCGGGCTTGTCGGCCCAAAGGGCAAGTTTTCCTAACGGAAAATTTGGGTTAAAAATGATGCAGAGTTTTAGTGATAATAATAATAGTTTTTCTCTGCTCAACTATAATAACTCTACAATATTATTGTTTGAAGATGTTGTTGTTCTTTTTGTCTTTCTAAGTTTTTGCATCGAATCTTTCCCTTCTATGCTCATAGCCATTTTCATTTCTGTACCTGTATCGGCTTTTAATAGCTTTCCTGTTTCATAATCAAAAATAATTGTGCCATAACCAGAAATTTTAGGTTCACCGAAAGAATATGTAACTCCATTTTCTGTAGCTTTTCTCTCACCAGAAACTACTGCTGTTAGATTAGCATTAATTTTTGCTGCCTTGCTGTCTCCAGCTTTTACAAAATCCACCACAGTATATTTTGCAGTATTATCAATTTTCAAAGTACCCAACTGTTGAGGATACTGCATTGACCAAGATGTATCTTTGCCAACATTGTTCTTAGGCATTTCTCTAAATAACATTTGCGTAATTGGGCGGATTGCAGTTTCACCTAACTGTTTTGCGTATTGCAGTTTCTGCTCGGTTGTAAGGTTCTGTTTCTGCGGAGACATATCATTCATCTTTTCAACCATTTTTTCGATACGGCTTACTTCCATTACTTCGCCATACTGATTAATTCTTGCGCGGTAAGGAGTGTTGCTAATTGTTTCATATTCCATAAACTTCAATTTCTCTTCATCAGAAACCTTAACAGAAGTAGAATAGCTTACCTTTTCGCCGTTTATTTCCGCATTAAATTTAATATCGGAAACCTTGAGAGTTAATTCTGCAATGTTATCTTCATCAACATCAATTACTTCGCAGTCGAAAACATAAACTAATTTCTGGTTTCCCTTGCTTTTTATTGTTGAATCAGCTTCAATTATTTCATCGTTAGATGAAATGGTTGTCAGCTTATACTTGAATTTTTCTCCTTTGGAGAAATTGTACTTGAGATAAATTTTATCATCGCCTACAGAAACACTTTCTAATTTATCTGTTTGAATTGCTGCGCCGCTTTTTGTTTCTTTGCCGCCGCAAGAAATAAAAACTGTTGCTATAATGACAACTACAAATAATACTGATATAAATTTTTTCATTGTGATTCTCTTAAATAATAACTTCATGATTAAAATGATGGTAATATAGTCGCACCGAGCTTGTCGAGGTGCTGTTACTTTTAGTGAGTTCATCTTTCGACAAGCTCAAGATGACTTTAGTAATAAAAATTTTTTCTAGAAATGGCTTCGGTTTTAATTCCAACCGTTGTTATCTAAAAGTTCTTTCCGAGAAAAAAAGTGTGATATTTCTTTAGCTGCATTTTCATCTGAATCTGAACCGTGAACAATATTTTCCTGGATGCTTATTGCATATAACTTTCTGATTGTTCCTTCTGCTGCATTTGCGGGATCTGTTGCGCCGATAAGTTTACGGAAATCTTCAACTGCGTTTTCTTTTTCAAGTGCAATTGGAACGCATGGCCCCGATGTCATATATTTTATCAAATCATTAAAAAATGGTCTTTCTTTGTGAACTTCATAAAAGCCATTAGCAGAATCAACCGTCAAGTGAACCATTTTTAGTCCGTTAATTTTGAATCCGGCTTCTTGTATTTGTGCAGTAACTTTTCCAATTAAATTATTTCTAACACAATCTGGTTTAAGAATTGCAAGTGTCTTGTTGCTCAAAGTTTACTCCATTTATTTTTTTGTTTTCTTAACTGCCTTTTTCTTTGAGGCAGCTTTTTTAACTGCTTTCTTAACTGCTTTTTTTATAGCCTTCTTAACTGATTTATCAGTCTTTTTTACCGATGCCTTAGCAGAAGTTTTAGCTTTTATTTTGTCTAATGCTTTTTTCATGGTAACGCCAATTTCAGCCGGACTTTCGACAACAGTAATTCCAGCTTTTTTCATTGCAGCCATTTTTTCATCTGCTGTTCCTTTGCCGCCGGAAATGATAGCGCCTGCGTGTCCCATTCTCCTTCCAGGAGGCGCTGTTCTGCCTGCAATAAAGCCAACAACAGGTTTCTTAACATATTTTTTGATGAACTCTGCGGCTTCTTCTTCAGCGCTTCCGCCAATTTCACCAATCATAATTATGCCTTCTGTTCCAGCATCGTCATTAAATAATTTTATAATGTCAATAAAACGTGAACCGATAATTGGGTCGCCGCCAATTCCAACACAAGTAGATTGACCGATTCCCAAATCTGTAAGCTGCTTAACAGCTTCATAAGTCAAAGTACCACTGCGAGAAACAACGCCAATCTTACCTTGCTTGTGAATGAAGCCGGGCATAATTCCTATTTTGGCTTTGCCGGGAGTAATAACTCCGGGACAGTTAGGTCCAACAAGTGTAACACCTTTTTGTTTGATGAGGTTATAAACTCCAACCATATCTTTAGCAGGAATGCCTTCAGTAATGCAAACAATAAATTTAATTCCTGCATTTGCGGCTTCTAAAATTGCATCTGCAGCAAAAGCCGGCGGAACGAAAATTGCAGAGGCTTCTGCTTTAACTTCTTTTACTGAAGCGGCAACGGTATTGAAAATTGGAATGTTTGTTTCTTCAAATTTCTGTCCTCCTTTACCGGGAGTTACACCGGCAACAACGTTGGTCCCATATTCAATCATTTGTTTTGTATGAAAAGAACCTTCTCCACCAGTTATGCCTTGAACTACAACGCGTGTTTTCTTATCGAGCAGGATACTCATATTCTACCTTAGTTTAATTTAGAATTCTTGAAGCAAAATTAAGAAAGGCAGATGAATTTTCCCTAACATTTTTAGAATTAGACCTTCTTATTGCTAAATTTACCGCAACAATCTTTAAAATTATGAATAGCGGGAAATCCAAAATATCTGTTGTTATTATTGCTTTTAACGAAGAAGCAAACCTTGGCGAGTGTCTCGAAAGTGTAAAATGGGCAGAAGAAATTATTGTTGTTGATTCTTTTAGCTACGATAAAACTATTGAAGTTGCAAAGCAGTTCACTGACAAAGTTTTTCAGAAGAAGTGGGAAGGATTTGCAAGGCAAAGAAAGTTTTCTCTTGAAACAGCATCAAACGAATGGGTCTTAAGTTTAGACGCAGACGAAAGGGTAACGCCGGAGTTAAAGAATTCTATACTCAAGGTTATAGAAAAAGATTCCCAAACTAACGGCTACAAAGCTGCAAGAAGAAATTATTTTTTAGGGAAGTGGATAACCGGAGCGCATTGGTATCCAGATTATCAACTCAGATTTTTTAAAAAAGATAAAGCCCGAATTGAAGAAGTATTGGTACACGAAGGTTTTGAAGTTGAAGGTAAGACTGAGATTATTGCTGGAGATATCATTCACTTTTCATACAGAAGTTTAGATGATGCTTACAGAAAGATAAATCATTATTCATCACTCGCAGCTCAGCAAAAAGCAGATAAAAAAGTTAATGCAGCAGATATAATTCTTCATCCGATTGCAGCTTTTTTAACAGATTATTTTTCACGCAAGGCTTACAAAGATGGCTTGCACGGCTTGCTTGTGGCTATTATGCACGCAATGACAAACTTGATGACTTATACAAAAATTTGGGAATTGCAGAACATCAACAAAAAATTAGAAAAATAGGGCACCTCTAAAAATATCAATTTCCTTTGTCCCGCTTTGCGGGATGAAATATTTTAAAACAAAAGTTTTTTGAGGCGCCCAATAACCTATCTCTCATTTGCAAATTTCTTTACAAGTAAGACAATCTTATCCAAGTCGAGCATTGAGATGCACTCTAAATTATTTGGGCAGATTTTCTTCCAACACGGAGAGCATTCCAAATCTTTTTGGTAAATTTTTTCACCGCGTCCATAAATTTCAATTTCGGCTACGCAAGAAAGTCCAAACCAGGCAATTACATTTTTCTTAAGTCCAATTGCCATGTGCATCCCAAACGAATCTCCGGTAATAACCAAGTTTGCAATACTCATAAAGCAAGCGCCGCGCCTAAGCCCAAGAGTTGAAGGTGTATTCAAAACTTTGTTTTTTATTTCTTCCGGCATCGAGTCCATTATTTGATTGTTGCGCTCTGTATCTTCTTTACCGCCAAATAGAACTATCCGAAGGTTTTCATCTTCTGCTAATTCTTTGATAAGATGAACATGCTGCTCGATTGTCATTTTCTTATTTGGGAAAAGATTAGAACAGCCTGTGTTGAAACCAACATAGTATTTGGATTCATCATAAAGAATTTCCTTTTTATACACACTTATAAACTCTTTTTCCTCATCAGTAAACTCAAAAACATATTCGTCTTTTTGGTAATCAAGTTCAAGAACTTCGTGAACAATATCGAGCCCGCTTCTTTGATTAATGCGGAATTTTAATTTATCATCAATTCCAAGAATGTAGCTGTACAAAGCGGATTTATTAGCGGGAACAATCTTGCCATCTTCGTTTAGAGCAAAGCCAAGTTTGTTTTTAGCATTAACTTCATTTAAGAATGCGCATGCGTAGTTAGATTTATCTGTGTTGTATGCGTAATCAAATTTTATCTGGCGCAGTATCATTCTGTTTTCATCATTCCAAGTAAAGACTTTATCTATATATGGATTATTAAAAAGAATTTTTTCTGCAGCTGGCATTGTTATCCAATAAATTGTACTTACCGGAAATTTTCTTTTGATAGAAGGAAGAATCGCTGTGTTCATCAAAACTGTACCGAGTGCATCTAAAGAAACAACAAGTAATTTCGTTCCAATTTGGGTTTCCACAGAATTATCATTGCAGCCTTCTTCTATACAGTTTTTATAAGCAGTACAAGGTTTATATCCATTAAACTTTTTACACTTAGGAATATTTAGTTCGTTCATTTCCATTTAGGTCTCATTTTATGGTAAGCAGTTTATTAAATGCAACGAGAACGTCTTCTTCATTCAATCCGGTTTGAATAGCGCACTTTTCTTTATCGTTACTGCAATGCTTGCTGCAATATTCTTCCGTAACTTCAAGATTAATTGACTGCTCGTTTAATACACCGTGTAGTTTAGCTCGGCTTGCATTTCTATGGCAAAATAAGCCGACACATTTAATGTTAAGCGCATCTGCAATGTGAAGCGGTCCAGTAGATGGCGCAAAAAATAAATCCGCTTGTGAGATAATCTTTATCATATCGCGCAAGTCGCCAATTTCTGAAGAAATATCATGAATACGAGAATTATTTAATGTAGAAATCTTTTCTCTAAATTCTTGAGACATTTCTCGCGCAGTAAGAATTACTCTGTATTTCTCATAAGAATAGGCATCGCAGAATTTTTGAATCAAAGAAAAATATTTTTCTTCATTCCAGTGCGGCGCAGAGCCAAGAGAACCGAAATGAAAGAAAGCTTTTAGTTCAGTTTCGGCTATTCCTTTTTTATCGAAGAAAATTTTTGCTTCATCTTTCTCTAGTTCAGTTAAGAAGATTTCTAATTTGAGGTTATCTGTTACAACGCCAATTTTTCTTGCAAGATCCATACAGTAATCAGCTTCGTGCCGCAGAGGGATATATTTGTTGCGTGAAACACTTCGCATAAAAGTTATTACTTCATAGAGAATTCTACCAACACCAACCCGGTATGGAATTCCCGCAAAGAAAAGCTGGTAAGCGGCTCTTTCTGTTGGCTGCATTAATAACGCATGTGTAAATTTATGTTTGCGAATCTCTTTAACAACTTTCCAAAAACTCTCTTTAGCAAGATCATCAACTATAATTGCATCAACATTCGGATTGTTCTTTATTAAATTGCTTGTGTGAGGCTGAGTTAAAGCTGCAACATAAGCGTCCGAAAAAGTTCTTCGCAGTTCACGAAGCGCCGGAGTTATGTAACAAACATCTCCAACTCTATCGGTGCGAACAATAAGAATTCTTTTTTGCTTTTTGCGGTTTAACATATTCTAAAGAATCTGATTTGAGAACTGGAGAAGCGTTTTTTCTTGAAATTGATTTGCCATTAGCTGCATTCCAATCGGCAAACCTTCGCTGTTATTTCCAATTGGCAAACTAATTCCCGGAATGCCAACAAGATTAGCTGAAGTTGTGTAAATATCTTCAAGATACATAGCCAGCGGGTCGTTTGTTTTTTCACCAATCTTAAAAGCAGCGCTTGGTGTTGTTGGCGTTAAAATCAAATCAACTTGTTTGAATGCATTATCGAAATCCTGCTTAAGAAGCCTTCTTACTTTTTGAGCTTTTATGTAGTAAGCATCGTAGTAGCCGGCAGAAAGAACATAAGTGCCAAGCATAATTCTTCTTTTAACTTCGCTGCCAAATCCTTGTGTGCGAGATGAAGTATAAAGCTCGTTAAGATTAGAAGGTTTCTGTGAGCGGAAGCCGTAATGAGTGCCATCATATCTTGCTAAGTTAGATGAAGCTTCTGCCGTTGTTAAAATGTAATATGCTGCTATTGAGTATTCTGTGTGTGGGAGAGTGATATCAACAAAAGTATGCCCTCGAAATTTCAGCGATTCAATTTTCTTTTCTATTGCTTCACGAACTTCTGGATGAAGCCCTTCTGAAAAATATTCTTTAGGAATGCCTATTCTAAATTTTTTCCTTTCTTCACATAATTTTGAATAATCCGGGACTGAAACTTTTTGACAAGTTGAATCTTTATTGTCATGACCAGAAATCACTTCAAGAACAAGTGCAATATCAGAAACAGAATTTGCAAACGGACCGATTGAATCGAACGAGGAAGCAAAAGCAGTTAAACCGAAACGAGAAACTCTGCCGTATGTTGGCTTAAGCCCAATTATTCCGCAGAACGATGCAGGCTGTCTAATTGAACCGCCGGTATCTGTTCCTAACGAAACATCGCAGAGATTTGCCGCAACAGCAACGGCAGAGCCGCCGCTAGAGCCTCCAGGCACACGTGTATTATCAATTGGATTTAAGACTTTACCAAAAGCTGAGTTCTCGTTTGAAGAACCCATTGCAAATTCATCGCAGTTTGTCTTGCCTATAATAATTGCATCTTCATCAATCAGTTTTTGTACAGCCGAAGCTGTGTAAATCGAAGTAAAATCTTTGAGAATGTTTGAAGAACATGTAAGCGGTTTATCTTTAATTGCAAGCACATCTTTAACTGCAATAACCATTCCGGCAAGTTTACCTGCAATGCCAAATTTAATTTTATCCTCAATCTTACTTGCCGCTGCAATGCAGTCATCAAAAACAAAATTATAAGCGTTAAGATGCTTGTTCTCGGTTATTCGTTTTAAAAAGAAAGAAGTGTTCTCTGTAAGAGAAAGTTTACCTTCTTTTATTAAACGAATTTTTTCTGAATGGTTCTTGTATGATACCAACGCTAATCCGGTAAGTTTTTATTTCTTGTCTTCAATTTTGTCGGCGTTCTTAACTTCTTCCTGAACATCGCTTAATGCTTTTTTGAATTCACGCATACCTTTACCAACGCCTTGTGCAAGCTCCGGTATTTTCTTTGCGCCGAAAAGAATAAGTATTACTAGAACTATGAGAATTATTTCCATGGCTCCTAAGTTACCAAACATAGTTACCTCTATTTTAAGCGTTAAAAAATATTTTTAGCTAATGAATTAAAGATTAAAGTGCCATCGGTTTTAGAAAGTATCGGGTCGCATGCATTCTCCGGATGAGGCATCATTCCCATTACATTTTTTCTTTTGTTCATAATGCCGGCAATGTTAAGCAAAGCTCCATTAGGGTTTGCTTCAGGTGCAATCTTTCCATCAATTGTGCAATACTTGAAAAGAATCTGATCGTTTTTTTCTAAATTTTTCAAAGTCTCATCATCGGTGTAGTAATTGCCTTCGCCATGTTTAATTGGAATTTTAATAACACTTTTGCCAATATCTTTTGAGAATATAGAATTTGTAGTTTGAACGGACAAATAAGAGTCCTTGCAGACAAATTTTAGAGATTCATTTTGGATCATAACTCCGGGCAAAAGACCAATTTCTAGTAGAATTTGAAAGCCGTTGCAAATACCTATAACAGCGCCGCCGTTTTCAGCGAATGAATAAACTGAATCCATAATAGGTGAGAAGCGCGCGATAGAGCCGGTTCTCAGGTAATCTCCGTAAGAAAAACCACCTGGAAGGATTATTACATCGCTCCCTTTAAGTTCTTTCTCCTTATGCCATAGGAATTCAGCTTCGTATCCTAAAACTTTTTTTACTGCATAATAAGCATCATAATCGCAGTTCGAGCCCGGAAAAACCACTACACCGAATTTCGGTTTCATTTTACCTCTTCCAGAGTAAACTCAAAATCTTCCATAATAGGATTTGAAAGGAGTTTTTCGCTGTATTCTTTAACTTCTTTTTCAGCCAAATCCTTATCCATCGTATCAACAAAAAATTCTATGTACTTGCCAATTCTAGTTTTGCGAATATTGTTGAATCCGAGCAGCTTAGCGCCTTGTTCAACAGCTTTCCCTTGCGGATCAACTATTGTAGTTCTTCTTTTTACAATTACTGTTGCTTTAAACAATTAATTCTCCGAGACTTTTATTTCAGTTTCAATTTTGTCAGCATTTTCGGGAAACATCAAAAAATAAATGGCGCGAAAGACACCAAATAAAACCATTCCTAAGAAAAGGAAAAAAACAATTACGCCATCAGTCAAGATTGTTAATATCAAAGCCAGAATTAGCAGTGCAACCAAGACTAACTTGTGCTTTAAACTTTTGTCTTTCATTTTGGGTAGAGCGTTATATCTAATTTTACTAACCATTAATGCGGCTAAACCAACAATAAGCGGAGCGGCGAGATAATCAAAAGGGTAAACGAGCGAGCCGTTTTTGTAGAATGAAAAAACCATAAGCGATATTGTAATTGCAGAAGCAGGTATAGGCAAGCCGGTAAAATCTGATTTGGTATTAAGATTGCCTACGGAAATATTGAAGCGTGCCAAGCGAAGCGCTCCAAATACTAAAAGCAGAGAGCTAAGTAAAATTCCAAATATTCCAAACTGGGAGGCGTAAGCTTTGTAAATTAAAAAAGCTGGAGCCGCGCCAAAGCTAACTACATCGGAGAGGGAATCAAGTTCAACGCCAAAGCGAGATGAAGTACCGAGCAGGCGCGCAACTATTCCATCGAATGCATCAAATATTGCTGCAATAATTATGAATATTGCAGCTAACTGATAGTTGCCTTCCGATGTTTGTATGATAGAAATAAAACCGCAAAACACATTAAGCGAAGTAACTGTGTTTGCTATGAAGGATTTTGAAAGACTTTGTCTCATTTATCTAACTCGAACAGTATCGTTTCTCCGGCTGTAACTTTATCGCCTAATTTAACTTTGAGTTTCCATTTCTTCGGAGCAAAAACATCTGAGCGGCTGCCAAACTTAATCATTCCAAAACGGTTTCCCATTTTTACAGATTCACCTTCGTTCAAAGGGCAAACAATTCTGCGGGCAACAAAACCGGCAACTTGTGTAAACATCATTTTACCATGTTTGCTCTCAATTCCAATTTCGGTGCGTTCATTCCGCTTATCGGCTTTTTCGTAAGAAGCTACTAAATATTCTCCTTCAATGTATTTCATCATCCCAACTTTGCCATCTATAGGAATTCTATTAACATGTACATTTAGAGGAGACATAAATATCGAAAGCTGAGTAGTAGTTTCATTTACAAACTCTTCTTCCAAAATGTCTTTGATGATAATTACTGTTCCGTCGGCTGGAGAAACAATAACATCATCACGAGTTGGCGGAGTCCTTTCCGGATCGCGGAAAAAATTGAGATTAAAAAGAAAGAAAGCAATTCCTATTATTATTAGTGGGTATTTAACCCAAGCATTATTTAAATATACTCCAAGAATTATTAAAGCCACAGCAAAAGCCGAGCTGATTAGGAATGTATTTAAGCCATATTTTGTTATCATTAATTGTAAAGGTTTGTTGAAAGATGGCACAAATGTAATATTTTCTATCTTTAATTTCTTGTGATTCTTTTTTTTGCTAATTTTGGCTCAGAATGAATGAAAACAAATCAAGGGTATCTCTAAAAACCAAAAATGTTTGTCATTCTGAGGAGCGGAGCGACGAAGAATCTCCGTTTTCTTTCAAATAGACAAAGCTGCGATTCTTCACTCCCGCCTAGCCGGCGAGGCTGGTCGTTCAGAATGACAATTTTTAGAGATGCCCCAAAATTTAATCCCTTAAATCAATTCTAAAGTTTCCGGAGGAACAATGAAGTTAGATATGGGCAGTATGATGAAGCAGGTTCAAAAAATGCAGGCAGATATGGCTAAGGTACAAGCCGAGCTTGAAAATAAAATTGTATCTGAAGAAAGTGGCGGTGGTATGGTTAAAGCTACAGTTAACGGAAAGAAAGAACTTATCTCTCTTTCTATTGATGACAGTGTCTTAAAAGACAACGATAAAGAGATGGTGGAAGATTTAGTTGTTGCGGCTGTAAATAAAGCTCTTCAAAAAGCAGGTAAAATGATTGAAGAGGAAATGGGCAGTGTAACCAAAGGCATGCTGCCTCCTGGAATGAACATCCCGGGATTTTAATGCTGATAGCCGAACCATTACAAAAAGCAATTGATGAGCTTAGTAAACTTCCTTCAATCGGGAAGAAAACCGCTCAGCGCTTAGCTATTCACCTGCTTAAAAACGATAGGGAAGTTGTAGAATCTTTAATTACTTCTCTAAGAGAATTAAAAGAAAAAATTCATTTTTGTAAGGTCTGCTTTAACATTTCTGTAGATGATATTTGTCTAATTTGTAAAAGTGTAAAGAGAGATAGAACAGTTTTATGCGTTGTTGAAGATGCAAGCGATGTTCTTTCGATTGAAAAGACTAATGAGTATAATGGGCTTTATCACGTACTTGGCGGTGTTCTTAATCCGCTTTCCGGCATAACTGCTGAATCGCTTAAAATTAAAGAGTTGATGAACAGAGTTACAAATAATGAGATTCGCGAAATAATTCTTGCTCTAAACCCAAATGCCGAGGGCGATGCCACCTCGCTTTACTTAAGCAGATTATTGAAGGAGACGAGTGTTAAAATTTCTAGAATTGCAAGAGGCTTGCCAATTGGCGGAGATATTGAATTTGCAGATTCTGCCACAATTGGAAGAGCGTTTATCGGAAGAATTCAAGTTTGATGAAAGATTGGTATAAAGATTGGTTTAGCTCGGAGCTTTATCTCGCGGTTTATAACCATCGAAATGATGATGATGCTGAAAAATTATGCCGGTTAATTCTTTCATCTGCTGATTTGCAAAAAGGCGCAAAAATTCTTGATGCAGCTTGCGGTGCCGGAAGACACGCGAACCGTTTTAGCTTACTTGGTTTTAATGTTGCCGGGTTCGATTTAAGTATGACTTTGCTAACTGAAGCAGTAAATACAGCCAAAGAAAAAAAACTTAGCACAAAATTCTTTTGCGGCGATATTAGAAACGTTCCGTTAAAAAGTAGTTTCGATCTTATAGTGAATCTCTTTACAAGTTTTGGTTACTTTGAAAGTGATGAAGAAAATTTTTCGTTTGTAAAACAATCTTATTCATTGCTTAACAAAAAAGGTTTTTACGTTTTAGATTATCTGAACGAAAAAACTCTTCGTAAAAACCTTGTTGCGCAAAGTGAAAAAGAAGTTAACGGAAAAAGAATAATCGAACGCCGAGAAATTTCCGGCAACAGAGTAGTGAAGGAAATCAACGTTTTGTGCAAAAATCAGAATCATAAGTTCTTTGAATCAGTAAGACTTTACTCAAAAGATGAAATTGTAGAAAAAGCAAAAAGTTTCGGGTTTGTTGTTCAAAGAATATTTGGTGATTACTTGGGAGGCGAGTTCGATGAAAATAGTTCAAACAGATTAATTACTGTTTTTAGAAAATGAAATACATCGCATCTGTAATATTGTTAGTTAGTCTTTCTTCTTGCGGCTTGTTCTCTACAAGAGAGCCTGAGCTGCCTACTGTTACTTCCAACTCGCAAATACCGGCAACTACGCCGGATATATTGTTCATTAATTTTAAATCTTCTATCGAAGCTAAAGTTCTCGACAACTATCTTGCCTGTTTTGCAGATCCATCATTTATTTCAAAGAAATTTACATTTACTGCATCTGCTGCTGCAACGGTGCAATTTCCCGTACTTAGTTATTGGGGAATTGAAGCAGAGCGACAGTATTTCAATAATTTGAAAACTATTTCACTTACTGGCAATTCCATAACACTTAGTTTAACTAATAAAGTTAATACACCGCTTGGCGACAGCTCAATTTATCAAGTTGATTATGCTCTTAATGTTATAACAAAAGACCAATCAATTACAGGAGATTACAAAGGTACGGCGCAGTTTAAAATTTATTTGGATAAAAGAAATCAATGGGTAATTGGCTCTTGGGAAGATACCCGCAAGAGTGAGCAAAGATCTTGGAGCGATTTGAAAGGGAGGCTTTATTAAAAATTGGCTGATTATAATTAGTCTCTTAATTATCATTTACAGTTGCAACCCATTTGCGCCTGCTTTAGATGAAAAACTTGGGGCTTCCGGCGGGCTAATTAGCGATCAGAAATCTGTGCAAGGCGTATTTCAAAATTTTCAGTACGCCTACACTTTTAAAGATACTTTGATCTACAGCCAGCTTTTAAGCAGAGACTTTACTTTCAGCTACCGCGATTATGATTTAGGTGTTGATGTAAACTGGGGACGCGATGAGGAAATGAGAGTTTCAAGCGGTCTGTTTCATAATACACAAAGATTGGATTTAATTTGGAATGAAATTGTTTCGATGACTATGGATTCTACAAGAATTGTGAGGAGCTTTAATTTAACTATTACTTTTAATCCGACTGATATTATATTTATTGACGGAAAAGTGAACTTAACACTTGGTAAGAATGAAATTGGGATGTGGAAAATAATTCACTGGATTGATGAATCTAACTTTTAGATAAAATTATGATAGCATTTTACTTTTCTGAAGCATTTAGATTATTTAGGAAAAACGGGTACAATTCGTTTGTTCTAATTTTTATTACGTCGCTTGCTGTTTTTGTTACTATTGCCAGTATTTCAATTGTTTTGGGCGTTCAACAAATAGATAAAACAATAAAGACTGGAATTAAGCTGAATACTTTTTTAAAAGGCGAGTTATCACAAATCAAGATTGATTCGATCCAAATAGAGATAGAAAAAATAAGTGAAGTAAAATCTGCTCTATTTATTTCTCAGGAAGAGGCGAGTAATCTTTTTGTAAAAGAAACAGGCGAAAATTTTAGAAATGTCTTAGATGAAAATCCGCTGCCAAGTTCATTTAGAGTTTCGCTGAAAAGCAGTCTTATAGACGAAAATGCAATTGTAAGTTTATCCAATAAAATAAAAACCATTTATGGTGTTGATGATGTTGTTTACGATAATGAGACTACTCTAAAACTTCTTAAAATACTTAAGATGATTCAATATTTCTTTTACCCGCTTTCTGTTCTGCTTGTTTTGCTTTCAATATATTTAGTAAACAGCAACAACAAACTGCTCATTAAGCAAAATGCAAATTTATTCCGTACTATGAGTTTAGTTGGCGGCAAAGAAGGAAGCATAAGAATTCCTGTAATCTTGAACGGATTTTTTATTGGAATTATTTCATCACTTGTTTGTGTTGCTCTATTCAATTTAACAGTAGTTTTATTGACTGCCTTTGTAAATAATCTTAAATTCGGCGCATATTATTTAGCAATCAATGCATTAATTGCTGTGATTGGTATCTCATTAGGAATTGTGGGCAGTTACTTATCTTCACGCTTAATTGTTAAGCAGAAAAATACTTTTACCCGAATGGAGTAGATTAATGAAAAGAATCTTGTTCTTATTTGTTCTGTTACTTACAAGTACCTGTTTTGCTCAATCCAAAGATTATGATCTTGGAACAAACCTTAGCTTATTAAGATCATCGCAGCAAACAGGTTTTTTCGATTTATCTGATCCCGAAACTGTAAACATTTACGTTTCTGTTTGGGGATGGGTAAGATATCCCGGCAAATATAAAATTCCAATAAACACAGATGTAAGCGACCTTCTTTCCTATTCTGGCGGGCCGCTTGAAGGCGCTGATTTGGAAGATATTAGAATTGTTAGAGTTGATGAAGATTCTACACAGCGAATGATCAAATTCAGTTTTAATGATGTCATGTATGAATCTAAACTTCAAAACAGATTTAGGAAAGTTCCAAGACTCGATGCTGGTGATGTGTTGGTAGTTCCAGGCGAGCCTAAACTTTATTTCAGAGATCATTTTTCAATCTGGATGTCTGTAATTAGTATGCTTATTTCGCTTTCAATTTTAGCATTAAATATTATTAAAGGGTAGCAGGTGTTATTGTGAATAAACCAGCCATACAACCACATGTTCAAGAGACTCATACGCTTCGCGATTACATTAACTTAGTTAAGTTGAATTTTGTACCCATCTTTTTAATTGCTCTAACCGGATTATTAGTAGCTATTATTTACGCAGTTAATGCGCCGGATATTTACAAATCAACAACGGTACTTAAACTTTCTAAGCCGCAAGGTTCTGTTCTTTCCGGCTCTCTTTTGCCTGAGTTTCAAGATTTTGGCAGCGATAGATTTATTGCCAATGAAATTGAGATTCTAAAAAGTTATAAGTTAAGAACAAAAGTTGCTAATGCTCTATTAGATAGTTTTAATATCTCTACTCAAAAAAATAAATACTATTTGATTTTTGAAGATCCTTCCGAACTAAAACAAGGTAAATTCCGAGTAAAAACAATTGCAGAAATTGTTCGTGTGCTGCCTAAGCAAGTTTCTATTGATCAGAAACGAGGATTGGACATTGTTGAAATTTCTGTAGAAAGCCCATCGCCACTCGAATCTTCTATGATAGTGAACTGTTATGCAGAGGCTTACAAGGGAATAAACCTTTCTTACAACCGTGAACAGTTGACAAGAGTTAAAAACTTTTTAGCTCAGCAGAGAGACGAAAAACAATCGGAACTTGCTGCAATAGAAGAGTCTTGGACTGCATACAAGCAATCAAAAGGAATAGTTGAACTTCCGGAGCAAGCAAGAGCTTTAATTGATCAGTCTTCTGATATTCAAGCTAAGTTGAATCTAACCAAGATTGATCTTACTATGACGGAAAAAAATCTAAATCAATTTAAGGATGAATTGAAGAGGAGGAACCCTGAGGTTCAAAATTATATTGATAATATGGCAACCGAGCCATATATTAAAAGAATGCAGGAAGATTTGGCGGAAGAAAAATCACGGCGAGATAGAGCTATGAAAGCTGCCGGCGCTAACTCTGTCGAAGTAAAAAGAACCGAGACTAAGATTAGTGAAATTGAAAATAGATTAAAGAACCAACTGGCTGTTTATAAACAGGGGGTGCTCGCTTCAACTCCAGATGAAATCAAAACTTTGACTGCAAAAGTTTTAGAAGAAGAAACTAAGTTTCAATCGTTAAGTGCTTCTTTTAGAAAACTTAATGAAATTGGCGGAGACTACGATAGAAAGTTAAGCGCACTTCCAACCAGCAGTACGGATCTTGCCCGCCTTGAAAGAGAAAAACAAGCTTACGAAAAACTTTACATTCAAGTTGAAGAAAGATATCAAGAAGCTATCATTAGCGAGCAGTCAGTTCCAGGCAACGTTTTAATTATTGATGAAGGACTTGTACCTGATAATCCTGCAAAGCCAAACCGTTTATTAATTATTGTTATAGGACTTGTATTAGGTACTGGCATGGGTGTAGGGTTTGCTTTCGTTAGGAACTATTTAGATAACACTGTTAAAACTCCGGAAGATATTCAGAATAAGAACTTAAACATACTTGCATGGATTCCACAGATAGAAGGACTTGAGAGCGGAATTAAAGATTTTGAATTTGTTGTAGCAAGAAAACCGGACTCAAGCGCCAGCGAAGCTTACCGCGCTCTTAGAACTAGAATCAAATTCTCTAAACTTGATAAAGAAGCTCTTAAAGTTATGTTAGTTACTTCACCAACTTCCGGCGAAGGTAAAACAACAACAACAATTAACCTTGCAGGTAGTTTTGCGCAGGCAAACTTTAAAACACTTATTCTTGATGCTGACTTAAGAAAACCGCGCGTTCATACAGTGTTTAACCAGAAAAGATATCCCGGTTTTACAGATTATTTCTTCGGTCAGGCAACTTTTGAAGAAGTAGTAAGAAAGACAGAAGTAACTAATCTCGATTATATTACAGCAGGAACAATTCCTCCTAATCCTTCCGAAATTTTAAGCTCTACGCAGATGGAAGCATTTATTGAGAAGCTAAAGACTATGTATGATTATATTCTGATAGACTCGCCGCCGGTAATTGCAGTAACAGATTCCGAAATACTATCGAGCATTGTAGATGCAACAGTATTGGTTGTTTCGGCTAGCAATACAGAAATGGAACTGATGGAGAAGGCTGTAGAATTATTAAACCATGAACAAGGCTCTTTCATAGGCATTGTCCTAAACAACTTTACTTATAGAAGCGGTTACGGCTCTTACTATAAGTATTACTACTATTATTCGAGACCAAAAGATGGTTCTTCTAAGAAGAGCAAAATAAAAGTGTGATGAAAAAAACTGCAGTTGTTACAGGCGGAGCAGGTTTTTTAGGCTCTCATTTATGCGATCGTCTCATCTCCGAAGACATCTCTGTTATCTGCCTTGATAATTTTTTAACAGGAAGAATTGAAAACATCGAGCATCTATTCGGAAATCCAAATTTTCTGTTTATTAAGCAAGATGTAACAAATTTTATCCATATTTCAGGCAGCGTTGATTACATATTACACTTCGCTTCACCTGCAAGCCCAATTGATTATCTGAAGTTTCCGATACAAACACTTAAAGTTGGCTCTCTTGGAACGCACAAAGCGCTTGGTTTAGCTAAAGAAAAGAATGCCAGATTTTTAATTGCATCAACTTCCGAAGTTTACGGCGATCCTCTTATTCATCCTCAGCAAGAAAATTATTGGGGAAATGTAAACCCTGTTGGGCCACGCGGAGTTTATGATGAAGCAAAAAGATTTGCCGAAGCAATGACAATGGCTTACCATCGCTATCACGGACTTGATACCCGAATAGTTAGAATCTTTAACACTTACGGACCACGAATGAGATTAGATGATGGTAGAGCATTACCGGCATTTATCTCTCAAGCATTGAAAGGAGAAGATGTAACAATATTTGGAGATGGCAAACAGACAAGAAGTTTTTGTTTTGTAAGCGATTTGATAGATGGAATTTATAAACTGCTTGTATCCAACGAGCCAATGCCTGTAAACATTGGTAACCCTAATGAAATTACAATTGAAGATTTTGCAAAAGAAGTAATTAAACTAACCGGTTCAAAATCGAAATTAGTTTATAAAGATTTGCCTGTTGATGATCCCAAAGTACGCCAGCCCGATATAACACGAGCAATAGAAATTCTTGGCTGGAGCCCTAAAATTGATAGAGCAGAAGGGCTAAAAATTACTTTGGAATATTTTAAGACAGAAGTGAAGTAGTAATTAGCTGTAGCTTTTAGCGGTTATTCGTTAGCTGTTAGCAAAAAACCCCGACTAAAGTCGGGGTTTTTCTAATACCTAATACCTAACAGCTGTTTTTATTAACCCAAAAAATTCATTAGAAATGTCCCGCTAAATATAAGCGGGATTGCCGAAGGGCGTCCCGAAAATCGGGATGGGGTTAACCCCGACAAGTCCCGCCATGCGGGATAAGATTTTAGTAAGTGTTGAAAATTGAGAATTTCGACATAAGTTATTTACTATAAATGACTTAATGCCTGCCCGTAGCAGGCGGGCTTGTCGGCCCGTATGGCAAACCTGCCTACCGCAGGCAGGTTTGCCTAATGGAAAATTTGGGGAAGCTGCATTTTCCAAAGCTGTTCTTGTAACTTTAGTAGGATCTATAACGCCAGATTTAACTAAGTTTTCGTAATTCTCAGTTGCGGCGTTGAAACCGAAATCATCTTTGCCTTCTAAAACTTTATTAAGAACAACAGCGCCTTCTAAGCCGGCGTTTGCAGCAATTTGCTTTAACGGCTCTTCGAGTGCTTTTTTAATTATTTTAACGCCGGTTGTTTGATCTACGTTTTCACCTACTAAGCTGTCTAAGCTAGCAATAGAACGTACAAACGCAACGCCGCCGCCTGCAACTATGCCTTCTTCAACTGCTGCGCGTGTAGCATGCAAAGCATCTTCAACGCGGGCTTTCTTTTCCTTCATTTCTATTTCTGTAGCTGCGCCAATCTTTAATACTGCAACTCCGCCGCTTAATTTTGCTAAACGTTCCTGCAGTTTTTCTTTGTCGTAATCGGATGTCGTTTTTTCAATCTGAGCTTTAATTTCATTTATTCTCTTCTTGATATCATCTGATGTGCCGTAGCCTTCAACAATTGTTGTGTTGTCTTTATCAATATTAAGTTTTTTAGCGCGTCCAAGATAATCTAAAGTAGCGTTTTCTAATTTGAAACCTCTTTCTTCGCTTATAACTGTTCCGCCGGTTAAAATAGCAATATCTTCGAGCATAGCTTTTCTTCTATCGCCAAAACCTGGAGCTTTAACTGCTGCAACTTTTAAAGTGCCTCGTAGTTTATTAACAACTAAAGTTGCAAGTGCTTCACCTTCTAAGTCTTCGGCAATAATTACTAATTGACGACCGGACTGAGCAATTTTTTCTAGGACGGGAAGAAGATCTTTCATTGCAGAAATTTTCTTATCATGAATTAAGATGAATGGTTCTTCGAGGTTAGCTTCCATAGTTTCGCTGTTTGTAACAAAGTAAGGAGAGATGTAACCACGGTCGAACTGCATACCTTCAACAACTTCCAAACTTGTATCTGCAGATTTACTTTCTTCAACAGTAATAACGCCGTCTTTACCAACTTTTTCCATTGCGTCAGCAATCAAATTACCAATAGCTTTATCGTTGTTGGCAGAGATAGAACCAACTTGAGCAATTTCTTCTCTTCCGCCAACTTCTTTGCTCATAGTTTTCAAAGTTGCAATAACTTTTACTACTGCTAAATCAATACCTCTTTTTAAGTCCATTGGATTTGCGCCAGCAGTAACGTTCTTTAAGCCTTCGCGGTAAATTGCTTGAGCTAAAACAGTTGCTGTTGTAGTACCATCGCCGGCAACATCGCTTGTTTTAGAAGCAACTTCGCGAACCATTTGAGCGCCCATATTTTCTACTGGGTTTTCGAGTTCGATTTCTTTTGCAACTGTAACACCATCTTTAGTAACAGTTGGTGCGCCAAATTTTTTGTCTATAATTACATTACGTCCTTTTGGTCCTAATGTAACTTTTACTGCATTTGCTAATCTATCAACACCATTTTTTAGCTGAGAGCGTGCATCGGTGCCGTATTCAATTATTTTTGCTGCCATTGTTTTATTCTCCTTAACTTATTTTACAATTCCGTAAATGTCGCTTTCGCGCATAATTAAATAATCTTCACCTTCAACTTTAATTTCTGTACCGGAATATTTTCCGTAGAGAACAACATCGCCAACTTTAACAGTTAGTTTAGTTAAAGTACCGTTATCGGCTGTTTTGCCTTCACCAACTGCTACTATTGTTCCTTCAATTGGTTTTTCTTTTGCGGTATCTGGCAGAATAATACCGCCTTTTGTTGTTTCTTCAGCCTCTTTTGGTTTTACTACTACTCTATCTTGAAGAGGTTGAATTTTGAACTTAGACATGATTCCTCCTTTTGTTATTTTGTTGATTAGCACTCATAATTTACGAGTGCTAAAATATAAAGGTGAGATTTTGTTGTCAAGATGCAAAAAAGCAAGGTGTAAGACATTTTGGCGCAAATACAGCTATGCCAACCTCTAAAAAATAGGGTTTTAAAAGCTCTAACGTGGTGTTCAGAAAGAAAAAGTAAAGCCCGCAAAGGATATTGATGAGCCTACTATAAAAAGGTATTTCGGATGAAAAAATGCTTTGATTATTGCTCAAATTCAAAGTGCAAAAACTCAATTTGAGGCTTTTTAGAGTAGGCTTATCGCTGCTAAGACGTAAAAGTGCAAATTCACAGTTCTACAGAGCGGGCAAAAATATAATCCAAGTTTTTAAGCAGTTTTTCCGAATTGAATAATTCATCAATTTCATTTCTCGAAAGATATTTTCTAACATCGTTGGAAGAGAGCAGCTCCTGTTTAAGATTTTTGTTATTATCAGCCCAAACTTCCATAGCAGATTTTTGAACAAAAGCATAAGCATCTTCGCGGCTCATTCCTTTTTCTGTTAAGCGAAGAAGAACTGATTGAGAGAAGATTAAACCGCGTGTAAGGTTTAGATTCTTGAGCATATTTTCTGGATAAATTATGAGTTTATCAACCAGCGTAGTTGTAAGAGATAAAATGTAATCTAATGCAATACAGCTATCAGGAATAATAACTCTTTCAACAGATGAATGAGAAATATCTCTTTCGTGCCATAGAGCTACGTTTTCCAAAGCAGCAATTGAGTTGCTTCTTAGAAGTCTTGCTAATCCGGTAATTCTCTCGCTTACAATTGGATTGCGTTTGTGAGGCATAGCAGATGAACCTTTTTGTCCGCTTGAAAAATATTCTTCGGCTTCTAATACTTCTGTTCTTTGAAGATGACGGATTTCTGTAGCAATTTTTTCTAACGAAGAGCCAATTATTGCTAGGGTGGAAAGAAAGTGTGCGTGGCGGTCTCTCTGTACAACTTGTGTTGCAACAGACTCCTGTGTAAGCCCTAATTGTTCACAAACATATTCTTCTACTTTTGGAGAAAGATGTTCAAAAGTACCAACGGCACCGGATATTTTACCGCATGAAACGGATTTAACAGAATGCTCTAGTCTTTCGATGTTACGTTTTGCTTCTTCAAACCAGTTGGCAAACTTTAAGCCCATTGAATAAGCTTCAGCATGAATTCCGTGAGAACGCCCAACACAAATAGTCAGTTTATGTTCTATCGCGCGTTTTTTTAGTGCTTCTTTTAATGCTTTCAAATCTTTAAGAAGAATTTCTCCAGAGCATTTTAATTGATAGGCGAGTGAAGTATCCAAAACATCCGAGGAAGTCATACCATAATGAATATGGCGTGAAGCCGCCCCTACATTTTCTGCAATGTTTGTTAAGAAAGCAATTACATCGTGCTTGGTTGTTTCTTCAATCTCAAGAACGCGCTTAAGATCAAACTTTGCTTTAGATTTTATTTCTTCCAAATCAGATTGTGGAATTTCTCCCATCTTAGCGCGTGCTTCGCAGGCAAGTAACTCAACTTTTAGCCACGAGTCCAGCTTAAACTCATCAGTCCATATTCTACCTATTTCTGGCAGTGTATAGCGTTCAATCATTTATTTTTTCTCCAGTTTCAGTTTGCAAGACATTTCTTTTTCGCCGCGAATAAATTTTACATCAACAGTTTCACCGGTTGTATATTCGAATATGTAACTAAGAAAAGATTCATAACTACTTATTTTATTATTTCCTAAACTTACAATAATATCTCCCACTGCTAAGCCTGCTTTTTCTGCTGGCGAACCTTTTGTTAGCTGCGAAATGATTACGCCGCGATTTGCAAATAAATTATAAGTCTTAGCAAAATTTTCATCAACTGTCATAATGTTAAGTCCCGTCCAAAAATCGCGGTCAACTTTTCCATTATTTTTCAAGTCTTCAACTATTCTTTTTATTTTATTAACTGGAATAGAAAAACCTAAACCTACATTTCCGTTTGACCCGGTTGCAGTATAAATCATTGTGTTCATTCCAATAAGCTCGCCAAGTGCATTTACTAAAGGACCGCCGCTGTTTCCGGGATTAATAGCAGCGTCGGTTTGTAACATATTTACATAATAGCGGTTGTTGCTTGGAGAGAGAGTCATATCAGTTGCAGAAAGGACCCCAACTGTTACAGTAGGTTTATCGTTGATATCAAAAAGACCAAAAGGATTGCCAAGGGCAATAACCCATTCGCCTATCATGATTTTATCGGAATCGCCAAATTTTATGTAAGGGAGCTTATCGGCATCAATTTTCAAGAGACATATATCAGATGTTAAATCGCTGGTTATTTTTTTTGCAGTGTACATTCTTCCATCTGTTAGAGTAACTGTTGCCTCAACAGCATTGCCGGCAACGTGGTCGTTAGTTAATACATATCCATCAGAAGAAATAATTACACCGCTTCCTAATCCTTTAATTTTTTGACTGTAAATTCTTGGTGCAAAAAACTGGCTCCAAAACGGATTTGCGCTCCATACATCTTGGTATTGTCTTATTTCGGTTACGTTTATTCCAACTACAGCCGGACTTACTTCTCTTACTGTTTTAGTAATAATAGTCTGCCGTGAAGAATAGATATCATCGTTAGCTTTAGCGAGTTTATCATTTTGCGCCAGTAAAAAAATGTTAAACGCAAAGAACAACATCAGCATTTTAATTTTCATGTTTACTACCCTTATTGTTATTAAATGTTTTTATTGTCGCCTCTAAAAATATCAATTTCCTTTGTCCCGCTTTGCGGGATGAAATATTTTAAAACAAAAGTTTTTAGAGGCGCCCTTATGTAATCCCTCATTGGAATTATATGCTTGGAAAGAATGATTAACATTAATATAGAAACTGCATAGCTGAACTGCTCAATCGAATAAGGTTTTAGAAATGAGTACATTATCAGCATTTGAGCCAAAACGAACGCGCTGATAGCGGTAAATAATGTAGCCATAAAGTTACCTAAATAGATACTTTTGCTAAATAAGTAAATAGCTGTCCAATTAACTGCCCAAACAGCAAGAACCGGAAGCGATATAAAAAAAGCACCGCCTGCAGCAGTTGCTAAACCTCTGCCGCCTTTAAATTTTATCCAAGGCGAGTAACAGTGGGAAAAAACGGAAGCTGTTAGCGATGTAATAGCTATTATAAAAGATTCTTCAACTAAATAATAAGCAATAATGGAACTCAAGAATCCCTTTGCCGCATCAATTAGAAACACGTAAAGACCAATTCTTTTAGATTTTGAAACGTTAAAAGAATTCATAGCGCCAACATTACCGCTGCCGTTTTGTGTTATGTCAATTCCATGAGTCTTTTTCAGAAGTAAATAGGCTGTTGGCAAAGAGCCAATTAAATAACCAAATAGTGCAGAAAATATATAATTCATCTAATTACCTATAGTGTAGAACTAAGAACGCCCGCCTTGCCAAGGACTCAAGTCGAGGCAGGAAGAACGAAGAGTGTTCTAAACTCTGTTCTTTTATTTGTTCCAAATTTTAGCTCGAAGCAAATTTAAGAAATAATGTACGCGTAAAAAATTATATCTCAGCGTTTTTATTGTTATTGCATGCAATTTGTTCCTTAGTAACAAACTAAATGGCACCTCTAAAAATTTGTATTTTAAAAATTTACCCCCCTCCAAAAAACGGCGGGCAGGCCCTCCAAAAAACGGCGGGCAGGCCCTCCAAAAAACGGCGGGCAGGCCCTCCAAAAA
>WPAE01000001.1:197796-205656 GCA_009773205.1 Ignavibacteria bacterium
GGGCAGGCCCTCCAAAAAACGGCGGGCAGGCCCTCCAAAAAACGGCGGGCAGGCCCTCCAAAAAACGGCGGGCAGGCCCTCCAAAAAACGGCGGGCGGGCGCAAAGCGTGACAAAGAAAAAGCAAAGCTCACAAAGGAAATTGATATTTTTAGAGGTGCCCAGGTGAAAAATAGTATTGATAAAGTAAAGAGTACCTCTAATAACCACTTATTTTAGGGTACTTCTAAAAACCTCAAATGCTATCCGCGGAAATCTGTTTTATCCGCGTTTATCAGCGTTCCATTTTTAAAAAAGATAGTTTTTAGAGGTGCCCTTTAGTTAAAAATGGAATAAAGAGAATGAATCTAAAAGCTAAAATAATTCCACAGAGAAATACGGAAATTTGATATGAACTAAGTTATTGAGCACCGTTCTATTAAATGTGATAAACAATTTTCTTGATATTATTATAGTTAGCGTTAACCTAATTTTTATGCGTTACAAATTTTATTTATCTTGAGTTGTAAATCGTAAAAAGCAGAACGGAGGCTTGTTTGATTAATTATGTAGGACGTTTTAATGTAACACCATCTCTTCCTGAGAAATTAGAACCTCTCAATGAGATTGTACACAATTTATACTGGACCTGGAATCATGACGCAATAGAATTGTTTAGAAGGCTTGATAGAAAACTCTGGGAAGAAACACATCATAATCCTGTTTCTATGCTTGGGAAACTGAGCCAAGAAAGATTAGACCAGGCGGCTAACGACGATAGTTTTATTTCTCATATGAACCGTGTTTACGTTCAATTAACTGTTTACCTGCAAGAGAAAACTTGGTATCAGAAGCACTACGATATTGAAGGAAAGAATTTTATAGCTTACTTTTCTGCGGAATTCGGATTGACAGAATGTCTGCAGGTTTATTCCGGCGGTCTTGGTGTGTTATCTGGAGATCATCTTAAATCTGCAAGCGATTTAGGATTGCCGCTAGTTGGTATCGGGCTTTGTTATAAAGAAGGTTACTTCCAGCAGTACTTAACAAACGATGGCTGGCAGCAGGAAAGATACGATATTACCGATTTTTATAATCAGCCGATGAAACTTGTTGTTGATAAAGAACAGAATCCGCTTAAGATAGATTTAGAATTTCCTGGTAGAAATGTAGTTGTACAAATTTGGCAGATACAAGTCGGAAGAGTTCCACTTTTTTTGCTTGATACGAATGTACCTGAGAACTCCGATGAAGATAAAAAGATTACACGCACGCTGTACGGCGGAAATATTGAGACACGAATTCAACAGGAAATAATATTAGGCATTGGCGGTATTAGAGCATTAAGCGCAATGGGCATTAAACCAATTGTTTGCCACATGAATGAAGGGCATTCTGCGTTTCTATCTTTAGAAAGAATTAGAAGTTTGATCAAAGTACATAATCTAACTTTTAACGAAGCAAAGGATATGAACTTTTATTCAAATGTATTTACAACTCACACTCCTGTACCTGCCGGCATAGATATTTTTCCTAATGAGCTAATAGAAAAATATTTCGGGTTTTATTACAGAAACGAACTTCATATTTCTGATAAAACTTTTTACAGTCTTGGAACAATTATAAAAGACAAAGCGCCAAGTAATTTTAATATGGCGCACTTAGCAATGAACATGGCGGGTTATGTTAATGGTGTAAGCAAACTTCACGGGTTAGTTAGCAAAAAAATGTGGAAAGCTGGATTTTCAGAAATTCCTTTTGATGAAATACCTATTGATTACATTACAAACGGCGTTCACACGCCAACTCATCTTTCTAATGATATGAATGAACTTCTCTACAGATATTTAGGAGAAAAGTTTGTACGCAATCCTTCCGAACCTGAAGCATGGGAAGCAATAGATGAAATACCGGATGAAGAACTTTGGCGCACGCACGAAAGAAGAAGAGAGCGTTTAGTTGCATTTTCAAGAAGCCGCTTAACAAAACAAATTATAGAGAGAGGCGGATCAAAATCCGAACTTGCCTTTGCGCGCGAAGTGTTAGATGTACAGGCGCTTACAATTGGGTTTGCAAGAAGATTTGCTACGTATAAAAGAGCTACTCTAATTTTTAGAGATATAGACAGGCTTGTAAGCTTACTTAGCAATCCCGATTATCCAGTGCAGTTAATGATTGCTGGTAAAGCTCATCCAAAAGATGAAGAAGGTAAAAAGCTTATTCAAGAAATTGTTGCCTTATCCAAAGACCCAATGTTAAGAAAGAAAGTAGTATTCTTAGAAAACTATGATATGAATGTTGCGCGTTATTTAGTTGAAGGCTGCGATGTTTGGCTTAACAATCCAAGAAGACCGCTTGAAGCAAGCGGAACTTCCGGTATGAAAGTAATTGCTAACGGCGGGCTTAACTTTAGTGTTATGGATGGCTGGTGGGACGAAGCTTACACTCCGGATGTTGGCTGGAAGATTGGAAACAGAGAAGAATATGAGAATTTAGAATATCAAGACGAAGTTGAATCTAGATTAATTTACGAAGCAATTGAGAAAGATATTGTTCCTCTTTTCTATAATAGAGGAGAAGACAAACTTCCGCGCGGGTGGATTTCGATGATGAAATCTTCGATGAAAAATTTGGGTTCTGTTTATAATACACACCGGATGGTTAAAGAATATGCGCGCAAATTTTATTTTGCTTCTTACGAAAAACGTATGGGCTTAATGAAGAATAACTGGCACAAAGGTAAAGAGTTCTCTGCGTGGAAACATAAACTAAGCGAGAACTGGAATAGAGTTAGATTTTTAAGCATCTCTGAAGAAAGCAAATATGATGAGATAAAAACCGGCGTAAAATACCCGATTATTGCAGAAGTAGAGCTGGGCGATTTAACTCCCGACGATGTAGAAGTACAAATCTATTTTGGCAAAGTTGACGGCGGCGCAGATAATCCAAAATCGCTTGTTAAGATGAGCCATGTAACGAAGAAAGGTAAATCTGCAGTTTACACTTACCGCGGCGAAATTGATTGTAAGGATACAGGTCAATTTGGTTTTACTTTAAGAATATTGCCGCAGCATCAGATGCTGATAAATTCTTTTGAACTTGGCTTGATTAGATGGGCGTGAAGGGAGTTTTGAGTTAAAAAGATGGGATAAATTATTGGTTTAGTGTATATCATTAAATTTGGGAAAAGTTGATCGAAAAGAGTAATAAAATTAAAGAAAGAAGTTTTGATTTTGCTCTTAGTATAATTAAGCTGTACAGTGAATTAAAAAAATATTCTGAAATTGTTTTATTGAAGCAGTTATTAAGGAGCGGTACCAGTATTGGAGCAAATGTTCATGAGGCTTCTGCCGCTTCTTCAAAAAGAGATTTCCTAAATAAAATGGCTATTGCTTCTAAGGAAGCTCGAGAGACAGAATATTGGCTTAAGTTGATTTCAGAAAGCAATTTAATAAGTTTCGATTTTAAGCCGTTTCTGCTCGAAATTAATGAGTTAAGGGCATCTCTAAAAATTGTCATTCTGAACGACCAGCCTCGCCGGCTAGGCGGGAGTGAAGAATCGCAGCTTTGTCTATTTGAAAGAAAACGAAGATTCCCTTAAATAAAATTCTTACTTCAATCGTTAAAACAACAAAGGAATCTTTAACTCAAAATTCAAAACTCAAAACTGAGAACTAACAAAATGCTATTAGAAACATTAGACTTAAGAAGAAACGATGTTTTGATATACTCTCAAAACAAATTCAATTTTAACGATAACTTTAAGATCATTTATAAAAATGAAAAAGTTAAGAGGGTTAGAAGCATAAGCTATTTTGATGTATGTTCTTTTGTAAAAGACCCGTCGCCAAAAAACTTAATTGTTTACCGCCTTCTTACAAATGTAAATCACTTAGACGCTTACTCAACAAAGTACGGCTACTTTATAAATATCAATGGCAGAGTTGAGTTAGTATATTTCGACCCGGTTTTTGCTATTAAAGATTTACGCCACCTTCGTTTCGATTTAGACCCGGAACAATTTCGTTTTAAGATACAGCAAACAGGTTTAACAACTCTTAATAAAAAAAACGCAGAACCCGCACAGCCAAAATATGGCGAGCAGAACAAACCGCCTGAAGCAAGTTTTAACGAAGTTTATTCTTTCGATTTAAAAGCCTTTGAAGCTCAGAATCAAAACGATAAAATTTTTGCAGAAGCAATTTTTGCTTTCGATGAAGTACTTTCAGAAGAAGAGTATTTGGAAACTTCTGCAAAGAAACATGATGGCAGCCTTAATGATTCTAATACTGAAAAGAAATTTGAAATTATTGAAAGCCTTGAAATTGCAGAAGACAAGCATGCATCCAAACAGAACTTAAACAGATTGGCTTCCCCTTCACCAGAAAAGATAAATGATATCCGCGAAGAAATTGTAGATTTATTAAAACAGGCTTTAGGAATTAACGAAAGCCTGAAAAGCCGGCATCATGCACAAGTAAAATCTAATATAGAAATGAACCCGCAAACAGAAGAAGCTAATCTGTTGGACCTTTTTAAAACAACTGGCAAATCGGAACAACTTCCATCTGATACACGAGATACAGTTGTTCTTAAGTTTGGAAGCAGCAGGTAGTTAGCGTTTAGAATTATATTTTTAACTGATGCTGGATACTTGATGTTGAATGCTCGACACTTTTTTCGGATGCTGGATTTGATGAAGATTTTTTTGGGGGTTAATTAACATCTATTCAATAAACTCACTAACTTTACCAAAAGATTTCAATAATAAAATTGTTCCTATTATGAAAAAGTTTGGAATGACAGGTGCAGCCGGATATATAGCACCAAGACATCTAAAGGCAATTAACGATACAGAAAATATTTTGGTTGCTGCTGCAGATCCGCATGATTCGGTAGGAATTTTAGACCAATATTTTCCCGAAGCTGCATTCTTTACTGAGATTGAAAGATTTGACCGCCACTTAGATAAACTTAGAAATACGGGTGAAGGAATAGACTATTTAACCATCTGCTCGCCTAATCATCTTCACGATTCGCACATACGACTTGCACTTAGAAACGGCGCACATGCAATCTGCGAAAAACCACTTGTGTTAAACTCTTGGAATCTAGACCTTCTCGAAAAACTTGAAGAAGAATATGGAAAGAAAATCTATACAATACTTCAACTCCGCGTCCATCCTGCTCTCATCGCATTAAAAGAGAAACTCAAAACTCAAAACTCAAAATTCAAAACTAAGCACAAAGTGCTTCTCACCTATATTACCTCAAGAGGCGCATGGTATAATTATTCTTGGAAGGGTAATGAACAGAAGTCCGGCGGACTTGTAACCAACATCGGGATTCATTTATTCGATTTAATGATTTGGTTTTTTGGGAAACCGATAAATATTGAAGTACATGAAAAAACACTAATTAAAGCTAATGGAGAACTAGAACTAGAGAATGCACTTGTCAATTGGAATTTATCAATAGATAAAAATGATTTGCCTGATGAATACAAAGTACAAAACAAAAGAACTTTCCGCTCGATCAAAATTGATGAAAATGAAATAGAGTTCAGCGAGGGATTTACAGACTTGCATACAAAAATCTATGCGGAAATATTAGACGGAAAAGGATTAGGAATAAATGATGCAAGAGCTTCTATAGAACTGGTGCAAAAAATTAGAGCGATGTAGTATGTAGAAGTGTTTAGTTTGAGAAGGGGAAGAAAAGAAGTGCCTAAGTAGCTGAGGAACTGAGTGCATGAGTGTAAAAGGGCAAAGGTGAAATCCGCCAGACAGACGGCTTTGCCTTGAAGCAAAGAACCACATCCGACAAGGCTGATATGATCACCTCTACAAAGAAGGATTTAACCCAAATTTTCCATTAGGAAAACCTGCCTGCGGTAGGCAGGTTTGCCATACGGGCCGACAAGCCCGCCCAACAAGATGGCGGACAAGCCCGCCTGCTACGGGCAGGCATTAACTTGTCGGGGTTAACCCCGTCCCGATTTTCGGGACGGCCTTCGGCAAAAAATTCAGTTTCTAATGAATTTTTTGGGTTTAAGAAAACATAGGTTTTAAAAAAGCAATTTTTCCACGCCTTTCATGCAACTGTTTATAGGTGAAATAATTGTGTTTAACCCAAATTTTCCGTTAGGAAAACCTGCCTGCGGTAGGCAGGTTTGCCCTTTATCTATAACGAAATACTATTTGCTGAAATTGCAAAAATATTTTCTACAATTTTTTCTTAACATTTTTTTAATCTCATCATTAGCAGAATCATAGATATACAAAATTATTTTTAGTAAGTTGTTTTTAGAAAAAGATACTATGTAATTATATGTTGCTGTTTGGTTTTGAAACTAAAAATCAACAACTATACGATATTATTTTTGTCGGAAGCGGGCTGGCAAATGTTTCTTTTGACATACCTATGAGAGGGCATTCAGTACAGTTGAAATTTTAGTGCGCCATTACTGGCTTTATGCACTTTTATATTTTTTACCACTTCGGGTTACTGTGAGTGATGTGGCGAAGCGTGCTCGGGCAGAAACAAAAATGAGAAAGAAGAAGAGAAGTAACTGAGTGCTAAGTGCCTGAGAGAAAAAGTATGTAGGCGTAACTTTTAAGATGCGGTTTAAAAAAGACTAATAACCGCAAAACTAATGCAACCGAAAAAATGTAAATTGAGATTGAAAAGTATTGTTTTCGAAAATAATTTTTAAGATGTAACTTTTTGTAATTGCAGCAAATAAAGAATAATTGATAAGTGTATGGAAGATTTATTTAGTAAGTTTTTAGAATTAACGAAAGAACTGAAAAACCAGCAAGTTGAATATGTTCTAATTGGAGGTATGGCTATAAATTTGCACGGTTTTGCAAGAAACACTGAAGATAATATTGAAAAATTACGAACCGCTCTATTCAATGTTTTCCATGATGAACAGCTAGAAGAAATAACCATTAACGAATTAGAAAAATACTCAGTTATAAGGTATGGTTCCGAATTTGGTTTTTTTATTGACTTAATAACTCGAATTGGTGAAAAATTTAATTATGAAGATTTACGATGGAATGAAATGAAGATTGATGATTGCGTTATTAGAGTAGCAGACGTTGAAACTTTATATAAACTGAAAGAAAAGACTTACAGAGAGATTGATGCTATGGATTTAAGATTTTTACAAATGAAGATGAAAAACAAAAATGATTAAAAAGTACTTAACTTTTGAAGAGGCTAGAAATGACCTTTGGGTTATGAAACCTAATGAGGAATACTACAAACGTTTGAGATCCCTAGAAGATTGGCGGAAAAGTGTAACTTCATATAAGTAAGTAAGTTATAAAACAATCCGACTACGGTGCACTAATCCTCCCGTAAACTGCTTCCCGTAAAAAGCACGGGACAGGTCCCGTAAAAAGCACGGGACAGGTCCCGTAAAAAGCACGGGACAGGTCCCGTAAAAAGCACGGGACAGGTCCCGCAAAAAGCATCCCGAAAACGGCTCGGGATAAACTTGGATGAACTTAGATAAACTTGGGCAAGCGCAAAGAGCACGGATAAACACGCTATGTCTTTACAATGAAAGAGAAGAATAATACTAAAAAGCCTCCTCACGAAAAATACTATACATGAACAAGCAAAAAGTAAAGACTTGCCCCCGCAAACATAGCGGGACAAGCGCGGCAAGTCTCTACAAAGAAGAAATAAAATCGAAAATGTAAAGATCCCAGCCCTTCAAAAGAAAATAAGAATGATTATTTTACCTTGCAGCAAATAATGCAGAAGTTAAGTTAAACCCAGATTAGTCAATAGGAAAAAAATCTAATGGCGGTCATTAGAAAAAAGATAAGATAAAGTGTTTATAAACAAAGAGATAAGTGTTAAGTTCA
>WPAE01000046.1 GCA_009773205.1 Ignavibacteria bacterium
GGCCTGCCCGCCGTTTTATGGAGGGCCTGCCCGCCGTTTTATGGAGGGCCTGCCCGCCGTTTTATGGAGGGCCTGCCCGCCGTTTTATGGTGGGCCTGCCCGCCGTTTTATGGTGGGCCTGCCCGCCTATGGCGGGTTGGGCGGGTAAATCGAAAACAACGTTTTTTTAATTAATAATGATCATGGCTTTTTAGAGTAGGCTCATTTATATTTATTGCAATTCTTAATTTTATACATGCCAGATGCACAAAGAGTTAACAAAATCTGTTCAGTACTTAAAATCAATAGGGCCTAAGAGAGCCGAATCCTTTGCTCAAATAGGTATTAGAACAATTTATGATTTGCTCTTTTACTTTCCCGCAAGATATTTAGACCGCACAAACATTCTTACATCAATCAAAGTAGTTCAATATGTTTCAGATGGTTACGAAGGTGAAGTTACAATTACAGGGAAGGTAGTAGATTCCGAAATACACTATTACAGCAAAAAACAAATTTTAAAAGTTAGGATGAAAGACGCTACCGGCTTTTTTGAATGTATTTGGTTCAACGGAGCTAAGTTTTTTAAGAATTATTTTAACGAAGGTGAGTATTTCGCTGTATCTGGAAAGCCTGTACTAACGAAATATGGACACTTACAATTTGTTCACCCGGATTTCGACCGCCTTGCCGAAGCAGAATCTAAAGATTTCTTAAACACAGGTAAAATTATTCCTTTCTATAAATTGCCAAAGCAATTAAAAGAAACACATATTGGAGATTTTAGTTTACGAAAAATTATATTCTCTACCGTTGAAACTTACTCTACTTTTGTAAGCGAGACATTACCAGAAGAACTTTTAAATAAATACACACTATTAAATATTTGTGATACAATAAAGTTTCTTCACGCTCCAATTAATTTTGGAGAATTAGCAAAGGCTCGAACTCGAATTAAGTTCGAGGAGATATTTTATTTCGAGTGTATGGTTGCGCAAAGAAAGAAATTATTTGCAACAAAACACTTAGGCTTTTCTTTTAAGGCAAAAACTAACCAGCTAAAACACTTTCTAAACTCTTTACCTTTTGAATTAACATCCGCTCAGTTAAAAGTACTTTCTGAAATTAGGAAAGACTTGGAAAGCGATGTACCTATGAATAGATTACTTCAAGGAGATGTTGGCAGCGGCAAGACTATTGTTGCTTTGATTAGTATCGTAATTGCAATCAGCAATGGTTATCAGTGCGCTTTGATGGTACCTACAGAGATTTTAGCAGACCAGCACTATAAGAGAATTTGCAGAATGTTTGAACCTCTTGGTTTTATTACAGAGATTCTAATTGGCGGACAGAAGAAAGCAGAACGTGAACATATTCTTTCAAACATAGCTGCTGGTAAAACTAATTTAGTTATTGGTACGCATGCATTGATTGAAGAAACTGTTGATTTCAAAAACCTTGGTTTAATTGTAATTGATGAGCAGCACAGATTTGGTGTTGTGCAAAGATTAGAGTTAACAAAGAAAGGAATAGCCCCCAACATATTGGTTATGACAGCAACGCCAATTCCAAGAACTTTATCAATGACTTTATATGGAGATATTGATGTTTCTACAATAGACTGTTTACCTAAAGAAAGAATACCTGTTAAAACAATTCTTCGTGGTGAAAGTAAACTACCGGCAATTTATGACTTTGTAAAGAAGAAGGCAGCCGAAGGAGTTCAATCTTTCATTGTTTACCCACTTGTAGAGGAATCGGATAAATTAGAATTGAAAGCGGCAACTAAGCATTATGAAGAACTAAAAACTAATCATCTAAAAGATTTGAGCATCGGTCTAATTCATGGGAAAATGAAATGGCAGGAAAAAGAAAACATAATGAATGAATTTGCCGAAAAGAAATTTGCTCTATTAGTTTCAACTACAGTGATAGAAGTAGGAATTGATATTCCTAATGCAAATATAATTATAATAAACGATGCTCATCGTTTTGGGCTTTCTCAGCTTCATCAATTAAGAGGCAGAGTTGGAAGAAGTAGTGCACAATCTTACTGCATACTTGTAACTAAAGACGAACTTGCTCTACGTTCAAATAACTTTTCTTTTTCACATGAATATCTTCCCACGCAAATAATTGAGAGATATAAATCATCTATTAGGTTGAATGCAATGGTTAATTCATCGAATGGATTTGAACTTTCCGAAATGGATTTTAAGCTGCGTGGACCAGGTAACATTTTTGGTATTGAACAAAGTGGATTGCCTGAATTCAAGTACATTAATCTTGTTGAGGATGTGAGTTTAATTCAACAAGCAAAAGATTCTGCATTTGAATTAATTGGAAAAGATCCAGAGTTGGTTAATCCAAATAATTTAGTTGTGAAAAACATTTTGCTTGATAAGTTCTCGTCGAAAGTACAGCTTGCACAAATCGCTTAATATTTTTTACTTCATTAAGGGCACCTCTAAAAATAGCAATATCCTTTGCGGACTTTGCTTTTTCTTTGCGAACTCCGCGTTAGAATTTTTGAAATACTAATTTTTAGAGGTGTCCTTAAGAATATTTTCAAAAAATATTTTTTGTGTTTACAAATTGTTGCGAAATTTTTTATATGTGTTATATTTCGTACAGAAATTTTTGAAAGGAAGTGTTATTAGTTCTTCTTTACTAAATAAAAAATTAAAAGTTGCCCTCACATATAATGTTAAGCCGGAAGAAAATATCTCCGGAGAACGAACACCTCTCTCTTCTAACTCTAATGCTATAAAAAATTTTAACGATACTTACGCTGAATGGGATTCAATAGAAACAATTAATGCTATTAAAGACTCATTGCAATTATATCACGAAGTGATTATGATTGAAGCAAATGAAGATGCTTTTGAAAAATTTAGAAACATCAAACCCGATATTGTTTTTAACGTAGCCGAATGTGCTAATAGCACAAGCAGAGAAGCACAAATACCTGCTATGTTAGATATGCTGCAAATTCCTTATTCAGGTTCCGACCCTTTGACTCTAACAACGTGCTTAGATAAAGCAAGAACAAAAGAAGTTCTTTCTTATCACGGTATTCCAACTTCAAAATTTTTACTGCTCGAGGCTTTGCGTGATTTAGAAAAATTTAACCTAAGATTTCCCGTTATTATGAAACCTGTTGCCGAAGGATCTAGCAAAGGTATCTTTGATTCTTCACTTATTAATAATATTGGGGAATTAAAATCTCGACTAACAGAATTATTCTCAGAATATAATCAGCCGTTTTTATTAGAAGAATTTTTACCAGGACGTGAATTTACTGTTGCAATATTAGGCAACGAAGAGGAAAGCATAGTTCTGCCTATTGTAGAACTTAATTTGCATGAACTACCATCTCATTTAGCTCCAATTTATTCTTACGAAGCAAAATGGGTTGTGGATACTAAAGACAATCCGTTAAATATTTTTTCTTGTCCTGCAAAAATAACTTATGATTTAGCTCGTATAATTTCTGACACTGCTCTGCGAACCTACAAAGTTTTAAGATGCAAAGATTGGAGTAGAATAGATATACGTTTAGATGCGAACGGCATACCAAATGTTATTGAAATTAATCCCCTTCCTGGAGTTTTGCCAGACCCAAACGATAATTCCTGCTATCCAAAAGCTGCACGAACTGCAGGTTTATCTTATCAAGAAATGATTAACAAAGTATTAAACGCAGCTATTAAGAGACACAATTTGACATGATTTTACTTGATCATAAAATATTGATCTGCTATAACGAGCCAACGCGTTATTACACCAATTATCTTGGTAAAGAAGTTGAAGGACACAACGAAGACAATGACTTATCTGAGCGTGAATTTCTCAATCAAATTGAATCAATCAAAAATTTACTCAAAAAGAGATATTCATTTGTTGGAACACTTGCTATAAACAGAAACGTAAGAGATGCAATTAAAAAGATTGTTAGTATATCACCTGATGTTATATTCAATTTTGTAGAATCTGTTGAAGGAAACTCTGATTATGAAAGTTATATTGCAGGTGTCTTCGATTTACTAGAAATTCAGTACACTGGAAACTCTGCAATGACTCTAGGTAATTGTTTACAAAAATATAGAACTAAACAAATTCTAAAAGCAAATGGTGTTAAAACTCCAGAGTACTACCTAGCTCAACTCGGCGAAGTACCCTCTATCAATAAATTTAGACTAAACTTTCCAGTTATTCTTAAACTTGCCAGAGAAGATGCAAGTATAGGTATTTCTGAATTTTCTGTTGTGTTCTGCTACGAAGATTTGAGAGCTCGTTTAAACTATTTGTTTACATCGTATTCTCAAGAAGTTATTATTGAAGAGTATATTGAAGGTAGAGAATTAAATGTTGCAATATTAGGCGGACAAGTTCTTCCAATTTCAGAAATAACTTTCGATACATTGCCTTCTGGACTTCCAAAAATTGTAACCTACGAAGCAAAATGGTCTTCTGAAAGTGTCTATTTCAAAAGCACAGTTCCTAAATGTCCAGCTAAACTTGATGAACGTTTGGAGAAGAAAATTGTAAAAATGGCTTTAGAAGCATACGATGCACTTGACTGCCGCGATTATGTTAGAGTTGATATTCGTCTTAACAAAAAAAATATACCTTATGTTATTGAAGTTAACCCAAATCCCGATATTTCTCCCGATACAGGATTTGTTCGCAGCGCATTGGCAGCGGGAATTTGTTATGAGGAGCTTTTATATAAAATTTCATCATTTGCCTTATTGAGAAATAGTTATGATACGCAAGCTGCAAGCTAAAGACAGACAAGAGTTAGCTGATATGATTAATGACACAGCTAATTTTAACGCCGAAGAAAAAAGCGTTGCTGTTGAAATAATTGACGAAGCTCTATCTAAACCAAATCACGAGTATTATAATGTTTTTGTTTTTGAAAGAGAAGGAAAAGTTTTAGGATATCACTGTGTTGGCAAGCGTGCACTTACTGATGGTGTATTCGATTTGTTTTGGATAGTAGTTGGATCTAACGCTCAAAATCTCGGCGTTGGTAAAAAACTTTTGGAACACACAGAAAATTTTGTGAAAGAAAATAATGGAAGATGGATTTTAGCAGAAACTTCTTCCAAAGACAGTTATACTGCCACAAGAAATTTTTATCTAAGAAATAATTATTCGATAGTTTCCCAAATCAAAGATTTTTATTCGATTGGAGATAATTATAGCAGAAAACCTGGATGAATTCTTTCAGGCAAGAATCAATCCTTATTATTTATCTCTAATTCGTTATCCCGGGGATCCAATTTGGAAACAGTGTGTACCTGACAAAGCTGAATTGGATGACATTGAAGGATTTGAAGACCCGCTTCAAGAAGATGCGATGAGTCCTGTTCCTAATATTACACACCGCTATCCTGACCGGGCTTTGTTTCTTACAACAAGCCAGTGTGGAATGTACTGCCGTTTCTGCACGCGCAAACGTAAAGTAGGCAACTCAGATAAAATCTCTATGAAGGAACTTGAATCCGCTTTCAAGTATCTTGAAAAACATACCGAAATTAGAGATGTTGTTATGTCCGGCGGAGACCCATTGATGTTAACAGACACTATGCTTGAAAAAATTCTAAAACGGCTTAGACAAATTCCGCATATCGAAATTATTCGGCTCGGCTCTAAAATGCCTTGTGTTCTTCCGCAACGCATTACTCCAAAACTTGTTGAGATGATTAAAAAATACCATCCCATATATGTAAACACGCATTTCAATCACCCTTGGGAAATTACACCAGAAAGTACGAAGGCTTGCGAAATGCTTGCTAATGCAGGTATTCCGGTTAGCAACCAAGCTGTGCTTATGAAAGACATTAACGATAATGCAGAAGTGATGAAAGAGCTTTTTACTAAGCTTCTAAAGATTAGAGTTCGTCCATACTATTTGTATATGGCAGATGAAACCCGAGGTGCAAATCATTTCAGAACTTCGCTTGATAAGGGATTAGATATTATGTTTAAGCTGCGCGGACATACAAGCGGACTTGCTGTTCCTCACTTTGTTATTGATGCGCCTGGCGGTGGTGGAAAAATTCCTGTCCTTCCGCAATATGTTCTGCACCGCGATGAGGACCGAATTGTTATGCGTAATTATAAAAACGAAGTTTTTGTTTACAGGGAAGCTCATGCTGATATAAATACTGATACTAAAGTTCCTATTGAATTAATATCAAATAATAATGGGAATGGACATAATGGAAACGGTTCCAACGGTAATGGTTCAACTAAAAAGCCTAAGAACTATAAAGAAAAAGTTGACTTACAAGATTTGTTTCCTATGAATAAGAATTGATAAATGAAGTATTTAGAGCAGCTCTAAAAATATCAACATCCATTGCGGTCAGCTCAAATCGGATTGCATTTACTTGGTTTCGCTAACGGCTGGATGAAATATTTTAAAACAACTGTTTTAGAAGTGTCCTTTAGGTATTGGTATTGAGTAGTTAGTAAAATTCCGGCTGTTTCACCGGAATTTTTTTTGCTCATTCTGCAAGTTGTAACTACTGTTAATCATGCTTTCAATACACAATATTATTTTACTGCTAATACAGATTTTATATACTGGTTTTAGAAAGTCTCAAAATTTAACTTCAGGCTATTTTGTTGTTCAGCTTAAGGTTAAAGAATAGATTTTTAAGAAGAGTTAGAAAGAAAAATGGGCTGACTAAATGCCAGCCCATTTAATTTTAGAAGAACAAGTAAAAAGCCGCTATCAACCTCAAATTAGAAACTGTTTTAATCTTTTCTATTTTTCCTTTATTAAAGTTATTCGGCGTACCATACCCAGCAGATGTATATTCAAGCTCGGCAGAGATTCGGTTTTTTTCAGAATTAAATTGAACGCGCGGAGAAATCCTAATTACATTATCTATATCGGTTCCTCTGCCATAATAAGCTCCGACAATATTATCCGATGCACCTAATGCTTTTGTATATCCGCAAAATATTGCATACTCAATTTCTTTACCTGTCGAAATTTCTCCCCAAGCCGAGAAGTTTGAAAGAGCTGTATAAGTTTCACTTCCAGTTACTGCATCGGCGCTTTTAATAGCATAGCCTCCTATCTGCATCAGATCGGCTGCATTCTGCCCAAATATTCCCTGCGCTTTTATCGTAACAGGTTCTAGATTAAACTTCAAGAAGCCGATTAACGAGAACGAAGAAACTGACTCATCTGATTTAATATTCTTTATTGTAACGAGACGCGGCGTAAGGCTCTTATAATCAACACCAGCACCAAAAAGAGTTGCTTTGTTCAAATACTGGATTTGGAAGTGAAGATTAGGAACTGCCGAGTTTCTTAAATATGTAGAACTGAAGCCTAAAGGTCCGCTGCTTTGGAAATCTCTTTGAGACATTGCACCGGCAATTAACTTTATGTTATCGTTTGAGTAGGTCAATCGTAATTGTGGGTTTCTTGAAAAAGGCTGAAACGGTGCGCCTGTATTAAAAGAAACTACGCTAGGAAACATTTCGGCAATAAACATTGGGTGCCATGTTTGTCCAGCAAGCAGTGAAATGTTTGTCCAATCTAGTTTTACAAATGCATGCCTCAACCGAAAGCCGTTAATATCTCCATCGGTAGTTCCAAAGAATTCACCTTCAATTTGCCCCGAAGACTTAGCGCCGAAAGCATCTGGCGCAGTAATTCTGGTTGTTAAACGCGTTTGAATAGAAAGTATGTTGAAATTCGATTTTGCATTAACATCTTCATTATTCTTATCAAGAGATTCGGCTGCAGGATATAGCAAAAAATGTCCTTCACGTATTCCAGTCGTTTGTCTTGTATCATAAAAAAGATCACTCTTTACAAATCCTGATAAAGTAATTCCGAATGGCGCTTTGTTCTGAGCCTCAGTAAGTGATGAAAGAAAAACAAATAAACAAACTGATAATATTATTTTTTTCATTATTCCTCTTTAGGTTTTAAATCACTCGGCTCCAATTCCAAGATAAGTTCTAAGTTTTTCATCTTCAAATTTACTTTGTGCTTCAGGCTCTGGCGAAATTAGCGATACAACTATTCCAACAATAAAAGAAGCAGTCATCGAAATTAATGCCGGATTTTTAAGAGGAAATATTGCTTCGGGATTATGGAATATTTCTACCCAAACCGTTGGACTTAGAAAAATAAGAATAATTGCTAAGCCAGCCCCGGTTACAATACTTGCTACGGCTCCTTTTGTAGTAAATTTTTTCCATAGTATAGAAAGAATTAATGAAGGGAAATTTGCACTAGCTGCAATTGCAAAAGCTAAACCAACCATAAACGCAACGTTTTGCCCTTTGAATACAAGCCCAAGAACTATTGCAAGAACGCCAATTACAAGTGTAGAAATTCTTGCAACCTTCACTTCTCCCTTCTCATCAGATTTTCCTTTTTTAATTACATTAACATAAAGATCGTGAGAAAGAGTTGAAGCGCCCGAAAGCGTTAACCCTGCAACAACCGCCAAGATTGTTGCAAAAGCAACTGCTGCTATAAAACCAATAAAAAGATTTCCGCCAACAGATTCAGCTAACAACAAGGCAGCCATATTTCCGCCTTTGTCAAAACTGCTTATAAGGTCTTGCCCAACCAAAACCATTGCACCAAATCCAATTGCAAATGTTAAAATGTAAAAATATCCTATAAATCCGGTTGCAATGAATACCGACTTTCTCGCCTGCTTTGCATCTGGCACAGTAAAGAAACGCATTAAGATGTGTGGTAAACCGGCAGTTCCAAGTATTAATGCAATTCCAAGCGAAATTGCATCCCAAGGATTTGTTACAAAACCACCTGGAGATAAAACAGCGGCTGAATATTTTTGAGCCGCAGCATTGATTAATTTTATCGGATTCATATCGAAGTGAGAAAGTGTCATAACAACTAAAATTGTAGCGCCGCCTAAGAGCAGAATCGCTTTAATAATCTGCACCCAAGTTGTTGCAAGCATACCGCCAAACAAAACGTAAGAGACCATTACAATGCCGACTATAATAACTGCAACTTCGTAAGGCAGACCAAACAAAACTGTAATAAGAGCACCGGCGCCAACCATTTGCGCAATAAGATAAAACACTATAGTCATTAAAGAACCGAAAGAAGAAGCAATTCTAACAGGCTTTTGCTGCAATCTAAAAGCTACAACATCTGCAAATGTAAACTTTCCAAGATTTCTAAGCGGCTCTGCTATCAAGAACATTACAAGAGGCCAGCCAACCAAAAATCCAATTGAATAGATCAATCCATCGTAACCTTTTAGTGCAACCATTCCTGCAATACCAAGAAAAGATGCAGCACTCATATAATCACCTGCTAACGCCAATCCATTTTGAAATCCCGATATACTTCTATCAGCAGCATAAAACTCAGATGTAGTCTTAGTTTTCTTTGCTGCCCAGTACGTTATTGCTAATGTAATTCCTACAAAAAGAAAGAATATTATAATTGAGGCAATATTAACCTGCCCAAGAGTTGATTGAAAATTTTCCAAAGTTAATCTCCTTATCTGATCAATTTTTATTTCTGAAGAATTTGGTTACGTAATTCTCTAACACTTTTATCATAAGTCTTGTTTGCCCATTGCGTATAAACCCCTGTTAAAATCCACGCAAATAAAATCATACCAATTCCTATCGGTATTCCTATTGTTAGATGTTCGCCTATTTTTACTGATAGTAGTTCTTTACTAAAAGCTATAACAAGAATAAACCCGAAATAAACCGATAGCATAAGAACGGTTAGTGAAATAGAGAAATTTACTCTCTTGCTAACCAATTTCTTGAACTTCTCCGAGTTAACAATTTCTGCCGCTTTAGATTCGTTAACACTCATTTGTACTCCTATATTTTTATTATGAAGATTCTGAGAATCATACAGCTTTATCCATTTTGCAGCGCAAATTTAGCTCAATAATTTCATATCGTAAAAAAAATTTTCTTGTTAATTTTCTTATTACGAAGCCGTTCCTTTAAACTCCAAATTTGCTTTTGCCTGCATATCTTCAATTACAGATATGGCTTTTTTCAGAATAACTAAATCCAATTCTGATAAGTCAGAAGGATTTACCAAATTATCTGCGGTCTCTCTTTTATTGAGCTGATCGCTCTGATGCTCAAATCTTTTCTGCATCAAAAAAGTATAAGCATGCCTTAGCTGCTTATGAAACGACTTTGTAATAAAGCCTTTTAAGTAGAGCTGTTCAATCCTTTCTAAAGAATTTTTTGCAGAAATCTTTTTTGATAGACAATACAGCCTAAGAAAATCAACAACAGGCAGAAGAAGCAGTTTTACATCGAAAGAAGTTTTATGCTTTACAGCAGCTTCTGGTATCTGAAATCTTGCAATACTTTCTGATAGAAATACATAAAAGGAATTATACCCTGAAGTAATTCTGTTTATATGATTTTCTAAATGCTCGGTTAAATCTTTCTTACCATAGATATTTCTAAAATCAAAAAATATTTTTACTTCTAACAAATCTTGCGGCGCCGAAGTTGTTATCCAATTAGTAAAATATTCTTTCCAAACTGAAATTGGCTGACACCACTTAGCATTTTTTGCCATAACGCCTCCTTTGCAAAAACTATAACCTATTTGATTCAAGTCAATACAAATCATTTCGCCAAGTTTTATAAAATAATGCTGCACAGATTCTTCAACATCCTTAGACACATCTTCAAATATTATCGCATTGTCCTGGTCAGTTGCAAGCGTTTGTTCGCTTCGCCCAGCGCTTCCTAAAACTACAAATGCAAAATCCACCGGCGGTTTACCTAGCTGCTTTATTGCAAGTTCTACAGTTTTGTTAAATACTGCATCGGATACACTTGTAATTATTTTTGTTACATCTTTTATACTTGTTTGGCGCGTTACAAGCTGTTTAATTAAAAATACTAATTCATCGTTAACGAATTTTAGCTCTTTAGCTGACAAACATTCATTTATTCTTTGGATAAAAAACATGTACGATAAATGAATTGATCTTTGCAATCCGCTTATAGATAGCACGCCCTGTACTTCTCTATTTTCATTTACTACTAACAAACGGCTTACATTTTTCGAGTAACTTAGCATCATAGCTTGATACAGATTACTTTCTTGCGGCAGTGTAATAAGCGGAGAACTCATAAACTCAAATACAGGACGAGTTAAATTGCAGTCGTTTTTCAATACGCGTACTTGTAAATCTTTACTTGTTAGTATTCCCACCGGCGTTAAATTTTGATCTTGAATTAATATGCAATCGGCTTCTGCATTGTTCATAATTGCTGCAGCTTCAATTATAGTTGATTGCATCTGGCAAAGAGGAATTCTTTTTACATAAGGCTCAATAGAGTTCATTAAAAAAAGGAAAGCCGTTTGCAGATCATAAAGAAGTTCTTTCTGTGCGGCATCTGTTTTGCTGTATTGAGAGATATCCTCAATAATTCCTTCAATTATGTTTTCTTCTCCATTATTATCTTTCACAATTATTGCAGAAATTGAAACCGATTTTATGTTTTCATCGCTTCCAGCGAGAGTTAAAATTTTGTTTTGTACCGCACCTGCTGTTTTCAATTCTTCTTTAAATGAATCGAACCCGTTTCCAAGTAAATTTGCTAATGAATAATCTGTAACCGGGTTTTCTTTACTGAGTTGAAACAATTTAATGGCTGCTTGATTCGCTTCTAAAAATTTATAATCTCTTTTTCCTTCAAGTCGAAACACACCGATCGAAAGCTGGTTAGTTAGTGATATGTATTTCTCTTTGCTCTTATCAAGTTCCTCTTCAATTCTTTTTGTAGGAGTTATATCCTTCACACTAATAACAATTCCTTTGCTGTTCATAAAAGAAATAGGAGAAACAATCAAAAGTGCATGTAATATTGATCCGTCTTGTCTTTTCACCATTGCTTCAGTTCTTTCTATGCTGGATGAGTTTTCCACTTCTAATTCCAAAGTTTCAATGTTCACAGATTTCAATTTAGGGTCATCTTCAAATATTTTCGGAAGTTCAATGGAAGATGCATCATCATAGCCAAGTAAATTGTAAATAGTTTTATTATAGAAGATCTGTTTGCTCTCAAGAATCAGAATTAAACCTTCGCTAGATGCTTCAACTAGAGCGCGGTATTTCTCGCGCGACTCATGCAGTTCTCGCTCTGCACGCAGCCGCTCATTTTCACTAGTTAGATTTTGATACGCAATAAAAATTAGCAGTATTGAAATAAGAAATGTTATGCCTATTGATGCATTTAATATTTTACTTTCTAATTGGGCTATCTGGTTTTTAACATCTTCAATATAAATTCCCGTTCCAATTACCCAGTTCCAAGGAGTAAACGATTTTACATACGAAAGTTTAGGAACAATCTTAGTAGAATCATCTTTCCACTGCCACATATAATCAACAAAGCCATTTCCATTTTTCTTGGCTTTCTCAGCCATCTCAACAAAAAGAGCTTTTCCCTGTAAATCCTTAAAACTGCTAAGGTCTCGGTTGTTCAAATCTGTTCTGTACGGATGCATAACCATTTTCGGTGCAAAATCGGTTATCCAGAAATAATCTTTTCCCTCATCACCGTAACGAAGACTTTGTATTTGAGAAACCGCCATCTCCTTAGCGTATAATTCAGAAACGTTTTCTTCTAATTGAACTCTGTGCCATTTTTCTAGTATACTCCAAGCAGAGTTTATCAGCTCTTTAGTCATCTCCCGCTTTCTATCCATAATTGTGTTTTCGTAATGAGGTATGAATAGAAAGAAGAAAACTGAAATAAATAGAATAATTGTGAGTGCAGTTGGTAAGAGTGTTCTTATAAAAAATTTTCTTTTACCAGTTTTGTTTACACTATTCATAACTGCTCCTTATTCAAAATTCTCTTTTACAATGGAATAAGTTTAATCTGCATTGAATCTGTATCGAATATCATTATCCCGTTTTTTCTGCTTGTACGTGCTGCAGGAGGCGCAACTATCCATAACATTTCATCAGAAAGTTGATGAAGACCAAAACCGGGATTGCATATTTTTTCTGAGTTGGTTAAAAGACAGCCTTCGGGATGACCATGACCCGAAAAACTAAGCTCACATCTCTGCTCACTCACAAATTGAAAATGATTTTTAAGATGAAATGCTTCGGTAGGAAAGTGAATGTGTGAACCAGTGAAATCTGGATAGCAAAAATGCGAAACAAAAATTCTCTTTGTACCAGCCTCTATTATCCTGTACTCGCTTAATCCGGCTAAATATTCTACAGATTCATCAGATAAAGTACAGGGAATCTCGCAGTCTTCATAAAGCCAAATTTTGTTTCTTGAAAGCGCCGCCCGTTTCTCGTAATCAAGCAAGTACCAATTTTCTTTGTAATCAAAACCTGCTTTGCTAAATGGCACTTTTCTTATTGCGTATAAATCATGATTGCCAGATACCGAACACATACAATTCGTTTTAATGAATTTTACACATGCATCGGCATCACGCTCAGAAATATTTTTATAAAACGGTATTGCAAAACCAACTATATCACCAAGGCATATAACCGCATCACATTTGCTATCTTCCAATATGCGGAATGCCTTCTTTAGATTGTTTATGTCTTCGTGAATATCGGTTACAAATCCTAATTTCATAAGTCTATTTCAAATATGGCAGTTCTAATAAATTGTTTCATATATTTTTAAGCCCGCTTCAATTGTAAATGGATATTGATGAGCCTACTCTAAATAGCAATGACCATTATTAAACCCAAATTTTCCGTTAGGCAAACATGCCTGCTGCAGGCAGGCATTAAGTCATTTATAAAATAGCTTATGTAGAAATTTTTAATTTTCAAAATTTACTAAAATCTTATCCCACATGGCGGGACTTGTCGGAGTTAACCCCGTCCCGATTTTCGTGACGGACTTCAGTAATCCCGCTTATATTTAGCGGGACATTTCCAATGAATTTTTTGGGTTAAAAATGTTGTTTTCGACTTACCGCCCAACCCGCCATAGGCGGGCGGGCACGCCAAAAAACAGCGGGCGGGCACGCCAAAAAACGGCGGGCGGATTAGATTCGGCTCATTTATCATTTTTGAAAAAAATTAGTCGGTTAGTAGTGATATTTTTTTGAATTTGTTCATTTTCTTTACACAACATAAACCACCTTTTCTATGCCATCCCTAAGAGTATTGTTATTAGTACGATTATTTACCAAATATGTAATCTTTATTCTATTTTACATAATAGAATAAAAGTTATAGTGTATAAGATATTTGTAAGTACTGCAATGGAATTTTATAAAAGGAGATAAATAAAGTGAATGATTATTTGGCTTTAACAATTGGGGTAGTTTGTGCCGGCATTGGCGGCGAGCTTTTCGTACGTGGTGCAGTTGGCATTGCACATTGGGCTCGCATTTCTCCGGGTATAATTGGAGCAACTGTTGCAGCTTTTGCTACATCAAGCCCAGAATTATCTGTATCAATAAATTCTGCCCTTGCCGGGAAACCACAAATCGCTCTTGGCGATGCACTCGGTAGTAACATTGTTAACATTTCACTAATTCTTGCTATTGTGTTAGTAATTTCTGGAATCCAATGCCCACGTGAAAGTGTGAAGCGTGATTTTCCTGTTGCACTCTTAGTTCCAATTGTAACGGGCATATTAGCATTAGATGGTGTGCTTTCTAGAATAGACGGCTTTTTAATGTTAAGTATGTTCATAGCTTGGTTTTTGGCAGTTGTTATAGAAGCGCGAAAACAACGAAGCTTTGCAGATGAGATTCTTGGAGAGCATCGGAAATGGTTGGTTGTGCTTTCTTGCGCTGGCGGACTCGTATTTCTTTTTGCTGCCGGCAACCTTATTGTTGTTGGTGCAAGAGGTATTGCTCTAAACTTTGGTATAGATGAATTCATTATTGGAGCAACAATTGTGGCTATTGGCACTTCAGTTCCGGAACTTGCTACAACTGTCATTTCAAAAATTCGTGGACATGATGAAGTAGGTTTGGGTACTATACTCGGCAGCAATATATTTAACGGCATTTGGATTATTGCTATTGCAGCTATTATTAATCCTATTACTATAGCTATGCGAGAAGTTGCAGTTGCATTAGTTTTCGGGTTAATTGCTTTGGTATTTACTTATCCGGCTAGGAACGGCTATATTGAACGAAGAAGAGGAGTTTTACTACTTGTGCTATATGTTGTCTATCTTGTTACTATTATTCAAATGCAAGCAAGTTAAAAAATGCCTTATATAGACGGGAGAGTTCAGGCGCAGCTTTGAATCCCTTTACTGAATTAATATTCTGTTAAATCATAACTCATGGTTATAATTTGAAATTATTATTGCTTCAACCCTTTCTGCTATTTTTGGGTTATAAATATTAACCCCAAATTTTCCATTAGGCAAACCTGCCTGCGGTAGGCAGGTTTGCCCTTTGGGCCGACAAGCCCGCCCAACAAGATGGCGGACAAGCCCGCCTGCTACGGGCAGGCATTAAGTCATTTATAGTAAATAACTTATATCGAAATTCTCAATTTTCAAAAACTTACTAAAATCTTATCCCGCATGGCGGGACTTGTCGGGGTTAACCCCGTCCCGATTTTCGGGACGCCCTTCGGCAATCCCGCTTATATTTAGCGGGACATTTCTAATGAATTTTTTGGGGTAACTGTTGTTACAAAGAAAAAGCATGCAGCAAGTTAGTTTAGAGATGGCACTGTTTTTTCAGGCGTATCCCGTATCAAAAGAAAAAGCAGACACACTGCTATAGTGTGTCTATACAAAAATAAATTAACGTAGAGAGACGGCACGCTGTGCCGTCTAAAATATGCAGCTTAAGCAGCCGTACCACCGTGACTCTCTAAAAATACCAGCATCCTTGTTCCGCTCTGCGAGATTAAATTTTTACATACTAATTTTTACGGGTGCATAAAACAAATGCACAAAGAAACGAACTAAGAAACTATCATAACTGGCTTAGCAAAATTAGTGCTATATTGAGTAAGGAAAACTTAAAACTAACGTAAATCCGGGCTTTTCATTTATAAGCAAATTAAAATTGCTAAAAAATTTTTACCTTTTTATCAATTCTTAATTGTTGTTAGCTCATCAATACAATTCAGCTGACGCCTATAATATCTCGGTTGTAAACAACTAACATAATAAAGAAGAAGGAGTAAAGTATGAAGATATTCGTCGGTAACCTTGCTAAACAAGCAAAAGAAGATGAATTGGAAAAACTATTTAAAGAGCATGGTTTAGTGCTTAGTGTTAATATAATTAGAGATATGTTCAGCCAGGAATCTAAAGGATTCGGTTTTATCGAAATGAAAGATAAAGCTGAAGCTGAAAAAGCAATAAATGCATTGAACTTGACTGACCTTCATGGTAAAAAAATTACGGTCAATGAAGCACGTCCTAAAACCGAAAATAGAAGCGGTGGTTTTAGAAATAGAGGAGGTAACTCTAACAACAGAGGCGGCGGTAGAAGATATTAATCCAGATGCCGCCACACTATGTGGTGGCGGCATTTTTTACTTTTAATCCGCCAGAGGCGGACACGAGGGTCAAATTCCCCGCCTCTTGAGGCGAATAAATAAAATTTGTTTTCAGAAACCTCGCTGCCCCGCCTGCCAAAGCAAAGCGGCGGGCAGGTTGCGTCGAGGAGTTTCATTCAGAATTGCTTTCCATCTAATGCGCTTCAAATCTATCCACATAAGTCCCGAATAACTACTCATAGGCGACAACCTATTTTCTTGGAAATGAATTCATGAGCCTACTCCAAAAAGCCATGATGAATATTAAACCCAAATTTTCCGTTAGGAAAATTTGGGTTCAATATTTGTTTCAGCAAAAAGTAAGCAAATTAAAGTTGAGTAAAAACTAACATTCCAAATGGACTTTTTCAGCACTACGCTATTGCCTTACTGCATATAGCTCATACTCTCAGGAACTCAGTTACTCATTTTAAGCGGAAATGTAAATTATTGTTATTCTGGAGCGCCTGCTTCCAGCCTCGTCTTGCGTCTTCGGCAAGGCGGGCGAATCGGATCGAGCGAGGCGAGAAGAGAAGAATCTAAAAACTACTTTTCTGTTCGGCTATGAGATTCTTCCTCCGCTAAATCGGATTCAGAATAACATGCTGCGTAAGGTGACTTAGTTCTATTCTTTAATACTCAATTACAGTGGCATACAGCTTATCACTTTTCCCTCACTACTGCCTAATGCCTGTTCCCTATTGCCTTTCAGCACATCAGTTACTCGGCTACTTAGGCACTAAGGAACTCATGCACTTCACTACGCCTTAAAAATATTCTTCCCATTCAGCCCATGCTTTTCTAAAGCGTTTCTTGTATCAATGATTAACTTAGCATTTTCAGCTATAAGATTATAATCAAAGCTGTCGTGATCTGTTGAAAGTAGTACAACATCAAAAGATTTAACGGACACAGCAGTCAATTCAACGGATTCCATTTCGTATTGGTATTTTCTAGTAGGCGGAAGTTTTGCAACAAAAGGATCTGAGTATTTTACTTCTGCGCCTTTGTTCTCTAAAATATCAATCAGTTTAAGAGTTGGCGATTCCCTCATATCATCAATATTCTTTTTATAAGCCGCGCCTAAAATCAATACTTTACTTCCGTTTATCGTTTTTCCTTTTCCGTTTAATGCTTCTCCTAATTTTTCTACAACATAATAAGGCTGAAATGTATTAATCTCTCCTGCTAATTCTATAAACTTTGTACTAATATCATACTCTCTTGCTTTCCAAGTGAGATAAAAAGGATCTATTGGAATGCAGTGTCCGCCTAAACCTGGACCAGGATAAAATGCCTGAAATCCAAATGGTTTTGTTTTTGCAGCTTCAATTACTTCCCAAACATCTATATCCATTCTATCGAATACCATTTTGAGTTCATTTACTAATGCAATATTTATTGAGCGGTAAATATTTTCTAATAGTTTAGTAGCCTCAGCGGCTCTAGCTGATGAAACCGGCACAGTTTTAACAATTACCAAATCATATAATTTGCATGCTATTTCCAAACAAACCGGTGTTACACCTCCAACCACTTTTGGAATTGTTGATGTAGAAAAATCCGGATTGTTGGGGTCTTCCCTTTCCGGACTAAACGCCAAAAAGAAATCTTTCCCCACTTTCATCTGCTTCACTTTTGACTTCTCATCTCGGAAAGAACTCGGGTCAAGCTCTTTATCACCTGAACTGAGCGTAGTCGAGACACCACTTTCCTTCATTGTCATGTCGAGCGTAGTTGAGGCATCACCTTCCTTCATTGTCACGTCGAGCGTAGTCGAGACACCTTTTCTGTCGTCTGATCGCTGAAGACTTATAGCTTGCTCAAAAAGTGGCAGCAGTACTTCTTCCGTTGTCCCAGGATACGTTGATGATTCCAATGTAACTATCTGCCCAGCCCGTAAATACTGAGCCACTACTTTTCCAGAATTTTGAATAAAACTCAAATCCGGTTCACGGTGACGATCAAGAGGTGTTGGTACACAAATTATAATCGCATCACATTCTGTTAATCTAGAAAAATCATTAGTTGCCTCAAATCTACTATTGCCTATTGCCTTCTTTACTCTACTGCCTTCAATATGCTTTATGTAGCTTTCGCCTCGCATTAAAATTGGAATTTTCTTTTGATCAATATCAAAGCCAATAGTCTTAATACTTTTTAGCGCATATTCCAGTGCTAATGGTAAACCAACGTAGCCTAAGCCAATAATTCCAACTACTAAAGACTTGTCATTGATTTTTTCTAGCAATTGTTGTCTGTAATACATTGAACCCTCAAGATTATTTTGAATTATATTTTCTTTATTGAAACTGTTCTATCGCCTAAATAATATGCTTAGCAAGCTACAAAAGGAGTTGTACATATATGGCACCTCTAAAAATATCAATATCCTTTGCGGACTTGGCTTTTTCTTTGTCCAGCATTGCGCATAGGCGTCAACTTAACAAAAGTTTCTTATTTAGAATTTGTTCAATTTATTTTGTTTATAGAGCATATAGCTATTTTTTTATGTCATCCCTCAAAGGGATTTTTATTCGTTTTGGTTTCGTTTTTCTATAAATATTTCATCCCTACGGGATAATAAACCTAATTCCCGTTAGGGAATAAATATTTATGAGCCTACTATAAAAAGGTATTTCGGATGAAAAAATGCTTTGATTATTGCTCAAATTCAAAGTGTGTTCAAAGAATTCATTTACAAAAAATTAGGTTGACGCTAATGAGCATTGCGGGATTAAAATTTTTGAAATACTAATTTTTAGAGGTGCCTATAGAAAATGAAGATTAAAAATACCTCCACAACCATGCCTGCTGCCCTAATAATTCACACTCCAGCTTGGCGCATCACGTTTAACTTTTCACTTCTCGGTGGCATGCCCCGTGCTTTTTACTTAGTTTTCACTCAGTTGCTCAGGTACTTAGCCCTTCTTTTTTTTGATTATTTCTTCTTTCCGTTTTTTCTTTTTTCCTTCTTTTCTTTTTTCGATTATTTCTTCTTTCCGTTTTTTCTAATTCATTTCCATCTTTCAATTTCCTCAGGCACTTAGGAACTCAGTAACTTAGTAACTTAGTAACTCATGCACTTCACTTTCCTGCTCAATCTCGCTAAAAATAATAGATAAACCGGCAACATAACACTACCAACCCCAACTCCCCACGCTTCAATTTGCGAATGAACCGTCATTGCTATAATGATCCCAATCAAAAAGCTTAACTCTTTACTTCGTTCTACACTCATTCCATTTGTAACACTGAGCTTGACGAAGTGTACGTAACACTGATCTTGTCGAAGTGTCTTCACTCGCACGCCTTTCCAAAGTACAATTCCTACCGGCAGATAAAAAAGTATTGCACCGATAATTCCTGTCTCTTCAACAAGTGCTAATAACGTGCTCCCTTTTTCTCTGATAAAGACACCATTTACAACATCACCTGGGACACCGACAGAAATAGCTTGATCACTTACTCCGTAACCTAAACCAAATAAACCACCATTTTTAGCAGCCTCAAAGCTTCCTAAGTACATAGCCTCACGGGAACTAATTATTCTATCTGCACCTTTGTAGCCGGCATAATTAAGGTACTGATTTACCATATCTATTCTTGAAAGCAGTAAAAACACAACTGCAATGGAAACTATTACTAAAAGCGTTTTCTTATATCCATATTCAAAAAGCACAAAAACGACTCCGAAAAGAAAATAAGAGATAATTGCTCCTCGCGAAAAAGTAGAAATCAATATAAATAGAGATAACAGATTTGCTAATAAAAGTAAGTATATTTTGCTGCCTCTTGCGCTTTCATTTTTGTTAAGAGAAAACAAAGTGTAATTGAGGATTGAAGTAAAAACAAACATTATGCTCCCAAGGGTGTTCTGGTGTGCTGCAAATCCCATAAATCCAAGTCCGTTTCCACCAGTTCTGTATTCAGTAGGAAATTTAAGCAGAAGTGACAAAACCGAAACTATTATCACTAAAGTAATTATAGGAATAAACAATTTTTTAATACTTAGATTAAAATCCTCCATTTTCAGAGAAAAAATATACATACCGAAAAGTAGAAATAGAAAATAAAAACTGCGTGTAAGTGTAACTACGATATGTTGAGACCACAAAGCAGAAAGTAAAATCACTGCAACAAAAGGAAAGTAAATAATTATTTCATAATATTTTAGGAGTTCTTGTTTTAGACTTTGGATATCTGTTACAATTAAAATTCCCAAGAGAAGTGGAAATAGAAAGTATAACACATTAATCCATATAAACCCTCGCGAAAAAAGTAAAACAATAATTAGCACAAGGATTAATTCTATGTTGTGGTGTACTTTATTCCGAATATTAAACATTGCTCCCCTTGAAGCTCTTACTAACAAGATTAAAAAAGCTACGCAGTCCCCATATTTCTGCAGCTTTTGTAGCAATTAGTAAAAGCAGTACACTAAAATTAAACCAAAAAAATTCATTAGAAATGTCCCGCTAAATATAAGCGGGATTGCAGAAGGCCGTCCCGAAAATCGGGACGGGGTTAACCCCGACAAGTCCCGCCATGCGGGATAAGATTTTAGTAAGTGTTGAAAATTGAGAGTTTCGACATAACCTATTTACCCTAAAGGACTTAATGCCTGCCCGTAGCAGGCGGGCTTGTCCGCCATCTTGTTGGGCGGGCTTGTCGGCCCGTATGGCAAACCTGCCTACCGCAGGCAGGTTTTCCTAACTTAACCAAGTAAACGATACGATAATTTTTATGTAACAATTCTCTGATATTCTCCAACGATAATTCAGGCACAATTCTACCTTTTTCTGGATTATCTATTAATGTCTCTGCAAGTGATATTAGCTTATCAATAAACTCAATTGCTACAATAGGATTATCTCTGGAAATGTATTCTTCAATATCTTGCAATCGAAGTAATGCTTCTTTTGTCCAGAATATTTTCATCTTTCCTTTCCCGCTCGTGTTTTTTGCATTTCTCTTCTAAGTTGTGAAGTAGAGAATACTTCTCTTTTATCAGAATCTGATAAACCACGTGAAATTGAATCAATAAATAGTTTAGTTTGTCTCAAATCATCAAATTCTGATGGAGAGATTAATACTCCAGCGGGTTTACCATTTTGAGTGATAATCAAAGAATTACGCTTGTTCTGAATTTCTTTGAGGTATTTAGCCAAACCCGATTTGAACTGACCAACTGGAATTATATCATTTGCAACTAAGATGTTTTTCATTTTGTATCCTTATAACGTCTTTATTCTGGACTAAATATAAGCCCATATTACGACAACATCAAGATTATTTTCTAAGCATATATCGGCGTTGCCGCTAATAGTTTACCCCGTTGTTTTTTTACGGCGACCTGTCCCGTGCTTTTTACGGCGACCTGTCCCGTGCTTTTTACGGGAAGCGGCTGGTTATGCCTTGATGTTTTTTATTGTATTGAGACTAGCTTAATCTCTTCAATACGTTCAAAATCTTTTTTATTAATTGCGCTATATTTTTGATTTTATTTCACTACTAACCGACTAATTTTTTTCAAAAACGATAAATGAGCCTACTTAAAAAAGGTATTTCGGATGAAAAAATGCTTTGATTATTGCTCAAATTCAAAGTGCAAAAACTCAATTTGAGGCTTTTTTGTCAAAAACCATTTTATTCCCCAGTTCCAGGTTCACTTCATTCCTCACCTTAAATGTAAAGATACCGCTTTTATTTTTTCATATTAAATGCCTCCT
>WPAE01000047.1 GCA_009773205.1 Ignavibacteria bacterium
GGGCCCTCCACAAAACGGCGGGCGGGCCCTCCACAAAACGGCGGGCGGGCCCTCCACAAAACGGCGGGCGGGCCCTCCATAAAACGGCGGGCGGGTTAGATTCGGCTCTTTCATTTTTGCTTAACATGGCTAATCATGTTTTCAGGGGCAAGAAGTTTATCAAGTTCTTCTTTGCGGAGAAGATTTTTTTCAAGAACTAATTCGTAAACACCACGGTTTGTTTCAAGTGCTTCTTTTGCGAGCTGTGTAGAAGTTTCGTAGCCAAGCGCTGGGTTAAGTGCTGTAACAATTCCTATACTACTCTTTACCTGGTTCAAGCAATGCTGCACATTGGCAGTTATGCCGTCAATACATTTGTATTTCAAAGTTGTCATTCCATTTTTCAACATTTCAATTGATTCGAAAATACTTTGCACAATCACTGGCTCCATCACATTTAATTCAAGCTGTCCGGCTTCTGCTGCAAGTGTAACAGTTAAATCGTTGCCTATAACTTTAAATGCAATTTGATTTACAACTTCTGGAATTACAGGGTTTACTTTGCCAGGCATAATTGAAGAACCGGGCTGCATTGGCGGAAGATTAATTTCAAAAAAGCCTGTGCGTGGACCGGATGATAGCAGACGAAGATCATTGCAAATTTTAGAAAGTTTTACTGCAAGCCGTTTTACAGCAGATGAATAAATAACAAAAGCGCCTGTATCTTGAGTTGCCTCAACCAAATTTTTTGCGATCTTAATGTCTAACTCTGTTATTTCTCTCAGATGTTCTATACATTTTTCGCTGTAACCCGGCTCAGCGTTTATTCCTGTTCCTATTGCTGTAGCGCCCATATTAACTTCTAAAAATAAATTTGCATTTTCTTCTAGCCGCTGAATTTCTTCTTCAAGAGTAACAGCGTAAGCTTCAAACCCTTGCCCAAGCGTCATTGGCACGGCATCTTGAAGTTGAGTTCTTCCCATTTTAATAACATGTGCAAACTCTTTGGATTTATTATGAAACGACTCGATCAATGATTTTAGAACGGTTACTAGTTTTCTGTTGCTGTTAATAATTGCAATCTTTATAGCGGTTGGATAAGCATCGTTAGTTGATTGAGAAAGGTTAACATGATTATTTGGGTGACAATATTTATACTGACCGCGTTCGTAGCCCAAAATTTCTAATGCACGGTTTGCAATTACTTCGTTGGCATTCATATTTGTTGATGTTCCAGCGCCACCTTGAATCATGTCTATAACAAAATGCCCATGATATTTTCCGGCTATAATTTCGTGGCAAGATTGAACTATTGCATCAAGTATTGGCTTTGACAGTAAACCCAAAGCATAATTTGCTTTTGCTGCCGCCATTTTAACCATTGCAAGAGCCTCAATTAGCACTGGATAAAACGAAAGCGCAACTCCGCTTATGTTGAAATTTTCCAATCCGCGTAAAGTTTGAACGCCATAATAAACTTCGTTAGGCACTTCGCGGTCGCCAAGCAGATCGTGTTCTGTTCTTGTTCTTCCACTTTGATACTGAGCAGCTAAGTTAATAATGCGAGTATTAGTAAACTGCATTCTCCTAAAAATAACGCGTGCCATTCTCGAAAAAATTTTTACTGGCAAAGAAGTTTCGGCTTTTGCTATCTCATAGAATTTTTCTTTTGATAAAAGTAAAACTGTTGTATTCAAAGTTGCTCTTGCAGATGTTGTGTGTGGAGAGTCATCTATAAAAGCTCCTTCTCCAAAGAAATCGAACTTTGAAAATATTGTTAACCTTTTCTCATCACCAAAAGGAGTTCTTTTGAAAAGTTCAACTTCTCCATCTGTAACTATATACAGATATTTTCTCTCGTTGTTCTCAACAAATATTAGTGAGTTTTGAGTGTATGTCTGAAACTCGAAATTACGTGCAAGCAATTCGCAGTCGTTATCGCTCAGATCCTTAAACAATTCTATCTTGCGTAAAAAATTATTTATTTGAGCCGTATCCATTATTCGTCCTTATAAGAAATTAACTACGCAAAAATTAGTTAAGCCCTAGTGGTTTAGCAAACGGGGTAATTATTAATTGAGAATTGAGAATGGAGAATTGAGAATAGATTATTATTTGCATCGTTTCCATTTTCAACTCTCAATCCGCAAAACCAACGGCGTACATTCTCTCAATTCTCAATTGATTTTAGTACGCTTCTCTGGCTTCACTTAAAAATTTTTCTACAAGCAGAACATCATTTTCGCTGCCAATAAAAATTGGGGATCGTTCATGAAGTGATTCCGGTTTCTTTATCAAAATTCTTTCTTTACCATCTGTTGCTCTTCCACCAGCGGCTTCAACAATAAAAGACATTGGGTTACACTCGTAACATAAGCGGAGTTTGCCTTTAGCGTTTCTTCTATCTCCGGGATAAATAAAAATTCCGCCGTAAAGCAAAGTGCGGTGTATATCTGCAACCATAGAACCAACATAACGCGCTTGGTAAGGTTTTCCTTCAAACAAATTAGCCTGGAGATATTTTATATAATCTTTCAATCCTTTATGCCAAGAAAAATAATTTCCTTCATTCAAACTGTAAATTCTACCATGCTTTGGAATTTTAATTTTATCATGAGAAAGCAAGAACTCTCCAAAAGCCGGGTCTAGAGTAAAGCCATAAACACCGTGTCCGGCAGTGTAAACAAAAATGGTGCTTGAGCCGTAAAGAATATAACCGGCAACTTCTTGTTTGTATCCGTGCTGCAAACAATCTTCAATTGTACCCGGTCCGTTTCCACTGCTTACACGTTTATAAATTGAAAATATAGTGCCGATGCTTATGTTAGCATCAATATTAGAAGAACCATCAAGCGGATCGAACAACAGAACATATTTACCTATTTTATGATGAGGCGGGAGATGAATAATATCTTCTTCTTCTTCACTTGCCATTACACAAAAATGCCCGCCATGATCCATAGCTTTGATAAGTATTTCGTGAGCGAACATATCGAGCTTTTTAACTTTTTCGCCGTGAATGTTTTCATCGCCCGTAAAGCCAAGAATGTTTGCAAGCCCAGCTTTGTTTACTTCTAGCGAAATAACTTTAGCTGCAAGACCAAGCTGAAGAAGAATTGCCGAAAGCTCTCCGGTCGCTTCGGGATGTAATTTTTCACCTTCGTAAATGTGGCGTGGAAGAGTCATGAATCTGGTTGTTGCCATTTCAACTCCTTATGCTGATTTGAGTTCTTGATCCTTATACTGTAATTGATATAATTTATAATAAATACCTTTGTTAGCAAGTAGTTCTTGATGAGTACCCGCTTCTTTCAATTCTCCTTTGTGCATTACTAAAATTTTATCTGCATTTTGAATTGTAGAAAGTCTGTGCGCAATAACGATTGACGTTCTGCCAACAAGCAGTTTTTCAATTGCGTTCTGAATCAAAATTTCTGTTTCAGTATCAACACTTGAGGTGGCTTCATCCAAAATTAATATTTGCGGATTATAAGCCAAAGCCCTTGCGAAAGAAATTAACTGCTTCTGTCCAACACTTAGGGTTGCGCCTTTTTCTTTTACAATTTCTTCGTAACCGTTTGGCAGTTGAGAAATAAATTTATCTGCGCCAACATATTTTGCAGCTTCCATAATTTTCTCATCGGTTATCTCTTTGTTTCCTAAGCTGATGTTTGATTTAATTGTTCCGCTAAAAAGAAATACATCTTGCAAAACCATAGAAATGTATTTTCTCAATTCGCTAATATTCATATCGTGGATATCAATTCCATCAAGCGTTATGCTTCCCTTTTGAATATCATAAAAACGTGTGAGGATATTAATTATACTTGTTTTTCCTGCTCCGGTTGCGCCAACTATCGCAATTCTCTCGCCCGGATTGATTTTAAAAGATACATTCTTGAGAACATACTCATCGGTATTGTACGTAAACCAAACATTTTTAAACTCAACTTCCCCTTTAATATCTTTAATCTTTTTAGCGTTTTCCGGGTCTTGGATTATTGTGTTGTCATCAAGAAGATTAAAAATTCTTTCCGAAGAAGCCATTGCCGTTTGAAGAATGTTATACTTATCTGATAAATCGCGCACCGGGCGCCAAAACATTTCTGTGTATTGAAAAAAAGCTAATAGAACACCAACTGTTAAATGCTGTTGAATTACTTCGCCTCCGCCGTACCAAATAATTAATGCCAGAGAAATTGCGCTCAGCATTTCTACTACCGGAAAGAATACTGCGTGATAAAATATTGATTGTATGTTTACATCTTTATTGTCTTTGTTGATCGAAGAGAAATTTTTCAGTTCATCATTTTCTTTAGAGAAAATCTGGACAACATTCATTCCGGTTATTCGTTCTTGCATGTAAGAGTTTAAACGGGCAAGGTGTTTTCTTACATCGCGGTAGTTTTCTCTAACTTTTTTGCGGAATAAGAACGTAGCGTAAATTAATGCTGGCAAAACTGCAAGTGTTACAAGCGATAAATCCCAAGACATCGCAAACATGAAAATGAAAATCCAAACGATGCTGAAAATATCGCTGAATATCGAAACGATACCGGAAGAGAACATATCGTTAAGTGAATCAACATCATTAGTAACTCGTGTAACAGTTCTCCCAACAGGAGTTTTATCAAAATATTTTAATGCGAGTTTCTGTACATGAGAAAAAAGCTGGATGCGAAGATCATAAACAATTTTTTGTCCAGTTAGCTCGGTATAGTAAGTTAAAAAATATTGAATTAGCGCTTGCATCATTAACGAGCCAAGCAATACAGCAGAAATAACAAGAAGCCCGTCGAAATCTTTGTTTGCTATGTTTTCATCAAAAGCAATTTTAGTAAGATATGGACGCAGCGGACCGAGCGCGGAGACCAAGATGTTTAACATGATTGCAATGATTATATACTTTTTGTAAGGTTTTACATAAGCAAGCAATCTCTTCATCAACTGCGAGTCGTAAGCTTTGCCTAATATGTCGTCATCTTTCTGTTCAGCCATAATTTTTTTTGTTAATTCATTTCGGAAAGTTCTTTTTCCAGCAGTTGTTTTGTGTTTAGATCGGCGTAAACTCCATCTTTCGCAACTAATTCTTCGTGTGTTCCTTTTTCTACAATTTTTCCATCTTCAATTACAAATATTTTATCGGAATCTTTAACGGTAGAAATTCTGTGACTAATAATAATGCTTGTTCTGTTTTTCATAAACTCCTTTAGCTGGCGCAAAATTTCTTCTTCGGTGTTCGTATCAACAGCAGAAAAAGAATCATCGAGAATTAAAATCTTTGGGTCTATTGCGAGCGCTCTTGCCAAAGTAGAGCGCTGCTTCTGTCCGCCAGAAAGAGTAATTCCTCTTTCGCCTAAAATGGTTTCGTAGGCAAGAGGAAATGAATTAACATCCTTTGACAGCCTAGCGATACCAGAAACTTTATGAACTAATTCTTCGCTTCTTTTTTCCAAGCCATACATTATATTGTTTGCAAGAGTATCGGAGAAAAGAAAATTTTCTTGCGGAACAAGCCCTATTGCCGTTCTTAATACTTTGAGAGGAATGTTACGAACATCAACACCATCAATTAAAACGGAGCCCTCTGTTGTATCGTACAAACGTGGGATCAAGTTTATCAAACTTGTTTTGCCAACGCCAGTGCTTCCTATAAATGCAACAGTCTCGCCTTGTTTAATGGATAAATTTAATCCTTTAAGAACCCAAGGAAGATTCTCAGCATATCTGAACGAAACATTTCTAAACTCAATATCGCCCGTAATAGATGTAATTAAATCATCAACATTATTATTAGAAATGTCAACAGGCTCACTCCAAATTTTAAGCAGGCGTTTCATGCTTGCATCTGCTTGTTGAATCATATTTGCAACCCAGCCAAAGGAAATCATTGGCCAGATTAGATCCATAAGAAAGAGCATGAAAGCGAAAATCACACCAGTACTTAACTCTTTATTGATTATCATATTGCCGCCGGCGAGTACAACAATAATTGCGGAAAGTCCTGCAATCATCATAAAAATTGGGGCAAAGAAAGCCTGCAGTTTCACTTGATCCATTTTACGATTTAGATATTCGCCGCTTTCCTTTTTGTATTCGGAAATTTCGTACTCTTCACGCTCGTAAGATTTAATTACTCTTATGCCGGAAAAATTTTCTTGTGCCTTAGCCGTAAGGTCCGACATTTTTTCCTGTATGCGTGTGTATTTAGTATGCATTTTCTTCATCACTATATATACAACAAGGGACATCAACGGCATTGGAAGAAGAGAATAGAGTGTAAGCATAGGACTTAGTGAAATCATAACTGCAAGAGTTAGTACAAATTTTATTCCGTTATCAATCGAATACATAACAGAAGGACCGACAAACATTCTCACCGAAGCGATATCGTTTGTGGCGTGAGACATAATGTTGCCGGTTGAATTGTTTTGGAAAAATCTTAGCGGAAGTTGTTGAATATGAGACCAGAAGTCATGGCGGAGATCGTATTCGATTTCGCGGGAAACAACAATTATTGTTTGGCGGATGAAAAAGCGGAATAAGTTACTTAAAAACGCTGCCGCCAATAAAACCGCAGCTAAATTTACTACAGTACTGTAATCACCTGTTTGTTCAATAGTATCAACACCTTCGCGAACATTTAATGGAATGTAAACATTAGCAAGATTTGAGAGAAGTATAAACAAAACCCCGAGCAGCAGTTTGGTTTTATATCGGCGGAAATATTTGTTTAGATGTTTGAGATTACCGAACAAGTCTTATTAATTCCTTTCAATACAATTTCAACAGAGCGAAGCCAGAAAAAATTCAATTCGAGATAAAAGCTCAGCTTTTATTCTTCGTTCTTAACTCTAAGTTCATTTAACCAATAATTTCAAATCCGGCATACTTTTGTAAAGCTTTTGGCACTATTACTTTTCCTTCCGGCGTTTGGTTGTTTTCCAAAATTGAAACCATTAAACGACTGGTTGCAAGTCCAGAACCGTTAAGTGTGTGAACAAACTCCGGCTTTTTTGTTTCCTCTTTTCTGTAGCGGATATTTGCTCTGCGCGCTTGGAAGGCTTCAAAGTTGCTGCAAGAAGAAGCCTCTAACCATTTGTTTTCTGCTGGCGACCACGTTTCGATATCGTAACATTTTGCAGCAGAAAAACTTAAATCTCCGGTGCAAAGCATTAAAATTCTATAAGGAACATTTAGAGTTTTCAAAATGGTTTCTGCATCGTTTGTCATTTTTTCAAGTTCATCATAAGAATTATCCGGCTTTGCAAATTTCACCATTTCAACTTTGTTGAATTGATGAACGCGTAAAAATCCTTTTGAATCTTTTCCGTAAGAACCTGCTTCGCGGCGGAAACAGGGAGAATAGCCAACGTATTTAATTGTTAAATCTTTCTCTGCTAATATTTCATCGCGGTGAATGTTTGTTATCGGCACTTCTGCAGTTGGAATGGGATACAAACCATCTTTCTCAATAAAGTACATGTCTTCTTCCATCTTTGGAATTTGACCGGTGCCTTTCATTGATTCTCTGTTTACCAAAACCGGCGGCATAACTTCTGTATAGCCGTGATTTTGCAAATGAGTATCGAGCATAAAATTAATTAGCGCGCGTTCTAATGTTGCACCTTTGCCGGTGTACAGAGGAAAGCCAGAACCGGAAATTTTAGTGCCTCGTTCAAAATCCAGCAAGTTAAGTTTTTTTCCAAGTTCAACATGATCGAGAACTTTAAAATCGTTTTCAAACTTAAATCCATCCGGAAGCCAGCGGCGCATTTCAACATTTTCCTCTGCACTTTTTCCAACTGGAACGCTTGCATGAGCTAAGTTTGGCGTGTATCGTAAAATTGTATCTATCTTCTCTTCAATCTCTTTTAGATGAGAATCCAGTTGAGAAATTTCATCGCCAACTCTTTTCATTTCTTCGAAAATTGCTGTTGTGTCTTGTCCGGCTTTTTTTAGCTTTGGAATTTCTGCCGAAACTTGATTTTTCTTTGCCTTCAATTCTTCTGTTTTAGAAATGAAACTTCTGCGTTGTTCATCAAGCCGAAGAATATCATCAACAATATCTTTAGCATTTTTATTTATTAATCCTTGTCTTACCGCCTCTGGATTTTCTCTTATAAATTTTATGTCTAACATTATTTCCTCTTTTATTAATCTGCCTTAATCCCCGCCTCGAACGACAGAGTCGGGCGGGCGTTTAATCTGCGTCATCCGCGTTCTATTGGAACGCTGATTACGCGGATCGAGCGGATTTTAGCTGATAATTATTTAACTACGATATTATAAATTTTATTGGGGACATAGATTTCTTTAACAAGCTGTTTGCCGTCCGTGTATAATTTTACTTTTTCATCTTCAAACACAGCAACTTTTACTTCCGCCTCCGGCAAATTGTAAGGAACTTCAACTTTGGCACGCATCTTACCATTTATTTGAACGACTACAAGCGCGTTTTCTTTTGTCAAAGCTAACTGGTCAACCTCAAACCAAACCGGCTGCTCGAACAAAGAGTTTTCCTTGCCTATCATCTGCCAGCATTCTTCTCCTAAATGTGGCGCTAGCGGCGCTATCATTGATGCAAATCTTTCTAAAGTATAAGATTTAAGTTCGGTGCTGCATTCATCCAAACCTTTAAGCTCGTTAATCAATTCCATTAAAGCGGCAACCGCAGTGTTAAAACGGAAATGGTCAATCTCAACAGAAACTTTTGCTAATGTAGCGTTTATTTTTCTGTAAATATTTTTTTCTATTTCGGCTAATTCTGCAATTTCAAATTTATCTTTTAGTACTGCTTGTTTTGCAATACCAGCATTCGCTTCAAACATAGAATAAACTCTTTGAACAAAGCGGTCAACGCCTACAATTCCTTTATCGCTCCAATCGCCGCCAAGTTCGTATGGTCCCATAAACATCAAATACATTCTGAAAACATCCGCGCCTACATTCACAATAAAATCATCCGGATTAACAATGTTTCCCTTCGACTTAGACATCTTTGCGCCATTGTTTGTAATGGTCCCTTGATGTATAAGTTTTTTGAAAGGTTCATCGCTGTTAACCAAACCAATATCGCGTAAAACTTTGTGAATAAACCGAGCATAAAGCAAGTGCATTGTAGCATGCTCGGCGCCGCCAACATACATATCAACCGGAGTCCAAGCATTGCCTAATTTTGTATCAAACATTCCTTCGCTAAAATTTGGATTGAGAAAGCGTAAGTAATACCAAGATGAATCTACAAACGTATCCATTGTGTCGGCATCGCGTTTTGCCGGAGCACCGCACTTTGGACAGGTTGTGTTTACAAAATTTGTATTTCCGGCAAGCGGCGAACCGCCATCTGATTTAAAATTAGCTTCGTATGGAAGCAGTACCGGAAGCTGTTCTTCTGGCACCGGAACTTCTCGGCAATGTTCGCAATGTATAATTGGAATCGGCGTTCCCCAATATCGCTGACGCGAAATAAGCCAATCGCGCAAACGATAATTTTTTGTTTTTCTTCCTAAGCCTTGAGCAGCCAAATCTTCCGTAATCTTTTCAATTCCATCATCAGAGTTTATTCCATCATATTTGCCGGAGTTAATCATGGTGCCAACTTCAGTAAACGCTTCTGTTAAATCTGCCTTTACGTCAGTTCCTTCTTGCAAGATTACTTTGCGGATTGGCAGCTCAAACTTTTTAGCGAAAAGAAAATCGCGTTCATCGTGTGCCGGAACAGCCATAACATAACCAGTTCCGTATGTTGCAAGGACATAATCTGCAACCCAAATAGGAACGCGCTCACCATTAACAGGATTAATGGCGTAAGCACCTGTTGGAACACCGGTTTTTTCTTTTACTGTAGAAGTTCTATCAACCTCGGTTAAAAGTTTTGTCTGCTCAATGTATTTATCAACATCTATTTTAAATTCCGACTTGGTAATTTTTTGCACTAATTCTTTTTCTGGCGCAAGTACAACATAAGTAACTCCAAACAAGGTATCGGGACGAGTTGTAAATACAGTTAATTTATCATCGTGTCCTTCAATCTTAAATTCAACTTCTGTTCCGTAACTTCTGCCAATCCAGTTAGTCTGCATCAACTTGGTTTTTTCGGGCCAATCAATTTTGTTTAAGCCGTCAAGAAGTTCATCTGCATATTGAGTAATCTTAAAAAACCACTGAGTTAAATTTTTCTGCTCAACAGTTGTTCCGCATCGTTCGCAGTTGCCATCGCCAAGAACTTGCTCGCGGGCAAGAACGGTTTGGCATGAAGAACACCAGTTTACCGGTGCATTTTTTCTGTATGCCAATCCGCGTTTATAAAGCTGTAAAAACAAATACTGGTTCCATTTATAATATTCCGGAGCGCAAGTCATTAACTCGGCATCCCAATCATACATCGTTCCCATTCTCTTTAGCATTTCACGAATGTCTGCAATGTTCTTCATTGTGCTCTCTTTTGGATGCACGCCGGTTTTAATTGCGTAATTTTCTGCCGGAAGACCAAAGGCATCATATCCCATCGGTTCAAAAACATTATAGCCCTGTAGTTTTTTCAAGCGCGCCCAAGAATCTGTAGGACCATAATTATACCAATGACCGCAATGCAGTTTTGCGCCAGATGGATAAATAAACATAACCAAACAGTAGAGATTATTTTCTTTGTCGGTTAAATCGGTTTTATAAACTTTTTTTTCTTCCCAAAACTTCTGCCATTTGGTTTCAATTTCTTGAAATGGATATTTCATTGTTTTCTTAGTTAGTTATAAATTGAGGCGAAAATTACGAAAAATTGGCTTGGCTTAAAAAGTTTATAATGTGCTCTATGCTGGTGAAATGAAGAATGCTAATGAGTTTTACAGCAGCCGGTTGCCCCAGCAAACTTTAGTATTATTCAAACGTCAAATAATTCGCAAATGAAAGAGAAATTCCTAATATTTTCAAATCAAAAAACCGCAAAAAATGGCTGTTCAAATCAATTCTAAAAGGAGTAATTAATGAAACGCAAACTCATTTTGTTTTTAGCGCTTCTTAGTTTTGTAAGCGTTTCTGCTCAGAGTAAAAAAATAGCTTTCGAGCAGTATAAGCTGGATAAAATGTTTCAGTGCTTTATCACGTAGGCAGTAAAAACGAAAATCCCGAACGTACCGGATTTGCACATTTCTTCGAGCATCTTATGTTTGAAGGCTCGCCAAACATTAAACGCGGTGAGTATTTCAAAATTATTGAAGCTGCCGGCGGACAGTTAAACGCCAACACTTCTTTCGATCGAACTTTCTATTACGAAACTCTTCCATCTAACCAGCTTGAGCTTGGTCTGTATATGGAATCTGAAAGAATGCTTCAGTTAAAAATTGACAGCATTGGTGTAGAGACTCAAAGGAAAGTTGTTAAAGAAGAACGTAAACAAAGTTTGGAAAATAGACCTTACGGAACGTTGGGAGAAAAAATTTTCAGCAGCGCATATAAAGTTCATCCATACAGATGGATGCCTATCGGTTCGGCGCAGTACATTGATCAAGCAAAGTTAGAAGAGTTTATAGAATTTTATAAAATGTATTACGTGCCAAACAATGCAACTTTAACAATTGCCGGCGATATTGATATTGTAAAAACAAAGGAACTCGTTAAAAAATATTTTGCAGAAATTCCTAAAGGCACAAAAGAAATTGTAAGACCTAAAGAAGTTGAGCCTGTTAAAACTGCCGAAGTAAGAGATGTTGTGTATGATAAAGTGCAGCTTCCATTAGTTGCTCAAGCTTACCATATGCCTGCTCAAGGCACACCGGATTTTTATGCACTAAGTATGCTAACAACTCTGCTTTCCGGCGGAGAAAGCTCCCGCTTTACAAAAGAAATTAAAGACAAGCAGCAGAAAGCCCTTCAAGTTGGAGCTATACCTTTTTCTTTGGAAGACCCCGGCTTGTTTTTAGCATTTGGTCTTTGCAATGTTGGAGGTAAAGCCGAAGATCTTGAAGCTGCTATGGATGTAGAAATTGAAAAAGTTAAAAAAGATTTAGTCGGCGAGAATGAATTTCAAAAGTTGAAAAACCAAGTTGAGAGTGATTTTGTTACAAGAAATTCTACCGTAGCCGGAATTGGAGAAAGCTTAGCAAACTATTCTGTTTACTTTGGCGATGCGAATCTTATTAATACAGAGCTTCAGCGCTATATGAAAGTAACCCGAGATGATTTAAAGAGAGTTGCAAACAAATATTTAACAAAAGAAAACAGAGTAGTTCTTTACTATCTACCTAAATCAATGGAAAAGAATTAAGTGATGGTTGTTGTTTATAACATCATAAAAAAATTTAGAAAATATAATGGAGTAAAAAAATGAAACGTCTTGTAATTTTCTTTCTCTTACTGAGCGTTACTGCAAACTTGGCTCAGATAGATAGAAGCAAACTGCCAGCTCCCGGACCTGCGCCAGAAGTAAAAATAGGTAATGCAGAAACTTTTGTATTGGCAAACGGATTAAAGGTTTTTGTAGTTACTAACCACAAACTACCTCAAGTTACTTTTAGCTTGATGCTTGACAGAGACGCAGTTTATGAAGGGAAAAATGCCGGTTATGTAACTGCCGCAGGACAGCTTTTGCGCACGGGTACAAAAACACGCAGCAAAGACAAGCTTGATGAAGAAGTAGATTTTCTTGGTGCAAATCTTAATGCTTCTTCTACAAGTGTGTTTGCTTCCGGACTTTCCAAGTACACAGAAAAGTTAATAGATTTAATGGCGGATGTTGTTCTCAATCCAGAGTTTAAACAGGAAGAGCTTGATAAAATCAACAAGCAAACTCTTTCTGGTCTAGCTTTTTCAAAAGATGACCCAGATGCAATTGCAAACAGAGTTAAGGGCGCGCTTATTTATGGCAAAGAACATCCTTATGGCGAGTTTGAAACCGAAGAAAGTATAAAATCTATTACGCTGGATCAGTGTAAACAATACCACGAAACTTACTTTAGACCAAACATTGCATATTTGGCAATTGTAGGAGACATTAAACTTGCCAAAGCAAAATCTTTAGCAGAAAAATATTTTGGCAAATGGATGAGGAAAGATGTTCCGAAGAATAGTTTTGCAAATCCTAAAGCGCCAATAGTAAACAAAATTTCTGTGGTTGATAAAGCCGGTGCAGTACAATCCGTAATTAATATTTGTTATCCGGTTGATCTTCCGGTTGGAAGCGATGACGCTATGAAAGTGAAAATTGCAAACATGATTTTAGGCGGAAGCGCAACCGGCAGATTGTTTGTGAATTTACGCGAAGACAAAGCTTATACTTACGGCGCTTATTCAAGCATTAACCCAGATAAACTTGTTGGCAGCTTTTCTGCTTCAACTAAAGTTAGAACAAGCGTTACGGACAGCGCCATCACCGAAATTCTAAACGAAATGAAGAAAATCAGAAACGAAAAAGTTTCTGAAAAAGAATTAGAAACCGCCAAAGCTTTACTTTCCGGTGATTTTATCCGCAGCTTAGAAAGGCCGGCAACTCTTGCAAACTTTGCAATTAACACGGCTATCTATAATCTGCCTAAAGATTACTACAAAAACTATCTTAAAAACTTAAGCGCAATTAACGTTGATGACATTCAATCAATTGCCAAAAAATATATTAAACCAAACAATGCAAACATTCTGGTTGTTGGCTCGGCAGATGACATTGTAAAAAATTTAAAAGTATTTAGCCCAAGCAGCAAAGTTGATTACCGAGATATTTATGGCGAAGTTTTTGATCCTAACGTTAAAAAAGCTCCTGAAGGATTAACAGCAGAACAAGTTGTTGCTAAGTACGTAGATGCAATTGGTGGAAGAACTAATCTCGAAAAAATTCAAGATGAAACTTTGAAAATGATCGGCTCGATGCAGGGAATGAATATTAATATTACTATCACACGCAAAGCGCCAAACAAAATGTATCAATTGGTTGATTTTGGCGTTGGACAGCAAAAAACTCTTTTTGATGGTGAAAAAGCAAAGATAAACGCAATGGGACAAGAACAAGAAGTTACAGGCGCGCAGCTTGAAGAAATGAAAGTTGAATCCACATTAAATTCTTATCTCTATTATGATAATCTTGGCGTTAAACTTGAGTTAGGCGGAATGGAAGCGCTAAACGGAAAAAATTCTTACAAAGTAAATCTTGTTTTTCCTTCAGGCAAAAAATCTGTGCAATACTACGACGTTAAAAGCGGTCTGCTTGTAAAAACATCTTCTTCTGTAGAATCGCCGCAAGGTGCGATGAATATTTCTGTTGAATATGCTGATTATAAGGATGTAAACGGAGTAAAAGTAGCTCACAAAGTTATTCAAGGAACGCCAATGGGTTCTATAGAATTAACAGTTACCTCTGTTGAGCGCAACACAAATCCAAGTAACGATTTGTTCAAATAGAAAATCAGTTTTTAATTATGTTCTAAGCCATCTTACGTGGCATGTCATTCTGAATCCGCTTTAGCGGATGAAGAATCTCAAAATCGAGCAAAAAAATAGTTTTTAGATTCTTCGCTCTGCTCAGAATGACAATAATGTACATTTTTGCTTAAGACGATCTCTTAGCTAAGCCGCATCAAAGTGCGGCTTTTTATTTTTCGTCAGATTTTCAAGCTCGGTTTTGCACTTTACTATTTATTTTCTTGTTCGATTATTAAGAACAAAGAATGCAAATACATTTAACTAAAAATGAAAAATAACTGCAAAAAAACATATCCAATTTCACTAATGTTTGTTCTGATATTGTTTTTGTATGCCGCTTCGTTAAATGGGCAGAGTTTGGTTTTTGAAAACTCCGTTCCAGATAAAAATGATACTGAGAATGAAAAAATAGAGTTTAACTCTTTAACAGGTGATTGGTGGGGAACGCGTACTTCTTTGTACAAAAGCGGGTATCAGTTTTCCTTCTCAATGAAAAACGATTTCTTTTCATCTCACTCAGCAAAGTCAAGGGGCTTCGATTATCTAAATATGTTTACGCTTAACTCCTCGTTAGATTTGAATGAATTATTTTGTTGGAACAACGCAGACTTTTTTGCAGAAGTTATCGGACTTCACGGCACGGCACCGGAAGACAAAATTGGTCCGCTTCAAGGCATTAGCAACATTACTTCTCCTCATCAATGGCGGCTTTATCAACTTTGGATTGAGAAAAAGTTTGCAGGAAATTCAATTTCTGTATTAGCCGGATTGTTCGATCTCAACAGCGAATTTGATGTTCGTTCAACAACAGATTTGTTTATTAACCCGGCGTTTGGAATAGGACCAGATTTTTCAGGCAGCGGCTTAAATGGACCATCAATCTTTCCTTCAACATCAATGGCGGTAAGAGTTAATTACTGTGTAAATGAAAATGTTTCTTTTAAGATTGGCATCTTTGATGCAGTTCCAGAAAATTATAACCAAGAATACTTAAAAGATATTTTTAATCTTGGCAGAGATGGCGTTCTGCTCATCGGACAAGCCGATTACACTAAAAGCACAGAAGAAGTACGCGAAGGCTTTGAAAAGTATTCAATTGGTGGTTGGTACTATCCGCAATCCTTCGATGATTTAGCCGAAGTAGATCAATATGGAAATCCAATTACGCATTTTGGAAACAGCGGTGTATATTTTAACGCAGAAAAATTTGTATTGTCAAAACATGGCTCACCGCAACTTGGTTTATCTTTTTTTGGACGGATAGGCTTTGCAAACAAAAACATAAACGCAGTTCAAACATTTTGGGCTTTTGGCTTTAATTTTAGCGGAGCTTTATCAAGCAGCCCTGAAGAAATACTTGGTTTTGCAATCGCAAACGCACGTTTAAGCAGCAAATTCATTACTGCAAATTCATTAATCTATTCTAATGCAAAATTTAACGAAACAATTTTTGAATTGACATATAGTTTTAACTTGCTTAATTGGTTGTGCATTCAGCCTGATTTACAGTACGTAATAAATCCTGCTGAGGGTACAAGCCGCCGCGCATTTATTGCCGGGGTTCGAATTATTGCAGAATTTTAATCCGCCAGAGGCGGACGAGGGTCAAATTCCCCGCCTCTTGAGGCGAATAAATAAAATTTGTTTTCAGAAACCTCGCTGCCCCGCCTGCCAAAATTAGAACTCCAACACATCAAAAGACTTTTCCTGCTAACATATGAGCTGGTAACTACATTATTTCTTTACTAATTCATCATAAGCTTTTTCAAGGTTCATTTTACGTGCGCCTTGCCAGCGTTCTTTTAGATTAGCAAAGCCGGGTATTTCTGCCGCCGCAATTTCTTCTTTCGATTTTCCTTTTTGAATTTCGGATTCAACATGCTCTGCAAGAGCGCCAAGATAGCTTCGCATATTAACAATATCTGCAATGCTTCCGGTTAATAGACTTTCACTAATTGCATGTCCGAAAATGAAAAGAGTATCCTTCGAGTAATGATTAATAATCTTTCCGAGAGTTTCGTACCAAAGTTTGATGGAACCGCCGCCGTTAGAATCTATAAAAGGAAAAGTTTGGTTGAAAACTAAATCGCCAACATGAGCAATGTCTGCGTCTTCAAAATGAATTACCGAATCTCCGCTTGTGTGCGCTGGGCCAAAATATTTTGCAGTAACTTTTTCATTTCCTATTTGAGCGCCCCAGGTTTCTTTAAAAGTTAAGGTGGCATAAGCTTGTGGTTTTGCCGGATCTTTTTTATCATTTTTTTCTTGAAGCATTTTACAGTTTTCGTGCGCTACTATTTTTCCGGCGTAATCTTTCAAGAAAATATTTCCGGAAGTATGATCTCCGTGATGATGCGTGTTGAAAAGAACATCAATCTTGTGAGATGTTTTTTGCTGTAAAGCCGCAATTAAATTTTTTGCTGTTTCTGGATATTGAGCATCAATTACAACAACGCCATCGTTTGTTGCGTGCCAGCCAATTGTACCGCCGCGCTCAGTAAAAATTCCGATGTTGTTTCTTAATTCCTTAAATATGTAAGTCTGCGTCTGAAGATTTGAAAACATCTTATTTGAGCCAAAGAATAATCCGCCGCTTAACAGCGCACCCGTTTTCAAAAAATCTTTTCGTGTTACTTTCATACAAATTCCTACTTAGTTTTGTACTGTCGTTATTCTTTTTTCTAATTTTAGATATAACAGATTTCTAAAGCAACAAGTTCTTTTCAAAAAGTGCTAAAAATTACTACATCGTATTTATCTTTGCTTTTGATTGCATGAGTAAACAGGTTACAACAAACTTTGTGGTTGCGGTTCAGTTACAGTTTAGAATTTTCCGTATATATTGCTTTGTTAAGAGGAGAAAAAGCTAAATGATTTATTACAAGAAAAGTATATTCATCTTAATTTTATTTATTTCTATTACTTTTTTTCTTTCTTCATGTAAAAGCGGGAATCCTGTAGAGCCGCAAATTATTCCTGCGCGGGGGCAACTTGTTGGCTTTACAAATGGAGGATCGTTTGCCGCACCGTTAATTCAATTAATGATCGGAAGTATATCAGGCGGCGAGCAGATAAAAAACAAAATCACTTATGATGTTGATTACTACAAGCTGGTGTACAGAACAGTTGATCTAAAAGGAAACATTATAACTGTTTCCGGCGCGTTGTTTCTTCCTAAAGGAAAAAACAACTTATCTTTAATTAGCCTTCAGCACGGAACGCAAACCAAACGAACAAATGTTGGCTCCGTGAGTGCGTTAAATGCACCAGAAGGATTAATAGCAGCATCGCTTGGTTATTTTGCGCTTGTACCAGATTATATTGGGCTTGGCGAATCAACTCTAACACATCCGTATCACATAGCTAAATCTTCTGCAGATCCGGTGATTGATATAATCCGCGCCGGAAGAGTATTTGCAAACAAAAACAATATTGCATTAAATGAACAAATATTTTTAGCCGGATACTCTGAAGGCGGTTATGTTACAATGGCGGCGCAAAGAGAAATTGAACTTAACTACAGAAGCGAATTTCCTATAACGGCAACTGCACCAATGGCCGGCGCTTATGATTTGAATCTCTCAGCTAAAAAAATATTACAGAGCCAGACTTATAATCAGCCAGCTTACATTGCGTTCTTTATGGTTGCATACAACCATGTTTACGGCTGGAATAATCTTAATACATTTTTTAATTCGCCATACGCTGAGCGGCTTCCATCTTTATTTAGCGGGAATTATACAACCGAAGAAATAAATGCTCAGCTAACAAATGATTTAACAAAACTAATTAATCAAAATTTTACTAAGAGCTACTTAGCCGGAACGGAAGTTACACTTACAACTGCCTTTACATCCAATAGTTTACTCAACTGGAAACCTATTGCACAAATGCGCCTTTATCATGGTGATTCTGATGAGTACGTTCCTTATGATAACTCTGTACAAGCCAAAAATTATTTTTTAACACAAGGTGTTAACGTAGAATTAGTAACCATTCCCGGAGGCAAACATGTTTCATCGGCGCTTCCATCAATCTTTGCTGCAATAGAATGGTTTGGTACTTTGAAACTAGGTAAAAACTATTTAGCAATAAATTAATTTGAGAGTGTAGTATGAAACAATGGTATGAAGAATTATTTACAAATTATGCAAACTCGTATGATAAAGAAGTGTTTACAGCGGGAACTTTAAAAGAAGTAGATTTTATAGAAAACGAAATTAATTTTGACAAATCGAAAAAAATCTTAGATATAGGATGCGGTACAGGAAGACACTCTATCGAGTTGCTGAAAAGAGGTTATATTGTTCACGGGTTTGATTTATCAGAAGACCAACTTTCTAAAGCGCGGGAAAAAGCAAAAGCAAGCGGTGTTGTGTTTGAGTGCGAAAAAAAAGATGCCCGCAATTTCGATTACAACTATAAGTTTGATTTGGGAATTATGATTTGCGAAGGAGCTTTCCCTTTAATGGAAACCGATGAAATGAATTTCGCAATTTTGCAAAACGCATATAAATCAATAAAACCTGATGGAAAACTAATATTTACTACGCTTAACGGTTTGTTTCCGCTGTTTCATTCCGTAAAAGATTTTATGAATAACACTGATGGCAGCGAAAGAACTAAAGAAAATTCATTTGATCTAATGACCTTTAGAGATCATTCATTGTTTGAATTTGTTGATGATGCCGGTGTAAAGAAAGTTTTAACTTGCAATGAAAGATATTATGTGCCTTCGGAAATTACCTGGCTCTTAAAATCAATTGGATTTGTATATGTGGAACTATTTGGTGCTAAGATTGGTGCTTTCAGCCGCAGCGATAAATTAACAACCGAAGATTTTGAGATGCTTGTTATAGCTCATAAATAACACCGAAAAGCAGAACCATGATGTTATAAAAACCCCGATTTCACTACTAGGAGTTTCACTTGAAAAAAAACTTGATATTTTTACTGGTACTTTCAACAGTTATTTTTTCTCAAGAAAAAACAAAAGTTACATTAACTGTCGTTTCTCCAACGCTAGACGATACTTCCAAAATTTATGTTGCAGGAAATATTAAATTGCTTGGTAGTTGGCAGCCCAACAAAATTATTCTTAGCAAAACAACAAAAGATGTTTGGAGCACTTCCATAGAAGTTGTTAAAGGAACCCGCCTTGAGTATAAATTTACAAAAGGAAGCTGGGCAACAGAAGCGTTAGGCAACGATTCATCAATTCCGCAAAACACAGTTGTTGTAGCAAACAGAGACACAACTGTTCTTGCAACAATTCTTAACTGGCGCGATAATTTTAACTTCAAAGTGAGTGGGCAGGTTACCGGAAAAGTTTTTTATCATAAAAATTTTGTTATTGATGGATTGAAACCGCGCGATATTTTTGTTTGGCTTCCTCCCACGTATGATCAGCAAAATGAAAAACGCCTGCCTGTTTTTTATATGCACGATGGGCAAAACTTGATTGATCCGCGTAACTCCAACACATTTATTGATTGGCGGGTTGATGAAGTTGCCGATAGTTTAATCCGCTCCGGAGAAGTTGAACCATTTATAATAGTAGGTATTAACAATACTGATGATAGAGGAAGCGAATACAGCAATACGCCGCTTGGTAAACTTTACGAAAAATTAATTATTGAAAAAATTAAACCATTTGTTGATGCCAACTATAGAACGCTAACTGATGCAAAGAATACTGCTGTTGGCGGTTCTTCAATGGGTGGTTTAATTTCTATGATGTTTGTCTGGGATTATCCCGATGTATTCTCCAAAGCTGCATGCTTTTCGCCGGCGTTCAAATTCTCAAATTTTAATTATGTTAAAGCGGTGCAAGAAGATAAATCTTTAAAGAAAGATTTGTTGATATATATTGATAACGGCGGCATAGGTTTGGAAACTATTCTTCAGCCTGGAGTTGATGAAATGACAAAAGTTCTTAAAGATAAGGGATATGTTGAAAACAAAGACTTACAAATTTTTATTGACCCAAAAGCAGAGCACAACGAAGCAGCTTGGGCAAAACGCGTCTGGAAGCCAATCAAATTCTTTTTCGGAAAGACTAAATGAAAATTCTTGTTGGCTCAAGAAATCCTGTCAAAATAAAATCCGTTGAAGATGCTTTTAAAAATTATTTTGATGCTGTTGCAGTAACCGGAGTTGAAGTTGAATCTGGAGTCTCAAATCAACCGATTGGTGATGAAACTTTTATAGGTGCAAAGAACCGTGTTTTAACTTTAATGAAAATGAATGAAACAAATAATTTAGCAGCAGATTTCTTTGTAGGCATTGAAGGCGGTATTGTGCAGCTTTTCAATAAATGGTTTGCATTCGGTTGTATGTGTGTTGCAGATAAAGAAGGAGATATTGGTTTTGGTCTTTCTCCTCACTTTGAACTGCCAGAGATTGTAGTAAAAAAATTGCTAAACGGAATTGAACTCGGCGATGTTATGGATGAAATACAAAACCAAGAAAACACAAAACAAAAACTTGGCGCAATAGGTTATTTTACAAACGGGGTTATGAACAGAAAAGAACTCTATGCCGAAGGATTAAAAGCAGCGGTTGTTCCATTCCTAAAAAAGGATTTGTATTTTGCAGACAAGATTAAAGGCAAATCAATTATATAATGACCTCTAAGCAAATAATAACCGAACTAGAAAACTTGACCAGCAAAAAATCAATAGATGTTTCTAGAGTTTTTGACTATACAGAAGAATTTAATTACGAACCAATTAAACACTATATTAAATCTATCGGGGAGTTTAATACAAAACCGGAATCCGCCTCGCATGAATTGTTTAAAGTAATTGTTAAAGATGTTCTGAAGTACGAAACGTTTGGCGAAGTTAATCTTAAAGGAGGATTTGTTGATTTTGTAATCAAAGAATCGGTCGGCAACCCGGTTCTTATAGAGTTAAAACCATTATTCAAACTAATCAAGTCAAAAAATAATCTTAAACCAGAAGAACTTGATTTCAAAGAACATAAAGAACAAGTATTAAAATATCTTAAAAACAACGACTATGTAATTCTAACAAACCTAAAAGAATCTTTCTTGTTCAGCAGAAATGCAATTATAGATTTCGAACCCTTTGCAGTGATGACGTTTGCCGAAATGTTGAAAAGTTTTCTGGAATACCAAAATCTTTGGGATACAATTAGGCGAATCGAAGATCAGAATATAAAAAGCGACCTGGATAAAGCATTCTTTATAGACTTAAAAAAGTGGTATAAGGAATTCAAGGAAATCAAGTTTATTGAAAATGAAAGATTTACTAAAGAAGAATTAATAGTAATCTTGCTTAACAAAGTTATTTTTATCAAAACGCTTGATGATTGGGGCTTGATACAGTTTAACCAGTTGGTTGATGAATATCTTGATAAAAAAGAAAAATGGGGCGCAAAAGGCAGCGAAAGAATATTAACGCGGTTCTTTGCCGAAATTGAAGAATATTTTGATTATTTCTACGATACCGAACTCTTTAAGATAAAGTTTTGGGATTATGTTGTTAAGGAAAAAGCGAACACAGATAAATTTCTTGAAATTTTTGAGACCGCACTTGGTTTAGATAAATGGCAACATACTTTTGGGCGCGGAATGCTTCACTATCAATATCGCTGGATTGATGAAGATATTTTTGGAAAGGCTTACGAAACTTTTATCGCGGAAAACAAAAAAGATTCCGGCATTTACTACACTTCTAAAGAAGTTACACAATACATGGCTAAAAGACTTGTTGAGCAAGTTTTTGAACCAGTAATACAAGAACTTTTATTATACGTTGATAAAAACAAGCCTAATTTTGAAGAAGCAGACCGGCTAATGCTTAAATTGACGCAAATTAAAATTGCGGATACTGCTTCTGGAAGCGGAAGTTTTTTAATAAAAATACTACGCGAAATTTATAGCGGTTATCAAAAAATTGATGATGCAACTTCTTGGATAAATAAAATATCTCAAGACAATTTATTTGATATGCCGGATAGTTATGCCGCCACAAAGGATTTCCGTACGAAGCACTTTTTTGTTTCGCCACTTAAACTTATTTCGCTAATTATTTTAAGACATATTTACGCCGCAGATATTGACGAAAGGGCAATAGAAACTGCAAAAACAAACATGTGGAAAGAAGCTATTAAGCTTAATCCAAGAATATATAACTACAAAAAACTTAACGGCGAAAGCAGCCATATTTTACCTAATCTCGAATTAAATTTTATCTGCGGCGATTCAATTGCAGATCTTGAAATTGAAAAACAGTTAGAAATTATTTCCACCGAGTTTAATGACGAGATTCTTGAATTACACGAAATACGAAATGAATATCTTGCCAATCCGTTCCATCCAGAAAAAATTGACACTATAAACAAAATAAAGAAAAACATTTTTACGCGCCTTCATAATGAATTGCCGCAAATAGAAAAACCGGTTTTTATTTGTTTAGAGTTTTTCCACTGCTTTTTTGATAACAATGGAAAACCTCTTTCTAACCAAGAACGAGGCTTTGATGGTATTATTGGCAATCCACCTTGGGAAGCAATTAAACCAATTGAAAAAGAATTTGCGGGAAAAGGAAAAGGTGAGCTTGATGTTCTAAACTTTAAAAAGTGGTTTGAAGATAAACTTAATACAGACAAAAAATTCTCTGATGACTGGGATAAATATGTAAAATCTTACGATGTTTATAAAGATTACATTAGCAGGCACTATCAATACCAAGATGTTGGAGACACCAATTACTACAAATTATTTTTAGAAAGAGATTTTAATTTGCTTAAATACGGCGGAGTGCTAAATCTTTTAGTCCCTTCGGGAATACAAACAGATAAGGGTTGTTCTCAATTGCGCAGACTATTCCTGAGCATTGCTCAACTGAATGAAATCTATTCATTTGAAAACAGAGGTTATACAAGAATTGTAAACAATGAGGAAATATCAGCTAAAATTTTTCCGGAAGTAGATAGCAGGTTCAAATTTACAATAGTAAACACAACTAAACTGCCTTCTCAGCCGTTTGGCGCTTTTGATGCTAAATTTTACATGCTCGACCCGAATGATTTGAACGAAAAAGTGGCAATTAAATATGACCTCGAAATGGTAGAACGCTTTTCACCAGAAAACCTTTCTATCATGGAATTTCGCTCGCATAAAGATTATGAGCTTTGCAAAAAAATTAGAAACAATCATGGCTTGTTAACAGATTTTGATTTTACACTTCATAGAGAATTAGATATGACTATAGATAGTTATATGTTTCATCAACTTGAAGAGATTGAAAAGAAAAAGGACCAGAAAAAAGTATTGCGGTTATTCGAAGGAAAAATGATTCATCAATACAGTTCTTCTTACGATGAACCGCGCTATTTTATATACGAAAAAGAAGCAAGAAAACAGCTGCTTGCAACAGAAACAAGAAACATAAAACGTCAGTTTGAGCTAAGCGACAAACAAATTGAAAAGCTTAATCCTAAATTAGAGTATGAAAATTATAGATTAGCTTACAGAGCAATAGGCAGATCAACTGACGAAAGGACTTTAATCGCCTCAATTGTCCCGACACACTGTTTTATTGGTCATTCAATGAATTATTTGCGCAATATCACTTACCAAAAAGTAAAAAACAAAATTGTGCAAATGCATAAACCACCTGAAGAAATGCTTTTGCTGATGAGTTTATTTAATTCGTTAACGCTTAATTACTACATAAGAAATAAAATTTCTGCAAATCTTACTATGAATTTTATTTACGAGCTCCCTATTCCAAACCTTACACAGAAACAAAAAGAATATTTGGTCAATGAAGGCTTAACCTTACTAAATTATTATGATGAACGTAAACAGTTTAAAAAATTGTTTGAAGAATTAGGTTATAAACCCAAAACAAAGATTAACGCTGTAAAGGTTCGTGCGGAAATAGAGCTTTTTATAGCAAAAGAAATTTTTGGCTTAAACGCCAACGAATGGAGTTATCTTACATCAACATTTACTTTTGGTGGTGATACTGCTACACGTAAAGAACTAACAGAAATTATTGCTGCATCTCTTAGCTAAAAAACCAGAGACATCTCTTAGAATAAGAGCAAGAGCAAAAAAGGAAAGTTGAAAAATTGTTTTGCGGCAATCTATAAGCAATTGTTCCTTTCCAACACAAAAAAAATTCTTCGCAAACCCCTCTTAACTCATAAACTAAGCAAGAGAAATTCAGTTGAAAACATTGGTAGTTGTAAAATTTATATAAAACACAAGTACTAAATCGGTTTTTGAATAAATTTTTTTTATCGCAGCCCTTTATCACACTAAAAAATTTTATTGAATAAAAAAATTTTTCTTGTTAGGAATAAAAAAACATTTTTAATAAGTTGAATCAAGATAAAATTAAAACTCACCACACTTTTTATAGAGATTGATGTTACAAATTACATTAGAACCCCAAGTGCAGGTAAATTCTGATCAATCGCAAAGAAATAACGATTGGGATTTTAAATTAAAGGTAGTTCGCGAAGGTAATTATACCGAGTTGCGGGTTAGTTTCGAGACTTTGCAAAACCCCGAACCGGAAAAAGATTACATTGCCGATGCCGGAAATTATGAATGAGCCGAATCTAACCCGCCCGCCGTTTTATGGAGGGCCCGCCCGCCGTTTTATGGAGGGTTGGGCGGGTAAGTCGAAAACAACATTTTTTAATAATGGACACCTCTAAAAACCATCTTTTTAAAAATGGAACGCTGATAAAACGGATTAAAACTGATTCTCGCAGATTATTATTGAAGTTATTAGAGGTGCCCTTAAAATCTTTTTGCGATTATAGAACTTTTCAACCGGCTTCACATAACTTTGCGTGAACTTATGGAAAAACAATCAGACCGTTTTTTATCGCTTGATATTTTCCGCGGACTAACAATAGCAGGAATGATATTAGTTAACAACCCCGGAGATTGGGGAAATATTTATCCCGCACTCGAACACGCAAAATGGAATGGCTGCACTCCAACAGATTTAGTATTTCCCTTTTTCCTATTTATTGTAGGTGTTGCGGTTACACTTTCTCTTTCAAAAAGAAAAGAAAAAGGTGATAACCATAACAAGTTAATCTTACAAATATTTAAGAGAAGCGTTTTAATCTTTCTGATTGGTGTTGCTTTATCAGGCTTTCCAACATACAATTTCTCTACCATTCGCATTCCCGGTGTACTGCAAAGAATTGCTTTGGTTTATTTCTTTGCTTCATTAATCTATTTGAAAACAAACTGGAAAACACAAACTGTTCTCGCCTCGTCTTTTCTTTTTGTTTATTGGGCTTTGATAACGCTAATTCCTATTCCCGGCATTGGCGCTCCAGATTTATCCCAGCCAACAATAATTGATAAACTAACAAATAAGGAAATTGCACCAAATCTTGTTGCGTGGATTGATAATCAAATTTTATCTGGACATCTCTGGAGGCAAACTAAAATTTGGGATCCGGAAGGTTTGCTAAGTACGCTTCCTGCAATTTCAACAGGTTTGATCGGAATACTACTCGGTACATTCTTAAAGGGTAGTTTAGACAGCATCCAAAAAACAGCTTGGATATTTTTCTTTGGAAATGTTGGCTTAATGACTGGAATTATTTGGGATATGTACTTCCCCATGAACAAAGCATTGTGGACAAGCTCTTATGTTATTTTTACCGCCGGCATGGCGTTAAATGTTTTTGGTATGTGCTATTGGCTTGCAGATGTAAAAAAAATTACGTGGTGGACAAAATCCTTTGTTGTTTATGGAATGAACGCTATTACAGTTTACGTTTTGTCCGGTGTATTAAGTGTTATGCTTTCAAGAATTAGCTGGATAAATGAGGCGGGCATTAAGGTTACTGTAAAATCTTTTTTGTATAACACATTTTTTACGCCGTACCTTACACCAATTAATGCTTCTCTTGCCTGGGCGCTTTTTTATGTTTTGTTCTGGCTTGGTATTATGTGGATATTCTACAAAAAGAAAATTTTTCTCAAGGTGTAATCACAGTTCCATCTCAACATCTTACTAATTTGCACAGAACAAACGAAGCTCTTCATTCATCTAAAATATAAAAAGGAGAAATGCTGTGGCTGCAGAGTTTAAAATTAATGGCAAAGAATTGCTCGCAAAGATTGAGGAACTTATCAAAGAGGGCAATGCGAGACGAATAATTATAAAAGATGAAAGTGGAAGAACATATATAGAAATTCCGGTAACGCTTGGAGTAATTGGAGTTGTGCTTGCGCCAATATTAGCTGCAGTAGCCGCTATAGCAGCGCTTGCTTCTAATTTTACTGTTGAAGTAATCCGTAGAGACGACCAGGAATAGTTTAAGAACGGATATGGTGCGGCATCTCAAACGGAATTTCGATTGAGAATTCAACTAAACCTTTAATTTTGCCGTTTTCGTACCAGGGTGTTTGATAAATTAGTTTTTTCTTGCCTGCTTTTTCTATTGTATAAGTATTTGGTTTTTGCTCGGCAATAATCAGTTTTATTTTTTCGTTCGATTCATTTGAGTGGCATGCGAATAGATTTTGACCAAGCAGTTTGTAACCGCCATCGTCTTTAAAAACTTCTGCAGCTTTTTCGTTTAGATAAATTATTTTTCCATCTACATCGCAAATAGTAATTGCTGCGGGTAATTCTTTTGTCCAATCCATTATATTCTCGTTTAATTAGAAGAAAAGCTCAAAGCTGAGCGAGTAATTTCTTATTGGCGCTAAGTTTCCAATGAACTCAACGTGATTATAGTTGAAGACATTCTTAGCATTTATAAATACTTTAGCAGGGATATCCATAATAAAAAAATTATAGCCTGCCATTATGTCAGTTATGTATGTAGGAACTCTGATTTCACCGTCAACAACTACAATCAGCATCAGCGGGTCAATTTCTTCAATTCTGCTCAAATACCGGAAATCAATTCCAAACTCTAACGAAGCTGGAGTGAAGAGCAAGTTTGTAGAAGCAGTATTGCGCGGACGGTATTTCATTGATTTATTTTTTCCGATGTCGCGCGACCACATATAGTTGTATCCAACAGAAAAATTTAGAAGAGATGGAATGATGTTCCATGCGCCAACTAATTCTACGCCTTGAATTCTTGCTTTCGGAATGTTAACGAATTGAATATTAGTGCCAGTCTCTGTAAAATTTGGTTCTATAAAGTTTTTATAATCGTTTTGATAGAAAGCGGCATCTAGAGAAACCTGTTGCATTGAGTAATGTATTCCAGCTTCAAAAGAAAGGCTTGTTTCGTAAGTAAGATTAGGATTTTCAATCACATTAACTCCGCCGCCTACAGCGGTGCTTGTAAATACTTCGGAAGGAGTTGGCGCACGGAATCCCGTTCCAACTGAAGCGCGGAGAATTAAATCATCAGAAAATTTGTAATTCAACCCGGCTCTTGGTGTTACAGCCATTTTACCGCTGGTAGAATCCATTTTTATGTAATCGTAACGAATTCCTGCTGTAAGTATTAACCCGGCAATTCCTTTGTATTCGGATTGAGTGTAAGCGGCGGCGCCAAAGAAAGTAGGATTCTTAAAAATATTTGACTCAACATTTGCATAAGATAATTCCAACCCGCTTGTTAAGAAAAGATTTTTAGAAGCTTTATAGTTTGCCAGCGCTTCGCCTCTAAGCAGATCTGCTGTTGATGTTGTAACTTCTAAACCGTAGCCGGTAAACTTTGTGCGGTAGTAGTTAGCTTTTATTTCAGTAGTTAGTATTTCGCTTAAATGATTTTGATAAATTAATCCGGTGAATATTCTATCGGATTTTACAGTGTTTCCGTTGTCTTCATCTTTTGGAACAAGCGCGTTTCTAGAATCTTTCCAGTAAAGAAAATTTCCACGGTTCATTGATAAATAATTTGCAAAGAAAGTAAGCCTGCTTGTGTAGTTAAAATCATAATTTAGTTTTAGATAACCCAAGTAACGCTTTGAAAAATTGTTTTGTCGGTAACTATCATTATCAAACTTTTTGAAAGAAAAAGTATAACCTAAGTTATTGTAAGAGTTTGAGTGAGTAAGTTCAGCTCCATAAAAATTTCTGTATGAATTGCTCCAGTCCCATACATCGTAAGAAGGTTTATCATACAAACCAAAATAAGTTCTAAAATTTGTAATTGGTTTTTTAATAGAACCTTTTGTAATGATATTAATTACGCCGCCGATTGCCGTAGAACCGTAAAGAGAGCTTGCGGGACCTTTAATAATTTCCACGCGCTCAATATCTGCAATGGGAATCATTTCCCAAACTATATCTCCGCTATCGCCGGAGTACATTGGCAATCCGTTTAATGCAACAAGCACTCTTGTGCCGGCGCCTTTGCTGTATCCGCTCGATCCGCGAATACTTACTTGCTCCAAATTAACCTGAACTCCGGGAACGTGCCGCAAGTAGTCATCGAAAGTGAGATGGTTTTTTTTGCTTATTTCTTCCGGCTGCAAAACGGTTGTGCTTACTGTTAAATCTCGAATGCGCTGTTCATACTTTCCGGCACTAACTACAATCTGTTGTGTTTGGATTAATGATTCTTTCAATATTACTGTAATTGGTTTTGTGAGTTCGTTAATCTGAAGATTGGAAACAGTTTTCTTTTCGTAACTGATTGCCGAAACTTGCACGCTGTAAGTTCCAACAGAAATATTTTTTATCTGAAAATAGCCCAATTCATCTGCAGAAGCGCCAAGAGAAGTTCCAACAATTATAACACTTGCGCCAAAAACCGGTTCGGCTTTTTCATTAATTACTCTGCCAGATAGAGTTCCGGTTTGAGCAAAAAGTAGAAGTGATGGAATCAAACACATCATCAAAAGAAATTTTTTCATTAGAATACCATTCCAATTAGAAATTATCAATCCGCCAAACAGATAGCGGGCAGGTTCTCCTTTAGAAGCTACATAGGCGGCTGCGGCGGCAGACTCTGAAAATTAACTGTTATATCTACGCCTGTTGTAGTTTTTCCAGTGTTTATTATCAGCGGCTTGGGTTTTGCCGGATTGCCCAATTCGGAGTAAACACCAACCACAGTCCAATCTATTCTGTTAAGAGTAAGTTCTGGAGTTTTGGATTGAGCCACAACAACATATTTGTGGCTGCCTGGTTTAATAGAAAAAAGTGGATTGAATTGCATTTCCCCAGAATTATAATTGAACTCTTTTGCTCCGTAAGGAATGGAATCGAGCACAAAACTTAAGTTGGAAGCTGAAAAATCATTTACACTTTTTATTGGTTCCCTAAACACAACTAAGTGAGTTCTTTTAATTTCTTGAGGCCAAGCACCATTAAAAGTTATTTTACCGCTAAAAGCGCTTAATCCATCAACAGGCTCAATTCCCTTATCGCAAGAAACAATTAAAATTGTTAATCCAAGTATTAAAATAACAACTAATAGTCTGCTCATAAACTATCCTTTGCTTACACAACTAAAATATAATAGAAGTAGTATGTTAATCTCAATTGAAATCATGCGCCGCGATATTGGTGTTAAACTATAAGTGTAAGAAACATCTGAAATATTTACTCTAAGTCATGGTGAGTCTTCGACACAATCACTGCCTTCGCAGTGATTGGCTCAGACTGACATCCAGTACTCAATAAATTGCCACACTTCCTGCCTCGCCGTCTCGCCTACGGCTTGCCGAGGCGGACGCCGCCGCGTCGGCTCATCAGGCGGGCGACAGGCTCAGCTTGCCTGCTGCAAGCAGGTGTGACAATAGATTAATTATTCAGATGTTTCTATAAATCCATGCATCGCTTAATTATCCGATTTAATCCGCCAGAGGCGGACGAGGGTCAAATTCCCCGCCTCTTGAGGCGAATAAATAAAATTTGTTTTCAGAAATCTCGCTGCCCCGCCTGCCAAAGCAAAGCGGCGGGCAGGTTGCGGCGAGCAGATTCATTTGCTGCAATGTTTATCGCATCCGCAGCTTTTTCCGGATTTCACTTTTTCAAAAGATTCTCTTCCTTCTTTAAAAGCAAAATAAGCAATAGCCAAAGCGCCTAAAGAATCAAGCCTTCCAAAACCTGTTAGTTCATAGCCCACACTAGAAGCCAAAAGAATTACAGAAAGGTAAAGACATGTTTTTGTGCAGTTAGCATCGGCAATAAGTGCAGCAGAGTTAATTGCCTTTCCCGCAATCAGTTTGTATTTGATTAGCATAGACATTGTTACAATAGAAACAAGAGAAATAACAATACCCCAAAAAGTGGTTTCAGGTTTGTGGTTAGTAACTAAATTATAAATAGAAGTTATAACTAAACTTGCTGTTAAAATAAAAAACCCGCTGCCTGTAATTTTTAGCGCAGTTTTTTCAAATTCATCGCGCATTTCATCACCGTTAGCTTTTATGCGGTTAATCATGTGCCAAATTCCGATTCCAGAAAAAACTTCTACAAATGAATCTACTCCAAAACCGAAAAGCGAAAGAGTTTCATCTTCATAACCGAGAGCTATAGAGATTAATCCCTCAACAACATTATAGAAAATTGTTAAGAGTGAAAGCAAGTATGCCAAGCGCAGCATGCTTTCTTTATCTGTCTTTTTCAATAGATCCTTATCCTTGCACTAACTATAAGATGGCGTTAATAAAGCGCCAAATACATTTGTGAATAGATAAATAATAAAAATTATGTAAAGAACTGTAAATACCAACCCGATAATTATCATCATCTTAATTAAACGAAAGTATTTTCCTTGTAGTTCAAAAGCTTGCCGTAGCGAAGATGTGTTGTTTGTCATCTTATACATAGAAAAATGATCTGCTGCCTCGCGTATGCGTAAGCCTATGATTACTGTGGGTATGCCAATAATTGCACCTATTATTGTTAAGCAGGTTAACGCGCCGTAAATAATTGTGAAGAGACCAACAAAGCGCATATCTGCTGTCATTTTATCAAAAATAATTTGAAAATAACTTGGCGGTTTAATTGCCTGCGTTGGCTCAGAGCGGATGTTTAAATCTTCAAACTGATCCATGCATTCTCCATTTATTAATAAGTGTCTTGCTCAAATTACACAGATTGCCATTCTGAATGAAACAGTTCGCGAAAATTTGGTAAAGAGGTTCTTCTAAAAATATCAATTTCCTTTGCGGGCTTTCCTTTTTCTTTGTGCCGCTATGCGCTTTGCGGGATGAAATATTTTAAAACAAAAGTTTTTAGAGGCGCCCCTAAAATCGAATTTGGAAATGGATTTACTTTAAGGCTTTTCTTTTGGGATAAAGAAGATTATTTTTGTCAAAGTTTAAGTTTTTCAAACGATGGAATTAGTTTGATTAGTATTGATGAACAAATAATAAACGCCCTTGGCGATCCGCAGAATCCAGTATATGTGGCATTGTTAACGGTTTTGGTGTTGTTTGGCACTATTTACTTCTTTTATAAATATGGAATAAGCCCTTTAAATGAAAAATTCAGAAAAGAAAAAGAAAGCATTGAACTAAAATCTGCCAAGATGATGGCTTTATTCGCCGAGCTTGACCCAGATCCAGTAATTAGAATAAATCAATATGGAAAAATATTGGAAACTAACAAAGCGGCACACTCTGTTTTTTCTGACTCGCAATTGATGGGTAAAAATATAAACGAGCTTTTACCCGAACTCGTTATAAGAGAAAATTTTTCTATTAAAAATGAAACTAGAACTATTAATCAAAAAATTGGAAAAAAACATTATTCTATTTTATACCGAGGAGACGCAAACATAAGTTTAGCTCAACTTTATTTTAGAGATATTTCAGAACTTAAGAAATATGAGGAAGCGCTTCTCAACTATCAAAGAAAACTTAAAAACTTGTCAGATCGGCTTCATGATATTATTGAAGATGAAAGAAAAAGAATTTCTTATGGACTTCACGATGGAATTGGACAAAGCCTTTCGCTGCTGCGAATAAAACTTTTGAAGCTTCATGAGGAATCTAAAACAGAAGAACATAGCAGTTATTATGAGGGCTTGGTTCTTAATCTCGAAGAAATAATTTATGAACTCAAAGAAATTACTTACTCGCTTAAACCAAAACTACTTAGTGAAACAGGTTTGTTTTTAGCCGTAAAAAGTTTAATTGATAAAGCAGGTAACGATTCCGGAATTATTGGAGATATTAACGTTAGCGGAAAAGAAGTAAGGCTTGAAGAAAAACTTGAGATATCGCTTTTTAGAATAGCTCAAGAATCGTTAAACAATATTCTTAAGCACTCCAAAGCATCAAAATACAGTGTACAATTAATATACTCTCCTAAAGTTTTTCGTTTAATAATCTCCGATAATGGAATTGGCTTTGATGTAAATATTGTTATGAAGAATAATTCAAGTGGAATGGGACTGTTAAGCATTAGAGAAAGAATAGAAAGCTATAATGGTATATTTAAAATAGAATCTCTTATAAACAAAGGAACTATGCTTGTGGCAGAAGTTCCATTATCAAAAGAAATAAAATGGCACTTGCAAGACCAATACACGTCTTAATTGCAGATGATCATCAGTTGTTTCGCAATGGAATATCTTCTCTTTTCGAGGATGTCTCGGATATTCTTATTGTTGGCGAAGCAGAAAACGGTGCTCAATCAATCGAAAAATTTAAATCTCTTCAGCCTGATATTGTGATTCTTGATGTTTCTATGCCGGATATGAACGGTTTTGAGGTTTTACAGCACCTTCAAATGGAAAACGTAAATGTTAAGGCAATTTTTTTAACTATGCACGACAGCCAAGAGTATATATTGCACGCTTATAAATCTGGAGCAATGGGATTGATAAGCAAAAATACTATAAAAGGCGAGTTGGTTTACGCAATAAAATCTGTTTTTGACGGAGCGAAATATTTTGGCAGGCAATTAACAGAAGAGAAACTGAAAGAAATCGAATATAAATTCAAAAAGATAACCGGGCACTTCGCAGATGATTATATTCACCTAACTGTAAAAGAGAGGCAAATTTTAGTGTACGTAAGCGCCGGACAAACAAGTACAGAAATAGCGAAACTGATGAATCTGAGCAAACGGTCAATAGATCATTATAGAGCGCGCATGATGCTCCGTTTAGAAATTAAATCACTGCCCGAATTTATTTCTTACGCAATTAAATATGCTAACACAAACAAAGTTTTAGGAAACGATTAAATATGCTTTTACACTACCAAATTTTGATTTTAGCCAGCACTATAATATGGCTCTTTCCACCGATTAGGCAGTATAAACAAAATTATTTCTGGCTTTTTTTTGTTTTGGCTATAACCGATCCTCTTTCGCATCTATTTGCAAGGCAGTTAGGTTTCATCCCCTCACAATTTTATGTGTTGTTCACTACATTATTCTTTTTTTCGTTAATAGATTTTAAAGGTCTTAATCTCTATAAAATCGCTTTCTATCTTGTCTTAATATTTTTAAGTGTTTTTTCGTTTGTAAATTTTTGGGAATTCTCTACCCATTATATAGTTGTAACATTCTCTCTTATATTATTTATAATAACGAAAAACAGTATTCTCTTTGTTGTTAATACAGGGGCTATAAATACCTTTCATATTGTATTAATCTTCTATATACTATCAAATATCTTAAAGTTTTGGAACACGCTTGCTCAATTTGAAACCGGGATAGTCTTCTTTTATATAACAACATGGTTTCAAGTATTGGTTGGACTTTTCTTTTCAATTTACAAAGAAGATAATCCAAAGCTATTAATAAAAATAGGCGGGTAAAAATTGATTTAACTCGTTGTGTGAATTAAGATTGAGTGAGACTAAAGTAGTTTTCGATCAAAAAAATGTAACGCAGACACGCCTGCCAAGCGAGCATGTTGCACAACTAAATTAAATTGCTCTGCTTTTTAGATTGTGAATCTAATTGGTTGTGCAGCACTTTCATATAGAACACATAAAGGCGGATTCCTAAAAAAGATAAATCAAAGTTATAGTCATTTCGAGCTCGCCCCGCAAATTGTGCGGGGCGTTGTAGAGAAATGATATTGTATTACTCACTACGTCTCGACTTCGCTCGACGTGACATAATAAAGTTTTGCAACAGACTCAATCCTTGAGCGAATAAACCGGACGGGCAGGTTTACGCTGATCTTTTTTTAATCCGCCAGAGGCGGACGAGGGTCAAATTCCCCGCCTCTTGAAGCGAATAAATAAAATTTGTTTTCAGAAACCTCGCTGCCCCGCCTGCCAAAGCAAAGCGGCGGGCAGGTTGCGGCGAGGAGATTCTTGTCGGGGTTAACCCCGTCCCGATTTTCGGGACGGCCTTCGGCAATCCCGCTTATATTTAGCGGGACATTTCTAATGAATTTTTTGGGTTTAATCTTTCCAAATAAAATCGAAAAGTAAGTAGGAGGCCGTTCCCATAATTACATCGTAAGAGAAAAGCACTCCAATTTCTACATAAGATGCAGAAAGAGTTTTTCCATCCATAGAAAATTTAGTTAGTTCGAGAAGAGTTAAGATAAGAGGAAGTAAAATTGGGAAAGAAAGAACCGGATAAAGCGTTCCTTTGGAACTTGCCTTTGAAATTATTGCCGCTATTATTGTTGATGAAACCGCTATTCCAATATTGCCAAGCAAAAACGAAATGAGAAATAAGGAGAAGTTCTTAATCACAAAAGACTCGAACAGTAACGAGAATAAAACTGTGATAGCAATATTCATTAAGAATACTAAAATCAGATTAAAAATTAATTTACCTGAGAATATTGTTGAAGGAGAAGCTATAAGTTGAAGCGTTAATGTTGTTCCTCTTTCTTCTTCGGAAACAAATGCTCTTGATAAGCCGGACATTGCAGAAAAAAATATTACTACCCATAAAAGTCCGCCGGTTAAATATTCTGTAATTTGTTCATTGCCAACCGAAAACAATATTACACTTATTGTAACGAGAACAAACATTGCAAGCGCATTAATAGCGTAACGCGTTCGTAATTCCGATTCCCAATCTTTCTTAAATAGCGCGAATGATTTCATAGTTTGTTCTTATAATTCTGCAGTTCTAAAACATTTTCGCATAAGGCTAAGTCAGCATCTTCGTTAGAAGCAACTAACACAAGTTTCGTTTTGCCTTCCAATTTAATAAACTCATAAACTTTTTCTTTGCCGGAGTTATCCAAGTTGGAAGTTGGTTCATCAAGAATAAGAAGAGGCGGCTCGTTAAGCAATGCAAATGCAAATTTTAGTCTCTGTTTCATTCCAGAAGAAAAACCTCGTAGCAAATCGTTTCTTCTTTCGTACAAATTAAATTCGCTCAGAAGATAATCGCTGCGTTCTTTGTTAAACGTTACACCTTTAATCTTAGAAATATGAACCAGATTTTCTTCTGCAGTAAACTCATCGTAAAGGAAAAGATAAGGAGAAACAAACCCGAGATAATTATGTAGATCCTCTTCTTCAATCTTCTTCCCGTCTAAAATGTGAGTTACACTTCCTTTGTTGGGAGAAATTAAACAAGAAACAATCTTTACAAAGGTTGATTTGCCAGAACCATTTGGACCCGCAATACCGTAAACATGCCCAGATTGAAAAGAATAGTTAACGCCTTCGAAGATTAGTCTTCTGCCAAAGTATTTAACAAGAGAGGATATTTCTACTGAGTAATTAGTCATTATAGATAACGAATTTTCCTTTTAGAGTATCATCGCCGCATTTAATAACATAAAAATAAACTCCGGTTGATAGTTTGTTCTTCTTTAAGTCTTTAGGTTCCCAAGGCACAACGATTTTTTCGGTGGCAACAATACGCTTTTGACCAGAATAAACCAAGTTCATGTCTGCTGAATAGATATAAACATCAGCCGTTCCTCCGCCGCTGTTAAGATTAGCAGGCAAGTTTAAGTATTGATGCTCGGAATACTTGAATGGCTGCGGATATGCATAAGCAGCGGTTTCCACAGAAATATTTCCTTGATTAAGCGGAATATCATTCAGAATGTTTGACTCTGCAAGCAATGTTAAATCTGTGCTTGAAAGTTTAGAATAATAGCTGTAGTTAGGATGCAGCTTTCTATATCCGCTGTTTGCCGAAGAAGTAATTGAATAACTAAGCGATAGTTTAGTTGTTGGCGAATTGACAGAGTTTTGAACGTCCACATTAGTTATTATCGAAACCAAAGTATTTTTCTCATCAAAGAACTTATAATAGTTGTTTGAAATTGGATTTGTTGAAGTCATAATTTCCGCTTTGCTATTTACAAAACTTGAACTCATTGCAGCGGTAACTAACGGATAATTTTCTTTCTCTTTAAAATATTTATCTTTTGTTAAACCGGCTGCTCTTGTGTTTGTAAAATAGCACCAAAGTCCAAAAGCATTAAACTCAGTTTTCAAAGAGCTTCCATATTCTTGCAGCACTTTTGAAAACGCCTCAACAGCTCTCATTTTTGGCATCTCTTCCCAAATCCTTTTAATGATATCGAAGCCAAATCTTTCCTTCAAAAAAATATTCCAAATTGCAAGATTATAACCGCTATACATTGCTAAAGCTTTTCCAGTATTTAAAAAATACGAGTTTATGTAAGCGTAATAATCGTTTACATCGTCATAAACAAATTCTTCCATTGCAGTAGAAGTTGCTTCGTGATAAAACGAATCGGAAGCGCGGTAAATGTAATTACTCATCTGAATAGCGTGGTGTATTTCATGTGCGGCTGTAACACGTGCTGCATTAATTCCATTTGTTGCATAGTTAGAGCCGGAAAAATCGTTATCCATAACTATATAATTAGTTCCTTTAGATACATCAAAATCATCCATTGCAGTGTAACCATACTCGCCGCCGGGCAAATTTTTAATATAAATATCATATTTATTATCACCGCCAAATGTGCCATCAGATATAGGCGGCGGATATTTAAGAATATTTACTACGTAGTTGTAGGAGGAATCCACAGCTTTTGCTAATTCGCTTAAATCGTAACCGGGCATATTAATGCCAGTTTTATCATAATGAATTCTAAATTTTCCTGAAGGTGAAACAAAGCTTGTTTCGGCGGTGGGTCTGCTAACCAAAGGCGCTAAAACACTTTTTTGCTTGGTTGTAAACTTGCTGTAGTTTTGTTTAATGTTATTAATTATGCCGGTTGAACATTTAATCGGGTCTTTGATATCCGAAACAACACCGCTTAAGGAATGGTCTGAAACTCCTCGTACTCTCAAAAACTCGGCATAAAGTGAATCGAGATTTTGTGCAAATTGTACCACGTTAAGAAGAAATAATAAAGCAAAAGTTTTTTTCATAAATGAGCCGAATCTAACCCGCCTGCCTCTTAAGACCAAACATGGCGGGCAGGAAAGGTCATTTTGACAATTTCTGGTTACGATTTCCTGTCCGCCATCTTGCCCGCCCGCCGTTTTATGGAGGGTTGGGCGGGTAAGTCGGGAACAACATTTTTTAATAATGATCATGGCTTTTTAAGTAGGCTCATAAATATTTATTAAAGGTGATTATGTTATTCTTTCCGCCAATGTAAACAAGAAATTTGTTTTTCCCGTATAAGGCGGTAACAAAATAGTCAATGATATTTTTTTCTACAACGCGTGCAATTGTTTTGGCGTTTTTTGTATCAGGCGTAATTTCCAAAATCTTGTCGTCTTTCTCTGAAGCGCAAAGAAAATATACGCTTTCACCGTCAATATAATATTTCAATGGTGTGTTTAGTCCGGGCTTTTCTGTCAAATCCATTCTAGTATTTTTTTCATTCCAGAAATAATAAAGCACATATCTCTTATTAAATGTTAGAATTGCGGCAGCCGGCTTTGTACGGAAAACAAACTCGTTTAGAGTAACTATTTGAGACTCAATATTTTCCTCGCCGGATAATTGGAAACTCAGTCTGGGAGTTCTCTCAATTTCTCCTTTGTCAAAAACAATTTTTACAAGGTCAACGTTATTTCCAAGACGAATCAAAGCATAGACATCTTTATAAACATTGAAGTTAAAAGAAGCGTTTTCAACATTATGCGCTACTACCCATTTATCAATTACAGGGTTTTTAAAATTTCTAAGTTCAAATTCTTGTAAAGAAAGAAGTTTGTTCTTAAGTGTTAGCGCACATATACGAACTCTGTCTTTCAATCTATCAGTAACATACTTCACTTCTTTAATAGGCGCGTCTGCATACAGTATTTGTTTGTGGATACTGTTCTTATCGAAGCTATAACGAATTACCTCTATTTCCCGCGAGCCTGCTTTATAACAAATAAACAATGTAGAATTTTGTTTTGAATCATCAATTACAAGCCGGTCTGGTGTAGTTGAAAGAGGTAAAGAAAAGAAAGTTCGGAATAAATTTCTGCGCTCGCTTAATCCAATTTTTAAGGTATTGCTTCCTGCATCAATAAACGCAAGCTCTTTATATTTATCGTTGTTGTAATCAAACGCTTGTACAGAAACGGCCTTCTCGGTTGCAGCAAGGCTAAAAGAATCATCATTAATAGAAAGCGAGCTTACAACAAACACGCTTCCATCTGAAGAAAGCGCTGCTAATTTTCTTCCGCCTCTATCAACATAAGAAACAACATCGCTAAGGTTATTTCTTGTAACATAGGCTATTGGTTCATAAAATGAATTATAGGATTTAGCAAACATTATGTAAAGTTTACTTTTTTTGCTGTCAATAAACGCTACGTCGTTGTATCCATCGCCGTTAAAATCCATAATAGAATATTTTTCAATTCCCTGTTCCGGATCAATAACAATTTTCGTTTGGAATGTTGAAACTGAATCTCCAAGAAGAATTTCCAACTTATTTTGTTTTATGAAAACAAGATCGGTAAACTTATCCGAATTGAACTCTACTGCTTGAAAATCTCTAATTTCAGAAACAAGTCCAATTGAACGTATTTCTTCAAAGTTTCCAAGCGCATCGTTGTTGTAAAAAACAATTGAGTTGGAAATTAAATCTATAGCGGCAATATCTTCGTAACCATCGTAATTCAAATCAAGAAAAACAGCAGATGAAAAAATTTTTCCTTTAATTCTATCTGTTTCTCTCGGCTTACCATTATTGAGTTTTGCTAAGACTAAACCGTCTAACCCGGTGCCTGCAAACAAAACATTTCGCGCTGCTCCATCTTCGGTTTTCCATTCATCTTGCGCAGCCGGCGAGCCATCTAATTTCAGTTTAGCGGAAACAGTAAAACTGCCTCCTTTTGAAAAAGAAAGAATGCCCGCCTCGTTAGTTTTTCTTGAAACCGCCAAATACTTCTTACTGCTTTTATCAATACTATAGCTTTCAATAGCCGATAAATAGAAAGAAGAATATTTTTCGCTAGGTTTGTTATAGCTTGTGCGTGAAACGGCTGTTATTGTACAGTAGTTTTTCTGAGCTGGATTGAAGAGAATTAAATCGCGGTAGCCGTCAAAGTTATAATCAATTGCCGCAAAGGAAGTGTAATTTGATTTCACCTGAATTTCTGTGAGTTTGCAGAATCCGTTGATTGGTATTTGAGCCAAGAAATCTGCAGAGGAGAATAAAAAAATAAGTACGCTAAGAGTTATTTCTTTTTTCAAGGCGAGCTTTTCTTCTTTGTAATGCTTCTTCGAATCTTCTTTTTTCATTTACAGTTTCTGGTACAATAGTAATAGTTTCTACTGGACGAGCATTTTCATCAACACTAACAAAAGTAAGATACGCAGAGTTTGTATGAACATGAGTGCCTTCGGAAAAATTATCTGCAAACACTTTTACACCAACTTCCATCGAAGTCTTGAATGTTCTATTAACCGAAGCTAAAATAGTAACGGCATTACCAAGGCGAACTGGATGAAGAAAATCAATCTTATCAACCGAGGCAGTAACACAAACTCTCTGAGAGTGCTTTGCTGCGGCAAGTGCGGCACAAATATCTATCCAATGCATTAACTGTCCGCCAAGTAAATTTCCGAGCTGGTTTGTGTGATTAGGCAAAACTAATTCTGTCATTGTTACAGATGATAGGCTGACTTTTTTAGATGAAACTAAGTTGCTCATTTATTTTCGCTCAGCCTTGTCTCAATTTCTTGAATTTCTTTTGCATTGGCATCGTCTGGGTATCTGCTTAGAAACACGGCTGCATCACTAAGCGCTTCGCTGTTCATTCCCTTTTTTATTTCAAGCTGAATTTTTCTGTAAAGCGCTTGTGGAGCAAATTGTGTATCGTGGTAAAACTCGGCAACGTTAGAGTAATATTTAATAGCTGCTCTTTCGTATTCCATTTTCTCATAAATTACAGCAGCCTGATATTCTTTTTCGGCTAAGCGTTCATTAAGTTCTTTAATTTTTGCCGATGCAGTTTCTACTTTTTTATCGGCTGGAAAGAAATCTATAAACGCTTGAAATTCTTCTATAGCTTTTTTTGTGTATGATTGTTCTAGTTGATACGGCGGCGCTAATTGATAATAGCACTCGGCAAGCATGTATTGAGATTCTGACACAAAAGGAGAAGCCGGAATATTTCTGATAAGTTTACTGAATTCATAAGCTGCAAGTAAATATTGCTCTCGATTAAAATATGTCATTGCAAGGTAGTATTGTGCGTCATCGTTAAAAGCACTGCCTGTGTATTGCAATAAGAAATTCTGAAACTCTGGAATGGCAGCTTCATAATCTTCTTCATTATAAAGACTCATCAAATAATTGTAATATTCTTCAACATTATACTTGCTAGTATCTACTGCGCTGCCGCAATTAACCAAAAGCAAAGCAAGCAGTAAAAGCGCCGCAACATTAAAATTTCTAAACAAATTATTTCTCCTTAATTAGCGTGCAAAAATAATCAATTTATTCTGCCGAAAAACAGTATAAATATTTACCTGCCTCTTACAGAAAACAATAAAACAATTGTAGTAACTAAAACAGCAACAACCAAAACAGGTTCCAGCAAATTTGAAAGAAAAGAAACTTCTGGTCTTGAGCTTTGCGTTATAGGTAAAGCTAAGTCTTCTAAATACCTTATTTCATCTACTTCAATTGTATCTTTTTCAACTTCGTAAAGCTCGGCAGATTTAATATTGCCATCGGCAAAAGTAATGGTTACAATACCATTCAACGAAACTTTTCTTTCACAGATGATATTTCCGAAGAAACCGTCTTTTTCCGCTTCGCCATATTCTACACTTGCCCGGCTTAACAAGTAAGAAACTTTTGTTGCACTGCCGGAATTTTCGTTTTTGATTATAAAACCATTATTTGAAAAAGATTCAAAAACTTTTGGCTTTAACAATTCTAAAGTGGTTGAACCGGAAACTGATAACGAAATTTCGGCAGCGTCTTTAGTTAATTCGGTTGCTTTATTTACGGAATTATCAATAAGGTTATAAAACATTTCGAGGTTTGTTTTAGTTTGCGCGTGCAGCGTTGTTAGAAAAACTAAAGCAAAAAATATGATGAGTGATTTCTTCAAACTATTCCAGAAAAAAAAGTCTCTCTAACTTTCTTTAGAGAGACTTGTTAAAAAATCATCTTCTTCCCGAAGCAATTTCCTGCAGGCGAGCAACTCTTTCTTCAATTGGAGGATGAGTAGAAAACAGTTTCATAACTCCGCCGCCGTGAAGCGGATTTACTATAAACATATGAGCCGATGACTGTCCGGCATTTCTCATTGGAACTATATCGTTACCGCGCTGAAGTTTATTTAATGCTGAAGCAAGTGCAAGCGGTTTGCCGGAAATATCTGCGCCGCTGTCATCGGCCATATATTCGCGCGAGCGGGAAATAGCCATCTGAATTAACATTGCAGCTATTGGCGCAAGTATTAACATCAATATTGCAACGATTGGGTTTGTTCCTTCTTCGCGGTCATCGCTTCTTCCGCCGCCAAAGAACATCGCAAACTGCGCAATGTAAGTTATAGTTCCAACTAAAGTAGCTGCTATTGTTGCAACAAGAATATCTCTGTTCTTTATATGTGCTAATTCGTGTGCAATAACGCCATCGAGTTCTTCTTTATTCAGCAAGTTCATAATTCCTGTTGTAAATGCAACAGCGCCATTATTTGGATTTCTACCGGTTGCAAATGCATTCGGAGTATTATTTTCCATAATGTAAACTTTCGGCATTGGCAAGCCGGCTTTCATCGAAAGTTTCTCAACACTGTCATAAAGCTGAGGTGCATCTTGTCTCTCAATCGGGTGTGCGCCATATATCTTTAGAACAATTTTATCCGAAAACCAGTATGAGCCAAAGTTCATTGCTAATGAAAATAGAAATGCGATCATCATACCACTTTGCCCGCCAATCATATTTCCAACCAGCATGAATAAAACCATCATGGCAGTCATCAAAATAACTGTTTTGAATCCGTTCATATTTATCCTCTTTTATTATGTATTTAAATTTAGACTTAAAGCAGGGTTGTTTCAAGTAACGCTTTGTAATCTCTAACATATAAGATTTTTCTTTTGTTCCAAAAATATACACAACATTTTACCTTGCCTTGTATCTGCTTTTATGCTTAAAATCGCATTAAAATTTGAGAAAGAAATGAAGAAGGTTTTTGTTTTAGTGTTACTTTCGTTTACAATGCTTTCTGCACAAAGCGCTTACAAATTCCTGCGTTTGGATACGAGTCCGCGCGCCGCCGCTGTTGCAGGCAGTTTTGTTGCCAACAACGATGATCCTAACGTAATGTTTTATAATCCAGCAGGAATCAATCTTCTTCAAGGAACGCCAATTTCATTTTCTTTCTTAAAACATTTGGAAGATATAAATTCTGCTAGTTTAGCTGCTTCAAAAGATTTTGAAGACATCGGCAAACTCTCTGCCGCTATCCAATACATTAGTTACGGGTCTTTTGTAAAAGCAGATGAAAGAGGAAACAATCTTGGCAGCTTTAGCGCCGGCGATATTGCCTTAACTATTGGATATGGCAACGAACTAGACGAAAATTTTTACTATGGAGCAAATGTTAAATTAATTTATTCTAAAATTGATGAAGTTTCTTCTACTGCCGCCGCAATTGATCTCGGTTTGCATTACGCATTCCCAGAAACTAACTGGAATTTTGGGTTTTCGGTTTTAAATCTTGGAGCGCAAGTTTCTTCATACTTCGATACTAAAGAAGGACTTCCTCTTGATGTTCGCTTTGGTTTGTCTAAGCAGTTAGAAAATTTGCCGTTTAAGTTTTTCTTATCTGTTAATAAGATGAATCAAGATCAGGAAAAATTCTTAAACCGTTTTTCTCAAGTTACTTTTGGCGGCGAGTTTAGATTGGGACAAAGTTTACGTCTCCGTTTTGGTTATGATAATGAAAAGAGAAAAGAACTAAAAGTTAGTTCAACAGGTGGTTTGGCCGGATTTAATCTTGGAGTTGGATTTATTGTAAAGAACTACAATATAGATTATTCGTTCTCTTCGCTTGGCTACATTGGCGCAATGCACAGATTTGGAATTTCGACAAATTTGTAACAATATAAAAGCCACGGCTCATTCAAACAGGGGCTTTCGGTTTATGCTTACAACTTACCGCTTATAGATATTTACTATAGCTACATTTGTCATTATTTTTTTAGTTAGTCCCGTATGATACAGATAGGAAGAATAGTTGTTTCCCAAACTACTAAAGCTAAAAAACAAAATAGAAGAATTGACTATAAACTTTTGCTGTTAATGAATTTGATTTTGACTTTGCAATAGTCTTTTACGATGTAACTACTTTTTAATTTTAATCCGCCAGAGGCGGACGAGGGTCAAATTCCCCGCCTCTTGAGGTGAATAAATAAAATTTGTTTTCAGAAACATCGTTGCCCCGCCTGCCAAAGCAAAGCGGCGGGCAGGTTGCGGCGAGGAGATTCATCATTCTTCGCTTTTCTAATACGGATAATTCCAGCTTTACGTTGCTAACAACACAAGTTTACGGCTACAAAAAAGATTTGCTTGCAAAAGTTTGTGAATCGGTTGGCTTTAAGGAGATAAAATACACGTCTGATTTAGAAGGAAATCCTTTTGATATTTTATCGTCGAAGGATTTGTTTATTTTGGCAGCGAAATAAGTACAACGGCAGCAACCCAACAGGGTTAAAAACATGGAGTTATAGTTAAAAATCTTTTTTATTAAAGCATCTTAGTCCTAAATAAAATGGTATTGCAACCCAAATACAAAGTGTTAAAAGCGAAAGAATCAAGCCGGTTGTACTTCCTAAGAACTGGCTATAAACAGCGCCTGTATAGCCAAGCAGTGCAGAAATATCAAAATTGAGTATTACCAATAATCGCGCTAAATCAATTGGGCTTAACATTGTTAAAACAATGGCGGGAACTTCTATTGGATACACCATAAATATCTGCATGATTATCAGCACAAGTCCATCATAGAGAGCAGAGAAAAATAACCATAAAAAAATAGCAAGCCCCAAGCCCTTCATTTTGTTATCATTTAAGGAAGCAATAAGGAACGAAATTGAAACAAAAATAAATGTCTCAAATATTCCGCCAAGGAATAAAAACAAAAGGACTACGCTTTCGCCGCTAAAAATTTTAATAAATATAAGCAGTGGAATTCCCGTGCCGACAAGAAAACTAATAGCCATAGGAAGAGACAAGCCCAAGTACAATCCAACAAACAAAACTTTTCTGTTTATAGGTTGAGAAAGTATAAGAATGATGTAATCTCTGTTGCTGTACAAATAGATTGTACCAAAAACCAGGCTTGTTAATGGAATTACAATCATATTGATATTCAACAAGCTAAGAATGACTTTACCCGGTTCTTTAGTAAAAGAAAGCAACGCGTAACTTAGAATCAAAAAGAATAATGTATATATAGCCAGCCATTTACTTCTTAGTGTATCATGAAACTGAAATTTGATTATTGCTAATAATGTTTTCATAAGTTCTTCCCCATCATAAGTTTTGCAATTGCTCTTTCTAAGTTTCTTTCCTCTGTAACTGCTATCAACTCCTCCTTTTTTCCGGAGAAGCAAACAGCGCCTTCGAGCAGGAATATTATATTTTCTGCAAGTTCTTCTAATTCGCTCATTATATGAGAAGTAAACAAAACTGTTTTACCATTAGCTTTCTCTTTCACTATCTTATCTTTAAGCAAGCTGCTGGAAACCGGATCAAGTCCGGCGCTTGGTTCGTCAAGAATTAAAATCTCCGGGTTAAATAGAAAAGCTATAACAGCGTTTAGCTTTTGTTTAGTACCGCCGGATAGTGTTCTTATAGGCTTATCATATTCATTAACAAGATTCAATTTGGGAATTAACTCCTCATCGAGTGAGTTGTAATTACCCCTTATTTCTTTCAGCAGGTTAATAACTTCTTTTACGGTTAAGTTTTCTGGAAAGCTGGCTATCTGCGGCATGTAACCAATTTTATAGCGGTAAGCATGATCTCCGTTCAACTTAATATTATCTATGTATATGCTGCCCGAACTTGGCTTTACAAGTTCGAGGACAGATTTAATAAATGTAGTTTTTCCGGAACCATTTGGGCCGACAATATAAGTAAGTGAGTTGTGTGAAATTTCAACGTCAATGCTTTTCAGGGCATCTAACGTACAATATCTTTTGCTAAGTTGTATTGCTTTAATCATTTTATCAAACTCATTTCTGGGCTATTATCTACAAGTGTTTCTGGTGTAAGCACGGGGAAAATTTTTTCTGCTGCATTCAATAGTTCTACAAAAAAACTTCTTAACAACAACAAAGTAGGTCTGTTTTTTTCTACAATAATTGAGAATAGTTTTACCGGGTGATGGGGAACTTCTCCTATACCATCATTATTCAAATCGTAGCCTTGATAATCCGACCAATAATTGTTTGAAAAAGTATTAAAGTTTCTGGTGCTGTTAGTTGCCACTTCAAAAGAGTTGCTTAGAAAATTGTTTTTTCTAAAATTGTTATCCATAGAATTAGCCATTAAACGAATTGCCCAGCCGTTTCTCTCTAACAGATTATTTTCTATTGCGTTCCTGTTACTTCCTTCTAAGTATATTCCACAAGTATTACGCCTAAATACATTATTATATATTTTACTGTTGGATATATCCTTTAGAAGCAATCCGTAGGAAGCATCTCCCCAGTTATTTTCAAATATGTTATTGAACATTTTTACGTGATGAGTAAACATAACCGCTACGCCGGCGCTGTTATGCTCAAACTTATTTGAGAAATACTCACAGCTATCGGAAAACATAAAATGAAGTCCGTAACGTAAGTTTCTCCTGCTCAAATTATCTTTTATTATGCTTCTCTTAACAAATTCCAAATAAATTCCGTCTCTATGCCCATCTACTGTATTCCCAGCAATTTCAATATCCTTACAATACCAAAGATGTATTCCGTTACCAGAATATGCCTGCGTTTTTTGCGATGAAATTATAATGTTGTTGCTGATTGAGCATTGCCAGCTTTTGCCAAGATATATACCAAAGAAGTTATTGCTGAATTTGTTGTCTTTAATAACACAATTTGAAACACTGTCTAACTTCACTGCTGCATTATCTTTAACAAAACTTGAGCCCGTATCTGTAAAATGAATTCCTTTGATAGTTACATTATTGGCTTTTACTGTTATTATGCCTTCTTTTTTGTTTCCGCTAAGCACAGGAAAATCTATACCTATAAGAGATACTTGTCTAGTTATTACCAAATTATTTTCTAAGTAAAAACCTTTTTTTATAGTAATAACATCACCATCGTTGCTGGTTTCAAGTGCTTGTTTTATTGTCTTAATTCTCTCGTGCTGTCCAACAATTATAGTTTTAGACACAGCTACGCCCTGTAAGAGAATTAAGTATATGATTATTAAACTACTTAGAATTTTTGACATAGCTCAATACTTCTTCCCAGTTCATTTTTTCCCCACCCATAACAGCAAAAACTTTTTCCATTTCTTTTTGATCTTTAAATCCGCCAATATTCATGCCCATCGGGCTTTCCATCTTTGGACTGATAATATAGTATGCGGTTTTGGCATCAATAAGAGTATTTGGGTTTGCATAATCGCTAATCCAAAGAGTTTCTGCAGTAAATCCACTATCAATAGAAACAAAATCTGCCAAGCATTCTATAGAATCGAACTTATATATTTTTCCTTTATCTGTTACTAATTCGCTTCCAAATTTGGGGTCTGTTATTATCATTATGCAGTGAGCGCATTCATCTTTATTATAATTAATTGGCTGTGGCTCTTTACTGCAGCCCATTAGCCCGGCAGCAATAAAAGCAAACAATAAAATTTTACTAAGCATTTTTAGGCCTCTCCTTTTTTGTATCTATATAAATTGAACCGGAAGCAAGTAAAATGGTAAACAAAATAATTATTGTCCCAACTCCCGGCACAGATAACGCATTCATGTTTAACAGTTGCTTGGAACCAATTAACGGTGGTTGATAAGACATTCCAGGTACTTTTATAGGCGCTTTTGGATTTAGGTTATGCCCATAATCATATCCCCACAAATAATAATCGTATAAACCTATTGCCAAGATTATTAAAAGTGTAACAAGCCATACAGCTTTTATCCATTTTTTATTGAATTTGGCAGCTAACAATCCTGCAATAGCAAAAAAGATTACTATGTAAGGCATAATTTTTAATTCTGGAATAGACTCCGGATGAATTGTTTTCATTCCAATGTAGTGATTAAGATTATTGATCAAATCAAGGTCTCCATCTTTAAGTCCTGTAATTTGGTTTACCCAAATTCTCAAGCCTAAGCCTTCTGGATATTGCGGCGCGCGCAAATCTATGTGCCAGATTGGAAATAAAAATGCACCCAAAAGAATTATTGATGCAGCAATCATTAACCTCTTAGACAAATTTTTCATCTATTCACCCGGAATATCTTCCATTATAATTAATTAAAAGAAAGTTTTACATTACTGCCTGCATCCGACACTCTAACATAGCCCTGCATTTCTTGATGTAATGCCGAACAGAAATCGGTACAGTAGAATGGATAAATACCTGCTTTTGTAGGGTTCCAAACAATCGTTTTTGTTTGTCCCGGCATTATCAACAATTCTGAATTATTCATACCTTTTACAGTAAATCCATGAGGAATATCCCAATCTTGTTCTAAGTTGGTTACATGCCAGTAAACTTTATCGCCAACTTTTATTCCTTCAATATTATCTGGCTTAAAGTGGCTTCTGGTTGCGCTCATGTAAACATGTACTTCATTCCCTTTGCGTTCTATTCGTGCTTCTTTTTCGCTTTTTACGGCGTGCTTATGATTATTTTTTTCGATTGGATAAATCTTCTTAGAATTTTTCGCTAACAAATCTGCCGGAATAGCTTGTGCGTAATGCGGCTCTCCAATTGTTGGAAAATCTAAAAGTAGCTGCATCTTATCACCGCTAATATCATATAGCTGTGCAGATTGAGTTAGTTCTGGTCCAGTTGGTAAATATCTATCCTTAGTAATTTTATTTAATGCAACCACATACTTACCCGAAGGCTTTTTACTGTCTCCGCCTGGTATCATTAAATGTCCAATAGAATAATATGTTGGTATTCTATCAACAACTTCCCAAGTTCCTAATTTCCATTTTACAATTTCTGAAGATAAAAATGCGGAGGTATAAGCATAACCCTTGCCATCAAATTCTGTGTGAAGCGGTCCCAAGCCCGGGTTAATAACTTCGCCTGCAAGTACTTCGTCATATTTTAGTATGGGTATTCCGCCTAAATTACCATCAAACAGTTTTCCATCAATTGCTTTAATCATTTTTTCAAATGAGTGAACAGGTATAACCGAAGATAACTTTCCTCCTGCAACTATATATTTGCCGCTCGGATCAATATCAACACCGTGTGGTGATTTTGGAGTTGGGATGTAGTAAATCATTCCGGGGTATTTCTCAGGATCTAAAACTAATACATCATTCATCTTTTGAGACTCTGTCGTTTGAGTATTTTCATTATACAAATTGTGATAGTATTCTGTTTTTACCTTCTGAGCCTTTCCAGCTTTTACATATTCTTCAGCTTTTTTCCAGTTCACGGCGGCAATAAAGTCTTTGTCGTTCTGAGAAGCATTAATTTCTAACAAAGTATTTGCTTGTTCACTATTATACGAAGTAAAGAAAACCCATCCATGCGAAGGGCCCTTTCCAGCGTGTGCTAAATCGTAATTTAGCCCGGGAACTACAATTTGGAAAGCCATTTTCATATCTCCTTTGTGTTTATCAACAGAGATAAATGAAACTGTTCCTTTGAAGTTTTCTTTATAAGTAGATATTGGCACATCCTTGTTTGGTATTGGCACGCTAAACCTAGTTGAAGCAACAACATATTCAGTGTTTTCTGTTAAAAATGGAGAGCCATGATTTCCTGCTGAATTTGGTATCTCAATTATCTCCACGGTTTCAAATGAGCGTAAGTCTATACGAGCAATTCTTGGAGTGTTGTTCCCATTGATGAATATCCATTTTCCATCTTGCTCACCATTAGTTTTGGAAAGTACAGGATGATGTGAATCGTCCCAAGGTATAAACCCGTAAGAAGTCATCAGCATTCCCTTTGATTCTTCAGAATACCCATATCCCGTTTCTGGATTTTGAGAAAACACGCTAATATTTTTGAGCATTCTGCCGGATGGGAGCCCATAAACAGATAACTGCCCATTAAACCCGCCCGACATAAACGCATAAAACTCATCGTAGCTGCCCGGTTTAACATAAACCCTTTTAGCAGCATCTTCTGCCGAGGCAGATTCTCCCGACCCAGAACAGTTGTATAATACAATTCCAACCAAGAATGTAGTTAGTATCCCAACAACTAGTTTTGCGTTCTTCATTCTAATTCTCCTTTTTTTTGATGATTTTTTATTGATCTTCGGAACGGAAGTACTCTAGTATTTTTAATGCATCCTCTTTAGTAACATTTTGAAAAGTCATCTTAGTAGCGTGAATGGCTACTAATTTTTTTGCCTCTGGGTGTTTATTTGCCATCTCTTCCGGATTCAAGATATTGTTCAGAATATACTCCGGTGTTCTTTTCTTGGTTATATTTCTAACTGCCGGTCCTGTATATCTCTCATCTAACTTGTGGCACTGACTGCATTTTACTTCAAAAATCATTTTTCCTTCGGCGGCTTTAGCATTATCCAAAGGTCCCAAAGTAATTTTTTCTTTTATTGGACCAATTCCATTTTCCAATTCAAAGACAGTTATGCCGAACAGTTTGGCAATTTTTTCTTGCTTTGTTGAGGCATCATCCTTTTTTTCTTCGCCTCCGCCGCAAGCATAAGCAAATACAAGTGCTGTTAGTAATATGTATTGGAATAGTTTCTTCATTTTGACCTCTTATTTAGGTTTGTATAAGTTGTTTTCTAAATCAATAGCATTTGGAAAAAGTATATTGTTCTCTAAATGTATGTGGATGTGTAAATCTTTTTCGAACCGCTCAAAATTTTTGAGTAAAGATTTTACTGTGCCTGTCTCGTTATTCTTTATTTTTATTGCTGATAATAACTTTATGATTTGTGGAATTACTTTTGTTGAAAGTGTGTGATCTGTCTCTAAGGATTGCACGGTTTTAACCATTGGTCGGCTCTTTCCTAAATGTGGTTTTTCGGCGAACCGTTTGCAATCATCCAAATATCTTATGAGCCGAAACAATACAGTTTCTTCTTTACTAAGATGCGCCTTAATTTCGGTGAAGAGTTTGTCGGATAAGCTTAATATTTCTTGTATCTCGGGATAGGCATTCGTGCCTTGCTGTAATTTTAAAAGCTCTTCGGAAGTTTCTAGGATTGCAGCAGCTACATATTGGTGATGTTCTTTTGTAATGTAATCACACAATTCTTTAAGTGATTGATAAGGAGGGTTGGCTTTAGATAAACTTTCTTTTTTATTACTTATCGTTGAATTAAGAAGACTGTAAAACTTCTTCTGCTGTGCTTCATTATAATTTCTTTCTTCAAAAAACTCTGCAAGCGTAAGTTTTCCATTACAGTAGTAATCAATTTTTTCTTTTTCGAATAACTCAAGTAACTGTGGATATGAAAGCAAAAGATTACCCCAGATTAGTCAATAGGAAAAAAATCTAATGGCGGTCATTAGAAAAAAGATAAGATAAAGTGTTTATAAACAAAGAGATAAGTGTTAAGTTCACTTAG
>WPAE01000449.1 GCA_009773205.1 Ignavibacteria bacterium
CAAAACCCACTAAGACCCATCAAAACCCACTAAAACCCATCAAAACCCACTGAAACCCATCAAAACCCATTAAAATCCATCAAAACCCACAAAAACCCAGCAAAACCCACTAAAACCCATCAAAACCCACTAAAACCCATCAAACCCACTAATACCCATCAAAACCCAGTAAAACCCATCAAAACCCAGTAAAATCCATCAAAACCCAATAAGAACCATCAAAACCCACTAAAACCCATCAAACCCACTAACACCCATCAAAACCGACTAAAACCCATCAAAACCCATGAAACCCATAAACCCATCAAACCCCATTAAAACCCATCAAAACCCACAAAATCCCATCAAAACCCACTACAACCCATCAAAAACCACTAAAACCCATCAAACCCACTAAGACCCATCAAAACCCAGTAAAACCCAGCAAAACCCTGTAAAACCCATCAAAACCCAATAATACCCATCAAAACCCACTAAAACCCATTAAACCCAATAAAACCCATCAAAACCCACTAAAACCCATCAAAACCCACTAAAACCCATCAAAAACCACTAAAACCCATCATAACCTACTAATACCCATCAAAACCCACTAAAACCCAACAAAAACCATTAAAACCCATCAAATACCAGGAAAACCCAATAAAACCCATCAAAACCCATTAAAACCCATAAACCCATCAAAACCCATTAAAACCCATCAAAACCCACTAAAACCCATCCATCAAAACCCACTACAACCCATCAAAAACCACAAAAACCCATCACACCCAATAACACCCATCAAAACCCAGTAAAACCCATCAAAACCCAGTAAAACCCATCAAAACCCATTAAAACCCATCAAAATCCACGAAAACCCATCAAAATCCACTAAAACCAATCAAAACCCACTAAACCCATCAAATCCCACTAAAACCCATCAAAACCCAGAAAATCCCATCAAAATCCATTAAAACTCAACAAAACCCACTAAACCCCATCAAAACCCACTAAAACCCATCAAAACCCATGAAAACCCATGAAACCCACTAAAACCCATCAAACCCCTAAAACCCATCAAACCCACTAAAACCCATCAAAACCCACTAAAACCCATCAAAACCCACTATAACCCATCAACCCCACTAAAACCCATCAAAACCCATGAAAACCCATGAAACCCACTAAAACCCATCAAACCCCATTAAACCCCATCAAAACCCACAAAAACCCATCAAAACCCACTAAAACCCATCAAAACCCACTAAAACCCATCAAAAACCACTAAAACCCATCAAAACCCACTAATACCCATCAAAACCCACTAAAACCCTTCAAACCCACTAAATCCCATCAAAACCCATGAAAACCCATGAAGTCCACTAAAACCCATCAAAACACACTAAAACCAATCAAAACCCACTAAACCCCATCAAAACCCACTATAACCCATCAAACCCACTAAAACCCATCAAACCCCATTAAAACCCATCAAAACCCACAAAAACCCCACTAAAACCCATCATAACCCACTAATACCCATCAAAACCCACTAAAACCCATCAAAAACCATTAAAACCCATCAAAATCCAGGAAAACCCAATAAAACCCATCAAAACCCATCAAAATCCACGAAAACCCATCAAATTTCCACTAAAACCCATCGAAACCCACTAAAACCAATCAAAACCCACTAAAACCCAACAAACCACACTAAGACCCATTAACACCCACTAAAACCCATCAAAACCCACTGAAACCCATCAAAACCCATTAAAATCTATCAAAACCCACAAAAATCCATCAAAACCCACTAAAACCTATCAAAACCCACTAAAACCCATCAAATTTCCTCTAAAACCCATCGAAACCCACTAAAACCAATCAAAACCCACTAAAACCCAACAAAACCCACTAAGACCCATCAAAACCCACTAAAACCCATCAAAACCCACTGAAA
>WPAE01000127.1 GCA_009773205.1 Ignavibacteria bacterium
CGTTAATCAAAAAAGGATAGGAGTGGTGCAGCAGTCTATCCAAGATTGCTAAATGCAAAAATGCCACTCGTTTTTAGATTTTTTGCTTGCGTGGTGAGGGATAATGTGAACCTGGAACTGAGGAATCATTTGAACCTGGGACTGGGGATTAATGTGATCCTCAGATGGGGAATCATGTGATCTTTTTTTTCCCTTTTTATGGGGAATAATCTGGTCGCCGACAGTTGAAAGCATGTAATGATAATAATAAGCAAATATGTAAAATGATAAGAAATTTTCATGTTTATTTACCACAATTAGAAATTTGTTTTATAAATTATTACGCTTGGTTGTTGGATCCTAGAATTCATTTTTGGCGGGAAGTTTTGAGGATCTACAAAACAGTAAAGAAATTTTCCGTCGGAATCATGGAAATAATGACTGTCATTTATTTTAACATTGCCTATATAGGCAAAATTAGTAGCATCAAATACTTGAAAGAAATGATCCTTTTTAGAATGACCGGCATTGTTGAGATACTCAACGAAAAGTAATTTATTTTCATCAACAAGAAATAGTTTCAGAGGTTTTGTTACGTTTTTGTAATTATCAACAAGTTCTTCAAAAACACTAGTCATAGTCTTTTTAAGAGGTCTAATTGATGGGTCCGTAGTAGATGTTGAATTTAAAATCTGGTTTGATATCTTTCTGATGGTATTTGCGTAAACATTCACCTCATAAATATTTCTTTGATAATCTGAAATCAGCGAACCATCGAGAAACCCTCGCATATAATACTGTTTGTAACCCTCTGTAAAAGATCCAATATAATTGAGGAATCCAGTACTATCATAGATAGAAATAAATCCGCTTTTATTGCTCATTGGAGCATGATGTAAAAATACTAGTCCATTTAACGCACATATATGGCGAATATTATTTATTTCATGCTTGATATATAATTGTTTCAAACATTTTCCTTGTTCATTAAAAATTGATACTACACTCTCTATTCTATCGTAAATGTAAATCCGTCCATTCTCATCTAAAGAAATTGCAGTGATATCTCTAAATTCGCCTGGACCTTCTCCCTCCGAACCAAATCTAAGTAGTAGTTTTCCATCTTTATTGAATTTATAAACAGATTTTAAATATTGATTTGCAAGAACCAAATATTTTGGAGATATCTTAACTATTGGATTATCATCCAGAGAATCTGATTGAATTTCTAGTTTAAGAGTATCTATTACCGATATTAACCCATTTGTCGATTCTGCCCTTGATAGATCATGACTGATTTTTTTTTGAAATTCATTGAATTTTGGATTTTCACTTTGACAACCGACTATGATTAAAAATATAATCACAAAAAAAAGATTTTTTTTTCTCATATAAGACCCTCTATTTTATATAAAGTTCAAGGTAAAATTAATTACCCTGAACTTTTTCACTTACCATTAACTATTACAACCTGCAACAAAATTCCTTATTTGACCAGTACCCAAAGTACATGCGATGTTACTTCCACCTCTTACACACCAATACTGGTCCCAACTATCCGTTTTCCATTCGCCACTAACAGTCAGTCCAGACGGAAAGCCCAATCCAACTCGTTGGCACCAGACTTTTCTTGTTTGAGTACCATAATTTGCAAAGTAAGTATTTTTACTAGAACCACTAGTACCACCAGAACCACCAGTCCCTCCATTCTCGGGGCAGTCCGCACACCATTCTTCTGCAAAAATAGAATTTACCATTTTTACTGCAAAGCCTTCTTCATCAACAATAACGCTGATATTAAAGAATATTAGAAAAGCGAACATACCAATTACGGCAGTTTTCATAATCCTAAATACTTTCTGTTTCATAATATACCTCAGTTAATTAGATGATTAGTTTTTTTAATGCCCCGCGGAGGCAAACTTTTTATTTTCAAATACTAACCAAAGTGCTGATGCGGTTAATAAAATATTTCTCAAAATCATTGTTATACCAAACTCACTTAACAGAAAGAAAACTAAGAAAAGTAATACGGTTATTCTCAGTGCGGTTTGTTGTTGTATCTTTAAGATTAGCATCAACCCTAATCCTATTTCTGTCGTATTTATACGGATTTTTTACGTACCGTACTTATTTGTTCGAAATTTCAGCATAAGAATTTTTCTTCTACAATGATAATAGCTCAACTATTCAAGATATCTTTTTACTATCCCATAAAAAGCCCTGCTCTCGGAATATCTGTATGGCGATGGAAAATCAACATATATGATTCGACCCATTTCATCTACAATGCTAATTATAAATTTCTTTTCAATCGTTTTATTAATGAATAATTTCCGGCTGGAATTAATTGCATTAAAATCAATCGTGGTCTTAAAAAATTGTTTATACCTATCAGATAATCCAATGATTCTTGTTGGAAATTTACTAATCTCATTCAGCCTCTCATCATGAAACTCAAGACAACTAAAACATTGCACTGAATCAATAATTACAAAAAGTAAATATCTGCTTGGACTCTTTTTCTTTATAATGTAGTTAACTTCATCTTTATTAAGGTTTGTTATTTCCCATATATATTTACCTTCTATTAAGTATTTATCTTTAGTGTAGTTTGCATCTCGGAGAATTTTAGTTTCTAACTCATTATTGATTTTTTGATAATAATTTTTTGCGAAGATAAAAATTGTGCTTGAAATTGTAAGAATGCTAAACAAAAAAATTAACACTATCGATTTTTTATTTTTTAACAAGCTCATACCCTATAAATTTTAGAAACTCTTCTTTTTCCTCTGCAAGAATGTAGATTAGTCCGTTTAGAGTAAAAGCAACCAAACCGGGCACAGGCCCATCAAAGATGCAGTTGTAATTTTTGTCGAAAACTTGTAAATAATGATCACCTATCATTAAAGTTCTTTTATAAAAAAATTCTTCCTTTAGGTTTGTATAACCAACTGCAACCAGTTCATGTTGTGGCTCATATACAAATCCTAATTTGCTTGTCATGCTGCATCCAAAACGCACAACAGTCTCAACGCTTTGCTGAGTTTTAAGTATATCCGACTCTATTGGCGGGTCTTTTGAATATTTTGGTTCCAGTCTAAATTCTTTTATCAAATTTAAGTCATTATCGAAATGAGCTATAATATTAGACGCTGGCTGTGTTGCAAAAAATCCGTTTGGGTACAAAGTTAAACGAACAAAAAGATTATTTCTTGTGTAAGCGAAATAATCTTCATTGTTATAAATATCATCCCACTTATAAAGCCCTTTCCCTGTGTAATTAAAATTTTCGTCAAAGATGTAGAGAGAGTTTATGTTACTTATTTTTTTCCGATTACCATAAACTGACGGGTCTCCAACAAATGTAATAAAGTGGTTATTTATTCTAATAGGATTAATTGGGAAAAAATCAAACTTTGGTGGAAGTTTTTTTTCGGAGATAAAATTGAACCTTTCATCATATTCAAAATATTTTTTTATTCTTCTATTCAACAAAATAAAATTATTTGTACCGAGTACCGGCGTAGGTGGATTTGTAAATTCTCCCGGTCCAGTCCCCTCAGTACCTACTGTTTTTATATGATTTAATTTTTTATCAAAAATCATTGTGTGGTTATTAAAATCAGAAATCAATACATAATCTTTCCAAGTAACCATATTGCTTATTTGCCCAACAAACACTTTATCATTTTGTAATAAAAACAAACTATCTTTCTTTATAATTGTGTGGTTATATAATGGTAAAGACTCATAGACATTACGCTCTTCTTTTTTAGATGAGCAAGAGACAGATAAAAGTGTTATTACAATAATTATTATTTTCTTTTTCATCTTTATTTCCTTTTTCTAATCTCAGTTGTAGAGAAGGTCCACCTATGGCGAACCGTCTCTACTTGAAGAAATTTGCTTTTAACCTAACATCCTAAGATCATGGGGTTACAATAACATCTGGACAACAGGTACCTTGTAGAGCACTAAAGCATTCCCCAAAGTATGCGGAATAGAATCTGTCGCACGATGCTGTAGATGCATTAGACTCAATAGGAAGTATTATTAAAAAGTTAACTGCCATCATCCCAATGAAAGCCATTGAGATAGCGATTTTTTTTAGCGGTTTCATTTTGTTTTCCTTTGTTTTATTTAGTGTTGGTTATTTATTGCCCAGCGGAGGCAAACTTTTTATTTTCAAATACCAACCAAAGTGCTGATGCGGTTAATAAAATATTTCTCAAAATCATTGTTATACCAAACTCACTTCTTAAAACACTTCCAAAGCATCCGCAATCTTCATTT
>WPAE01000128.1 GCA_009773205.1 Ignavibacteria bacterium
TATATGGATCGGCAAATAGAAAAGAAAAAATGGACTACAAAACGAATTACTATTTATTCTTCAATAGCAATTTTTGTTTTGTTTGTTTTATACATTTTTGTTTTTGCAGATAAAAGCAGCAAACTAAATGTAGAGAAGGAAAGATTATCTATTTCAGAAGTTAAGCACGCGCCGTTCCAGGAATTCATTCCTATCACCGGAACGGTGGAACCACTGCAAATATTTTATCTGGATTTATCGGAAGGTGGAAAGGTTGTTCAAAAATTTGTTGGAGAAGGCGCAATGCTGAAAGTAGGCGACCCGATAATAAAATTAGATAACCCGAATCTTTCTCTTCAGGTAATGAGCACACAATCAAGTTTTTTGCAGGCGGAAAGTATGTCGAGGCAGACAAGGTTGACCTTCGAGCAAAATTTACTCAACAGGCAGGACCAACTTCTCAATCTAAATTTAAATCTGCTAAATCAAGAAAGAGTTTACAAGAACAACAAAATTCTTTTTGACAAAGGAATGGTTGCAAAGAACGAGTACGATGCTTGCAAAGAAAAATATGAAATCATGCTCAAGAGTAAAGAATTGTTGATGGAAGTATTGAAAAGAGATTCGCTAACGTTTAAGCAGCTTGTTCAGCAAGGAGAATCGAATATCGAGATGTCAAAAAAATATCTGTCGCTTGTTGAAAGTCAGCTTGCAAGTCTTACTGTGCGTGCGCCGATCAAAGGGCAGCTAACCGCGCTGAGTGCAGAGATCGGACAATCGGTTGGACCCGGGTTTCGTCTTGGGCAAATTGACAACACTGATTATTATAAAGTCCGCGCTGAAATCGATGAGCATTATATCTCTCGGATTAAAGAAGAGGAGGAAGGCGATTACGAGTTCGACGGTAAAAATTATATTCTGAAAATAAAAACTGTTTACCCTCAAGTATCAAACGGTAGATTTTATGTTGATATGATCTTTACCGGTGCACAGCCAAACGGGATACGAAGAGGTCAAACCGTGCGTGTAAAACTCCATCTCGGAGATTTAGCTGAAGTTATTCTTATAGAGAGTGGCGGGTTCTTCTCAACTACTGGCGGTCAATGGATATTTGTAGTTGATAAGTCTGGAACATTTGCAGATAGGAGACAAATAAAAATTGGCAGACAGAATCCGCAATACTATGAAGTTCTGGAAGGATTAAAACCGGGTGAAAAAGTAATTACATCTTCATACGAGAACTATGCGGATATAGAAAAATTAATTCTAAAATAGTAAAGGAGAGAAAATGATTAAAACAAACAACCTGAAGAAAATCTTCAGAACGGAGGAAGTTGAAACTGTTGCTTTAGATAATGTAAATGTAGAAATCAAGGAAAGAGAATTTGTTTCTATTATGGGCCCGTCGGGCTGTGGCAAATCAACCTTGATGAATATTCTTGGACTTCTTGATATCCCAAGCGGTGGTGATTATTATTTTCTTGGAACGGAAGTATCAAAATATTCAGAAAGACAAAGAGCACAAATACGTAAAGAAAATATCGGGTTTGTGTTTCAGAATTTTAACCTGATTGACGAATTAACTGTGTTCGAGAATGTAGAACTGCCGCTATTATATTTAAATGTTCCCGCCACAGAAAGAAAAAACAAGGTACATAAGGTTCTTGAGATAATGGAAATTATGCATAGAAAGAACCACTTCCCTCAACAGCTTTCCGGCGGTCAGCAGCAGAGAGTTGCTGTAGCACGGGCAATTGTTAGTGATCCAAAGATAGTTTTAGCCGATGAACCAACAGGTAATTTGGATTCCACTCATGGTGATGAAGTAATGAAGATATTGAGTGATTTGAATAAAGGCGGTACTACAATCGTGATGGTAACTCACTCACCAGCTTATGCAGAGTATGGGAGCAGAGTAGTTCATTTGTTTGATGGACGTATAGTAATTGAAAATTTCAATGAGAAATTTCATGTATAATTTCAATTTAAAATGAAAACGGTAATTTATTTTGCGATCATGAACCATTTCATGACTGCTTCACTTTTTAATCTTCTCCACAATTTTACACCGTGCTTTTTGCGGGGCTTTTAACATATTCTTCCAACAACACGTCCGCCTTCCTGATCGTCTACAATGGGAGAGTCGGTTTATCTGAAGTTTGCTGCAGTTAGAGTAACCGGAAAAGAAATGACCAATTGAAATACAACTAGAAAAATATTTAACCCAAAAAATTCATTAGAAATGTCCCGCTAAATATAAGCGTAGCAGGCGGGCTTGTCGGCCCAAAGGGCAAATTTTCCTAACGGAAAATTTGGGATCAGTAAAAGAGAAACCGTTGATGATAATGTATTTCAAATCGGAATGTCCTTACTGCTAATATGAATTAAATATAATGAACCGAAGAGTTGATGAATTAGCAGCTACTGATATTTATCTAATAACAACAGAGAAAAGTTTCTTCCAGGATAGTGTTTACAAAAAACAGATAAATTTAATTAGTGCTGAGAATGTTAAATTTGGTTTAGTTGCTGAAGATGAATACAAAGAAAAATTTGGCATAATGGCAACACCGGCGTTTTATTTTTTTGATACGCGAGGAAAGTTAGTAGAAAAAATAATCGGCGAGACAAAGTTTGATCGGCTCCTAGGGCTAATCAGAAGGGCTGATGGTTCGAAACATCAATCCGGCGGCACAAACTAAATTTCCCTTTTATAAGCCAATGGCTTATTGCCGCAAGGGAGTAACTTTAACCCAAATTTTCCTAACGGAAAATTTGGGTTAATAAAAAATGGAATAGAAAAAAGAATAATCTTACATATTGAACTGAGCGCCAATTTTTCTTTTTGAATAGAACGTTATGAAAAATATTTTTCTAAAAAAATCTTTAGAAATCTCAGACAATTGATTATTACTAGTTCTGCACTCACAAAATCAAGACATAATTTGGTATAAAATAGTAGAGACATTTTAAGGAATCATTAAATAAGTAATCTGTTTATCTGGTGATTCATTCTTAAGGGCAAAATCCTTTTAAGCGCTTAAACTAACAAACTTCCAGTAATTACTTTTATCAATTTTAATTACTTGTGCGTTATATGCTTCAATAAAAGCTTTGGGCGCTCTGTATTTTATTTTATCAGAATATTTAAACTCGAACCCGGTAATTTTTCCATTTTCTTCTTCAATGTAGTCTATCTCCTTCTGATCGTATGTCCGCCAGAAGTAACTATTAACTCTTTTCCCGAGGTAATGATTGGCTTTAACTCTTTCTGCTATACAAAAGTTTTCCCATAAAGCTCCTACATCGCTTCTTAAAGAAAGGGGATTAAAATTATTTATCAATGCGTTCCGCATACCAACATCGTAAAAATATACTTTAATAGATTTAGTAAGTTCTTTTCTTATATTTCTTGAAAATGAGTGAAGTTTAAAAACAACAAAACTTTGCTCAAGTAAATCAATATATTTTTGAACGGTTAAACTGCTCACGCCTAATTTAGCCGCCAATTCATTGTATGTAACTTCATTTCCAATTTGCAGTGCTAAAGAAATTATTAAATTCTTTAATAGGCTGGATTTTTTTATTCCATCAAATTTTAGCAAATCTTTAAATAAGTAACTTGAACTTAGTTCGTGCAATTTGTTTATGGCGCTTTCTTCATTGCTGGTAAAAACTTCTGGATACAAACCAAACCTGAGCATTTTATCGAGCAAAGCATCAATATCAATCCAATCTTTCTTTTCTTTAATTTCTATAACCGAAAGAGGAAAAAGCGTAAAATGAACAACTCTTCCGGTCATTGATTCTGCCGTTTTATTAGCCAAATCGAAACTTGAAGAACCGGTAGCAATAATTTGAATGCCTTTCAAATTATCCGTTATAACTTTTAGTATCCTTCCTATGCTGTCAATATTTTGCGCCTCATCCAAAACTATTACTTTATAGTTTCCAAGAAATGCGCTCAACTTTTCCGGCTCAGCATCTTTTAAGCTTTGCTCCACCGATAATATTTCACAGTTAAGATACCTGCCCTTATCCCCAAACTCATTCATTATTTTAGTGACAAGTGTAGTCTTTCCTGTTTGTCTGGCACCGTAAAGGACTATTGTTTTACCATTAAATAAGCTCTTATGTATGCAGCTTTCTAATAATCTCGTAATCATAATTAAAAATTTTCCAATAATTTATTAACTGTACTTGCAAATGTAACTGTTTTTTAAGAATCTACAACTTGAAATATTAGTTAGAAATGGGAAACTGGCAATAAAAGGGTATCAAGAACAGTAAAAATATTTGCGTGAGAAAAGCGGCTTAAGGGCACTTCTAAAAATTAGTTGTTATAAAAAATTACCCACGCCATAAAACGGCGGGCGGGCAAGATGGCGGGCTAGATTCAGCTCATTGATATTTTTGAATCCGGTAAGAACTTTCATTTTTGCTTGTTTCTATGTCATTTGTCTATAGAAAAGCTATTGAAGGCTTTTGTTGTAAAAATTACAAATGATTTTCCGCCCAAAACGCATAACTTATTGCGACTTGCTGAATTAGCG
>WPAE01000048.1 GCA_009773205.1 Ignavibacteria bacterium
ATTAACGACTTTATCAAACACATTATTATATGAAATAAGACAAAATCTTTACTCCCTTACTTATTGAAGCAGCTTGCTTTTTAACATAAAAGATGTTTCGCAGTAAATATTATGAACAAAAAAAATCCGTACAACAAAATAATGCTGTACGGAGCATAATAGAAACCTGAACGTTTATTTTTTAGCAGGTTCATCAATTTTATAATTAACAACGGAAAAATTTCCATCGTCAACGTCCAAAGTTTTTTTCTTCTTGGAACCATATTCTGCTTTCTCAACAACAAACTCAAAACTACCTGCTATAGTTTTGTTATCTGGATCGAAAGCGCTTACAACTAACTCACCTTCTATGGTATTCCATTGCGGTTGCTCTGGATCCGGGACCCAAATTACTTCTGCATCTGGTAAAGCTTGGTTTTCTGCGCTATGAGGCGCATACTTAAGTGTTACAGGAAATTCGCCAGTTAGTTTTGTTAATTTGATGTATAAATGCAAACCATTATTTTCGTATTGTGTGCGTATTAGAAGAAAATCTTCGTTTGCAATTGTTACCCGAACCGCATCTGCAACAGCGCCGGCGTAATTATCGCCATCCACTTTACATGTTAATGTAGATTGCGCATTAACCATAGCAAGTGGAATAGAAAGAACTAAGACAAACGCTAGCAAAAAGATATTTTTCTTCATGCTTAACTCCTTTTTTATAATTTGACGAGCCCTCGGAAAAGTGGTGGCAAAGTAGTTTTTTTATTAGCACGGGTCAAGACAATTCTGTATGCACTAAAGAATTCAGAACTTTTTCTCATCATCTTCGATATCAAGGTCTGGAATTTGTGTAAAGGCAATTCTCATTGGTGCCGATTTGATAGCGGTATGTGAAGGCGCATAGTAAGCGGAGGCGAAACCATATTTCTTGTTCAGCTTATCAATTGCCGTAGTAAGGGATTTTGCTTTATCATAATCTTCAAAAAGGTGAGGCGTGTTATATCTTTCCTCGATCAATTTATATATCGTTACACCAACTGCAAGCGGAGTAAAATTTTCTTTTGGATATCCATCCCACAACCTCTTCAATATGTTTAACAACGATATAGTGTTTTGAGTATGATTAAATGTCATCTCATTTTTCCACTTCTGAGAACCAAGAAACCGTACACTAATAGACATAGCTCCAGATGCATAACCTAAGTAACGCATACGCATTGCGGCTTTTTGCAATAGCCTGTTTATTACTGCAAACGCTTCGTCTCTGTTTCTCTGCTCTGGTGGAAGCACATGCGAATGCCCAACAACAGTTCGATGAGTTGGCGGGCGCTTCACAACTTCACCACGAAGCTGTGAATACATTCGCTCACCCTCTATTCCACCCCAAATTTCATGTAATTTAGATTTTGATGCACCACATAGTTGTTCAACCGTATAAATACCATTCTTGCGTAACCGGACTTCCATACCTCTGCCAACACCAACTATGTCATTTATTTTTAAGCTGTATAAAATTCCAGGCAAATCGTGTTCTTCGATAATTGTAAGCCCATCCGGCTTTTTCATATCTGTTGCGGTTTTGGATAAAAATCTATTGGGCCCTATTCCTATAGAACACTTAATGTATTCGCCAACTTTACTCGCTATTTCATTTTTAATTTTTAGAGATATATCCATTGCTGTCTTAGGATTTTGTTCTTTTCCCATTAGCGAGCAAACAACTTCGTCTATAGACATTATTTGATCTACATGAATACAAGTTTCTATTGTATTAATAAGTTTGTGATGATACTCTATATAAACTTTATGGCGTGCTTCTATCAGATTAATAGACGGGCAAAGTCTCTTTGCCTCGGAAACAGGAGTTCCGGTTTTAATGCCAAACTTTTTTGCTTCGTAGCTTGCAGCAATACAGCATGTTCTATCTGTCATAACAGGCACTACACCTACAGGTTTGTTGCGCAGATTTGGGTTTAGCTGCTGCTCTACAGAAGCAAAGTAAGAATTAAAATCTACATATAAGTTGCGAAGTGGCATTTAAGAAATTCCTACTAAAAAGTTAATGGCACAAAGATAACTCGTCAAATGCGGAATGCCACATAAATGAGTCTACTCTAAAAAGTCATGATCATTATTAAAAAATGTTGTTTTCGACTTACCCGCCCAACCCTCCATAAAACGGCGGGCGGGCCCTCCATAAAACGGCAGGCGGGTTAGATTCGGCTCATAAAGGCTGGTTTAACGAATTTCATTCTTGGCTAAAAGCATAATATTTTACAGCATGACAATTATAAACAATTGTGTATTTATTGTATTTTAAAATCGGGCTTTGTTCGTTTTGCGGTTAGCGCACAAAATAAAAACTTACATGCTATTTCTAGTTTAGAATTTTAGGTAAAACAAAATTAGAATGAAGGATAACCAATGAAAAAACAAAACACAATAAAACCACTTTTCGATTTACCTGACTCCGAAGAATTATTTGCTCATTTTAACAGTTTAATACTCCAAAAAAAATATGCCGATGCATTAAACTTTGGTAAGAGCAAGAAAACGGATTTTGCATCAACTTACAATTTCTATATAGGCTTAGCAATATGCTATTCTGGAATAGAGAAACCAAAGGAAGCTCTAAAAACGCTTATAGAAGCAGCGGCTATTTTCCCAAATAATTCGGATATCTATTATTACCTTGGCTCTGCATATTTTGATGTGAAAAATTATGAAGATTCCGAAAAATGTTTTTTAAGATCACTGGAACTCTTTCCTGAATCTAAGAAAATTGAACGATCCGAGTGCTTGAATAATTTGGGCATTTTGTATTGGAACGATCTAAGAAGAGAAGAGGCAGTAAATAGTTGGAAAGCGTCTGTTAAGGAAAACCCTTTTAATAATAAAGCACTGGAAAACATTAAAGAGTTTGTTAATGAATATGGCGAGCCAAAAGCTTCTAATCAGCTTTTTGATGATTTATATCATTTTCAGAATATCCACAAGAAAAAATATTTTGAGTTAACCGCGAAAAATAAATTTGATAGTATAGAAGAAACTGAAGACTGGTTTGAAATTGTTACTAAGAAATGGCACGATACGGTAGAAACAATACTTCCCGAAATCGGAAGTATGACTTCCGCACAAAGAACAAGCTTGTACGAAAGTGTTACGATTGATTATTCAACAATAGGCAAGAAGTTAAAATCAAAGAAAAAATCTCCTAAGGAAACAAGTAAATCCTTTCGAAAAGGATTCTCTTTTGTAGATGAAATACTACTGCAATTTATACCGCTTACCATACCAATACTTACCGTTTATGGTTTGGAGAAAGAGCGATTTGAAGAAATAGCAGGCGGCGCCAAAGCAACAGAAGACGAAGAAGATTTGTTCTTTTGGGCTTTCGATTTTCTTGAACTTATTCTTGAAGCTTCCACAGATGTTTCTGCTGCGGAAAAAAAGAGCTTGCTTTTGGAAGCCGAACAGATTGCTTTAGAATATCTCGACGAAGATGATGCAGAAGATGCAATTAGACTTACAAGAGAATTATGCCACGATCTTTTTAGAGATTTAGCCTCGATAAAATTGAATAAGGATTTAGGTAAAAACTTCAGTTAGTAACTGACGTTGATTAAGAGAGACTTCGGGGCGTTCCAGAGCGAATGCCCATTGCTGCCAACAACATTAAAACATTTTTACGCGTAACGGCTCTGCAACTAAACCGCCGCTGCTGGGTTTACGCTACCAACATTTTGTTTTACTGATTATGTCCTTTATTTACTTCTTAAAATTCCTTTCGCTACAAAGCTAAATTACAAATACTACGACAGGCTACAGCATCGGTTTGAGTTGTATGTTGGGTGCTATTTTAATATTTTCTAGTAGCATTATATTATAATTATTATAGAGACAAATTAAATATGCATTTTATCTGGGATCAAAATAAAAATCTTGCGAATATTAATAAACACAAGATTTCTTTTGAAGAAGCCAGAACAGTGTTTTTTGATGACAACGCCCGCCTTATCCCGGATCCAGTACACTCAATAACAGAAGAACGATTTATAATTTTAGGAATAACAAACAAATTAAGATTACTTGTTGTTGTGCATACATATAAAGAAAATGATGATGTTCTTAGAATAATTTCTGCTCGCAAAGCAACTAAAACCGAAACAAAATATTACTACAAGGTAAAATAAAATGAAAAAAGAATATGACTTCAGTGGTTCCATTAAGAATCCTTATACAAAGAAACTAAAAAAACAGATTTCCATTCGTATTGAAAAAGAAACTGTTGAGTATTTTAAAAAATTGGCTTCAGAAATTGACATCCCTTATCAGAATTTGATGAATATGTATCTAAGAGAATGCGCTCTGAACAATTTTAAACCAAATATTTGCTGGCAAAAGTAATTACACTTAACATCGTTACACAATTATTTCTTTGCTTAGGTCTAATTGCCAGCGAAGGCACTGCACTAAACATTAGCAAATTACAAGTTGTACTTCTTCTCTAAATCTCTTGCTCGGTAACTTAATCTGTCGTTATCAATATCATTTATAACATCGGCAAGATACTTAGCTTTCGATTTATCAACCGTTGCCTTAAGATAAATTTCGAGCAGATGTTTGACTGCTGTATTTCTTAATCGCTCATTTTTAGAAGTAACGGATTTCTTAAACCAAGTTTCGGCTTTATCAAAAAGATTATTCTTGTAATAAAACGATCCCATTAGGTAGTTGTGCTGATCAGCTAAGTCGTTAAGATTTTTGAAGTCGGGCGAAGTTTTTGTAAATGCTTCAAACTCAGCTACGCTTTTATCTTTTGCAATTAAACTCGTTAATTCACGAAGCCACTTGTTTTCGCGCTCATACTTTTTTGCAAGGTTGAAATTTTCCAACGATCTTTCGTTCAATTCTGCATAGTGTTTTCTTATGCGCACATTATCTCCGTCTAACCACGCATTATAAACAACAATGTAACGAGAAGCCGAGACTCCACCGCGCGGCTGCTCTCTTTCATTTTCAACAGCAGCTTCGCCAAATTTTATTGCATTGTCGCCTTCGGCTCGCATATCGTAAAACCGCGCCTTTACATACTCGCTAACCAAGTTTCGATTATCCGCTTTGATAATACTCTCAACTTTTTTGAACTCCCAAACACTCATTAACTCTAAACAAAAAGCGTTAAGTGTTCTTTTGTTTTCTGGAAACTGCATAAGGAAATTTTCAAAAACCGGAATTGCAGCAGTTTCGTTGTCTTCAAGACTTGAGTAAACTTCTATGAGAGTTTGAGCAGACTGCCCAAATGTTAGGCTGCCTTTTTCGTAAGCCAAGCGAAGTTGAGATAATCCTTTCTCGCGGTCGCCAGAAAAACCTAAGGCGCCGGCTATAAACCCAGCAACGCCGCTTAATCTATCTGAATAATAATTAAGCATTCCAATTACTAAATAAGCATCATAAAAATTTGAGTTGGCTTTGATTACTTCCTCTGCCAAATTTTTGGCTTTTAATCCGGTTCTAAATGCACTCCACCAAGAACCATCAACTCCATAAACTCTTGCCAAGTAGCCATAAATTGTTGAAAAGTAGAATTTGTTTTCCGTGTTTAAAGAAGCATCTTCAAACTTTTGAACTACACCTTCGCAGTATTTTATTATTTCTCTATTTAGTTTTTTCCTTCCCTCTTCTCTCTTTTCCGGCGCAAGCTCTGCAACTTTTTGATAATACTCTAAAATCTTGGCGTTAATCATATAGTAATAATATTTGGGCGAGTTTGGATTTTTATTAATCTGCTCTTGAGAAATTTTTCTAGCTTGAGAGAAGTCTTCGTTGAAGGTGAAGCCGATTATCTGCTTGTCTATTTGTGTAGGCAGAATAGTTTGCGCTTCAATTGTTGTGCAAAGAAAAAGAACTATTAAGAAATATTTCATGTTGCCTCATTGATAAATAATCTAAAGTAATTGCTTTCCAAATACAAAATAAGAAAGAGTACGGAATGAAAGTACAAGTGGAACCACAGCTTGTTGAAATTAGAAAAATGAAAAAATAGATCAATGCGGAAAACAATAAGTCTGTGGTTGAAAGAAAAGGAGATTAATTTGCTCTTTCACGTTGCACGTTTTCCAGCGCTTCAAAATATTTTCTAATTAAATTCTCATAATCTTTCTTGTAGCCTTCACGAATTGCTTTTTGTAGTTCATCGCGTAGTTTGTTTTTTCCTTCTTCTGTAGTAAGAATTAACTCTGGCGGAGTATTTCTGGCAACATTTTCTCCGGTGTTGGATTTTCTATCTCTCTCGAAATCACGTTCATTTACAGAGCGCTGTGTATCAATAAGTTTTGATAAAATCTTTTCTTGCTGCTTTATTAATTCATCATCAACTTTTTCCGATTGAAGATTTGTTATAACTTCTTTCATTTCGTTAAGAATCTGTTCAAGATTAGAAGCCAACCGTTTGGATTGACCCGACTGCTTTGCTTCTTGGTTTAGCTGCTCTAATGATTTACGAATTGCTTCTTGCTGCTGCGCAAGTCTCTGCATTTGGCTCATCATTTCTTGAGATAGCCTTCCTTGATTTATCATTTGCGTTAGCTGGTTCAAACTCATTTGTTGCTGAGCCATTTGCTGAAGCTGCTGCAACATGCTCATCATTCCACCGCTTTGTCCGCCTTGCAGCATTTGTTCCATTCTGCCTTTAAGCATGCCCGCCGCTTCATTCAATTGCGCCATTGCATTTGTTTGATTTCTAAAAGCAAGCTGCGAAGCGCCAGGTGTTTGCATAACCGAAACTGATTGCTGCATTTCCGATAGAGCTTGTCCTAAGGCTTTTCCCATTTCCGGCGTAATAGCAAAAGTCTTTTGAGAAAGCGCACTCATATTTTGAAGAACTTTATTCAAACTGTTTCTAATCTTATTCTGCTCGCGGGCATTCTTACCAAACTCTTGCGAGTAAGGACTCATTTGTTCTGTTTCGTTTTTCAAACCCTCTTGTTGTTTGGAAAGCTCAAGCAAATCATTCAGAATTTTCGCCATATCTAAAAATGTTTTAGTCTGGTTCATCTGCTTCATCGCAGACTGCATATTCTTCATCATCTGCTTCATATTTTTCATGTTGCCGGCAAGCATCTGCTGGTTTTGAATTGCGGGCTGTTTCAACATCTGCTGTATATCTTCCATGGCTTCATCAGAAAGCTCGGCGTTGTTTTGCTTATCAAACTCCTCGGCAAGATTTTGCATCTCTTCTTTAGGCATATCTTTAAGTCCACTCATTTTATCTTGTGCATCTTTCATTGCGTCGTTTAACTTTTTCAAACTTTCGGTAATTTCATTTTGCTTTCTAGAAAGTTCGTTTTTCCTTTGGAGATCGTTCAAATTGCTTTGCTCCGTTTGCTTTTTTAACTCATCAAGTTTCTCAGAAATATCTTCTGTCCGTTTAATCAACTCATCAACTTTTTGTTCGGCTTGAATGCGTTTCAGTAAATTCAAAGTGCGTTCGATACTTTTTTTAAAGTATTCTTCATTCGCCTTCAATTCTTCCATAGACATTTGCACATTGTCGCGCATCATATTCTTCAATGCTTCGTTCATTTTAGCCAAAGCATCTCTAAGTTCTTTGCTGTCGAACTGATTCATCAATTCTTGCAGCTCGTTGTATTTCTGTAAGGTTTCTTCTGAGAGAAGATTGTTCTTTGTTAATTCGTTCTGCATCTCGGAAAGTTTTTGAGAAATGTCCTCAACCTTTTCGCCAAGCTGCTTGAATTTTTCTACAGTCTTTTCAATGCGCTCCTTTTCCTGCCAAGAAACTTCTCTGTTATTCAACTTCATATCATCGCTAATTTTTTTCATTTCCTGTTGTAACCGCTCTGCTTCTTTTAATGTTTCGCTTAACTCTTTAATGGAATTATCCTGCGCCTCTTCAGATTTAGCCAAAATTTGTTCTAGCGATGGAACATAAATAGTAAGGCTTTCTGTTCTGGCAGATTTTGGACCGTTAATGTTATCGTTATCAAAAACTTCTAAAAAGAATGTTAGCGCTTCGCCTTCTGCTAAATAAAAAGGTGATAAGTTCCACACATAATAAACATCATCTTCTTTTTTCTCTTTAGAGATTGTTACCGGCGTTTTGGTAAAAATCCCTTCCGGCTCTCTGTATTTTGATTGAGATAATTTGTAATTAAGGTTAAGCGAAGAGAACCCATAATCGTCTCTTATTTTTGTGATAAGCGAAAGCTTCGTTTCGTTTCCTAAAGTAACATTAGCCGTTGGAGAAATAAGTTCAATAGCAGGAGGAAAATCTGAAATGGTTTTAATTGAGTAGGTAATCGGGTTAGCATTTTCAAATCCCTGTTTATCATTAATTATCAGTTGATAATTTACATTGCCGTTCACGGATATTTCCGTTGCAGCCTTAGAATAATTAACCAACAATGGTTTATAAGAACCATCTCCAAAAAGTATTTTTGCTTTTTCGAGTTCCCTTGAAGCCGTTGCGCTTAAACGAATTTTGCTTCCGGGTAAAGCTGTTATGTTTCCATTATCTTTCTGAATAACAGACGGTAATTTTGAATAAGCCGGCGGAATTATTGTTACATCTAACGAAGTTATTATTGGTCTGTTGATAACAGAAATAGTGTAAGTGTTGCTTGTTAATCCATCTGCAGAAGCAAAGTACTCTGTTTTGCTTTTAAGCGATACTGCTTCGTAATTAAAACTGCCCAAAGAATCGCGCAAAAGATTAATCTCTCTTGCTTCCGTTTGTTCGGCGCTCTTTGTGTAGAGTGTTATTTCATCTATATTTTTTCCTACTGTCTGAACTGTGATCAAAACCGATTCCCCTTTGGTAATCTCTTTGTTGCCCGGAGTTACTTTGAATACAAAAGCAGGGGGTGCAGAAAAATTTTTTTCGTAATTAAATAAACGAAGTGCAGCGGCATTTAATACGGGAATAAAAAGCAAACAAAGAATTGTTGTTAGCGCGGTAATTAAAGTTAAGCGTAACAACTTCTTTGTGCTGGAGAAATCTACGGTTGAAATAAAGTTTAGCAGAGTTGATTTTTCGTACACACGCTTAAAAGCAGCCTCAACCAATTGTTCCGAATGAAATGCGTTTCTATCTTCTAATAGTTGTATCGCGTTAGAAAGCTCGTCTTTTATTTCGGGAAACTTATTTCCAATCTTTTTTGCAGCTTCAACATAGTTTGGTTTAAGAAATGAATAGAAGTCTTTTACAAAGGGATATACAACAAACACAAAAAATATTATTACAAGTGCAGAAATCCATACAAAGAATAATCCCGTTCTAGCAGAACTTTCGAGGTGTGAAAGAAGCTCTATAAGTGTAACAAAAAACAAACCTACAAAACCGACAAAGATCCAGACGAGCAGATTACTTAAACCGTCTCTTCTTTTTTCGCGCTCTATAGCAGCACGCAGTTTGTTTTGTATTTCAGATATGTAAGAGTTCATTTTTGTTTTACCACTAAGTTCACTAAGGCGCTTCGCTTTCCTATAAGCACACAGAGTATTTAACCATTAATTACTCTCCTTATTCCATCTTTTAAACGGGCAACATTGAAATTAATTAATAATCCCAATTTGCATTTCGAAAGTTTTAAATACGTTAATAGTTGAGCAAAATGTACATCGTTTAATAATTCTACTGACTTTAATTCAAGTATTAATTTTTTCTCAACTATTAAATCTATTCTGTAACCGCAATCTAGTTTTACTGCCTCATACACCAACGGCATTGGTTTTTGTTTTTCGACAAGTAAGCCGGTTTTATGAATTTCGTAAAACAAACATTCTTCATAAGCTGATTCTAATAAACCGGGACCTAAAGCAGAATGTACCTTTATTGCTAACCCGATTACAGTGTTTGATAATTCATTCTCGTTCATTTCTTTGTGTCCTTTGCGCAAATCTTTGTGCTCTTTGTGGTTAAGTGCTTTTCTCGCTCTTGTACTGTGCGCAGTTTCTTTTGTATTTCAGATATGTAAGAGTTCGTTTTTGTTTAACCACTAAGTTCACTAAGGCGCTTCGCTTTCCTAAAAGCACACAGAGTATAACCCGATTACAATGTTTGATAATTCATTCTCGTTCATTTCTTTGTGTCCTTTGCGTAAATCTTTGTGTTCTTTGTGGTTAAGTGCTTTTCAGTTCATCAACGCCCAAATAATTATGTTTGTTCCAAAGCGAAGAGCTTCTTCCCTCTTTTCGGGCGGATTATTGTGTACTCCTGGGTCTGCCCAACCATCACTTGGATTGCTTTCAAATGTGTAGTAAACACAAAGTCGCTTATCTACAAACAAACCATAACCACGCGGCGTATTTTTATCATGCTCATGCGTTTTAGGCGGACCATTTCTAAAATCGAACATGCAGTTATAAAGTCCGTAACTAAATGGGAGTTCAACAAATTCTTTCTCCGGAAAAACTTTTTTCATTTCTCTTCGAAAAGCTTTATCCAAACCGTAATCATCATCAACGTATAAAAATCCGCCGCTATCAAGATAGGTTCGTAATTTCTTTGCGTCAGAATCGGAAAAGACAACATTGCCGTGTCCGGTAATAAACAAAAATGGATAAGAAAAAATGTTTCCAGTAGATAAATCAACAAACTCATACTTGGGATTTGTTTTGATGTTTGTATTCTGAGCAACAAATTTGAGCAGGTTCACTTCGGCAGAAGGATCGTTGTACCAATCGCCGCCGCCATTATATTTTAAGCGCGCAATCTTAAATCTTCCATCATCTTGAGCAACCAGAAACAACGGAAATGCAAAGAGAATATATGTTATTAATTTTTTAATCATTTTCTTGGTTTACTTACAAGCACAAAATAAAGATTTCTCAACCAGTATTCATGGATAAATCTTTTAGCTAATTTTTGTTCTGGTTTGTGTCTTTCCTTAATTTTGAACAAACCAAAAGGAAACGAAAATGAAATTTTTAAGAGCACTATTTTTTTGTTCGCTTGCGTTGTTTGCTGTTACCAGAGCACAAGTTATTAATTTCGATCAATACTTTTTAGATCAAACAATGCGCATAGATTATTTTCATATTGGAGATTCGTCTTCGGAAATTGTAACGATAGACCATATTTACCAGTATGGAACTTGGGCGGGTAGTTTGAAAAACCTAATTGATAATTTCGACAATGGCGCTTACTACTACAAAATCTATGATTCCGCCTCTGATAATCTAATTTATTCAATCGGTTTCGACAGCTACTTCAAAGAATATCAAACCAGCGATGAAGCGGCAAAAGGAATTAAGCGTACTTTTCACGAAAGCGCAATTATTCCGTTTCCCAAAAACAAAATTAAGTTTGTTTTAGAAAAACGAGATAAACAGAACAAACTGAATGAAGTATTCTCTACAGAAATTGATCCTGCTGATTTATATATCATTAAAAATAGTTTGAGAGATAAATCTGTTAGAGTTTATAGACCTCACTTTAGTGGAAACCCTCACCAAAAAGTAGATGTTGTGATTTTGGGAGACGGCTACACTGCCAAAGATCAAAAAAAGTTTGAAAAAGATTTAAAGCGCTACACAGATATTTTGATCAACCACAAGCCGTTTAAAAAACACAAAGATAAATTCAACATTTACGGTGTGTTTAAGGCATCAATAGAAAGCGGAATTGACGAGCCCGGCGCCAACATTTACAAGAATACAACTCTAAGCACTACTTTTTATTCGTTAGGTTCAGAGCGGTACATTTTAACAGAAGATAATAAAGCAATGCGCAATCTTGCCTCACACGTTCCTTACGATGCAATCTACATTATGTGCAACACGCCTCGTTACGGCGGCGGCGGTATTTATAATTTCTACAGCACGTTTGTTTCCGATAATCAATTTTCTCCTTATGTCTTTCTGCACGAGTTCGGTCATTCGTTCGGCGGTTTGGCAGACGAATACTACACAAGCGAAGTTGCTTATAATGATTTTTATACAGCCTGGCTTGAACCTGTTGAACCAAATATCACCCGCGCACTTGATACGAAAAATATAAAGTGGAAAGAATATCTTTCTCCAGAAATTGATGTGCCGACTAAATGGGAAAAAGAAAATTTCGATAAGATGGACTTGATCTGGCAAAAAGAAAGAAGGGAATTGAACAAAAAAATTGCCGAGCTTAAAAGAAGCCGTGCATCACAACAAGAAATTGATAACTTACAAAACGAGTACAATAAAAAAGATAAATTACGCAGCAGTGAAGTTGATGAGTATTTGAAGAAAAGCAAATATTGGAACAAGGTTGGTGTGTTTGAAGGCGCAGGTTATTCGTCAAGTGGAATGTACCGCTCTATGATGGATTGCTTAATGTTCAGCAAAGGAACTAAGCCGTTTTGCAAAATCTGCGAAGCGCACATTGTAAAAGTGATTAATCATTTTTCGGAATAGATGCGTCTTGAAAATCTTCTACATAAACAATCCAGAAGCGTATAGCGGAAATGGTGCAAAGAGTTTTTCCGTCGTAAAGAACGAATTTGAAAAGCGTAACGCTGACTGCCATGCGGTTCAAACTAAATATGCCGGCGAAGCAACCGAAATAGTTGCAAAGTTAAATTTTGAAAATTATGATGCGCTTGTTGTTGCCGGCGGAGATGGAGCTTTGTTTGAAACAATAAATGGCTATTTCGCCAATAATTCTGTAAAGAGAATTCCAGTGGGTGTAATACCTGTTGGAAGGGGAAATGCTTTTGCACGAGATTTGGGTCTTCATCCGCTAAAAATTAGCGAAGCCGTTGAAATAATTTTTGCAGGCAAAACAAAAATGGTTGATGTTGGATTGTTCAAAACAAATAATAACAAGTATTACTTTATAAATATTTTGGGGTTTGGTTTTGTTACAGATGTTGCGAAAGCTGCATTTAGGCTAAGAGCGTTTGGACATCTTTCTTACATCTTTGGGGTTTTATTTAGAACAATTTTTTTAAAGAGTTATAATCTTAAAATTGAAGCAGATGGAAAATTTTATGAAAGAGAAAATGTGTTTGCTGAAATTTCCAATACGAGATACACAGGCAAAGATTTTTTAATGGCTCCAACCGCAATTATAGATGATGGGCTTTTGGATATTACATTGCTCAACAAGCTATCACGCTTAAAAATCTTGCAAGCGCTTCCTAAAATATTTACCGGAGATCATATTAAGATGAAAGAAGTAGAAAGTTTCAAAGCAAAGAAAATTAAAATAGAAACTTCGCCGGCAAAATTATTAACGCCGGATGGGCAGCTTATGGGATCAACTCCGATTGAGATAGAATGCTTGCAGAAAGCAATAGAAGTGTTTGTTGCATAATCAATTATTGTAAAAGAAAGACGCAGAGTTTAGATTTACAAATATAAACTTGGATGTTTTATAACAACGACAGCAAAAAAACTAAGATTTAACACCAATGAAGTATTGCAAACTATTTCGCGTGGCGAAGAAGTTACAGAAATATCTGAATAATTAATCTATTGTCACACATGCTTGCAGCAGGCAAGCTGAGCCAGTCGCCCGCCTGATGAGCCGAAGGCGTCCGCCTCGGCAAGCCGAAGGCGAGACGGGAGACGGCGAGGCAGGAAGTGTGGCAATTTCGTTTGTAGTGTCATGGTTCGACAAACCCTGTCATGAGCTTGCCGAATGATCACCATGACAA
>WPAE01000450.1 GCA_009773205.1 Ignavibacteria bacterium
AAGGCTAAATAGTAGGCATTAGGTCCATAAAGCTTCAATTAAGGCTAAATAAAACGTAATAGCGCCAAATAGCTTCAATTAAGGCTAAATAGCACTTATTCGTGCCAATTCGATTCAATTACGACAAAACAACACGTATTCGCGCCAAATCGCTTCAATTCCATCTAAATAGCACTTATTCGTGCCAATTCACATCAATTACGGCTAAATAGAACTTATTCGTGCCAATTCACATCAATTACGGCTAAATAGCACGTATTCGTGCCAATTCGATTCAATTACGACAAAACAACACGTATTCGCGCCAAATCGCTTCAATTCCGTCTAAACAGCACGCATTAGCGCCAAATAGCTTCAATTGAGGCTAAATAGCACGTATTCGTGCCAATTCGCATCAATTAGGCTAAATACCACTTATTCGTGCCAATTCACATCAATTACGGCTAAATAGGCGGTATTCGTGCCAATTCGATTCAATTACGGCAAAACAACACGTATTCGCTCCAAATCGCTTCAATTCCGTCTTAACAGCACGCATTAGCGCCAAATAGCTTAAATTAAGGCGAAATAGCACGAATTCGGGCCAAATAGCTTCAATTAAGGCTAAATAGTAGGCATTAGGTCCATAAAGCTTCAATTAAGGCTAAATAAAACGTAATAGCGCCAAATAGCTTCAATTAAGGCTAAATAGCACTTATATAGCTTCAATTAAGGCTAAATAGCACGCATTAATGCCAAATAGCTTCAATTACGGCAAAACAGCACGTATTCGCGCCAAATTGGTTAAATTAACTCTAAATAGCACGTATTCGTGCCAATTCGCTTCAATTACGACTAAATAGCACGTATACGCGCCAAATAGCTTCAATTCCCTCTAAACAGCACGCTTTAGCGTCAAATAGCTTCAATTGAGGCTAAAATAGCACGTATTCGTGCCAATTCGCTTCAATTACCGCTAAACAGCACGAATTTGCGCCAAATAGCTTCAATTAAGGCTAAATAGCACGCATTAATGCCAAATAGCTTC
>WPAE01000049.1 GCA_009773205.1 Ignavibacteria bacterium
ACAATACTGCCAAAGTAGAAATTAACAAAAACCGGTCTTCCATTATCGTAATTGGCGCTGTAAGTACCGTGCTCGCTTGGAGTAATTGTCTGCCCAAAAGTTGAACCTCCTTTTGACCAGTTTGTAAATCGGTATTCTATGCCATTGTTTACATAAGTATTGCCGTAAGCAGTTATACTGTTTTGTTCTACAACGCTTGTTGTTAAAGAAGAATTGTGTGTGTTTCCATTTAAATATATGTTATGACCGGGATTAGATAAAGTTATAATACACAACTTCTTCATTTGTGCTTCGTATGTCCAATTATCTTCACTTTTTAGTATTGGGAAACTGTTTGATGCAGGGATTAATTGAGCAATCTCGATACCATTACTATTCATTTTTTTCCAGCAGCTTTTATTTGATGGAGCCATGCTTTCATTATAGACCAATTGATAATTTTGAATTGTTGGTGAAAGAGTGGCAATAGTTATTTGATTAGTTTCATAAGCATTAACTTGAGCAGGCGATGGATGAGTTTTATAGCTGCCGGAATACGCAACAATATTACCGGTGCCTTGATTATAAGCAACATTTATGGCTGACTTCCGAAGAATAGACCCATTTATTGTTACAGAACATGATGATAAAACTCTTATTCCAGCATTATCTCTTCTTACTCCAATAATAATTTTATTATTAACTATTTTGGAAAGAGTCAATTCTAAAGTAATTGTTGGTAGCTGTGAAGTAGGCTTGTCAGTTGCTTCAGAATAACTCATGTTTCTTATAGCATTAACTTGAATCTGAGCACTGCTACTCGAAACATCGGTTGTTATAAAGCCAGCCTGCCATTTTTGACCGTTCCATCCAAAAGAACCATCTAATTGTACAGTAACATTGCTGTTGGATAGTGAATTTGGCATGCCCCCAAGTTGTTGTTCTAAATCAAAAATTATTAGAACGTAATTAAATATTGGCCCATTTTGTGTACTAGTTCCATCAGGTAAGCATTGTCCTATCCTTTTGTTGCCGTTTGGGTTTGAGCTATACAAATTGTAAGTATTGAAATAGTCTAAGCTGATCATTGATGAGGGATTAAGAGATTGGTTCACTGATTGTTGAGCATGGATTTGTTTACAAAAAGCTAAAACTAGGATTAAAGCAATCAACTTTTTCATTACATACTCCAAATTTGTTATTAGATGCTTTGTTATGCAAAATGCAGCAAACTGCCAAAGATATAAATGCATCCATAGTAAGTAGCGGTTAGCAGGGTAGTGTTGCCGCTTTGCTTTTTTTGCTTAAACTCCTATTCTAATTTTCCATGATAAATTATTGGATAACCGGTTCTTCTTATTTTTGCAGGTATAAATACTTCTTTACTAAATAAAGCACAGTTTGGGGCAAGCATTATCGGTTCGGACGACTTTAGTAAATATTTCCAGTCTGTGCCGTTATAATGCGCAATACCGTCAAGCATCCTTATTAAAACATCATTCCTGTTCCTTCCCCATACTACGCCACCAAAATTTGGGTCATTAACTTCAAATATGAATTCCATTTTACTATTAAAGTATCTGAATATTTTTTTTTCTATTACCAGATATAAGTAACCATCAATTATTGATATTGTTGGTCCTCCATTGCTTGGCGGGTATTCATAAATTTCTTTTAGTTCTTTTCGGTTGTATTCTAAAATTTTTATGGAATAGTCAGTTAGCCATTGTACAATATAATATCTATCACTTTTAGTGGAATATTTAAGCTGTATAAAATTCCCCAAATCGGGAAGTACTTTGTCAATAAACCACTTCATTCCGGAGTATTTCATCAATACTGGGTTTATAAAATTTTCTCCAACTGCAAATATTTCAGTGCTTGAACTGCCCGTCATTGCATAAAAGCTCACCAGATTGCCATTAACCTCAAAGTCATTCAATTCTTGGATATATGAACTTCCAGTAAACTTCCAAATGCAGCCATTGTCATTTCCTACCCATAAATCATTTTCATACCCCCATACGGTTGATGGGTCGCTTATATAAACTCTGTTATCCAAGCTCCATTTACTACCATCATACTTATAAAGACCATCGCTCATCATCGCTCCTGCAATCCAAACATTTTTAGAGTCATTTCCCCAAATGTTTGTGAAACGAAGAAACGGATTGTTTATTGTATCTATTACCCAAGCGTAGTCTCTTCTTCCTGGTATTGCGTTGCTATCGTCTTGGGTTACTGCTCCCTCTTCGCAAGAAAAGGTTAATAAAACTGCTACTAGCAAAAAAGTGGTTCTTAAGAGGCTTGCGGGTTTCATATATCGCCCAAGTTTGGTTATTTAACAATTATGTTTTTACTGCTGGTAAATAATATTTTTTTTTGCCGATAGTCAAGTCTTTTTTACACTTACCGACAAAGCAAAAAAAAGCACGTTTTACAGTGCGGCTTCTCTTGTTCATAGTTCCTTAAATCTTGCGCCTATATCTAACTACTCAATACTCAATACTCAATACTAACTACTAACTACTAACCACTAATTACTTAGTAAGCAGCAACTTGATTGACTTGCTAAAATTATTTGCTTGTATTGTTGCTATGTAAACTCCGCTCGTAAATTCGAGATGACGTGTATTAAATTTTACTTTATGGTATCCAGCGCTCTTAACATCGTTTACTAATGGGCGCCTCTGAAAACTTTTGTTTTAAAATATTTCATCCCGCAAAGCGCATAGGCGTCAACCTAATTTTTTGTAAATGAATTCTTTAGAACACAATATGTTGTGAAATTGAATTAGAAACCAAGTTTTTGGACTGCAATAATCAAAGCATTTTTTCATCCGAAATACCTTTTTATAGTAGGCTCATAAATATTTATTCCCTAACGGGAATTAGGTTTATAATCCCGTAGGGATGAAACATTTATAGAAAAATGAAACCAAAACGAATAAAAATCCCTTTAGGGATGACATAAAAAAATAGCTATATGCTCTATAAACAAAATAAATTGAACAAATTCTAAACAAGAAACTTTTGTTAAGTTGACGCCTATGCGCAAAGCGGGACAAAGGAAATTGATATTTTTAGAGTCGCCCTAATGTTAGGTTCTTCTTTACAGCAGTTAACTAACAAGTAGGCGATCAACAGCTTTTGCCTCATCAAAAGCGCAGCGTTAACTTTGATCTGTAAGTTTTTGGCGTTTACTTTACAGCCTATTTTATTTCATCTCTTGGCGCTCTGAAATTGTAATTATGTTTTTTCAAATAAGAATATTGGAACTTCATACGTTCGAGAAAATCGTTTAGATTACGGGAAGACTTAGGCGACCAAACTACTTCGCTTAAAGCTAACATTCTCGGAAGCAGCATGTATTCAGCATGTTCAGTTGTTTTAATGTATTCTGTCCATAAATTTGCTTGTGCGCCCATTATGTATTTTGCTTCTTCTTCGTTTAGTGCTTCTGGAATCGGTTCGTAGGAATAAACTTTTTCTAAATTAGTAAATCCGCCAATAGCTTTTGGTTCACCGGATTGTGCTTGGTAATGATCGAAGTAGCAATGAGTGCCAGGAGACATTACAGCATAATGTTTTGCTTTTGCAGCTGCAATTCCACCTTCAACACCTCGCCAGCTCATTACCGCGGCGTTTGGTGCAAGCCCGCCTTCAAGTATTTCATCCCACCCGATAATCTTTCTCCCTTTAGAATTAACAAACTTTTCAACTCGTTGTATAAAATAACTTTGCAGTTCATGTTCATCTTTTAAACCAAGAACTTTAATTCGTGTTTGGCATTTCTCACAAGCCTTCCATCTTGTTTTAGGGCATTCATCTCCACCAATATGAATTATCTGGCTTGGGAAAAGATCCATTACTTCGGTTAATACATCTTTTAAAAATTCAAATGTTCTGTCGTTGCCCGCACAAAATACATCGTTAATAACTCCCCAAACAGTTCCAACTTCAAACGGTCCGCCAGTGCATGATAGCTCCGGATAACAAGCAAGCGCTGCTTGTGCGTGCCCAGGCATTTCAATTTCGGGAACAACATTAATATATTTTCTGCGTGCGTATTCAACAACGTCTTTTATTTGTTCTTGTGTGTAAAATCCTCTGTATGGTTTTCCATCTCCCATAGTCTCTTTTCTAATAGAACCGATTTGTGTTAGCTTAGGATATTTTTTTATTTCAATTCTCCAGCCTTGATCTTCTGTTAAATGCCAGTGAAAAGTATTTAGTTTGTACATAGCCATAACATCAATGTACTTTTTAACAAACTCAATTGGAAAAAAATGACGGCATACATCTAAATGCATTCCGCGCCAGGCAAAGCGGGGTTCATCTGTAATGTTTATGCACTGTATAGAAAACGTTTTTCCTTCTGTTTCAATTGGCATAAGTTGCAGTAAAGACTGTATTGCATAGAACAATCCATTTCCACTCATTGCTGAAAGCGAAATTGTATTAGGTGTCATTATAATTTTGTAGGCTTCTGATGTACTAAATCCGCTTTCAATTTTTAGCTTTATCAAACTCTTTGGAATATCTTTCGTCATTTTTGCGGTTGCAAAAACTTTGGCTTTTATTCTGCTGTTAATTGCAGATGCAACTAAATCTCCCAGCGTTTGCATTTCCTCTCCCAGCTCGATCCAAATTTTTGTTTCTGAGCTAATAACAATACTTCCATTTTGAACTTCTGCGCTAACCGGTTTGGGAACGACAGAGTTGGTAACTTGTGCAGAAATGGGCATTAATAGCGAGAAGAAAAGTAAAAATGTAATTTTTGTTTTCATTGTTCTTCCAATTGATTTTCTTTTTTAGTGAATCGCATAATGTATTTAATTACAACAGCCGCTGTGCCTGATAAAAATAAGATAACACTTAACCAAGAAAAACTACTTATTTGCAAAGACTTATTGGTGTTTGCTTTTAGAATTTCATAAAACACATAGATAAACAGAGCTATGCACAAATTCCCAATCCACAATATCATAGCTTGTAAAGTTTTGAATGTTTCTTCTTTTCTACTTTCATGCAGCCAATAATCTTTTCTGGGCAGATTTATTAGTGATGAAGGAAATTTAGGAAGCAGTAAACACAATACTCTAAAGGTTATATAGAAAAAAATTACTATACTATAATGAAATAACAAATAACTTGTTTTGCTCATCCAGCCATCGGCGCGGTTGCTTAAATCAAAATGAATGGCAACGCGTTCTGGCAGTTGATTTATGTAAAACAAAGGCATAGCTATTGCAATAATAAATAGCAGCGTAAATATTATTCTAGGAAGTCTTGAATTAACCATAAGTCAATTTTTTTCTATGGAAAATCAGCAAAATTTGACTTATAGAAAAGAGAACAAATATTATTATTTTGAAAACGAAATAAAAGCCAATCCCACCCATCTCAACGGAAATGGCTTTTAATCTCGGTCGAGGCATTTATATCTCTGCCGCGCTCTTAGAACAAAACTTAGCCGCAACGTGCCGGCTGCATTGCTTTGGCAGGCGGGCTTCGAGGATTTTTTCCGATTAAAGAAGAAGTATGATTCTATAGTTGCATTAATTAAGCAGATGAGACTTAAAAATGGTAATTATAAAAACATAGTTGGTAATAGATGGGCTCACAACAATTGCTTTTGGTAGTAGTAGGCGTTATAATAGTTGGGCTAATGATTTATGCAGGTTATAATATAAGCATGGATTACATGGAAAATGCCAACCGGGATCAAGTAATATCAAGACTGTACGATCTTGGGCTTCTTGCGCAGCAACATTTTAAGAAAGATGTAACGCAAGGCGGAGGAAGCGGAAGTTACATCGGCTGGGCAATTCCTTCACAGTTTCAGAACACACAATCAGGCTTTTTTAGCGAAGCAGTAAGAACAGACCGTGTAGAACTTAGCGGAGATGGAAATGTTGCCGGCAGGAACGGAAGGACAAATATTCGCGTAACAGCACGCGTAAATAAAGATGGAATTAAAATCACGATAATTAATTAAACGTGTCAACAGAAAACACAACATATATTAATTACCTTATCGAAATTTCCAAAAGCGGCAGGCATCGCGGCTTTTTGGATTTATGCGAAATAATATTACCCAATGTTTACACGGTTGTATTTCGGTTACTCAATGATGAAGAATCTGCTAAGAAGATTACAGTAAAAACATTTATGCAAGCCTGGCATCAAATGAAATATTTTGATGTTAAGAAGCCATTTATAGTTTGGATTAAAAGTGTTGCAATTTTACTTTCTATGGAAGAACTCAATAAAACTGCTTCACTCTTTCAAATGACTTTAAGTGAAAATGAAACCAAGGGAAGCAAAAGAGATTTAGACAGTTTAATTAAAACACTGCCAACACTAAACAGAATAATTTTTGTACTTCACGATCTTGAAGGTTACTCTTACAAAGAAATTTTACAGTTTTTCCCGGACCTTATAGAAGACGAGTTAAAAACAAATCTTATTCAAACTAGGCAGCATTTAATTGGAAACTTAACGCAATGATTTGCGAAGAAGTTAAAATAAATCTTCATGATTATATTGATGAGCTGCTTGATGATTTAACCAAGCGAGAAGTTGAGCAGCACATTCGCAATTGCGATCTATGTTTTAAAGAATACAAGAAGATGATCGTCTTTTTTGACCAATTAAAGCAGCTACCTGCAATTATTAATCCGCCTAAAGATGTTTTAGATTTAGTTAAAACAGAACTAATGAGAATTCATGGGCTTATCACTCACACCGATCAACAAGTCTCTTTAAGTGACTCACGTAAAATTCAAAAAGAAAAACATATACAAGAAAAAATATTAAGAAAAGAAGGTGCTCCGCTCAGAAAAAGCAGAGTAACAAAAGGAATTTATAAAAAACCTTACAATCCCGGACCGCCAGCCGAAGTAAAAAGACTGCTGCTAACAGTGCTGCCTTTAGCTATGATCGCTTTCGCTTACTTTCTGTATGATTTTCAAAAGTATAATTATCCATGGCAGATTGTAAGCACTATTGGAAATCTGGTAGTTGATGGGAGAAACGTCAATGATGATAGTTGGGATCAAGGAGAAATATTAAGCACAGATGATGAATCCATGGCAGTTGTTCATATTCCCTTAGTTGGTACAATGGAAGTTGGAAATAATTCTGTGTTGTTATTGGATAGAGCAAAGGATGGAGCTAACAAAGTTACGCTTAAGCAAGGCATCATAAACTTAATTAATAACAGGGATATGCCTGATTTTTCTATTCTTGTAAATGGTTTTGAAGTAATTAGTAGAGGCGGAAAGTTTGAAATAGAAAATCTATCTCTGCTTGGCGCAAAACTAAAAGTTGGCTATGCTTTTGTAGAAATAGAGCATAACGGCACTACATACATGGTTGATGAAAACCATACTTGCATACTTAAAAAAGGATTTAGACCTGGAACGCCAGTTAATAGTAATTCTTCAGATAGCATGCGTGCAGCAGTTGCGGCTTTTGATTTTGAAGATGGCGGCGAAGAAGCAGTTGCAAAAATTATTTCTTTTGCTAATGAACAAGATATGCTCACTCTGCTTGCTCTAATTCCTTTTGTTTCTCAATTGCAGCGCCAAATAATTTTTCAAGAGATAAGCAACAGATTTCCTCCGCCTGAAAGTGTAACACGCGCAGGTATAATTCGTTTAGATAAAGAAATGCTTTACCGTTGGTGGCAAGAAATTGAATGGCAGTTGTAAGAGTTAATCGTATGTAAATGTAGGCGTTGCTAAGTATCTGTAAATTTTCCAGCCTCTGGGCTTTTCCTTTTTCAGTATGCGAACACTTCGCTCCGAATAAATTGGACTTAATTTTTGTTCTATTGGATGCGGCATTAAAAAGGAGCTAGAACAAAGAACATAAGCATAACCATCGCCAATTGTAATTTCATCAATCGTTGTTTTCCATTGTCCTTCGGGATATTGTCTTCTGTACTGAAGCAAGTCCTCGTGTAAACCATCTTGCCCAAATATGTCGGATGAATCAGCAACTACTCCGCGGTAGTTAATGTCTATAAACTCAATTGCGGTTTCAATATCTCCTGCATTATAAGCTATAGTATAATTTTCTATTAATTCACGTATAGCAACCTCATCTGCTGTCTTAGCAGATTTTCTTTCTGTTTCGCGTACTTCTTTTGTGCATGACAAAAACGTGAATGATAGTAAAATAGAAATTAAAATTGAGCGATTCATTTTATTCCTTAATTTTATATGCAATTATAAGTAAACTTAGTTTAGGTGTAAATCAAAATGGACGCCTAATTCTGGTCTTTTCCTTTTCAAAATTGCTAAATATTCTTCATCAAAAGTAGGAAAGAAAATTGTTAAAGTGTAGATTCATAAAACTACAAAACCAATTCATATTTACGAGCTTGGGATCTATTTACTACGCATTAACCATTGCCGTTTTAATCTATGTACTCAGCATGTAGTACAAATTTCCATTAAAACTCACAAACTCAAGTATCTGAAAGAACTTTCTGTTATTTTTTGCAGACTAAATTTAGCAGCAGAAAATTATTTAAGGGCAGCTCTAAAAACTTTTGTTTTAAAATATTTCATCCCGCAAAGTGGGACAAAGAAAAAGGAAAGCCCGCAAAGGAAATTGATATTTTTAGAGGTGCCCTATAGAAAAGAGGAATGAATGATTAAGCCATATCAAAGAGTTACACTCTCATATTTATTTTTTGGGATTGCTTGGATATTTTTCTCCGACAGAGTATTGGAAACTTTTGTTGTTTCCGCAACAGCACTTACTACTCTACAAACATACAAAGGCTGGTTTTTTATTGCAGCCACTTCCGTAATGCTATACTTTTTAACGAGAAGGATGTGGAATAAAATTGTAGAAAGAGAGATAGAAAAGGAAGCAGTATTTATCTCAACAATGCGCGCAGTTCAGCATATACTAAACAACTTTCTTAATAAGATGCTATTCTTTAAGCTTGTAGCCGAAGAAAAACAAGCGCTTCATGAAGAAATAGTAGCGCATTACGATAGTGTAATAAATGAAACTTCTAAACAAATAAAGAGGTTGAGCAGCATTAAAGTAATTTCGCCGGAAGAAATTGAAAAAGCAGCATACGATAAAGAGCCTACTTAACCAAAGCCCCGCTTTGCTTTAACAAATCCCGCTCGCTAATCTTTGCGTTAAACTGAGCGGTTGATAATCTGCTTTGTGCAGTAATATAGTTTTTCTGAACATCTCTAAACTCAATTGGCGAAATTGAACCGAGTCTAATTTGCTCTATCGCCAAATCCAAATTTTCTTTTGCTACAGAAACATTCTCTGCCTCGAGCGATAGAATTTCGGTATTCTTTTCGTAGTTCTTAAACGCGATAATTAAGTTAGATTCAACTAGGGCTTTTGTCTGCTGCAGTTTTATTTGGTTCTTATCTAAATTGATTAAAGCGTTTTGGTAAAGAAGTGTTGTGCCAAAACCATTGAATAAATTCCACGACAAGTTTATGCCAAGATTGTATCCATTTGTTCTGTTGGATTTAAAGAACCCGGCATCTGAAACCGCGTTCGAGTATGTATAGCCGCTGCTCAAAGTAAAACGGGGCAAATACTCTGCGCGATAAATACCAACATCGTAAGAAGAAACGCTTTTATTTTTCTCGGATTGCAAGACATCAACATTGTTTTGGTAAGCATCTTCCAACAGTTTATTGTATTCTAATCCCGTTAACATTTCAAAGTATTCTTCAACATCAAACTCTTCAGAAGACTTTCTCCCAAGCACAGTATTAAGCGAAACTTTTAATCCATTAAGCACAACTTCTTGATTAAGCAGATTGGAACGGTCTGTGTTCAAATCTACTTTTGCGCTTAGTACTTCTAGTTTCGAAGCAGAGCCAACGGAAAATTTATCTTCTGTAATTTTTAAGCGCTGTTCAGAAATGGCAACTCCTTCAAGCGAAACATTATAAATATTTTTTTGGCGGACGATATCGTAATAGAATTTAATTACATCGGCGACTGAGCTTTCTACTTGAGAGCGTAATTTTACTTCGCCTATCTCTTTCAATTCTTTTAACTTAGAAAAAGAAAGAAACATTTTAAGCCCGTCAAAAATAGTCCAGTTTAATGCTGCCGAAGCGTTAGTGTTGTTTGATGTAGAACTAGTTTTATCAACAAGCTGTCCGCTTGAGTATTCTTGTTTTGTGTTACTTACCGTTTTTGTTTGAGAAGCAGAAACATTCAGATTAGGAAGAAATCCAGCGTTTCCAATTGAATAATTATTGCCGCTGATTTCCGCATCACTTTTTGCCATTTGTATATCATAGTTATTCTCAAGCGCAATCCTAACTGCTTCTTTCAATGATAATTTTTGCTGTGCATGTAAGTCTGCCGTTGCAGCTAAAGCAATAAGTAGAATCAATATTTCAAAGTTTCTTTTAATCAACATTGGAAACACTCTTAGTTTTTTCTGAGAAGTAAGTATAAACAGCAGGAATAACAAACAAAGTTAAAACAGTAGCGAAAGTTAATCCTCCAATAACAGCAATTCCCATCGAAACACGGCTCTCGGCGCCGGCACCTAAAGCTAATGCAATTGGCAGTGTTCCTAAAATTGTTGCGAGACTTGTCATAAGAATCGGGCGGAAGCGAAGAACAGATGCTTCGCGAACAGCATCGAGTAGAGATAATCCTTGAGCTTTTTTCTGATTGGCAAACTCAACAATTAAAATCCCATTCTTGGTAACAAGACCGATCAACATTACCAATCCAATTTCGCTGAATATGTTCATCGTTTGATCGAAAACGAAAAGCGAAATGAAAGCTCCGGCTAACGCAAGCGGAACGGTGAACATAATAATGAGCGGATCGCGGAAGCTTTCGAACTGAGCCGCTAGAATTAAATATAAGAATGTTAACGCTAGTAAGAATGTAAAAAGCAGGGAAGAAGAACTTTCTTTGAAGTCTTTAGATGTCCCGGTTAAGGCAGTAGAAAAAGTTTCATCAAGAACCTTATCGGCAATTGCATCCATTGCCTCTATTCCATCGCCAATTGTTTTTCCCGGTGCAAGACTTGCAGAAAAAGTAGCGGAGACATACCTGTTGAATCTATATAGCTGCGGCGGTGTGCTTTGTGTTTTAACAGAAATAAAATTATCAAGTTGAAGCAATTCTCCTTTTCTAGATTTAACATAAAGTGTTTGTAAATCAATCGGTTTGCTTCTGTATTCTTTTGTAAGCTGCCCAATAATCTGATACTGCTTTCCATTCATAATAAAAAAGCCGTAACGCTGCCCGCTCAACGCAAGCTGTAATGTTTGAGCAATATCAACTACTGCAACACCAAGCTCCCGCGCTTTTGATCTATCAATTTCCAGAACAAGCTCAGGCTTGCTGAATTTTAAGTTAACATCAGCTTGCGCAAAAGTTTCATTTTTTCGCGCTTCGTCTAAAAAGAATGGAATTACTTCTCGTAGTTTTTCGATAGTTGGTGCTTGAACAACATATTGAACCGGAAGCCCGCCGCCGCGCTGCGTGCCAATTGTTTGAGACTGCACCACAAAAGTTCTTCCATCGCTTAGTTTATTTACTTGTTTTGATAAATCTTCGTAAATCTGCTGCTGGCTTCTGGAGCGATCTTCCGGTTCAACGAGTGAAAGCCTAATAAATCCGGAATTATTTCCTCCTCCGCCAAAACCCATTGCAACACCCATCATTATAGATTCGCTTTCAGGCACTCTTTCTTCGAGCAGAGTATTCAAACGTTCCATAAAATTGTATGTAAAATTGTATGTAGAGCCTTCGGGTGTAATAGTGCTTAGTCTTAATTCATTTCTGTCTTCAATTGGCGCAAGTTCCGATTGCAGCATCGGCATAATCAATGCAATTAACAAAATGGCGGCAAGCATTACAACAAAACCAAGCCAGCGTCTTTTTAAAAAAGAAGAGAGCAGTGCTTCATAGCTTTTAATCAGATTAACAAAAAAAGGTTCTGTTAATTGATAAAACCTGCTGTGCTGAGTGCGGCGTTTTATAATTCTTGTGCTTAACATTGGCGTTAAGGTTAAAGCAACAAAAGCAGAAATTAAAACTGAGCCAGCAATTACAATTCCAAACTCGCGAAAAAGCCTGCCTGTTAATCCTTGCAAAAATATAATTGGCAGAAATACAACTGCTAAAGAAACAGTAGTAGAAATAATCGCAAAGAATATTTCGGAAGAACCTTTCATGCCGGCTTCCACAGGTTCCATTCCATCTTCAATTTTTTTGTAAATGTTTTCGAGCACTACAATTGCATCATCTACAACTAATCCAATGGCGAGTACAATACCAAGAAGAGTTAGCACATTAATTGTAAAGTTTGATAAGTACATAATGAAAAAAACGCCGATAAGCGAAATTGGAATAGCGAGAATTGGAATTATTGTTGTGCGCCAATCTCGTAGGAATAAGAATATAATTATTATAACAAGAACAAAAGCAATCAAAATTGTTTCTTCTACTTCTTCAATCGAATTACGGATATACTTTGTACCATCAAGACGAATCTCTGTAACAATATCTGAAGGAATATCTTTCTTTAATTGCTCTAATCTTCTGTAACACTCGTCGGCAATTTCTATATGGTTTGAACCGGGCTGTGGTAAAAGCACAACGCTAATCATTGGCACGCCGTTTATTTTCAAAACCGAGTACTCATTTTCTGGACCAAGTTCGGCGTAACCAACATCGGAAAGACGAATTAACTGCCCGCGGTCTTCTCTAACAATAAGATTGTTAAAATCGTAAACGCTAAGCATTCTTCCTTTAGTGCGTATAGCAAGCTCAATGTTCTCGCCCTCAATTCTGCCCGAAGGAAGTTCAACATTTTCGCTGCTTAGTGCAGAGCGGATTTCTTGCGGCGAAACTTTTAAAGAAGCCATTTTATATGGATCGAGCCATAAGCGCATTGCAAATCTTTTCTCGCCAAAAATTCTTACTTCGCTAACGCCGGAAATTGTTTGCAATCTTTCTTTAAATAAATTTGAAGCGATGTCTGATACTTCCAGTAAACTTTTAGTTTCGCTCTTTAGTGTAATGTACATTATTGGGTTAGCATCCGCATCGGTTTTAGTTACTACAGGCGGATTTGCATCGGGCGGCAGATTTGCAACAGATCTAGAAACACGGTCGCGTACATCGTTTGCAGCGTCTTCAAGATCAACATCCACATTAAACTCAACAGTAATAGAACTTCTTCCATCGCGGCTAACAGAAGTGATGGATCGAATTCCGGCAATACCATTTATGCTTTCTTCAAGCGGCTCGGTTATCTGCGATTCAATAATATCCGCGTTTGCGCCTACGTAAGATACACCAACAGTAATAATTGGTGGATCAATACTTGGGTATTCTCTAACTCCGAGAAATGTAAAACCTATTACACCAAGCAGTACAATTACAAGCGACAAAACAATAGATAAAACCGGACGGCGAATACTTAATGATGATAAACTCATTTTCTTTTCTCTGTTAATCTTTCGGTTTCTAAATAGAAAACTGAAGTTGAAATAAAATTATTTTTCGATTGAAAGTATTTTTACTTTTGCGCGTGGACGAAGCTGCATAATTCCCGATGTAATAACGCTATCTCCCATTTTAATTCCGCTTGAAATTTGAACATGGCTTTCTGTACGAATGCCGCTTTCAACATTAGCTGGAATAGCAATTCCGTTTCTGTAAACAAAAACTCGTTCGCCGGAAATATCGAGCGCGAGTGCTTGCGAAGGAATAACCATTGCATTTTTAACTGTGTTCAAATTTACTTCAACGCTTACATAAGAGCCGGGAATTAACTCTCCGCGGTCGTTATTGCAAATTGCGCGCACTTGCAAAGATCGTGTAGAAGGATCCACCTTTGGTTCAAGAGCATAAACTTTTGCAGAGAACAATTTACCGGAAGCGGTTTTGAGCCTAACAAAATTTCCAACTGAAATTTCGTTTGCAAATCTCTGCGGAATTGCAAAATCCACTTTTACAGGATTTGCACTTTGCAAAGATGCAATTTGCGTAGAAGGCGTAACATAACTTCCTTCACTTATGTAACGCAAACCAATTGTTCCGGAAAAAGGCGCTCGGATTTCTGTTTTTGCAATTAGAGCTTTGATGTTTTCAATATCTGCAGCGGAAGCATCGAGATCGTTTACGGCTGTTTCATAAGTTTCTCTGCTTATTCCGTTTTTAGAAAGAAGAACTCTTTGACGGTATTCCTTCTCTTCTGCATCTTTCTTTTTAATCTCTGCTTTTTTAAGCTGTGCTTGTAGATCAGCATCGTTCACTTTTACAAGTATATCTCCTTTACTTACTTTGGTTCCTTCGTTAAAAGAAATTGCCACAACCTTTCCAGAAACTTCTGTTCGGAGCTGAACTTCCTCGTTGCCGAAAACTGAACCAGATACATTCAAATCTGTAGTGAAATCTTCTGGTTGAATAATTTTAATGGTAACAGGAATATCTCCGCCTCTTGCTATTGGTGCCGAACCTGCACCTTCTTCTTTAGATTTCAGTTTAGGAATGATGATAATTGCGAGAATTATTAGTACAAGTGCGGCAATTGAAAGTCTCTTAATTAAAGTTTTGTTCATGGTTAAACAGCCCGAGAATTATTGTCTATTATTGACAATAAAAATATGAATAAGGTTTAGTTTAGGCTAATTTTTGTTTGTTCAATTTAACCAACCTTTTTAAGTTAGCGCCATAACTCTAAACATTAATGAAAAATTCTCTTCTTCTAATAGCGATTTCTCTTGGTGCGGCACTTCCTTACGGTAGCGATTATGTATTTCTTATTCGTTACTTCTTAATGGTTTTGCTCTTCTTCTCTTTTCTTAATATTAAAGCCGGTAAAGAAATCATAAGAAAAAGCCATTTTGTAATTCTTGCAATTATTTTGTCTTCACCGCTTATTCTCTTCTATCTCATTAATCCGTTTAATCATTCACTTGCTCAAACGGTTTTTGTAACTGCTATTGCGCCCACTGCAATTGCAGCTCCGGTAATAATTAGTTTGAAAAAAGGAAATGTTGAGTATGTGATGTTTTCTTTGATGCTCAACAATATTGCGGTGGCATTGTTAATTCCATTTTTAATTCCGCTTGTTGCCTTCGGCAGCAGCCAAGTTAGAGTAAACGATATTCTGTTTCCGGTGTTAGTTACAATTTTTATTCCTCTTGCATTAGCTCAGCTTATTAGATTTTCTTTGCCTGCAATTTGGAAAAAACTTGTTGAATGGAAAGACTCATCGTTCTATATATTAGTTGCAAATATTTACATTGCTGTCTCCGATGCCTCTACTTACATCCGAGAAGAATTAACGTCTAATCTCCCTATCGTTTTTCTAATAGCCTTAGTATCTGCGTTGTTATGCTTTTTCTATTTTGGACTCGGCTGGTTACTCGGCGGGAAAAATCTGCGGGCAGAAGCAAGTCAATCACTTGGGCAAAAGAACAACGCTTTTACAATTTGGATTGCAATTACATTTATCTCTCCACTTGCCGCACTCGGTCCGGTTTTCTATGTCTTGTTTCAGAATACATACATTTCTTATACGCTGTACAAATTCAATAAAAAACTACATGATGAGCAAGTTTAAAAACAGCTATAAAATAGAATCTACCAGACTTAAAGATTGGGATTATTCAACGCCATGGTGGTATTACATAACAATAAATGAGCCTACTCTAAAAAGCCTCAAATTGAGTTTTTGCACTTTGAATTTGAGCAATAATCAAAGCATTTTTTCATCCGAAATACCTTTTTATAGTGTAGAAAACAAACAAGTGGTTTTGAACGAGTTGGGAAATGTTGCTCAAACTGAATGGCGAAAATCTAAAGAGCTAAGAAAAAATATTGATTTAGATTATTTTGTTGTAATGCCAAACCATATTCATGGAATAATAATTCTAAACGAAATTAATGTAGAGACTTGCCGCGGCAAGTCTCTACAAGAAACCGAAAGAGTGTTTTCTAAGCCAATAAAAAATTCGTTGTCAATTATCATCAATCAGTTTAAAGGTTCTGTTAAACGATGGGCAAATGGAAATGGTTATTCAGATTTCACTTGGCAATCTCGTTTTTACGACCGTATAATCCGTAACGAAAAAGAACTATATAATATTAGAAGGTACATCGAACAAAACCCGCTGAAATGGGAATTTGAGAAAAACCAGCCGGAAAATATTTTTATGTAGAGTGCTATATAAATGCGCCAATCTTTGTTATCGAGTAATAATTCAAAACAATAGGCGTAGATACTTGCCGCGGCAAGTATCTACAAATAAATTATTTAGTAACAGATAAAATCCACTCTTTCATAATCTTGAGCGCATCTTCGCTGAAAGTTGTTTCAATTGTTGAATATTCTGATGGGGCTCCGGTTGTTGCAGGCTGAAACAAATGATTAAGTCCGGGCAATTCCATTATCTTGAAATTTTTATTGTCTCCTGCATTTAATGCTTTTTCAATTTTTGGCAAATTTTGTTTGGGATCTACTTGTAAGTCTTTTCCACCATTTAATGCAAGCACAGGAACCGATACTTGCTCCAGCGTTGGCTGTGGATCATACTTTATAAAAAATCTAAACCAAGGAGTTAATAATCGCTTAACATTTCTGTTAAAAGTCTCTTTAGAATTTTCCGGTTTCTTTTTCTCTTCATCGCTCATCTTGCTTATATCGTCATTGTACAATGCAAGAAGTTTATTGAATGCTTGTAAACTATCTGATTCTTCTGCGATTATATTAAAAATTCTTGTGTTCTGATCTACTGTTTTTTTAACATCTTCTTCCTTCGTTCCATTTGCCTTTAAAATAAGTTCAGTTTGGAGAATAATAATGTCTTTGCCAGAAACTCCAGTTCCTGCAAGCAAAACAATAAAAGCCACATCGCTGGAATTTACAGCGCACATTGGAGCTATCATTCCGCCTTCGCTGTGTCCTACAATTCCAATTTTATTCGGATTAATTTCTTTTCTTGTTTTGAGATGTTCAACAGCGGCTAAAGCATCGGTTGCAAAATCTGCGCTTGAAGCGGCTGCAAAATCTCCCTTTGATTTTCCAACGCCTCTGTCATCAAAACGAAGAACAGCTATTCCGCTGCGCGTTAGATAATCGGCAATAACAAGAAACGGTTTGTGTCCAAGCAGAGATTCGTCTCTATCTTGCGGACCCGAACCTGTAACCAAAACAACAGCCGGAAACTTTCCTTCACATTTGGGCAAAGTTAAAGTTCCGGCAAGCGTAATATTTGCCTCTTTATTTTCGAAAGTAATTTCTTCTTCGTTATAAGGAAAAGGTTTCTTTGGTAATTGCGGACGATTTACTTCTGCTAATTTATCAACTTTTACAAGCTCGAGCGGAAGAGACATCCCGCCTTGTTTGAAAATCCCCTTTACTAAGTCTTCACTAATTAGTTCGCCGGAAAATGAAGCCCCGATACTTTTTATTTCAAACTTTACCGAATCTTTTGTTATTGCAACAAAGGTTGCTTGAATGTTAGTAACTCCTTGATCCGGACTATCGAGATCAGCGCCGTAAGTTTTATCTTCTTTTTGATACAGTTTAAAAACAAGTCTCAGTTCTACAGTATTTATTTTTAGCTTTCCTTCCCAAAGGCTTTCATATTTTTTTTCTGCTTGCTGCGCAAAAATGCCGGAAGTAAATAATGCGAACAAAACAAAAACGTTAAGATTTTTTTTCATTTTAGGGCACCTCTAAAAACTTTTGTTTTAAAATATTTCATCCCGCAAAGCGGGACAAAGGAAATTGAAATTTTTAGAGGCGCCCTTTATTACTCTGTTAAATTCTAAAAGCAGAACCACGCTACAAAGACGGCGGGCAAGCACTGATACATTAAGATGTTTATTATTTATCATAACCGATCTTAATAATCGAAACATCTGAATAATTAATCTATTGTCACACCTGCTTGCAGCAGGCAAGCTGAGCCAGTCGCCCGCCTGATGAGCCTAAGGCGAGACGGCGAGGCAGGAAGTGTGGCAATTTCGTTTGTAGTGTCATGGTTCGACAAACCCTGTCATGAGCTTGCCGAATGATCACCATGACAAAAATAAATATTTCAGATGTTTCTAATCATAATTAATCAGTGTTCTATTATCTTGTTATGTTTTATTCAAACTTAGGCACAGAGCCAAGCACCTCTTCTATGGAAAGATATTTCATCTCACCTAGATTTAACTTTTTAATACCATCTTCAATCTTAGATTTATCACCAACAACAACTACAATCATTTGTTCGGGAACTACATACTTATTTGCTGCGGAAGTAACGTCTGCATTAGTAACTTTTAGAATGTTCTGAACATAATTTCCGAAATAGTTTTCAGGCAAATTGTATTGAACCATCTCGTCAATTTGTCCGGCTATTTCTGCAGCGGTTTGAAAATTACCTGGATAGCTTAGAGCAACCAAATTTTTTCCTCTGTTTAGTTCATCGGCAGGTATTGTTTCTCTAATTGCATTCAGCTCCTTAAAAAACTCAACAAGCGCTTTATCTGTAACTTCTGTTTGAACGGAAGAACTTGCGGTAAAACTTCCCGGAATTGGTCTAAACAAGAAACGTGAAGATGCGCCGTACGTGTAACCGTGAACTTCTCTTAAATTGTTGTTTAAGCGTGAAGTAAAAGAACCGCCGAGAATTGTATTCATCACAACTAAAGCATTGTATTCTGGTGTTAAGCGCTGTGCGCCTACTCTTCCAATAGAAATAACAGATTGCGCTGCGCCCGGTTTGTCAATCAAAAAAACAATTCTGTTTGCAACTTGTACTGCTTCTTTAACTTTTTCTTCTTTAACAGTTCCTTTCTGCCATTTACCAAAAACGCTTTCCAATTTCTTCTTCAGTTCATCCGCCTTAATATCTCCAGCGGCAACAATGTATGCGTTGTTTGCAACAAAATATTTTTTGTAAAATGCCTTTAAATCTTCTACAGAAAAATTCTTTGTTGTGCTTTCGTCAGTCATTCTTCCGTACGGATGTTCTTTGCCGAAAAGAAGTTTATTGAATGCCGCACCGGCAATTGCCGTTGGCTGATCGTGCATTTGCAAAAGCGAAGTTAATCTGTCCTTTTTCTTTCTATCTAATTCTTGCTTCGGAAAATCTGGGCGAAGAACAATATTGCTCATAATTTTTAAAGCATCATCAAATTTGCTTAGCGGCGAGTTAAGAGAAATAAAAGAGCTGTGCGCTCCGGCTCCAGTTCTAATTGATGCGCCGAGAAAATCAATTTCATCTGCTAACTCTAAAGAAGTTTTTTCCGCAGCGCCTTCATCAATCATATCAACAGCTAAATTTGCTAACCCAATTTTATCAGCCGGATCATTTACGCTGCCCGCTTTGATAACTAAATTTAACTGCACTAACGGCACTTGATGTTTTTCCATCACCACAACTTGTAAGCCGTTTGAAAGTGTAAACTTTTGAATTGCCGGAAGCTGCAAAGATTTTGGCGCTGGAAGCACCGGTGGTTTGGTTCTATCAACTGCTTGTGCAATAGTTTGTGCTGCTGTTAAAAGTATAAACACAAAAACGAAAGTAATTTTAATTAATGGTTTCATATTACTTTACCTCCGTCTTAGGTTGAATTGCTAAATCCGTTTTTCCTTTTGGAACGATGCTTAAAATTACACGCCCGTTATTGGGTAAATATTTTTGTGCAGCAAACTGAATATCTTCCGGCGCTAATGCTTTGTATCGAGCTAAATCTTCGTTAGCGTAATCTGGGTTCCCTGTGAAGTAGTAATAAGAATTTAACAAATCCGCTTTTCCACTAAATCCGCCCGGTCTTTCAAGCCGAGCCAAGAAACTCGCTTCATACTGGTTTACAACTCTTTGCAATTCTCTTTGTGTAGGTGCTTCAGTTTTAATCTTATTTAATTCTTGCTCAATAACATTTTTTAACTCCGTTAAATTATGTCCGCTTCTCGCAGTGGCAACAACCTGAAATTGAGAAACAAGTTTTCCCGAAGATTGATAAGCATAAACGTCCTGTGCAATCTGCAGTTCGTAAACTAATTTTTTATACAAGCGCGAGTTTTTCCCTCCGCTTAAAATATTAGCGAGCACATCCATTTCTGCATCGCCAGGTGTAAAGTTTGGCGGTGTAATCCATGCAATGTATAATCTTGGCAGTTGAACTTTATCTTCTAACATAACAATTTTTTCTTCGCTTAATTTTACAGCAGCAGGATTTTGTGGTGGCACGGGTTTGCCAGCGGGAATTTCTCCAAACCATTTTTCTACAAGATTAATAGTTTCATTCAAATCAATATCGCCAGATATAACAAGAGATGCGTTGTTTGGTACATAATAAGTTCTAAAAAACTCTACTACATCTTCGTGTGAGGCAGCAGTTAAATCAGCCATTGAACCGATTACAGGCCAACTATAAGGATGCCCTTGTGGGAACATATGTTTAAGTATAGTTTCATAAGCTAAACCATAAGGACGGTTTTCGTAACTCTGTCGCCTTTCGTTTTTCACAACACTTCGCTGTCCGTCAAGTTTTTCTTGTGTCATTGCTTCAATCAAATATCCCATCCTGTCGCTATCGAGATAAAGAGCAAGCTCAAGCGCGTTGCTGGGAACGTCTTCATAATAATTTGTTCTGTCCTGAGTTGTTGAACCATTATTTTCGCCGCCTGCAGCTTCAAGGAGTTTGTCAAAGTCACCTTCGGCTACGTTCTTGCTTCCCTCAAACATCAAATGCTCGAAAAGATGTGCAAAGCCGGTCCTTCCAACTTTCTCGTGCCCGGAACCAACATGGTACCATGTGTTCACGCTAACAGTTGGAGTTGAATGATCCTGGTGCAAGATAACATTCAATCCGTTTGATAAAACGTAGCGTGTATAAGGAATCTTTAAGGATTGTGCTGCTGATACTGAGCAAAGCACAAAAATGAAAAGAAGCAGTTTCTTCATGTTTTTCTCTTTTATTTTTTGATTGATCACTAATTTACAAACATAATTTTGTAGTCTTTTGTTTTACCTTTTAAGTGCCATTCTTCTGGAATAACTTTCCAGTTCTCAGTCGTCTTTGGAGTAAAAACCTTCATGTTTTCAATCCATTTAATTGCATAGTAGCGCAAATCTTTATCTGTAGAAGTTACTATTCTCTTATTAAGTTCTTCTTTAGGAATTCCTGCTCCTTCAATTAAATGCTTTCCGCCGCCATTTCCTCTGTAAGAGTTTATAGCTGCCGTGTATGTTTTGTCCATATCAAAATTGCTTCCATCACTCATAGATAAAATTGTAATTCTAGTTCCAATTGGTTTAGATACATCAACAATATAATTGATTCCAGCAGCACAATCGAAATTATAAAACTGTTCTTTAAGGCGAGGAGCGCGGTTGCGAGTATCGTATTTTATTTTTCCATCATTATCAAAATCAAAAAGTAAAAGATGATCATCGGCGTCTTTCATTGTATTGAACCAAAGCCCATAAGAAAACTCGAGATAGTCTTTAATTTCTTTGCCGGTCAGTTTCATGGTATAAAGAAGGTTTTCGTAACGGTATAATTTAAAAAGAGTGCCAACATTAACTTCCCCTTTGTTTACTTTAGCGTTAAGAGTTAAAGGTGCAGTAAAAGAAATTTGCGCACCAGTAATAGAAAGCTGCAAGTCATGTACAAAATCTGAGAATGCATTGTCTTCAAATAAAGCCGGGCGTGAGCTCAACTCATCTGCAAATGTGCCAATTGTTCTCGAAACATATTTTTTAACTTCTTCAAATTGCGGCTTAAATTCTTTTAGAAAATCTTTATCCGGTAAAAAGTTTTTTGCTAAAACTATTTCTCCTGTAATCTCTTTTTTCCATTCTTTCTTTACATTATCAAAGTTTAGAACACAGTTAGCAACAGCAACGTCTCTTCCGCCGTTAGTTCCGCCAAGAATCTGAACTTCTTCGCCAAGCAGATTTTTTTCTTTATAGTTCCAGCCGCGATGATCGTGCCCAACAAAAATAATATCGAAACCTGGTACACGCTGAGCAACTAATTTGGAAGCGTTCTCGTTTTTATCTTGCTCTGCCGTCTGGTTGCCGTAAGTGTAATCTATTCCACTGTGGAATAATCCTATCAACAAATCGGGCTTTTCAGTTTTCTTTATTATCTCAACCCATTTTTTTGCTGATTTAACCATGTCTTCCCAACCAATTCCGCTCCAAATATTTTCTGGCAGCCAGAAAGGAATGTGCGGTGTAATTAAACCAAGTATTGCAATCTTTACACCGCTTCTATTTAGAACAGTGTACGGTTTGAAATAAGGTTCGCCCGTCTTTACATTTATAGCGTTTGCAGCAAGCCAAGGAAAATTTAGCTGCGCGTTAAATCTATCATACACTGGATGCCCTGTTTCAATATCGTGATTGCCAACAACGGCGGCATCATATTTCATATAGTTTAATACATCGGCGTGAAGGTGTGAAGCATTAGGTTTTTCAAAATTGTAATAGTAAACCGCAGGCGTTCCCTGTATAATATCTCCTCCGTTCAGCAGAATTACTTCCTGGTCTTTTTTAGCACGTTCTTGTTTAACATAAGTGTAAACATTCGCAAGCGAGTTGTTAATTTCTTTTTGTTCTGTAAAATCATACGGAAAAATTGCGCCGTGTTCGTCCGTGCTTTCAATAATTTTTAGTTTTACGGTTTGGGCATTTGCCTGAATTGATAAAATAATTAATACTGATAAAAAATAAATAATTGCTCGTTTCATAAGAACCCTTCAAAATGAGTTGTATAAATATAGCTTAAGCGCAGTTCTAAAAATATCAATGAGCCTACTCTAAAAAGCCAAGATCATTATTAATAAATGTTGTTTTCGACTTACCCGCCATGTTTGGTCTAAAGAGGCAGGCGGGTTAGATTCGGCTTATCAATATTCTTTGCCTGCCCTGCAGGAATGAATCTCCTCGCCGCAACCTGCCCGCCGCTTTGCTTTGGCAGGCGGGGCAGCGAGGTTTCTGAAAACAAATTTTATTTATTCGCCTCAAGAGGCGTCCGCCTCTGGCGGATTAAAATTTTATAAAACTAATTTTTAGAACTGCCCTTAACTAAGTTAGCGAGTTAGAAGAAGAATATTATTGTTTTGTTGTAAAATATTTTTTAGAAACTACTCTATAAGCCGGCTTGTAGGATATTGCGTATGCGGTTGAATGATGTATTGCAGGATAACCCGATTTTTCAAGTTCGTTTACTAAAGTAAAGAAAATGTATTCATCAACGGGAATTTCTTTGCGTTTTATTAACTCTTTAGCTGTGGTGAGATATTTTACCAAAGTGTCTTTGTTGCCACGGTAATTATTTGCAGTAGAAATGAACGCTCTTAATAGATGTTCCGGATTTTCTCCACTTTTTAGAAAAGGTCTTAAGTTAATACGCACTAAGCTTCCATCGGGGGAAAGTTGTTCAATTAAATCATCTGTAATTGATGTATCTAATCCTGCAATTTCATTTTTCAGCCATGCTTTAACGGCGTTTGTATCTTTAACAGCGTGCTCACTTCCCATAGCAGCTTGATGCAAGAACTTATAAAGATCCCTCGCTTCCATTTTGGGATATTTTGCAATTTGGTGTTTAATAAGGATTTCAATAGCAGTTTCTGTTTTCTGCGCATTTACAGTTGCAAACAAAAACATATAACCGTACATGAATAAGAATATAGATTTCATAAATAAGACCCTATTTGTGTTAGGTATTTTCTTCTTTTTTAATCTCTTCTTGTTTGTCTTTTAATCTGCCCGCTTTTTTAACCGCATCTTTAAGAAGAAATTCTATCTGCGAGTTTATGCTACGCAATTCATCTGACGCCCATTTTTCTAGTGAGGCGTAAATCTTATCATCTATTCTTAATAAAAACTTTTTCTTTTCTGCCATATATTAAACTACCGCACCTGCGTGGTGTTTTTTTTCTGTTGCAATATAAAATGCCAGCATTAGAGAAAACGGGTACTTATCAATCGTATCGTTTTTTATTTGTATAGTTGCTATTACATCTGATGAATACCACTTTTTAGTTTTAAAACTGACTAAAGTCGTTCCAAATTCATTCTTAATCTCAAACGTTGATTTCCAAATGTTCATTGTAATATGCAGCTTTTCTCCTTTAGCAAGATGTAAAACACTGTTGTTTTTAAAAGCTGAACCGGTTAAACGTGCAGCAACAACGCCGGTATTTTTTTCCTTTATTTCTAAATTGCTGCTCCAGATACTTGGTTTAATTATTAACCACGTTTTATCATTTCCTATTACCTCAAATGTCTTTCCCCAAAAATCGGTGCTTCTTAGAGACAAAAGTGTAGTTTCGCCAACTCTTAAATCATAATTAAACTTGAAAAAATTTAGCCCAATTATCTCAAACTCTTTTCCAACGTAGTCCGATAAGTTTTTCATTATCTTCTTAGCCTTCTCTTATTAGATGATAAAGCAGGAGAAACATTATGCCAACATTGGCATAACCGGTTTTACTTGCTTACGTACTAATTAAATCTGCTTTTATAAAAAAAAGTGGAAACAAAACGCACCTGTTTGCTTCGCCTGTAAATAAGTAATTACCAGAGCAAAGAATTTTACAATTTTTAAACCCAAATTTTCCATTAGGAAAATTTGCCGTACGGGCCGACAAGCCCGCCTGCTACGGGCAGGCATTAAGTCATTTATAGTAAATAACTTATGTAAGATTTTTAATTTATAAAGCCAATTAAAATCTTACCATGCTTGTCGGGGTTAACCCCGAAAGTAAA
>WPAE01000451.1:0-696 GCA_009773205.1 Ignavibacteria bacterium
GGTTTAAGAGCAACTGGAAGAGATTCGCTCCACGGGGATCAAGATAAATTTTGTATATTCCCTTTAACTTTGCCAGATTTTTCTCCGTTTTATTGAATCCTCCCATCCACGATTTAACTGATTGATTTTTCTATAAGGTATTCTATGAGCTCCGGCAAATAAGATAAATGACGAAATAATAACATTTTCAACAAGGAACAAATATTTTGAATAATTTAAACTGATACCAGAACGATAATTTTCATCTGATACTCCAAATGAAAATTATCGTTCTGATATCAGTTTAAATTATTCAAAATTATAGATTAAATTGGCAAGCAGCGGGGAATTGAGAAAGAGAGGGCAAAGTGGCAGTATTTTTCAAATCGCGGAGTGAATGCCGACGCGGAGTGAATGCCGACATGGAGTGAATGCCGACGTGGAGTGAATGCCGACTAACAAAATAGCCAATCAGCGATAAATAATTATGATTAAAGTGAAGAAACATGAGTCGAAACTCAAAATTGAACTAATGAGTTAGTGAAAATATTCGTCCACAAAATAAGAGTTTGAATTGTGCTTGACAATAGGACAAAATAAAATTATTTTAAAATAGGATAAATGATTGAATTTTATAAATATTTATCAAAAATATATCCCAGAAATGGGAAAGCCAACCAAACGTGTCCACATGTCCAGTACGAGCGTCAAGTTTTC
>WPAE01000451.1:715-1085 GCA_009773205.1 Ignavibacteria bacterium
CAAGTTTCTCCCTTTCCGCCATTTCACGATTATCAAAAATATATCCCAGTTAAATGTACGCCACGCTTTTCAAGCCTCGTACCCTCGTTCAAGTATCCAGGAAAAACTTGACACTCGTTGTCCAGTTAACTTCACACTAATAAAATTTCAATGAACAGATTTCAAATTCGACATGAAAATTTGATTTGAAGAGATGCGTGCTAATTACTAGATGAACCTAGTTAAAATCCTTTATCTGAAAATTTGGTAGGAATCGCTGTAAAAAAGTTCAAATGCAAACGAAAGAAAAATTTGCATTTCATTATCTAATTTAAGTTCCTTTTTCAAATTTTAGTCGTTTCTTGGGTTAATTAGTCTCAGCAATGATAAA
>WPAE01000452.1:0-695 GCA_009773205.1 Ignavibacteria bacterium
CCAGTTAATAACATAAGAGTAACATCAGTCTGATGCAATGTGCGTATATTGTCGAACAATTAAAATAAATACTAATACATGTTAGTTTGTTGTAATGAGCTGGTAGTCTCGTAGAATGAGAATAAATGCAAAGACATTACTTTTGTGAAAGCTGCTGGTAGTCTGTAATAATCATTTGAAATGCTGAAACATGTTAGTCTGGAGCTGTTAGTCTCTTACTATTGAAATAAACTCTTGTTAGTCTATTGTTTGCAAAAGTAATTTGTCTACAACTCGGCACCTGTTAGTATTTTTATATGCACAGTTGATCCTACGTGATACAAAGTTTGCGATAACATGTTAGACTTCTAAGATGAGAAATTACAATAGGCTTTTATACGTTTGTTCGATTTGACTTTGTTTGGTAAAGAGTTTGTATGTGTGGTAACTATGAAATTAAATTCTACAATCTGTCGCTTAAGACTTGGTGCTATTTGGACTATGACTTGGAAAAAATAGGAAGGAACCAGATTGTTTCTTAGAAATTTTATTACATGCTATAATAACTTGCAGTTTAAGTTCGGAAAAATTAGACATGCATACAAAAAGGAGCAAATAAAAAATTATTTAAAAAATAAAAACACACCCTTTGCAAAAACTCTATGAAAAGTAGCAAACAAGTCAACACAAAAGGTCCTTTGTTTTACAATCAAATA
>WPAE01000452.1:765-1373 GCA_009773205.1 Ignavibacteria bacterium
ACACAAATTGATTTAAGCCGCACACCCTTTTAGAAGAAAAATAATTTCTAACATTTTTTGAAAAAGAAGGATCACATTTATTTGATTGTAAAACAAAGGTCCTTTTGTGTTGACTTGTTTGCTACTTTTCATAGAGTTTTTGCAAAGGGTGTGTTTTTATACTCAACACCACGTTGAAAAGTCAGATGACACATTTTGCCGCTAAGTGTAGAAGATTATTGAACAAAGAAAAAGATATTCGGAATTCAATAAAACTCAAAATCATAATAAACTGGTGCAGTCTTTCATCAACAGACCAACTCGAGTGCAGAGGAGGACAGATTTTAAGGTACAGATACGAACAAGGAGAAAGGGGAAGAAAATAAGGCAGATTGACAAAAATTATTTTTACAAAATAAAAAACACACCCTTTGTCAAAAAGCGCTACAAAAAGAATCAAACAAGTACATATAGTGCCTATCAACTATCAACTAAAAAAGCGATATTTCCTGGTCAAAGGGTGTGCGGCTTCTATGTCAAATATCCATATTTCACTTCAGAAAGTCTATTTATATTTTGAAAATTTAAAGGTCCAAAGAGGATAGTAGCCGCACACCCTTTGATCAGGA
>WPAE01000453.1 GCA_009773205.1 Ignavibacteria bacterium
CTTCATAATTGTCATTAATTATCTAAAAATAATCGATTATTAAATTTCACAAATGGCAATATGAAATGCAACGAGATTGATATATGTATTATAAGATATATTTGAAATTATTAAAAATTATTATTTCAAATTAAAAAACATACCCCGATAATTCTTTTTATTCCAACATTATTCAAATAAGTTTTAGTAGATACAATCATTTTATCCGATAATAATAATTAGTCCTAATTTGAGTACACATCGTTAATAAATCATTTTCAATTATTTTAAAATTAAAAATTATTTTCAATTATTTATAATAGAATGAAAAATAATTGAAAATCAAATAACTATAATGAGTAATATCAATTATTATAATGCACTTATTGCAAAAATATGCAAAACATTGAAAACTTTGAGATGGCCAAATTACCCGGGCTCATTTAGGAATGACCTCCCAAAGGGTGGGCGATTCGATACCCGATTCGCCAACCTTCGTCGACTGTTTTGTCGAATCGGTACCGATATTCGCACAAAATGGTTTGCTGCGAGATTGCCCATTCGCTAATTCCAAAGGTTACGTAGTGTCATTCTTCTGCACGCGTTCGCATTAATTGATTTCTTCAACTCCACAACGATCTCGATAGTTGAAGTTGTCTGATGTTGTCCGAAATGAAGAAATCGAGAAAGGCGAACAACTGGAAGGTGCCCGTATCTTATTCTCCTTTAGACGCCCCGCCCGATCACTCTGTATTTATGGGTCAACCTGCCTCCGAGAGGCGAGCTCCTCCTCCGAGGCCATTTCAGGCCCCATCTACGGCCTCATTTGCATACCAAGGCTCAATGCCTGCTAAATCTCCCCGGGCATCCCCGAGGAAGCCTCCCCGGGCGCATCCCGGAAGGGAATGTCCAATCCTTGATTCTCCCGCATTTGGCTCGCGCACAACAATCTCAGCTACAGTACAAATATCGTAGAGTTAGCGTAATTACGCGTAACTCTACACGTAAACACGTGTATTGTTACTATGGCATAGTTGTTTACAATATTGTTGCCATGACTACCTGACGTGATTAAAC
>WPAE01000129.1 GCA_009773205.1 Ignavibacteria bacterium
CGCTAATTCAGCAAGTCGCAATAAGTTATGCGTTTTGGGCGGAAAATCATTTGTAATTTTTACAACAAAAGCCTTCAATAGCTTTTCTATAGACAAATGGCATAGAAACAAGCAAAAATGAAAGTTCTTACCGGATTCAAAAATATCAATGGCACTCTGCAAATCTAGTGTAGCAGCTTTAGTCCAGTATTCTATTTGTTTTGATTGTTCCATAATGAAAATTAGTTATAAAAACTAAATGTTTCAAAAACAGTTTAACAAGTTTTTAACACTGCAAACTTCAGATAAACCGACTCTCCCATTGTAGACGATCAGGAAGGCGGACGTGTTGTTGGAAGAATATGTTAAAAGCCCAACAAAAAGCACGGTGTAAAATTGTGGAGAAGATTAGAAGACTATCCCGCCAGTAAACGCGGGCAGGCCTAAGTCCTTCCCATATAGTGCAATGCCTAAGAGAAGGATTCAGTCTATTCCCAAATAAATTTTTGAGGATTCCATTTTAATTTCTTATTCGAGAAGATCGGTTCAATAAGGGTATTTATTTTATTAACAATTTCCATAAAACTATTTTCTGCCGTTAGTTTATTTCGTCCAAGAAATGCAGTCCAATATTTTTGAAATTTTTCGTCTGCTTTGAATTTATCTCCATATATTATTTTTCGCCTTTCAATATCAGTATCGCGGTGATTAAATGTTGTCAGCATAGCTTCCCTAAGAATATCCTTTTTGAATTCATAATGCTCCGCAAAAAAGAGGATATCGTAAAAATCTTTCATGCGGCTTGTTTCGAGATTAAGAGAAACGATCGCTTCAAATTTCTCTGCAACAGCACTTTCAATTGAATACACTTTTAACCGTGGCGCCGGGGAATCAAGTAGGGTCGGAAAATCAATTTCTATTGGACCACCGGTAATCTTGTCACCAAATCCAATATCGATTTGAATTCTTTCTTTTGAATTTTCCAGATAAGAATAGAACTTAATTCGTACGCCGTTATAATCTCCATCCTCAACAATATTTTCGGATTCGATATAATCAACATCAAACCGCAATCCATCTTCACAATTAATTTTTAGAATCTCGCGAACTATTTTGGCGATTTCTTCCTTTTCGTTTGATATATAAGAGCCAAGAAAATCAATATCTTTTGTTGGGCGTGAACGGCTTATATCATATGCGATAAAAAGTAAAGCCCCTTTAAGAATGAGGTTATTTGAATAAATTGATTTTGAGAGACGAAATAGAAACCGTTCTTGGATGTATTGACGTAATATGCTTTGAAATTCTTTGCCGGTCTGGGTTGAAACGTTTCTCAAACGTTCTTTAACGGATGCAGAAATGTTTTTTATTTCCCGTTTTTCTTTCATGATAGAATTGCTTTAATCATTGGTTCCATTTTTTTCTTAACACCACAAATCTCGGAATATTCAAGAAGTTTTGAAATGTTCATCTCTTTGCGTTTCCTTAGATACTCTTTAAGAGATTCAACAGCTACATCTTCCCCAAGTTTGTTGATATAACGGAAAAGATCGCCGATTGTTTTTTCTTTATTATAGATCTTTACTATTCCACTTTTTGTTTCAAGTGTTTCAATACCGGGCTCATAATAACTATCCCCGAAATAAAACACCCGTACTGGCGGATACTGGAGAGTAAATTTATCAGTATTGTTAGGAACCGCAACATAAACTTCAGATGGATTGAATGTCGTGAGTTCATAGTAAGATGCGGCGGAGAGAAGACAAATAACTGCTCTCTTGTTTGAGTTACAGACATCAGCAAAACTGCCGTGTTCATCCCAAGGGAAATCAATTAATTTGTAGAGACCGGGTTTTACCTTTTCGATTATACCAGCTTTTACTGCTCGAGATACCGATCTAGTATGAATTCGAGCTTTTTTTAGTTCAATCATACGTGAGTAACCGTTATTTTTTTTAAATATCTCTATGATTTTTTCCATAATTGATACTGTGGTTCTTTTACAAGGTAAATATAATGAATTTACCTTGATTCCGAACCACATTTTGGGGAGAGAGACGGGAATTTAGCACGATTATGAAGCTAAAGTTTACGCTTTCTTGCTATCTGTTAATAGCAAGATTTTTTTGCGGGACAAATATAAAAAATGAGATTATCCCAAATTTTCCGTTAGGAAAATTTGCCCTTTGGGCCGACAAGCATTAAGTCCTTTAGGGTAAATAGGTTATGTCGAAACTCTCAATTTTCAACACT
>WPAE01000454.1 GCA_009773205.1 Ignavibacteria bacterium
TATTTTTAGAAATTTTCTATTTTTAGATTTTTTTTAATTTTTTATATTTCTATTTTTAGAAAATTTCTATTTTTAGAAATTTTCTATTTTTAGATTTTTCACCCCCCGGGGGGGGGGTACAAAAATTATTTTTAGTTTTTCAAACATTTTTCATTTAATCAGATGCAGATTTTTATGCTGATCACAAATATATAAGCCCTATTGGGCTCTGAAGTTAAATAAAAAAGTTATAAACAAAATACTTTTGTTACTATTTTTAGCCCCCCCCGGGGGGGGTACCGTGGGAAAAAAAATTTATTTTGATTTTTTCAAGTTTTTTTCCACCAATCTGATGCAGAATTTTACGCTGGTCACGAATATCGATACCCAATAAAAAAGTTATTCACAAAATACTTTTGTTACTAATTTTAGATTACCTTTATTAGAAGCCCGTGGGGCTCTAATCGAGGAAAATTTATTTTTGACATTTTTAATATTTTTTGATGCCATTCGATGCAGAATTTTACGCTGATCAAGAGTTACCCCATTCTGACCGCTAGAATTTCTAACGGTTAAAAAGTTATTCACAAAATACTTTTGGTACTATTATTAGCCGCCACCCCCCCTGGGGGGGGGGTACCGTGGGAAAAAATTTTATTTTGAATTTTTCAAGTTTTTTTCCACCAATCAGATGCAGAATTTTACGCTGATCACGAATATCGAATCCCCATTTGGTTCTGACCAATAATAAAAAAGTTATTCACAAAATACATTGTGCAATGTGTATATCTACTATCTTTTCACATATGTAATCTAGCCTTGCTAACAAACTGTGTATATAAAGCTCTACATTCAGTTTAAATTCTTATTCTCAATTTACTAATTTTTAATTAAGTTTAAATATCTAGTTTACAAATGCATTCCTTCATGAATAATCCGGTTATTCAAAATCTTAAAGCAGTAAAAACACCAGAATTGAAAGCAGCAATATCAACACTATTATGCAATGCGACCTGCTCTCCATTCCTCTTATGCAGCATCTGTCATGATATTCCGCGCCGACCTATT
>WPAE01000130.1 GCA_009773205.1 Ignavibacteria bacterium
CCCTTTCCGCCATTTCTCGATTATCAAGAATATATCCCAAATAAATGCACGCCACGCTCTTCAAGCCTCGTAACCATAATACCCTCGTTCGTACTCTAATCTTGGCAGGGGAAAATAAAGGCAAAGTGCCGCAAACTGCTACCACATTCCCTCAAAATGACAGATAATTGTAGAGTGATGTTAGTAAACTGCCTAACAATGACGGAAAATTCCAAAAATGCTAAAATGCTCCAACTGTTAGAAAATTGGACACTTGTTTACTTTTCCCCCTTTCGTATAACCGCTTAAACCTCATTCATTTGCATGGAAAATCAGTGGTTATAGGTTTTCAGGCATGAGGAATCCAAATCTGATATTATTGCAAGACGTAACTCTACATGTGTAAAGGTGGTCAAAGTGTTAACAATATTTGTTAACACCACATAATTATTTTTAACAATTGTTAACAGTTTATAAACATGTTAACAATTGTTAACAATTTATTATCTTATTTCTGAAACTTTCTTAAAGTATTGGCTCAAAATTGAGCTGCCACATATCTAAAATAATAAAAACAATTTTAAAACTAATAGCTCTGCAGTTTGGTCAAGTTTTGCAACGTCGAACCTAGTCTAGCAATTTTTAACTCCAAAAAAGGTTAAAATATCCTCTATGACGGCAAATAAAATATGAATTTCTAATTCGAAATAAGTGTAATCTAATTCTTATTTATACACACATAATTACTATATACATAATTTTTTATTGCTAGTGATAATGATATTATAACTTGTCAAGCAAGGTAATGGGCGATACATAGTAAAACCACCTTCCCTCACAGAATTTAAACATCTTGCAAGGATCATATCAATTTCGTAAAAGTTCAGGGAGATATGCTAAATCACTACGTTTCGCAACATGGATATTTTGGGAAATTGTTTGAAAAATTTTTGAAAAATAGTAGATGTTTGATAAAATGGTTAAGTAAATTTTAAAATAATAATACTATCTTAATATCGTGAGCTATAAGAAAGATCACATCTATCCATTTCTGTTATATCATAATAAAATGTGGTTTTACGTTGATAAAAATACTGAAAAATATAGAATTGCTGTGATCAAGTTACGAACAAGTACTCTCCACTTTAGTAGCTAGATTTATGAACACCACCTTCCCTCACATAATTTGCAATTATCTCATTATGATAACTTGACGACATTGCTATGAAGCTAAGTTTCTCTAGAATTTAAACTTTAAACTCTATCTGTTAATAACATGTTTGTTATTAATTTTGTTAACAGTTTATAAACAGGTGTTATTAACTGTTATTAACAAGGTGTTAATAACAATAATTTGATTCGTTAGTTTTTCGATTATGTTTAATTTACATCCTCACAGCTATAGATATATTGGACCGTTTGTTCTATAAATTTTATGGACCTTTTGTCAGAATGAATGTCATGTTTATGGTACTAGCGTATCAGGCTTGATAAGCGTGGAGTACATTTGATTTGGATAAATTTTTGATAATCATGAAAGGGCTTCCCCATTTCTGCCTTGTTACGATTAACAAAAACATATCCCGGTCAAATGTATACCACGCTGATCTAGCCTCGAACCCTCGTAACCTAAACTTGACACTCATTTTTCACCATTTTGCATGCGTTTTAATATCAGGGTTTCACCTGTAGAGTTTCGTCTTGCAATAATATCAGGTTTGGAATCCGCATGCCTGAAAACCTATAACCACTGATTTTCCATGCAAATAAATGAGGATTACGCGGTTATACGAGAGGGGAAAAAAGTAAAAAGTGTCCAATTTTCTAACAGTTGGAGCTTTTTGACATTTTTGGTAATTTTCTGTCATTTATAGGCAGTTTACTGACATCACTCTACAATTATCTGGCATTTTGAGGGAATTTGGTAGCAATTTGCGGTATTTTCCCCTGCCCCCTGCTGTGGCCGGTATCGTCAGGATAATTTGATTCGTCGGGGTCCCACTTGGGTCCTGGTCAGGCCGACTCAGCCTTCTACTCTGAAAAGATAGGAATATGAGTACGCCCCATCTGGGGCGGATTTTGAGATTTACTGCTTGGATAATTGCGAAGACCCATGCTATCGGCACGCAAGGTGGCACTCCAGTTCATTGCTCAGATCATCTCGTCCGTGCTCTGCTTGGTTGCCAGACAAGGGAAATAGTTCCTATTAGCTGGCTTATCCTTTCAGATTTTCAGATAACCTCCGTCTATCCAGAAAATTTGACGCTTGTCGTGTCGGGGGTAGGGGGTTGACCCCCTCAACTCCCCTGGTGGCGGACCCCCCCCCGCCGACCAAAACACAGGGTGCGAAAAATTGTAATAGCAAAACAAGCTAGAGGCAAAATTACACAACTCCCTTGAACCAGAACGAACCTAGGTGACATTTTTCATACATTTAAACTATAGTTTACACCCTTTTTGACCCTCTGAGAGCATCCTTGAAACTAGAAAAAATTTCGCCGCGAAACGCTTTAGAATGAGATTTTTCGGAAATCGATTTCGATCCCCCACCCGCCACCCCCTCCCTCGACCCCCCCCTGTGGGTCCAACCGTGCCCACCTATGGAAATGATTGCACTCGATATGTAATTCGATTAAACTATTATTGTACATTTTCAGGTCGGACCATCCCCCGGAGGGCAGCTAGGGGAAAGAGTTTGAATTTGAAAGATTTTCATATAAAGATGCTCAGATATTATTGCTGCGATATGTTCAGATGAATTTCAAATACTTTTCAATGAAAAACGATTATTTCTGCTGTTTTTCATGGTTTACCACCAGTAGAGTCGAAGGGGATGCCGGAACGTTCCCCCCCCCCGAAATCGGAAAAATTGTTGTAGAAATCTGATGTTATCTTCCAGGGGATTATGCTTTCGGAGAAGAGGGAGAAATTTCAGAAATATTTAGTAAAAAATAATGAAAAAGTCAATATTCCATAAACATTTTGAACAAAAAATCACAAAATTTTCATGAAAATTTTCAAGTTTTCTTCGTTTTTGACCAAACGCGCCAAATTTGGCAGGCAGGTTGCATATTCTTACCTGCCCGATGGAAATCAATTTTCAGATGATGATCTTTCATTTTTGACAAATTCCAGTCGATGTTCTCCAAAATTTTCTAGATTTTTCATGCCGTTTTCAATTGTCCTTCTATATCTCAGCTATTTTTTGACCTTTTTGGTAATTTTCTCAATTAGATAATAGAATTCACAGGGATTTTCTCTGGATTTATAGGGTCTTATAAAAATTGAAAATTTTAAAATATTTTTTCGAAAAAATAAGAAATTTTTGTATAATCTGTTCAATTTTTCGTAGAAAAATATTGATTTTTCGGGCAAGAAAAATGTTGATATTTATGAAATAGGGGGGCGTGATAGCCTTTAAGTGGCCGGAGCTTCCCCCCCAATAAATCCTAGAGACGCCTGACCACCACCCTTTCTTATTTGTAAATGACTGCCAAGAGGCCACCTCCACGTGGTGGCAGTTGGAAACACCCTCTTTTGGGGTGGCTAACGGCCTCAACTTATCCTGAAAGTCCTAATCTAATCATTCTAAA
>WPAE01000455.1:0-687 GCA_009773205.1 Ignavibacteria bacterium
GAAAAATTTTCAGTATTGTAAAGAAATTTCTATTACCGAGAGTCCATTTGTAGAAATTTTTTGACATATCCTGATAGTACTTACCAAGACTGAGACTTGGCCCCCCCCCCGCCCCCCCTTCCCCCCGGAGGGGGTGGGGGGGAGGCTCGAGGTCGCCTCCATACTTTCGGCTACTCTACCAGAATATGTGAAAAAAATTTTTTAAATCACTGTTGGTAATGTTAAAAATTACAATTTTTGAAATTTTAAAGTATTACGCTCTTAAGAAAATTGAATTTTAAAAGCCTTATAACTCACTAACGGAGCATCCTGGACCCCTCAAACTTTCGAAGGTTAGTACACTAATTTTGTGTCTAGAATCCAAATCCGTTGTCAGCATTTCAAAATTCGCTTTAATAAAAAAGTTAGAAAAAAATTTTAACTTTTTCGGCTTGGATGTCAAGGCGTTTGCAATATTTACTTAGAAAAAAAAGTAAGAAAAATTTAAAAAATTTTTCTACCTTTTTTATTAAAGCGAATTTTGAAATTCTGACAAGGGATTTGGCTACTAGACCGAAAATTAGGGTCCTGACCCTCCAAAGTTTGGGTGGTCCAGGATGCTCCGTTACGGAGTTATAAGCGATTGAAAAATGATATTTCTACATGAGGTTATAGAAAAATTTTCAGTATTTTACAAAAATTTCAATT
>WPAE01000455.1:732-1113 GCA_009773205.1 Ignavibacteria bacterium
ATTTTCTAACTTTTTTATTAAAGCGAATTTAGAAATTCTGACAAAGGATTTGGATACTAGACCGAAAATTAGCGTACAGACCCTCCAAAGTTTGGGGGGGTCCAGGATGCTCCGTTACGGAGATATAAGCGATTGAAAAATGAAATTTCTACAGGCCGTAATAGAAAAATTTTCAGTAGTTTAAAAAAGTTTCTATTACCGAGAGTCCATTTGTAGAAATTTTTTGACATATCCTGATAGTACTTACCAAGACTGAGACTTGGCCCCCCCCCGCCCCCCCTTCCCCCCGGAGGGGGTGGGGGGAGGCTCGAGGTCGCCTCCATACTTTCGGCTACTCTACCAGAATATGTGAAAATTTTTTTTTAAAATCACTGTTGGTAA
>WPAE01000050.1 GCA_009773205.1 Ignavibacteria bacterium
TTGATGGATACATTTCACGAAGACTCTTAAAACTTAAGGGTACTTCTAAAAAATTCAATTCTCCGTGGCGGACTTTGCGTTTTCTTAGCGTTCTTTTCGTGAAATTTTTTAAAACAACAGTTTTTAGAAGTGCCCTTAATAAGGGTAGCCAAAATTATGTTTCGCTCGTTGAACACGAAAGTGAAAAAACTTTCATGGCAATGCATGCCAGTTAAGTGCGTTAAGAAGATTTAACAAATTCAAACCCTTATTAAATGGTTCGCTTAAAGCAAAATTTTATCAAGTAGTTTTTGATACAGTATGATTCGAAAAATACGTATTATTAAACTGTAGAATGGATTGCGTATGTTTTCTACTGTAAGATATTTCATTAAGACCAGCATAATATTTCTACTAATAGGAATTATTACTGGTCTATATTTATTAATTGCCCGCAATTATTTTAATTCATGGTCTCACCCCGATCTGGTATCAGCCCATACACACATAATTTTAGTCGGTTCTGTTATGATGATGATTATGGGTGTTGCATTATGGTTCTTTCCGCGTCCAGAAAAAGATGACAAACTTTATAAACCCGATCTTATTCTTGCTACATATTTTATAATTACTTCTTCAACATTGATCAGATTCTTTTCTCAAGTGATTTCAGCTTTTACTCTGCCTAACGAATTTCTAAAATTCTTACTGACAATATCTGCCGTCGGACAAGTAATAGGCATAATTATTTTCTTCATTTCTATCTGGGGAAGAATCAGATCGGTTGGAAGTCATATTAGAGAATCAAAAGGGGAAAAATTTTAATTCTTAGAAAGATTAATAAAAAAATTTATATACTAAAAATACTCACGGGTATTAATCAAATAAATTCAATAACCAAATAGGCGGAGTTATGATTGATTCAAACATTGTATTAACTGGACAAACAATAGCCTACACATTTTATGTTCTTGCTATTATGGCATTGATGGGGTGGTTTGCTTACAAGGTAACGAGAGTCGGTTCCGGCAAAGTAGTTAAACCGGCAATATTTTATTCATTTGTCAGTTTTCTGGTTGTTATCGGAGTCTCTCTTCATATCGTAACACATGAAACAATTCCATGGAAGCCGATGGACTTAAATCGTGAGGAGATTAAAGCCGATAAAGAATTTAACATAACTATGGAGAACCACGAATTTCGGCTCCCTTCTTCTAAACTCACAATAACAAAAAATGAGATAGTAAGATTTAATGTTGAGTCGAAAGATTTAACATATGGCTTTGGAATATTCAGAAGCGACAACACAATGGTATTTCAGATGCAAGTAGTCCCCGGTCATATTAATGATATTCTTTGGCAGTTCGACCATCCGGCTCTTTATTCCATCCGATCAACTGAATACTCGGGTCCAAAGGGAATCAATATGATCGTTAGAGATGCTGTTGAAGTAGTAGAATAAATAATTTTACAATTAAAGAGAGAATTTGAAAATGAGCTTAATGCAAACATTCACAAACGGTGCACAAGGTTTATTCAAACCGAATTCCTTAACGCCAATGCAAAAATTGACATTACGATTTGTAGTAATTGGTCTGATCTATTATGGCGTTGTTGTTATTGAAGGGATGTTGATGAGATTATTTGAAGTTAATCCCAGCCTTGCTTTAGGTATAGAACCGAAGCAGTTTTTTGCTATAATGACAGCACATCCGCTTGTCGGAATTTTTGGTTCAACTTATTTAATTGTCTTTGGTGCGTTTCTTTTCCTAGTTCCTTTCTTAATGAAGAAGCCATTGTGGAGTATAAAATTAGGAAACTGGACTTTATGGTTAATCACTATCGGCACATTCGTATTTTGGTTTGCTGGATTTGTATCTCACTACTCCCCGCTCTACACACTTTATTGGCCTTTACCTGCAGATTTTTCGCAATTTAGTGCTCTAGGGGGAACATTTTTTATTGTTGGTATTGCAGTAGTGATGGTTGGAACTTCTTTTTTTGTTCTCAATGTTTTTAAGACCATTGTATACACTCCGGCTGGTTGGGAGAAACAACCTAGCGGCGCTCTAATTAGTTCTGCTCTTGGTATTAGCGGTATTAAGAATCTATTTAGAAAAAAGAAAGAAGAACATCTTGTATCACTACCCGTTGCTGCCATTGCACGTGGAACTGTCGATACTGCTCTCAATGCCGGAATAATATTATTCACCGGCGTTCTTATTCTTGTTTACATGGTTGCTTATTTATTGGGATTTGACTTAAAACACACCGCCGTTGATGCACTTCTCTACAAGAATTGGTTTTGGTGGGGTCTTGATCTTATTGCTGATGGAATGGTTCTAATTTTTGTAGCCGGAACGTGGTACTTGCTTGCAACGCTTATCACGGGTAAAAAGCTCTACATGGAAAATATTGCAAGATCCGCATTGTTAGTTACACTTGTTGTTTCGTGGACGGTCTGGTCGCATCATTTAATGTCGGATCAAGCACAGCCCGGTATCTTAAAAATTCTATCCGGAGAAATGGTTACTGCATTTGAACTGCTTACTCAAGGTTTAGCTTTTTTTATAACACTAGCAACTCTTTGGAGCGCAAGACCGTTAAAAATGAGCCACCCCCTAAAATTTTTACTTGGCGGATTACTCGGATTTGCCTTAGCCGTACCAGCCGGCATTATGCAGGCAGATTTAGGTTTGAATAGAATTCTTCATAACACTCAATGGATTGTTGGCCCTCACGTTCACGTAGCAATATTAATAGGATTAACAATGACATTGTATTCAGCAATTTATTTTCTATTTCCAATTCTTACTAACGGAGCTAAACTTTACAGCGATAAATTAGCAAACTTTCATTTTTGGGCGCATCTCCTGGGTGGCATCGGGATGGGTGCTTTTATGGGAATGGCAGGTTTGAAAGGAATGTTACGTCGTACAATCTACTTCAACGGCGAATTCAATACTTATATGATATTGGCAGCCATTTCCGGCTCGCTGCTTCTTCTCGCATTTTTAGCTTTCTTCTATAATATTGTTATGAGCGTAGGTTTGAAAGGTGTGATCGGAATTTTTATGCCGTCAAAATTAAAAACAGCTGATTTGCTACCAGCCGAAGAATAAGAAACGTGTATTTTTTTTAGTCATAAGGACGTGACATTGAACAGAAAGAGGTTGTCGTAAAAGTAAATATTTAATAGAATATTTTATTTATGCGACAACCAATTTTTTTATTTATCTGTCTGATTGAACAAATAAGTTTTTAAAAATTAGAATTCATATCCAAGAGATAAGTATACTTGATCTCTCCCGAGTTCATTCAATCCATACAATAATGCAATCGGTCCAATTGGAGAGAGAGCTACAATGCCTGCGGAAATTCCGACGATTAGATTATCCCATCTGAAGTCGCTGTACTTTTCAAAGACATTTCCATAGGTAACGTTAAATTGGAAATTTATTTTTTTAATAGTTTCAATAAAATAAGAAATGCCAAAAATTGCATAGTGATTTCCCCATAATTCATCTCTACTAAAACCGGGCATAATCAATGATCCACCAATCCTGAATTTTTCATAGATCGGTAATTTTTCGTTAGAAGTACCGATTTTAACGAAGGGATTTATTCTTTGCTTGAAAGGTAGAGGGAATACTCCGCTCAATTCAGTGCTCATTTTTGAAAATGGTTGAGTATTTTTTTCATAATTCAAAATCGTTTCACCTTCCACCACAAATCTAATTCCCTTTGTAGGTAGATAACGATTATCAGTATTATCTATATTTATTTTTCCGAAGAGAAATAGGTTGTCTTTTCTATTATAACCATTAGCAGTATTTCGACTATTCTTGTACCATATTCTCTCCCACCTTAATCCACCTGAAATAAGAATCTTCCTGTATGGCTGAACCCCTGTAGAAAATAAACCTACAACGCGTTTAAAATCCATCTGATCATATTGATCACCGGCAGAATTATATAAATAGGGATATTCGCTTTCATAGTAGAGACCGTTATGAAAAGTTAGCGGTGTACCAAATAACCGATCATTAGCCATTTCAACGCCGACTTTTGTTCGCAGCTTTCCAAAACGGAATAAAGGCATCAATCTTTCGCCCCATCCAAACAAATTGAAGTGAATTATTTGAACAAAACCGCTCACCCCTTCATCTTCTCTGTAATTAACACCAAACCCAATTGTTCTTGGATATTTTTCTACAACGTTAATACTCACCTTTAATTTTTCATTTGCCAGTGTATCAAGTTCCAGCCAAACATTGTTAAAGAGATTAGATGCGTAAATATTTTTTGTCCCATTAATCGCTATATCTAAATTAAATTTATCTCCAACTGAAAGGAGAAAATCGTCCAGTATAGCTTCAGAAAAAAGATATTCGTTACCAATAACATTTATTTCCCCAATTATTGATTTTTCCAAAAGCGTTAAATCAAGCCAGTGTTTAGTTTTTCTCTTCAATAGAATTTCCTGAGGAATCTTTCTTTTAATCTCTTCCATCTTGTCTTTCGCAGCGCGATATCCTTTTTCAATAAGCGAATCGAACTTACTATAATCAGTAGAGGAGTGTTGACCCAATTGAGGTTCAATCAATACATCGGCAAGAGCAATATTTTTCTGCTTTAATTCACGGATCATGATATCAATTGTATGATCTGCAATCTCCATTAGGTTTGTAGGTTCCTTGCCCAAAGGGAAAAGCCCTTCTAAATCAACACCAATTATTATATCGGCACCCATATTTTTCACTACATCGGTTGGAATCACATTTAGTACTCCGCCATCAACCATATATCTGTCGTTTATTTTTGCCGGATAAAAAAGGAAAGGGATAGCCATGCTTCCGCGTATAGACTGTGCAAGATTTCCTTTATCAATTGCAACCACTTCGCCTGTTGATATGTCAACAACTACCGATCTGTATGGAATAGAAAGACTATCAAAATTAGATTTCGCCGCATAATTAGCTTGAGCAGTATATTTAAATAACTCATCATTAATTCTTTGACCGTTCATTAAACCAAAAGGAATATATACGTCCCAAAACTTGAACCGCAGAGTAACAATAGATTCCATCATACCATATCTTTTACTTATTAATTCAAAACCCGGCTCGGGATTCTCGTTGAAGATACTCTCCCAATCAATCTGATGAACAATATTTTTTTGATCCTTGCCATTGTACCCGGCAGCATAGAGACCGCCCACGATACTGCCCATGCTTGTCCCGGCAATATAATCTATAGGGATTCCCTCTTCCTCAAGCGCTATAATTACACCAATATGAGCAATTCCTCTTGCGCCTCCGCCGCTAAGGGCTAATCCTATTTTAAGATCTTTGCCGGAGCTAAAATTTTTTGTAGTTGTTCCAGATTTACTAATGTTGAACTCCTGCCCGTTTAGAATAGATTCCAATAGTATCAATAAGATAGCGAGGGAAAGTTTGAATACTCTAATTTGTATACTTACTTGTTCCATAGGCAACTCTTTGTAAATAATGTCTATAATAAAAATACTTAAAAAGCATGATCAACAAACATCTGTGTATAAAAACCTTCCTTTCCAAAAGCGCCGTCTATTCTCAAAATTAAATTGTTCATAAATATTCTCAAGCCGCCTCCGGCGCTCCATTTCATATCAGTGTGCAAAGTAGAAATTTTCCATTCGGGCGCAACACGACCCAATTCTGCAAATACAGCTAATTGCAGCCAATGCACATTTAATTTTTCAGTAACCGACCATAGATTGAACGCATTCCATGAAATTATCTGCCGGTATTCTGCGCCGTAATAAATAGCAGCTCTGTCGTTAAAGCGACCTTCATAATAAGCGCGAAGCCGGTATCTTCCTCCTAAATAGGCACCGGTATAAGGAGGAGGGCGGTGATATTGTTTTATTACGATTCCACTCAGATCAGAACCAATTACACTATAACTATCCCACGTAGGTGTATTTATAGTCCAGAAATCCAAAGCCAAAACTTTTGGGAGTGAATTTTTGTTGCCAGTAAATTCGTGAATTGGCAAATACCATCTTAAATCTGTTTCGATCACACTCCAAGGAGACATTGTATCGAACCATCCAAAGTCTCTTCTAAAAGCAACTTTCTGAAAACTGCCACGAGTTGGATTGACATAGAAATCAGTATTCTCTCTTGTTAGTGCAAAATCAATTCCGTTTGTAGCAAACGCAACACGCTTCCTGTAAAACGGTTTAATATCAATAAATGTTCTTCCGCTTATAAACGGATTCCAGTGGGTGCCCCCCATTTCGCCGGATTTTAATATTCCGTTCTCCAATTGCGGTGAAAAATAGATTTGATCTTTTCCATGTCCTATCGGAAGGAGGAATCTAAATTTTAGTTCGTACCATTGATCCGAACCGCTCACTTCCATATAATCATTCTTATCAGAATCATTGCTTCCGGCTCGTAATTTAGGATCATCTTGCATTAAAGTAGCGGGTGGATCTTTATAGATATTCAATACACCAAAATATCCTCCTAGAATATCCGGTGTAATATATAATCGAGGGAAAAACGGTACATAGAATTCTCTGATTTGAAGGAATCCATATTTGGTACCGTTAGTGCTGATAAGTCCGCCCATATATAAAGACATGTTTTTTTGTGCGAGACCTTGAATACCAACAAATCCCCCAGCAGCCCAACCGAATATTTCACTGTACAGAGCAAATGGAAGAATTGAGGTTATTACATTTTGGTCCCCAGCAGTGTTACTCCCATTTGTAGATTGTGGTAATAAATTACTGTTGTAAATGAATAATAGAATTAATAAAAAATATTTAGAATAGTTTTTCACTGTCTGAATAAATTTTCGTTGAATATATTTTTCTTATCTCAATGATAATGTGAATCAGCCTGACGGTTTAATTATTTTATTTATCTTGTATCCACATTATAATCGAAGTTCACTTTCCAAATATTTCTTCTTTTTTAAGTGGCTTTAATTCTGGTTTTTCAATGTTTTTAAATTTCTGTATTTGCTGATCATTTAGTTGATCTTTAATTTCATCTATCAAATCTTCTACTTTCGAAGCACGTTTATCGTGCCCTCGCTTTACTCCGATTTTTTCAAAGAATCCGGGTTCATCATTGTTTTTAACGCGTTCTTTTATCGCAGAAATTATCCTTCTATCGTCTTCAAGTATCTTTTTTATCTGCTCAATCTTTGGATTGATAATTTTGGTTTGCTCTTGTGTAAGCTCTAAATATTCATTTACTTTTTCAGTATCGAGTAAAGAAATTTTATTTTGTGCATAGCTCAAACTTGCAAATAGTATTACTACTATAAGTGCAACACTTTTATTCCTCATAATTATTACCTTTTTATTACTTATTAACATTTTTTTGATTGACAACCGATTGATTCGATTTCCAAGCTAATAAAGTGATTACAAGCCAGATTACAACCCTGACAAGCATAGCTTGTACGCTGTGCATTGCGACTGCATTGCTTAAAAGATAAATGAAAATAACTATTACCATAACTGTTGTGTGTGCTGCTAAAATAATTTTTGTATATCTCATAGCTTCTCTAGTGTTAATCCAAATTGCGCTACCCGCAAACACACCGACTATTCCCATTATTACGTTATAAACTAATAAAGGTTTAAATACAGTATAATCTTGCACTGATATTCCAAGCAATACTGTAGATCCTTCCACTATTGATAGTAGACTGAAAATGATTGCAATTACGGCGGCAATTATTTTGAATAACTTTGTTTTCATTTCTATCTCTGTTCTTTGTAAATGTTTTTTTCTCAAATATTCTGTTTGAGATAAATTCTTAATGCTGAGTTTACGTCTTGAGTATTAGTAAAATATTTATAATCACCATAACGTTCATACAGCAAGAAATCCACTCCCAAAAAACTATTTTCAAGTAGTTGATAGTTAATTCCGATATTCAGTAAACCAACAAATTCCTCTCCTTCAGCTCCGCTTAGAGTATGAATCCAAAATCTTTTATAGTTGGAATAAATTTCTCCAAAATTCCTAAAGATAACTTTAGCACCAATTTTTGCACTGGCGCCTGGACCGATGTTATAATCTTTTCCGGATTCGGAAGCATATTGTGAGTTAGTGGCGCCCATTAATATCGCAGATAACCCAAAATAGTTTTGCATAGAAACTGATGCCGATAACGGTACAGTATTTATTATTTGTCCGGTAACGCTTGTTGCCGAAAGTTTATAAACTGTATTGATATGAATGTCGACTTCTTTGTAAATACCAATAATGTTTTTTGAATTTTCGAATAATTTTAATTTATTATCCCAAATAACGCCGCTTGCAAAAATTCCCACAATATTATCGCCCGGCGCTATATTAACCTCTGCACGCAGCGTAAAATAATCGAATGGTTTTTGATGGTCTGAAACAGAAAATTGATCACCATAATTCAAGTCCGCCCTAAGCGCTAGATACGATTTACTACTGTTTATTTTACTGCTGAAAAAAACATTATGCACACCGCTGGAAACAATCACATTAAATTTTGAACGTTTGTTTGGTTTACCGGCTTTCCACATGTCGCCTCTAATCAAGCGGTTGAACCCTTGCATCGGATCGATAAGAGTTGAAGAGAACTCTCGAAGAAATCTTTCGAACCCGATAGCGCTTTCATCTATTATCAAATTCGAAACACGAAAAGAAATCTCACCTAAAATAATTCCTGTTACTGGTGTGTTGACAATATCATTATACGATGGAGCTTCGTTCTCCATTACAAATTCCCATATTAAGCTGCCGCCAAATGCATATGGGGCTGACTCCCAGAACCCAAGACCATTAGAACGCGCAAGGTTATAATAATTGGAACCATGATATGGATGCCAAAATTGATTCATTAGATAACCATCAACATCCCACTTAAAACCTGTCTTAAAATTGTTTTTTACTGTTTCCCAATTAATATCTGACCAGCCTTCACTTGTTAAATACTTACTGTAAGCCCAAACACCAATATTAAGCCCTATAACTTCTACGGCTGGCAGCCAATAATTTTTCTTTACAATGGCATTTTGTAGAGAAGAATCTTGTGAATTTGAAAATGGATATTTTGCCATACCGGAGGGCAACTCATCGTAGGAATTTATCTGGGCAGTTGTTTTTGTAAATTCCAAAATAAATAATAAAAAAAGCCAAAAAAACATAGGTCGTACAAGCATATAAAGTATTCTATGTTTCATTTTACCTCCACGATATGATAACATGAATATGTTGTTGAATTAATTTATTCATTTTATTAAAAATTATAATCTATTTAGCGTTACTTAATTTTAATAAAAGTAATGAAACAGAAGGTTTTGACACAATACTATGAAGCACATTTGCCTCTAGCGCTATAATTGTTCTCGGCAACAAAGAGAGTTTCTTCTTTTCTATCCCATTCTCAATAATCAATTCGCCTATTCCGGCGATGCATTGGATAACTATTGGTACATTTACTTCGTGGCTAACTAATGTTTTATTCTTTCGCAAAGTTAATAGTGCAATTTCCGCTCTGGAGTTTTCAAATAATACTTTTACTTCTTTTTCTAAGCCGTTTTCAATTCGGTTATTAACATTTATTACTTTATACATTTTCAACCCATATATATTTTTTTATTCTAAATCTGATTATCTATTAAATTTTTTGAACAACCCACCCACCATGCATAAAAGAATTGTAAAACCGGTTTGCATTTGAAAATCCTGCTTCTGTTAGTAATTTTTGTATACCTGATTCAGTAAAAAAGCTTTTTCCGATTGCTTGAACCGCTATTTTCAATACTAATTCAGATGGGACTCCACTCAGTTTCATAAAATTTCTCCACGCTTTTGACATATATTCAAAATGCTCAATGTTTGAATCACTATATTGATCAATTAGAATAAGTTTTGCCCCTGTTCTTAATCGTTTTGCGATGTCCTGAAATAACGATAGCTTCTTTCTACCCTCAGTTATAAAACGTAGAACAAATATTAGTGTGGCAGCATCATACTTTTCTTCTTTAGGCAAACTTTCTACGAAACCATGATGTAAAGTAACACGGTCGCTTAGCCCATGAATATCTATATTAACTTTTGATCTTTTTATCATTTCTTCGGAAGGATCAACACCCGTCAATCGCCAATTTGGCATAAGGTTTCCAAAGGTTATTAACTCCATTCCGGTTCCACAACCTGCTATCAAAACATTTGCAGATTCATTTTGCTTTTCCGCTAAAAGAGATAACGCCATAATGAAAAGCTGATCATAGCCGAAAACAGCTTTACGGGCTAAGTCTTCGTAGTGCGCCGCTTTCTTTGTATCAAAATCTATATTGCTCATCGCTTCCTGTCTGATTCTTTGAAATAATCATTTTATTCTATTTTTTTGCTAAACCTTAATGAACTAAAGATCAAGAGAGTTACTCCCATACCAAATAGTATTAAAGTCTCAAACCAGAGGGATGAAAAACCGATTCCCTTCAACACAATTCCACGAAGAATAGTGATGAAATACCTCAGCGGGATTAGGTAAGTAATGTATTGAACAACAACGGGCATATTTTCAATTGGAAATGCGAAACCCGAGAGGTAAATCATCGGCATCATTATCGCGAAGACAGAAGCCATCATTGCTTGTTGTTGTGTTTTCGATACTGTTGAAATAAATAATCCGATGCCTAAATTTGAGAGAACAAAAAGTAGTGCGGTGAAAAGAAGAAACAGTCTATTGCCTCGAACAACAATTCCAAACCATTGCGTCATAATTATCATTACAATTATTAAAACAACAAAACCAATTAGTGTGAAGGGAATAAGTTTGCCGAGTATGAGTTGATAATTCTTTATTGGCGTAACTATCAATTGTTCTAGTGTTCCAATCTCACGTTCTCTTACAACCGCCATTGACATTAATGAGATTGTCGAAATCATTAAGATAAGTCCTAAAATTCCGGGTACCATATAATTACGTGTCTTCATCTCCGGGTTATACCAAACTCGAACCTCTGGAATTAAAGATCCGCTTAATGATATTTTCATCCCGAGTTTATCTTTTGTTTCAGCTACAATCCCTTGTGAAAATTTTGTGGCAATCCCTTGAATGTATCCAAGCGCTATTGATGCTTTATTACCGTCTGATCCCTCAAATAGAGTTTGAAGCGGTGCGGTTTCACGTCTGTTGATTTTCTTTTCAAAATCTTTTGGGATAACTATAGCGACAAGAGTTTTTCCTTCATTCAATAAATCTGTTACTTCTTCATAATTACTCACGTTATGATCTATTGTGAAATACCCTGATTGTTCAAACCGTTTTATAAAATCCCGGCTTGTTGATGTTTTATCCTGGTCGTAAATAGTTGTATGAATAACATTAACGTCCATATTAGCGGCGTAGCCAAGGAAAATGAGCTGCAAGATAGGAGCCATAAAAATTACTACGAGCATTTTCTTATCCCGTTTTACCTGCAATAACTCTTTAATAATAAATTGAAAAATCGTTTTCATATCTCTCACTTATTTTTTGATTTTTTATCAACTAACGTTGCCAGCGCAATAAAGACTAATCCGAAAATTCCGAGATAGATTAGTTGGTCCCAGAAAGCAGATATTCCAGCACCTCTCAAAAGAATCGCCCTTAGAATGACTATATAAAATTTTGCCGGAGTAATATTGGTTAGTACTTGAATAGCAATCGGCATACTTTCTATCGGGAAAATAAATCCTGATAAAATTAATGATGGAAGCAATGACGTTACGTTTGCTGCTTGAAATGCAACTTGCTGAGAGTCTGCGATAGTCGAAATAAATACTCCCAAACTCAAAGCGGCAAATAAAAATGCGAATGTTCCGAGAAGAAGTAAAAGCATATTTCCTTTAATAACTATATCAAAGAGAATATAACCTGCAAGTAAAACAATTGTGGCATTAATCAAAGAGATTACAATGTATGGAATTGTTTTACCGAGAATAAATTCTATTGATGAGAGTGGTGAAACATTAATCTGTTCTATTGTGCCTCTTTCTTTTTCTCGAACAATTGAAAGTGATATCGAGATTACCGCAGTAATAATTAAAATCATTCCCATCAAACCGGGAATAAGAAAACGCGTTGATTGTAAATCCGGATTAAACCAAAACCGTGGTTGAAGATCTATTGGTACATACAAATTTTTACCGGTAACTGCTAAATACTCTTTAGTTAGTTGAATTGAATAACTATAGGTTGCAGCGTTAACATAATTTTGAATTACATTTGCGGAGGTACCATCCACCCCATCAACTAAAAACTGGATTTTTACTTCCTGCTTCGAAAGCAATCTTCTGGACATGTCTTTCGGGAAGACAACAACGGCTTGTACTATTTTTTCGTCCAACATCTTTTTGATCTGGTCATCATTATCTATGTATGTAACAAGATCGAAATACTCGGAACTAATTAACGAGCGGTCTTGATCGTACACGGCAATTTTAATATGATGCACATCAAAATTTATCGCATATCCAAAAATTGCCAGCAATACAACCGGGAAGAAAAATACAATAAACAGCATTCTTGTATCCCGCTTTAACTGTCTCATCTCCTTTTTCGCGATTGCAAATATTCTATTGAACATTTTTCTTGCTGTCCTTTTCAATTAAATGGATAAATACATCTTCGAGCGTCGGAGTAATTTTCTCAACCCGCTTTACAGATATTCCGTTTTTGTCTCTTAACAAATCATAGATGTGACCTTCATTTATCGTGTTATCGTTCAAAATAACGTGAATGTAATTGCCAAAAATTGAAGTTTCACCAACCCACTTTTCTTTTTCTAAAATCTCCATGCTGTCAACTATACGATCACTTTCTATTTCAAGTATTGGGTTTTTGATGTAGTTTGTTTTTAGTTCTTTGGAATTTCCCTGAGCGATGAGCTTGCCTGCATTAATTAAAATAATATCATTACAAAATTCTGCTTCATCTAAATAGTGCGTTGTAACAAGCACTGTGGTTCCGCCTTCTGAAAGTTCATTAATCAAATCCCAAAAATTTCTGCGTGATATCGGATCGACTCCGCTTGTTGGTTCGTCAAGAAATACAATCTTCGGCTCATGAATTACCGCCGTACCAAGTGCTAAACGTTGTTTAATTCCTCCCGGTAAAGAACCTGTAATAACATTTTCCATATTCTCTAAATCTGCAACTTTTAATACCCAATTTTTTCTTTCTTCATATTTCTTTCCGTCCAATCCATAAATCCCAGCAAAGAACCTTATATTTTCAACTACTGTCAAATCATTATAAAGAGAAAATTTTTGAGACATGTATCCAATATTCTTTTTGACAAGATCGGATTGATTTTTAATACTGTAACCGCTAACAAGTGCATCACCGGATGTAGGTTCCAATATCCCGATAAGCATCCTTATGGTAGTAGATTTACCTGCTCCGTTAGCCCCGAGAAATCCGAAAATCTCTCCCTGTTTTACATCGAAGTTGATATTATCAACAGCGGTGAATTTCCCGAATACCTTTGTCAGATTTTTTACCTCAATTGCATTCATTAATAAATCACTCTCCCTAAAGATTTTTCTAATTTCACTTTGGCTATTTGAAAATCCACCTCTGCTGTTTTAAGGTTTGTTTCTGCCTGCAGTTTCAAAGTTTCTGCGTCAATTAATTCCGTACTTGTGGCTAACTGAGTGTTGTATTTTTCCGAAGTAATGCGGTAATTTTCCAATGACTGATCCAATGCCTCTTTGTTTACTTTCACTTTCTCTTCGGTCTTAATTAGGTTTAGGTAATTTGAGTAAACTTCCATTTGAATATTTTCTTTAAGCTGATCTTGTTCGGCTTGCGAAACTTGTGAAGAAGTCAAGCCCCAGTTCCATACATCCCAGCTTAATGTAACACCAACATCCCAGTTGGAGTTAAACTCATCTTTTGCCGGCTGAAATCTTGGATTTGGGTTGCTGTAATAATAATTTCCGGTTAAATAAATTGAGGGAAGCCAATTGGATTTAGCCGCACTTACTCCTTCTTTGCTTGCCTCGTAACGATACGACAATGATTTTAATTCTTTTCGATTGTTGATTGCTTCATCAATTATATTGGCAAGCTGATACTTTTCGTAATTATATGATTGTTCGCTTGCTGCAACTTTTGTCTGTGAAGTAAGTTCAATCCCGATTGCTTTATTAAATGCAATTCTTGCAAGCTCTAAATTATTCTCAGCTTCGATAAGCAAAAGTTTTGTATTGGAATATTGAACTTCCAATTTCAACATGTCATTCTTTGAGATCAGTCCGTTCTCGAAAAAACTTTTTGTGTCTTTCAAGTGATTTTCCATTTGTTGAAGCGTTTGTGCGATTACTTTTTTAATCTCATCGGTTTTGTAATAATTCCAATAAGCGCTATAAATATTAAATGCTGCTTCATTCCCTTCTTTTGAATAATCCTGCTCTGAAGCATTTAGATTTAATTTCGCCGAACTTCTTAACGATAATAACTTGAATCCTGTAAACAACGGCTGGCTGAATCCAAATTTGAACGTGTAATTGTTTAGTATCGGTTCGGAAATTCTAATTGGATTTGGAGAAAAAGGCATTGTTACTTCGAACGGCGGAATATTATCACTTAACCGTGTATAATTACCCAGTAGTTTGAACTGCGGCAAGAATTGACTGTTGATTTCTGTTAGTTTAGAATCGGCATAATTTAATTTGGTTTTGGAGATTTTGAGATCCTTGCTGTTCTTCAATCCTATTTCCAAGCTTTCTTTTAGAGTTAGGATTTTCTCTTGTGCAAACAACGAACTTGCAAAAAGAATTATGATTAGTAGCTTTTTCATTTTTATTTCCTTTTCAATTTTCATCAAACTTTATTTGCTCATATAATGGATAAAAACATTTTCCAATGACGGCGTAATGATTCTTTTGTCTATTTCCATAATTGAGTTTTCTACAAATAATTTTTTAATCAGAGCATAATCTTTCTCATATTCAGATACTGCAATGTTTAGTCTGTCGCCGTACATCTGAACTTCAAAATCTGTTGTAGCTTTAATTACATTATAAGCAGTTCTTACTGGTGTGCAAACAATCTCCAATACTTGCATGTTCATCGATTCTTTCACATTCTTTGGTGTATCGCAACTGATTATTTTCCCTTTATCCATCAGCGCAACTCGGTTGCATCTTTCGGCTTCATCGAGATAGGGAGTGGACATAAATATTGTAATGCCTTCTTTTAAAAGATTAGATAGAATCTTCCAAAAATCTCTT
>WPAE01000131.1 GCA_009773205.1 Ignavibacteria bacterium
GGTCCCTCTCCCAAACGAAATTAAGAGATCAAAACAGGTGCTCTCGATGAATTCCCAGAGAAACGACCCCGTAGAGTAAGAAAACAATTAAAATTCCCTCTATTGAAATTTCCCTGATTTATTAAAAAATTTTAAAATTGATTTTTTATTCGGTGGGGGTCCCCCATACCCTAAAAATTTTTTTCTTCTAAAAAAGTGAAAATTATATATCAAAAGATTCGGCTCGTGGAGCTGAGGAAAAGTCTCTACAGCACTGAAGCCTGAAAATCGAAGAATAAAAAGTTATTGGGAGTACAATGACCCCACCCCATACATTTTGATGGTCGAAAATTTGCCTTTGACACTTTTTCTTTTGAACATAGGCATATAGTACCTCAAGTGATAGGGTTCATCGAGCTGAGTGATATTCTCAATACGCATAAAGCGTGAAAATGCACCTGCCTGGAGAATTGAAGTGAACAGTGTACACATATATATATCTAAACTATAAAAGGGAGTATGTATCCATTCGAAAATTTTATACATTGGAAAATAATCGATTTTCAAAAGCATGTGCATATGAGTTGATATGTGACGAAAAGAAAATGTTCGAATCTGAAATCAAAATGTTCACATTTACAAACCACTTTACTAATTATATCAGCCTTGAGCACAGCGATAAATCAGAAAATAGAATATGGTGGGGCGTCTAAGTTGAAAGAATGGAAGTATGCTTTTCCTGCTTTTGCTGGATTGAGTCAATCAGACTATATGATTCACAAGTGCTTCATCGCTTGTAGGTTCGTAGCACCTGAGTGCAATCCGATTGTAGTGAGCCTTTCGCGATTTGTACGGATCGAAAAATTCGTCTCTTGGTTTATAATTAGAATGAGTAAAAAAGTATGCCGTTTCCCAGCTGTCATTGTCGCCGAGCCGTTCGATTTTTCCATAGCTGACAGTGGCCGTGAATCTTTCATAAGGTGAGGGTCTTAATATCTCCTCACAAAGACCATTGCAGACTTCTTCTTGATGAGCGTGCCGAGTCCATTCAATTGAGAAAAGGACACTAAGCGTTAATTCTTCTTCGATCTCGCATATTCCATTCTGTGGCTGAGAAAAAGTCGGGAAAAATTTCCTTTCCCTGTTTTCTCTCGGAGAGAAATGATAAGTATCGCCGGGGTAAATAGTTCCTTGTGGCTCCTTGGCATGGAAAACTTCAACTTTGTCTTTATTTGCAGCTTTTGCTTCGAATAGCAATTGATTCCGAGTAATTGTATACAGCTGAATAGGTTCGAATTGCATCCAGACTTCCAAATTATTCCTATAGATGAATTGATAGGAAATATCCATTCCAACTTCCACTTCATCCAGAAAATTAAATAAACTCTTCTTTTGAGTCATTTTGAATCAGTATTGAAGTTGAAATTAATTAAGGAAATAAATGGTCAGAAAATAAATCAGCTTGTCTGTGTACTTTTTCCAGTGGTATTGACTCAATTTGCATTGTATCTCTTGAATTCCACAATTTGTGTAACGATTTCCTTGCTTTTCCCATCAATTCTCACGATTTCTTCTACATTTTCAATTTGTTTTTGGATTTCCAAGCTTAAGGGAATTGATACCTCCACATCTGTAATGTTGAGATTCATTTATTGCAACACACTAATGATGTATCAATTTGACCGAATGTCTATGCCCGACAACGATGATGATGACGATATCATATGGGGGGTCGATGATGATGACGATATCATAGGGGGTCTATGATGATGACGATATCATAGGGGGGTCAATGATGATATTGCATATACCATACTACTGATATAAAATATTATAATAGGGGGGTCTATGATGATGACGATATCATAGGGGGGGGGATTATGTAGTAGTAATATGGTGTATATGAGATCAAATATTATAATAGGGGGTCTATGATGATATCGAATATTATAATAGGGGGTATGATGACGTCATCATACAAAAAATTTTTTAGGGTCGGCTTTTTTGGACATTGCCCCTATAATTTCACGTGCTCTACCCGGAAATGTGAAAAATTTTTAAAAAATCCTTATTTAAATATAAAAATTTTCAAATTAAAAAAAGATTTTCTATTACGGCCAATAGGAATTTGATTTTTACATTGCATTTATCTCCGTAACGGAGCATGTTTTACATATTAAAGTTTACATGTGAAATGTATCCCTATTATAATA